>CAYRPN010000064.1:0-30625 GCA_964426135.1 uncultured Phycisphaeraceae bacterium | reverse complement strand
CCAAGTCGTCCGGCTGGGAGCGAAGCGATTCGAATCTGCGGAGTTAATCTTGCACAACTCCTCACCGTTGGGTTGTCGTGACAACACCCTTGTCGGCTGGAGGCCGCTTCTTGCTTCGGCATATCCGGAACTCAGGTCTGGACTTGGTGTTCCGACGTTTCGTTTCACATCGGGCGCACGAGATTCTCCAGCCCTCACCCTAACCCTCTCCCGGAGGGAGAGGGGACCGGAGCCAATTTTGTCTCGCCTCACTTCAGCGATACAGCCGGTGCTTCGCGATATACCGCTCCACTGCCGGCGTCACCATGCCCGCGATCGCCTTGCCCTCCGCGGCGCGTCTGCGAATCTGCGTCGCGCTGAGGTCGAATAGCGGCAGGTCGACAAGACGCGGCGCCCACTCTTTTCTCGAATACCCGCGCGGCAGCGATTTCAGCAGCGACTCCTTCGTATCCGGCGGGCGCACCATGACGACGGGCTCCGCCAGTTCGATGATCCGCGCGGGATTCTTCCAGGTGTCGAAGATGCGCAGGTTGTCCGCGCCGATGAGCAGGCGCAGCACGGGGCCGGGGCCGAGTCTGTGTCGCAGGGCTTCGAGCGTGTCGACGGTGTAGCTGGGGCCGCCTGAGCCCTCAGCAGCGCGGTCGAGTTCATCGGTGAGAATGGTTGCATGCTTCACGCCGCGCAGGGCAAGGCGGAGCATGGCGAGCCGGTGTTTCGCCGCGGTAGGTTTGACGCCGGGTTTATGCGGAGCGTGGGCGGCTGGGATGTAGGCGACGACGTCGGCGCTGATCGCCTCGCGCGCCAGTTGCGGCAGCACGAGGTGGGCCACATGCGGCGGATCAAACGTGCCGCCGTAGAGGAGGATCGACTTGTGAGGGGAGAGTTTCACAGTTTCAAAGTTTCAGAGTTCCAGAGCTTCAAAGTCTCATGCCGACTTCACTCCGAAACTCCGAAACTTTGAAACTCCGTAACATTGAACCTTCGAAACCTTAAAACTTCAAAAATCAAAAATGCCCGGCCTGCGCCTCGGCGGCTGCGGGCGCGGGTCGCGCTCTTCCGGATCGAGCTTGACCGGATCGGGTGTCGGGGGCTTCACGACCGCCTCGCCGTCGGGGATGCCGGCCGCCAGCGTGCGCCACTCGGCGGGCATGGCCGCCAGTTCACCGACAAGCTGCACTTCAAAGCGCACCCACTGTTTCGCGTTGACGGGATTCGGATAGCGCAGCCGCCACTGCCGCTGCAGGTGGCCGGCGGCGTCGATCGCCTGAATCACGAAGACGCAGTCGCGCAGGACGAAGTCGGACGTGTTGATCGCCGCCAGTTTCAGCACGGGCGATTTGCCGGGCTCCAGCACCGTCGCCAGCGCGTCGTCGAACATCGCGATGCGCTTGATCTGCGTATCCAGCGGCATGACCGCGGCGTGCACCGTCAGCGACGAGTTGATCAGGTCGCGCGGAATGACGACATTCACCGGCCGATTCTTCTTGCCGTCCAGCAGCACCACGGGCCGCTCGAACCGGGCCACGACGCGATCTTCATCATTCACGAGGGACACGCTGACCAGCGCCGATGGAATCACACCCTGGCTGGCGACTTCGGCCTTGATCGCCTGATCGCCGGTGGTCGTGGTCTCCCGCATTTCATTCATCAGCGCGACCCGGGTCGTCGGCTCGATCATGCGGAACGGCTCATTCACCGGCTGCCACGCATCGATGCCGAACGGCGCCGCATCAACGCGGGCCACGGGCACCGGCTGCGGCGGCGAGGGGTTCTTGTCTTTCGTCGGATCGGGTTTCACGCCATCCTTGATCGCCGTGCCGTCCTTCACTGCGACGGTGTCCTTCGAGGCGCCATCCTTCGGCGAGCCATCCTTGGCAACGGCGTCCTTGGGCTTGGCGCCGTCGGTGATGGGCGATGAGCCATCTTTCCCGCTATCGACCTGCCCGCCATCGCGTTCATGATCTCTACTGGCAATGGGGCCTGGATCAGCACCGCCGCCGCCCATGATCTTGATGATCGCAATGATGCCGCCCACCAGCAGCACGAACATGCCCACGAGCAGCACGGCAGTGTTGCGGTGACGGCGTTTGGCCAGCGTTTGCGCCAGCGCCGCGGCGCCGCCGGGCTCGCGGGCGGACACGGCACCGGAGTTGGACGGGCGAGGCCTGCGGCGGGTGCGCGCCTCCGCGGCGAAGTCGGCCTGCTGCGCCAGTTCCTCGTGATCGTGGTCCGGCTCCTCTTCAAACGGCAAAGGCTGCGGTTCTGTCGCCGCCTCCAAAGCCGCGGCTATCTCGAGAACCGGCTCTTCCACCACCGGCGCAGCAGGCACCGGCGGCGGCGGTGGTTCGACGACCGGCGGCGGCGCGGGCCAGCGGAATAGTTCGTCATCCACGTCCGTCCGGATGCGGAACTGCCGCTTCACATCCTCCACGCGAAGCTGCGATTTTGTCTTGCACGAAGGGCAAACCAACACAGCCCCGACGCGGGCAAAGCCGCTTCGTTCGACGTGGCCGCAGGATGGACAGGTGACGTGGTACATGCGGAATGAGGCGAAAAACGCGGACACCATCACAAGGCAATCAACATCGCGGCAGGCGACGCCTTGCAATCCCCATCATAACGTATCGGCACGATCGGCGACGCACGTCGGTGCGCGTCGGTGCGCGGCGGTGCCCACTATAATCGCGGGCATGGTGGTGGCGCTGCCTATTCTGAATGATGCCCCGGTCCGGCCCGACTTCGCGCGCGGGCCCCGGAGCCTGTCCGCCGTGAAACTGCTGCGACTGAGCATCACCGATCGCTGCAATCTGCGGTGCGTCTACTGCATGCCCGCCGGCGGCGTGGCGTTCGGCGATCGCGACGAATTGCTGCGGGCGGAAGACTTCATCGCCGTCGCCCGGGCGGCGCGTCAGGTCGGCGTCGAGCATTTCAAAGTCACCGGCGGCGAGCCGACCGTGCGCAAGGACGTCGTGGACATCGTCGCCGGGCTGGCCGCGCTGAAACCGCGCGATCTTTCCATGACCACGAACGGGCTGCTGCTCGATCGCCTCGCGTTCGACCTGAAGAAGGCCGGCCTGCATCGGCTGACGGTGAGCTGCGACTCGCTGCGGGCGGATCGGTTCGAAAGGATCACGCGCGGCGACAGAACGGAAGAAGTGAGAGAGGGACGAAGGGACGCAGCGACGAAGAGCGCGGATTCCTTCGACCGCCTGTTGAGCGGTCTCGAGGCCGCGCGGCGGGCGGGCTTCGAGAGAATCAAACTCAATGTCGTGGTCATGGGCGGCATCAACGATGACGAGGTCGCCGACTTCGCCCGGCTCACGCTCGACGAAGACTGGACCATCCGCTTCATCGAATACATGCCGCTGGGCGAGAGCGTACTGGTCGACGACGCCGCGGCGTATCTGGTCGACAACGAAATCATCAAGCAGCGCATCGCCGACGAACTAGGCGAACTGCGCCCGGTGCGACGCGAAACGGAAGCGGGCGTCGGCCCCGCCAACGTGTTCCAGCTTGACGGCGGGCGCGGCCGGCTCGGCTTCATCAGCGCGATGAGCCAGCCCTTCTGCGAGACGTGCAATCGCCTGCGCCTCACTTCCAACGGCGACCTGCGCTCCTGCCTGTTCGACGGCGGCGAGGTGAGCGTGCTCCCGGCGCTGAAGCCCCGACCGGACACGAATGCAATCATCGACCTGATGACCCGCTGCGTCGCGATGAAACCGCTGACGCATTCCAATCGCGGCAACCGGGCGATGAGTCAGATGGGAGGGTGAGAAAGAAGAAAGGGTTTAGGGTTTAGGGTTTAGGGTTTAGGGTGTAGGGTGTAGGGTGTAGGGTGTAGGGTGTAGGGTTTAGGGTTTAGATCCTGACACCGTAACTTCTGCGCGCGGCGCACAGAAGTTTGCATCGAAAAAGTCAAAATAGTGCATGCAAAAGTCAAAATGCAAAAGTCAGAGCCTACGGGGAGCGTCAATCTCTGACTTTTGACTTTTGCATTTTGACTTCACTATTTTGACTTCTCCCGGCTCTGCCGGCTTAGGAGAAAGAACGTTCCGCGGCGGTCTGCACTTTTCACTTCTCACTTTTCACTTCTCACTTCTTCTTCTCCTTCACCGCCTCCACCTGATCGAAATACTTCTTGATCGCTTCGTGATAGCCCGGCGGAATCTGCTCGGAGAGAATCGCTTCGCTGACGCCCTGCTTCACCGCTTCGACGGCCTTCTTGTAATCGAGCTTGGATTCGCCCTTGTCCGCTTCTTCCTGCGTCTTCCACTGCATCAGGGTCTTGCCCGCGTGCAGGGCGGACTTGGATTTCTCCGTCTTGAACGCCGTTTTCTGATCGATCTCCGGGGGCTTGCCGCCGCGCCCCTGGCCCTGGCCTCCGGTGCCGCCGTTGCCCTGCTTGTTGCCTGGCTCGCCTTGTCCCTCGCCTTCCCCCTGGCCCTCGCCTTCGGCTGAGCCGTCCTTGCCGCCGCTGCCGTCCGCCAGTTGATCGCCGCCGAGCTTCTTGAAAAGCTCCGCATAATCGCTCATGTTCTTGCACGTCTTGCAAGCCTGCGGGTCGAAGTCATCCTTGCTGTTCGCCTGCTTGGCGTTCTGGATCGCCTTGAGGGCTTCCTCCAGCGACTTCTGGTCGCGCACGCTCTGAGCCAGTTGCTCCAGTTGCTTCTCGCTCAACTGCATCTGCTCTTTCAGCGCTTCCATCGCTTCCTTCTGCGCCTGCGGGTCGCCGCTTTGGGCGAGCTGCTCGGCCGCCTTCTGCAGCGCCTGCTGCAGTTCCTTGCTCGTGCCCTGGCTCTTGGCGAACTCGCTCATTTCCTGGATGCGCTTCTGCATCTCCTGCTGCATCTCGTTCTTCCTGACCTCGCTCGTCTCTTCCTTGGCTTTCTCCGCAAGCTGCTGGATTTCCTTCATCTCCTGCTTCAGCGCGTCGCTCTTGCCCTGCGCCAGTTCCTTCTTCCATTCCTGCGCCTTCTGCGTCTGGTTCACGCCGCCCAGTTGCTGGGCAAGCTGATCGCGCTGGCTGTTCTCGCGCATTTTCTTTTCGTTGTTCTCGCGCCACTTCTCGCCGACCTGCTTCTGCTGCTCGTTGAGCCTGGCGAGGTTCTGCTCCTTGTCGTTCTTCTTCAGCTCGTTGAAGGTCTTCTTCAACTCCGCCAGCATGCGCTCCACTTCCTTGGAAGTCTGGGCATCCAGATCCTGCTTGGAGAGCGCCTCGATCTTCTCCTTCGCCGCCAGCTTTTCCTCTTCCAGTTTCTTGATGCGGTCGGCCGCCACGCGCCGCTGCTCATCCTTCTTGAAAGGATCAAACTGCGGCAGGAACATCGCGCCCAACAGCAGCAGCGTCGTACACACGATCGCATAGGCGGCGCGCGGACCGCCGCGATAAGGCACGACCTGCTGCGGCCGAATGCTCGCGGCTTTTTCCTCGGCGGACGCGACAACCAGCGGCTTGTACTCGCCCGGCGCGTTCTCCAGCGTCGCCGCCGTGAGGTAGAGATCTTTCGTGTCCATCGCCTGATCGACCAGTCGCGCCGCCTGCGGCTTGCTGATGCCGCGATGAGCGACCGCGCCCAGCAGCACCGCGCCCACCGGCACGATCGCCACCGTCCAGGGCTCAAAATAATCCGGGATCACGCCCAGCAGCCGGCTCACCAGCAGCACGGCCGCGTAACCGATCGCCAGCGCGATGAAGAAGCGATAGCTCCACATCGAAAGCGTGGCGACCCGCTTGCGGGCGGCGACCTGTCCAAACAGACGCGAAGATTGCGGGGCCATGGCGTGTCTCCCGGTGACTCTGAATAGTATAGCTGGCCAGTGGAGGCGAAAGGCTCATGTGCCACGACGAACGGCCATTAGCCCCGGGCTTCGCCCGGGGACTGTGGCCCTTGCGATCAAGCGCGTCATCGCTCGTCTCGAAACGAACCACCGCTGCGAATAAATACGTTGACGAACGGCACTCCGTCCTCCGGGCTCCGCCCGGGGCTAATGGCAGAGAATCACCCCTGCAATGCTTTCGCACTGGCTACCGGAGATCCGTTCGACTTTTCACATTTGCATGTTGCATTCGCTGCTCTTGCCTTTTCTTGCGGCCTTCATCCACGCAGCTTCTGCCCGCGATTCACTTTTCGCTTGCGGTGCGACGAAGCCTTTCGATCCGACTCGAAGCTGGGCTTGGGCAGTTTGGCGACGCGCAGGCTGGCTTCATTGGCGCTGAGCGGGCGCTTCACCGCCACGCAGCGCCAGATGGTCAGACCCTCTTCGGTGGCGACCAGCTCGCGCCGGCCTCGCGGCTTGCCGAGGTTGTCGGGCCAAGCCTCCTGCTCGCCTAGTTCGCGAATCTCAAACAGCGCCGGCAGCGT
Source organism: uncultured Phycisphaeraceae bacterium (assembly GCA_964426135.1). Classification (GTDB taxonomy): domain Bacteria; phylum Planctomycetota; class Phycisphaerae; order Phycisphaerales; family Phycisphaeraceae; genus CAYRPN01. The sequence goes on along the minus strand of CAYRPN010000064.1, from coordinate 24,263 downwards.
GCCGCGCAGGTAGTTCGAGTAAGGCTTGCTGTCGGTCTGAACGCAGAGCGTGCCGCCGTCCATCAGCGCGCGATGGGCGTGCAACTGGAACGGCGGATGAAACAGCCGGCGGTGCGCCAGGCCCGGCTCGTGCCACGGCTGCGGGTGATACGCGTGGATTTCACAAGCGGAGCCCGGCTCCAGTCGGGACAGCAGATCGCCGCCGTCGCCAATGTAGATGCGAAGGTTGGTGATGCCACGTTCGCGGATGCGGCGGCGCAGGTATCGCAGGTGCATCGGGTCAGTGTCGACAGCCACGTGCGCCAACTTCGGCCGGGCCAGCGCCGAAAGCAGTGAGAACCGGCCGTTGCCGCAACCGAGATCGATGACCAGCGGCCCTGTGAATCCCTCCGGCGCGATGTCGGCGGCCTTCAGTTCGCCGCCGGGCAGGCGCGTCTCTTTGGGCACATCGCTCCACTTCGCCTCGGGGAGAATCTTGCCAGGAATCGCGACGCGCAGTTCCCATTCCTGGTCGCCGATGAGAATGGTGGGACGATCGATGGACATGGTGGGGCGCCGTGGGTGAGAGAAACGAAAGCGACATCATAGGGTGTGGGGAGAAGGGTGTAGAGAGAAGGGTTTAGGGTGTAGGGTGTAGGGTGTAGGGTCGTGATTTCGCGCGTGGTTTGTGCGCAGCGCGGCTGCACGCGTTTAGCGACGGGGCTTGCCCCGCTCTTCTCCGATCAGACATCGCAAGTCCCCTGCTACCATGCGCCGCATGGCGGATCTACTCTTCGTGCTCGACAGCGGCGGGCGACACTATCTGCGATTCGGCGCGGACGGCACACGAGTCTCATTGCATCACAGCCACGGCAGCCGGCGATCCTTGCTGCACAAAGCGATCAAGCGCGGCCTGCGACTGGCGACGGGCGGCGAGGAACTGGCCTTTGCCGACAGCGATGTGGTGGAACTTGCCGGCAAGACGGACCGCGTTCGCGTTCGCCTCGGCGACCTCACCCTCGGCCGCGTCTCATTCGCGCCACAACCGGCGATGGCCGGCGAACACCACATCCTCTCGCCGTTTGAATCGCGATGCCTCGCCGAGAGCGATTCGCCGCAACAAGTTGCCGAAATGCAGACCGCCTGCGGCCACGGCCTGATCACCGACCTGCACGTTCATTTCGCCGGCTGCGTCAGCCCGCGCGACCTGGTGCGCATCGGCATCGAGCATGGCGTGAAGTATCCGGTCGCATTCCTCGAAGAAGTCGGCATCCGTCCGCACACCGCCGGCCCAATCGCGCTGGCGGAGTTGCCGGCGGCATTTCTCGAGCAACTGGAGGCGGCGCTGGCGATCCCGCTGGATCGGCGCATTCCGTTCGTCGAGATGCAGCGGATCTACAGGCTCCGCAAACCCATCACCAAAGATCGCGCCGCGTTCGTGCCGCTGCTGCGGCGACTGGCGCAGGACTATGCAGCGATGGGCGTGCGCTACGCGGAGCTTTCGCTGGCGGATATCGTCGAGGCGGACCGCCTGCGCACGGTGCATCGCGAACTGCCGGCGATTGAAGCTGCGTCCGGCGTGACGCTGCGCTTCCTCGCGGGCATCAGCCGGCGCGACGACCTGGAATGGGATCTCGATCTGATCGAGCGCATCGCATCGCTGGGGCGCAGCCGGTATCTGGCCGGCGTGGACTTCATGGGGCATGAGGACAACTCCACGCGGCACTTCGAGAGGCAGATTCGCGACCTGGCGCGGTGGGCGCACCGGTCGCGGCCGGGCTTCACCATCCGCGTGCATGCGGGTGAGAATCCCGCCTACCCGGAGAACGTGCGCGTCGCGGTGGAGGCCGCCGCCGGCTGCGATGTGCAACTGCGCATCGGCCACGGACTCTACGGCGTGGACGATGACACGATGCAACTGCTGCGCACCAGCGGGACCATCGTGGAGTTCAATCTCAACTCCAACCTCGCGCTCAACAACATTCAAGGCGCGGTGGATGCCCCGATCGTGCGCTATCTCAAAGCCGGCATCCCGGTGGTGCTGGGCACGGATGGCTACGGCATCTACCAGACGACGCCGCAGTTCGAGGCGCGGGCGGCGCTGCTGTGCGGCGTGCGCAGCGAGGACTTCGCAGCCATCCGCGCCACGGAGCGCCGCTACCTGGATCACCGCCAGCGCTGCGATGCCCGGGCAACCGATGAGCCGGCGGCGTTTCAGGTGCCCGACGATCCGCCGCACAAGCACTACGTGCCCGCCGTGCTGGAGCGCAAGGCGGCGGCCCTGCGCGCCCGCGACGCGGCGCTGGCCGCGCGCATTGCGGCCATGCGGGTGCCGCTCCTGGATCGCGCCGGCGTCAACGAACTGCTGCGCGGCAAGCGGTGCATCAGCGTGGCCGGCGCGTGGAACAAGAGCTGGAACGTGCTCTCGCAGGAAGACCAGGCGAAGATCGCGCAGGTGATTGCGGAACTGATCGCAGAACTGCCGACGGACAAGACGGTGCTCATCACCGGCGGCACGCGGCTTGGCGTCGAAGGCGCGGTGCAGACGCACGCCATGCCGCGCGGTTTCACGGTGCTGGCGACGCTGGTGAAGGACACCCGTCTCGACTGGCTGGAGGAGTGCGCTTGCACCCACGCCCACATCGTCGGCGACGATCTCTACGACAAAGCCGCCGGGCTTTACTCGCTCGTCAAGGAACACAACGGCATGTGCCTGTTCCTGGGCGGAGGCGCGATTGTGAATGACGAGATTCAAACCGCGATCAACCTGCGCCTGCGCTATCTCCTGTTCGACGGCCCGCCCGGCGCCAGCACGCACCGCGCCAGGCAGCAACCGGCCAGCGCGTTCTCCACGGCGCAGCAGGCGCTGGCCATTCTGCGGCAGCCGCACGCCTGGGGCGGCGTGCACGAGCCTTACTGGCACCTGGGCGCGAATCCGACGGTGGATGTGATCGCCGTGCGCCGCTGCCCGCCGTCCACGCAGGCGCGGAACAGCCAGCCGCAGGTGCTGCTCATCCGCCGCGACTTCGATGCCCCGACGGAAGGCGGCAAGTGGGCGCTGCCCGGCGGGTTCCAGCACACCACGGCCCCGCGCGGCGCGGCATGGCGCGGCGATGTGGAAACCCCGCAGCAGGCCTGTGTGCGCGAGTTGCGCGAAGAGACGGGCCTGGATGTCGCGGCGATCATCGAAACGCTCACGCATGTGGGCGATTATGAAGGCGGCGGCCGCGATCCGCGCGACACCGCGACGGCGTGGAGCAGGTCGCAGGTCTTCGCGCTCCTTCTGCCCGATGCGCTGGCGACAGCGCCCTTGCGCGGCGCGGATGATGCCTGCGACGCGCGGTGGTTCGATCTGGACGAGGTGCCCGACGATCTTGCTTTCGATCATGAAAGGATTCTGGCGGACGGGCTGAAGCGGCTGGGGATTTCAACAGTCCCTATGGAGCAAATCAAGCACTCCATGGCGCCGTAGGGTGCGTCAAGTCCGCGCGGACGCACCGCATTGTGCTTACGTTGACCGCGGTGCGTCCGCGCCAAGCCTTGACGCACCCTACGGCGAACCGCTCGGGTGCGGCACAAACATCGGCGCTCAAGGCGCAATCTTGTTCACCAGAATGAGCACCGCCATCACCGCGCCGCAGCCCGCCGGCAGCAGAAATGCACGGCGAATGCCCTTCTTGCTGGCGACAAAGCCCATCGCTGTGGGCAACAGCGTCCAGCCCACCGAGGCGCACGCGAAGAGCATGCCGACGGCGCGGCCGATGAAGGCCATCTTCTCCGAGCGAGTCAGGTGCGTGACGAGTTGGGCGATCAGGTTGGGAAAGAAGGGGCCGCAGAGCAGTCCCGCGAAGACCACCAGCGGGATCACCAGTTGGCGCGAGCGCGTCGTCGCCAGGCCGATCATCGTCAGCACAGCAAGGATGGCGATGACGACCTGCAGCGACTGTGTCGCTTCGATCAGGCCTTCATTCTCGACGCTGTGCAGGATCAGCGCGGCGACGAAACGCGATCCCATGAAGCAGAGCCAGAACGCGGACAAGGCGCCGGCCGCGAAGCGCTCCGACTGCTCGACATCCTCGCCCGCCGGCGCGGATTCCTTCACCAGCGTGCTGGCCCAACCCGCGGTGCCCGACTCGATGACCACCCAGCACATCAGCGTCAGGCCCAGCAGCCAGACGGTTTGGTCGTTGAGCAGATGCCTGAAGCCCGCGAACGCCTCGCCCAGATCGCCCTTCAGCTCGCCGCCTTTCAGATCGATGCCGAACGCAAGCAGGAACGGCACGATCGCCAGGAGCGCGATGACGGTCAGGCCGTTCTCGAATCCCATCTTCTTCGTGAGGAAGACCACGAACAGCGGACAGAAGAACGCGCCGGCTCCGAACATGGCGTCGCCGAAGTTCATGCTGGCGAAATAATTTCCGGGGAAGGTTTCCGCCATGACTGGATTGGCGACATTGATCATCGCCGTCCAACCCGCGGCCAGCAGCACGGTGGCAAGCACCGCCATGCCGTAGCGCTTGGCACGGGCGAAAATGAGGAAGCTCAGGCCCACGAGCACCGACCCGATCATCCAGATCGGCTTACGTCCGTAGGCGTCGCTGAACACGCCGCACAGCAGGATGATCGGGCCGACCATGAACCCGAACGCGGAGATGAGGCCGCCGACCTTCGCCTCATCGAGCCCGAGCCGGCGCGCCAGCGGCAGTTTGATCGAGCCGAGCGTGGCGTAGCACAGGCCGGTGATGGGCAGACAGAGAATGACGAAAAGTTGGAGATAGGTCATGGCGGCGATTCGACATGAGAGGAAGGAGAGGAAATCGGCCCGGCCGAACCTTTATAGCAGAGGGGCGATGCAGGCAATACGGCGGGACACAATGTGAGCAAATGATGATAATCCCGTGAGTCCCCACGACCCGTCGCCGCGATGGTATCATCCCGCCGTCGGGCGGATCGGGCCTCTCGTCGGCCGTCAGCCCGTGCGGAGGCTTCGCTGATCTCACGCGGATTCACGCCAATCACATCATCTGCCAGGAGTTGACCCATGGACGCAGTCGCATTGTGGAACCGTTACCAGCAGCATCTTTGCACCTGCGGGAACCTCGGCATTGCCTTGGACATCTCGCGCATCCGCTTCGCGGATGATTTTTTCGCCACGATGGAACCGCGCATCCAGGATGCCTACGCGGCGATGGCGACGCTGGAGTCGGGCGTGAAGGTGAACCCGGACGAGAAGGACGACGCCGGCGAACAGGGCCGCATGGTCGGCCACTACTGGCTCCGCGCGCCGCAGCTTGCGCCCAAGCGCGAGAAGAAGGCGATCGAGACCACGCTGGCCGAGATCAAGAAATTCGTCAAGGCGGTCCACAAGGGCAAGATCAAGCCGCCCAAGTCCAGCGGCGCCGAGGCGTTCACCGATGTGCTCATCGTGGGCATCGGCGGCAGCGCGCTGGGGCCGCAGCTCGTCGCCGACGCACTGGGCAACATCGGCGGCGAACCGGACGCGATGAAAGTCCACTTCCTCGACAACTCCGATCCCGACGGCTTTGATCGCGTGCTCACCGGTTTGAAGAAAAAACTCAAGAGCACGCTCGTCCTCGTCATCTCCAAGAGCGGCGGCACGCCGGAAACCCGCAACGGCATGCTGGAAACGCAGGCCTATTTCGCGCAGCGCAAGCTCAAGTTCAACAAGCACGCCGTCGCCGTCACCGGCGCCGGCAGCAAACTCGACAAGTACGCCATCGAAAACAAGTGGCTCGCCCGTTTCCCGATGTGGGACTGGGTTGGCGGGCGCACCAGCGTCATGAGTGCCGTGGGCCTGATCGGCATGGCGCTGCAGGGCATTGACATCGACGCCTTCCTCGAAGGCGCCGCGACCATGGACCAACTGACGCGGAACAAAGAGACTGCCAAGAATCCCGCGGCCCTGCTCGCGCTCATGTGGTACTTCGAAACCGGCGGCAAAGGCGCCCGCGATATGGTCATGCTCCCCTACAAGGACCGCCTGCTGCTCCTGTCCCGCTATCTCCAGCAGCTCGTCATGGAATCGCTGGGCAAGCGGATGAACCTGAACAATACCAAGGAAGTCCACCAGGGCATCGCGGTCTACGGCAACAAGGGCTCCACCGATCAGCACGCCTACGTGCAGCAGCTTCGCGACGGCGTTCACAACTTCTTCGTCACCTTCATCGTGTCGCAGAAGGATCACACCGACGCCATCCCCCCGCGCGGCATCGATATCGATGTCGATCCCGGCGTCACCAGCGGCGACTATCTCAACGGCTTCTGGCAGGGCACGCGGGCTGCGCTCTTCGACAGCGGCCGCGGCTCAATCAGCATCGCCATCGATCAGATGAGCACGCGCACGCTGGGCGCCCTGATTGCGATGTATGAGCGCGCGGTTGGATACTACGCGACACTGACGGACATCAACGCCTACCACCAGCCCGGCGTCGAAGCCGGCAAGAAGGCCGCCGCCACCGTGCTGGACGTGCAGGCGAAGGCCGTGGCGTTTTTGCGTGCGTCGAAGGACGCGCACACCGTCGACCAGATCGCCGCCGGCATCGGCTCCGCCGAGAGCGTCGAAGTGGTGCATCACATCGTGTCGCACCTGGCCGCCAACGGCCGCGGCGCGGCGATCGCGGATGGCAAGGTGCGCTGGGTCGGGGCGTAATCGCCCGAAAATGAAAGAGGTCGCCACCAACAACACCGCTCGCAGAGAGCGGTGTTTTCAGGTTCATCCGGCAAATGCGTACTCGTCTTGTCAGAGCCGGAGTCTGTGACTCCGGTTCGCCGAGCCGGGTCGATCCCGGCGAGGCGAAACTCGGCGCGGCGGACGCACGGTCAACCGGAAACGCAGGGCGCGAATTCGATTTGAAGCGGCATTGAGCCGCTTCAAATCGACCGGAGTCACAGACTCCGGCTCTGTTCACGACTCCAAAACGCCCATTCCAACCGGTGTCAAGTACGCAAATGCCGGATGAGCCTGTTTTCAATTGATTCAAGAAACGCTGAGCCACCGCTTCACTAGTTGAACTTGTTCATCGCCGGCGCCAGGATCGCCCGCAGAGCCGCATCGCGCCCGATCCTGGAATGCTCGCGCATGACCTCCGCGCTCGGATAGCCCCCGCCTTTCTGAACCGTCTCCATCATCTGCTTGAAGTCATCCTCCGTCGGATCGCCCAGCGCCTCCTCTCGCTTCTTCAGTTCAGCAAGCTTGGCGGCGATCGCTTCGATCTTCGGCACCGCTGCCTTGGCGCTCGCGTCGTCCTTGGCGCTCTGAAGAATTGCGAGGTACTCTTTGCCCAGCGCGACGCGATCGAGTTCCACATCCAGGTGACTGTCGCCGCCGCAGCCGGCAAGCGCTGCGAGCATCACCCACGCCAGGATCGTCTGCTTTTTCATAGTTGCGTCAGTTTAACCTGACGAAGGTATCATGACTGGATGGTCCGCCGTGTTTTTTTCTTTCATCGCGGGTTCACGATCATCGAACTGCTCGTCGTTGTCTCGATCATCACCCTGCTGATCGCGCTGCTGCTGCCCGCCCTGGGCAAGGGCCGGATCGTCGCCCAGAACGCCAAGTGCCTCAGCAATCAGCGGCAGATCATCAACGCCATCCTCGCCTATTCCAACGATCAGGCCACCAAGCTGCCGATGAGCGGGCGGAGCTGGCCTCACATGGGCATGCTCGATCTGTACGAGGGCTGTGTCCGCGATTATTTCAACGGCGACATGGACCTCCTCCGCTGCCCGCGCGATTACGACAAAGGCTGGATCGCCCGCTGGTGGCAGGCGTGGTACAGCAGGCCGATGGATGCCGGCGATCACAAATATCTCAAGGCGGGCGAGAATCCGGAAGTCCCTTTCAGTTACTACTGGTACGTGAAAATGTACTGGTCCGTCGACATGACCAGCGGCATCCTCAACGGCCAGGTGCTCCAGCAGCACCGCGTCGAGTCCGTCCGCAGTCCGTCGGGCCTGTTCACGCAAGTCTGTTTCGTCGATCACTCCGACACCGGCGAAGGCGGCTTCCAGACTTCCTTCATCGACGCCCACGCGGAGTTCGTCCCCCTGGGGCAGGCGAAAGTGTCCTGCGCGCCATGGTACGGGCCGTACAACCTCGATTGGACGTGCTACGGGATTTTTGGCGTCGATTTGAAATGATGCGAAGGTTCGGATGAATACGGAGCCGCGCTGGAAAGATTTCGCAGATTGGCATCGGCTCCGAGTAGGGTGCGTCAAGTCCGCGCGAACGCACCACGTTGCGTCTCCAGTCAACCGTGGTGCGTCCGCGCCGAGCCTTGACGCACCCTACTCCAGACGGCTGCCCGGTTTCGGCGCTGCTCCGAAACTGCACTCTTGAATCCCACACCAAGGTTCGCTGTTTGTCGAACTTGGCGCCTTGGCGGAAGAATCCCCGCACACGCGAACAACAGGAACCCCCCATGCCCCGATGGATCGCCAACCTTCTTTTGATCGTCGCAGTGCTGACGGGTGCGTACTGCCTCCGCGCCGATGTCCACACGGACGACCTGCAGCGTGCCGGCATCGAGCCGAGCGTCGAAGGCATTCGCCGGTTTCTGAAGGAATTCACGCCTTCGCCGGAGCAGGCGAAGAGAATCGAAATCCTGGTCGCGCAACTGGGCGCGGATGATTTCGACCAGCGCGAGTCGGCAAGCATGGCGCTGAAGGGACTCGCGCCGCAGCCGCGCGCCGCGCTGCAGCGCGCCTTGAAGAACAACGACGCTGAGATTCGCTGGCGAGCCGAAGAGATTCTCAAGAACACGGATGACCCCACGCAGGGCCGGCTGTACACGGTGTGCAAGGTGATCGCCCGGCAGCAATACCTTGGCATGGCGAAAGATCTGATCGCGTTGCTTCCGCTGATCGAAGGCGAGGAGGGGAAAGCCGCCGCTCGCAAGGCGCTCGCTGCGACGGCAACGCGCGAGGATGCGCCGCAGCTGCGCCCGCTGCTGAAGTCCGCCAGCGATCACGAGCGTGCCGGCGGCGCCGCGGCACTGGCCGCCGCGCTGGGCCGCGATTCCATCACCGAGCTGAAGCCGCTGCTGGCCGATGCCTCGCCGATGGTCGCACTGGCTGCTGCGCGGGCGCTGGCGAACTTCGGCGACCGCGACAGCCTCGCCGCCTTCGTCCGCCTGATCGAAAGCGAGAACCCCGCTATCGCGTTCGAGGCACTGTCGGCGCTGCGCTCGCTGACCGGCAAAACCTTCACCGGCAGCGGCGATGACGAGGTGAAGAACCGCGCCGAAGTCGCCGCCCAGTGGAAAGCCTGGCTCAAGGCCGAGGGCGAAACAGTACCGCTGCGGACGCCGATTCAGCTCGCCGAGATCATTGAACTATTCAACGGCGTCAATCTCGACGGCTGGCAGGCCGTCTACGGCGGCGCACTGGGCAACGCCAAGGAGGCATGGAGCGTCAAGGACGGCAACCTCGCCTGCGCCGGCCAAGGAGCGGGCTACCTGCGAACCAAACAATCCTTCCTCAACTACGAGTTGAGCCTCGAATGGCGCTGGCCCGACAACCAGGCGGGCGACAGCGGCGTCTGGCTCCTGCTCAGCGGCAAAGATGCGGCCCAGCCCAAGGGGCTCGAAGTGCAACTGCTCGGCAACAAGGCGGGCGACTTCTGGTTGCTCGGCGGGCTGACCTGCAAAGCGGACGGCAACCCCGCCGCCGGCTACGTCGCCCGCAAGAAAGATCCGCTGGAGAAAAAACTCGGCGAATGGAACCGGCTCGACGTCCGCGTCCTGCGCGGCGCCGTCACCGTCAAAGTCAACGGCGTCGAGGTCAACACCGTCACCGATTGCCCGAAAGACCCCGGTTGCATCGCCCTGCAAATGGAAGGCAGCGCGATCCAGTTCCGACGCATCCAGTTGCAGCCGCTGGAGGAGTGAACTTGCGAACCCCGCGGCTCTCGCTGCACCTGACCGGAACATGCCATGGGAATGAAAATGAAACTCGCGTTGGCCTACGTGAAGTACCGCAAGTACCTCGTGCCCGCGGCGGTCGTGATCGCAGCGCTGGCGGTGTATTTTCTCTGGCTGAAATAGGCTGCGGCAGACGGCAGTCGCCTGCGTCGCCTGTCAAAGATCCGGATGAAAAAAATCCCGCGATGGCCGCGGGATTTTTGCGTGGATTCGCGTTCAGTCGATGAGGACTCATACGGATTCCATCTGATTCTCGCGCAGATGCCACTGGCAGGCTTGGCTGCCAGTGGACCTGCGAAAAGCAAAGCGCGGGCGTCGGTGGACGCGAGAAACGCACTGGCAGCCGAGCCTGCCAGTGGCATCAACTTCGGCGCGAGAATCAGATAGAAGCCGTATCAGGCCGTCCTTCGACGCCGACCCGCCAGCGCCAGCACCGCAATGCCTGTCAGGCTGAGGCTCGCCGGTTCGGGAACAGCCGCGTTGACCTGAAACACGCCGACGTTGTCAATCGCCGGGCCGAAGAATCCATCGACCTTGGCGATGCCCGCGAAGGAGATCGTCGTCGTCGCCGCGGTGGCGGTGAAACGGACGGTGTGATTCTGCCAGGCGCCGATGGTGAGTTGAGCCGTGTTGTCGATCAGCAGGCTCTGCACGCCCGCGCCGAAATTGAAGTCGAGTTGCCACGGCGTGTTGACCGAGTCGCTGCCCAGGACGGTGTAATCAAAAGTCAGGTCGTACGCGACACCTGGCGTGGTGGTAATCGTCTGGCTGATGGTGGCATCGTTGTTGGGGAAGGCGGCGCTGCCAAAGGATTCAAGGGAGAGCCACTGGGCCCCATCGGAGGCGATGGTGCCGAACTGTCCGCGGACGAGGGTGGTTTCGCCGTTGATCGCCCAGTTGGCGTCGAATGGGGAGCCGGTGGTGAAGAGCTGGAATCCACTGACGATAGGCGTTTCGAAGCTGCCGTTACTGATGAGGTTGGTGCGCGGGGCCAGCGCGGCTGCCGTGGCGACGCCGATCACATCGACTTCGCGGTAGACCGTTCCGAGCGTGGAGTTGTTGCCGACCAGGCCGGGATAGATCAGGTTCAGGCGGACTCGGTCCACATTCGTCGCCAGAGTACCGGTCGTATCGGTGACGATGCTGCGAGTGCTGGCGCCGGCGGTGCTGCTGGCGGCGAAGGGAGCATTGGTCACGGTGCCCAGCAGGCGGAAGGTGGGATCACCGACCTGGCTGACGAGCACTTCGTATTTCTGGTTCGCCTGCGTGACGTTGACGCCGGTCCAGCCGGCGATCGTGTTCAGCGATTGAATGGTGTAGCCGTTCACATTCACAGCGGTGTTGAGGTCAAACGTGACCGAAGCGGGCGTCTCTGTGTTGCGGTAAAAGGCGGAGTGGTTCACATCGGTTGCCGCCACGCCGTTGTTGATGCCGGGGAATCCGAACGTGGGCGTGCGTGTGGTCGTGGCGCTGCTGAACGTGGGTTGACCCGAATTGACCAGATCGGTTGCGCTGGCCGTGCCGTCAAAAGCGGTATCGCTGTTGGCGTTGGTGTTGGCGACGGTCAGCACGGCCTGTGTGGGAGCGGCCACAGACACAAGCAGAACGAAAGCGGTGAAGAGGCGGTGAAGGGTGGACATGGATGCTTTTCCTTCTTAAGAGACCTTAGCGACAAAGACAGGAACCAAGGAGAGTTTATCACGGGATCGGTGCCCTCACAAGACAAATCGAAATCCCGTTGGAGCCGGGTCTGCGGTTCCGGAAATACGGATTCGGTCCGTCAACAAAAAGCCCCAGCTAATGAACCGCGGTACCCTTCGGCCACCCGAAAAGTAACGAGGCTCGATAGCTGGGGCTCATCACGCTCGCAGAACGTGGCACGCAACGGTGGCGGGCGATCACTTCTTGTCTTTCGCTTCCTTCTTCGCCTTGTCCTGCTCCGCCTTCTTCTTCGCGTCCTCTTCCATCTGCTTCTTCGCGGCGTCGATCACTTCATTCGTCTTCGCGGTTTCCTCAGCAGACAGCGGCTTGCTCGGCGCGGCGTCGGCCTTGATGTCGCCCAGGGCGAACTGGATGCCGTCGAGATAAAACTGCAGCAGCGTGGGGTTCCAGTAGATTTCCTCGCGGTGACCCAGCGAGCTGTAGAAGATGTGGCCCTTGCCGTAGTCGCGGATCCAAGCCACGCCGAAGTCGCCGTCCTTGCGGTTGATCCCGCCCTTCTTCATGTTCGTCTTCGGGCCGTCGAGACGGAGCAGGATTCGCAGGTTGCTGCGGGAGTAGGGTTCCTTGAACTGGTAGATTTCATCGGTGACCTGGAAGTCCTTGCCACCGAACGCCGCCAGCAGCGGGTGCGATGGATCGTCGAGCTTGATCGGCACATTCTCGTGCCAGGGATGGCCCCAGAAATAGCCACCGATGATCTCGCCGAACTCCTTCCACTGGTACTGCGCGTCGCTGGCGGCGTGGAAGCCGACGACGCCGCCGCCGCTGTTGATGAAGTCGAGAATCGCCTTGCGACGCGGTTCCACCTTGCCCTTGGCCTCGCCCGCGGCCCTGTCGTAGGCGGCCTTGGCGTCCTTCCACGCGGCGACTTTCTTCTCGAATGCCTCGTCCGTCTCCTTGTCGCCTTTCTTCGGCTCCCCGCCGGGGCTGCGCGGCTGGAGCCAGTCGCCCGTCGTGTTCACCATCACGATCGCATCGAAACCGGCGAGGTTGTCGAACGAAGCGGGATCGTTGCTGGTCACCGACGTGTACGCCCCTGTCTTCTTGCCCATCGCTTCCACGGCATAAGCGCCGTACGGAATCGAACTGTGTACGAAGCCGGCGGCGTTGGTGTAGATCAACACCTTGCGCGCCTTGGCGGGCGTCGCCGTCGCTTTGGCGGGCAGCGCGGCATCGATCTTCTTCACCATGTCGGGGTTCAGTTGCTGCCCGCCGGCCGGCGCGGCCAGCACGGCGAAAATGAGGCAACTGACGGTCAGGAACCAGCGGGAAATCATCGTTGCATCTCCAATGAATGGTTGCGGATCAGGTCGAACATGTTGTCGGTGAAGCGGAGAGGGTTACTGCGGAAGAGACGAAGAGACGAAGAGACGGAGATACGGAGAGACGGAGAGACGGAGAGACGGAGAGGGCGAAACGTACCGTAAGGTCGTCACTTCGTCTCTTTATCTCTTTGTCTCTTCGTCTCTTCGTCTCTCCGTCTCTCCATCTCTCCATCTCATCCCCACTCCCGCTCATTTCGGCCAATACTTGCCGATTTTCTCGCGCAGGAACGCGGCACTGCGCTGCATCTGCTCGATGCCGTCCATGCCGTCTTCGATGCTGATCCAGCCGTCGAAGCCCACCGCCGCCAGTTCGCGGAAGATGGCGTCGTAGTCGTTCATGCCTTTGCCGATCTCGCCGTGGCGCAGCCGCTTGGCGTAGCCGGTCACGTCCTCTTCCTTGCGCAGGTCAGCGATCGTGCCCTCAGCCAGGTAGCGGTCCGAGGCGTGCATCGACTTGACGCGGTGCTTGACCCGCTTGAGCAGCTCCAGCGGATCCTCGCCGGCGAGGATGGTGTTGGACGGGTCGTAGTTCACGCCGAAGTTCGTGGCATGCACGCGGTCGACAAGTTCGCAGAAGACGTCCATCTTCTGGGCGAATTCGGGGTGCTGCCAGTAGCCGTCTTTGTAGTGATTCTCGATGACCAGTGTGATGCCTCGCGCGGCGGCGTGGGGCAGGCAGGCGCGGATGCCCTCCTCGGCGAAGCGCAGGCCGTCCTCGCGTTTCACTTCAGGCCGGCGCTGGCCGGAGAGGACGCGGCAGAACCTGGCGCCCAGTTCAGCCGCCATGTCGATCCAGCTTTTTTCCAGGTCGATCTGCCGGGCGCGGAAGGCGGGTTCCGGATGCGTGAAGTCCGGCGAGCAACAGAACATCGGAATGCTCAGGCCGTGATCGGCAGCCATGCCGCGGTACTCGGTCCAGTTGGCTCGGTTCTGCAGGCCGAGGAAGCCGCTGTAAAACTCCAGGCCGTCGACATCGAGAGTCGACGCCATCTCGATCCACTGCGGAACGGTGAGGGAGCCATCGACGCACAGCGCATCGAGCCAGGCTTTGGGAAACGCGGCAAGCTGAGGCATGGGAATGGTCCGTGGCACGAAACGAAGGCAGGAAAGCGGCGAAGTGTACCGAAAAAATGGGGCTATGCATCATGCGGCGCTGCGTGGTCGTCGCGCGGTTCCACGTTTAGCGACCGGACTCGCCCCGCTTCCGCGTGCGCGGCGATCAGTGCCCGCGTCACGATCTCGAATCCCGCCTCGTTCAGATGCGTTTCATCCGCGAAATGTGAGGGCAGGTTCACCGCCAACTCATCGAAGCAGCGCACCAGCACGGCATGCTCAAACTCATCCGCCAGTTTCGCCAGCACTGCGTTGTACTGCCGCAGGTACGGCATCCGTGCGTCCTCGATGTGCGGGGCGGCTTCAATCAGGTACACGCGCGCCGGCCTTGCAGACTCGATCATGCTGCGAATATTTGCCTCGAACTCCGTCGGCGGCACGACATGCGCCAGGCCCAGCTTCTCCGTCAGTCCCAGCTTTCGCGCGATCGACTTGTACTTCTTCACCAGCTTGCGCCCGATCTTGCGCAGGAAATGGTCGGGGTAATAGAGCACGTACGGCGCGTACTTGAACGTGCGCCACGAATCGACGAGGCCGAACTGGATCAGCACGATGTCGTGGCCCGACAGATGATCGCGCAGCAACCGCACACCTTCGCGCGTGGTGGCCATGGTGGTGCCGAGGTTGGTGATCGCCGCGCCAAGATGGCGCGCGAAACGCTCGGCATAGGTGTTCTTCGTCAGTTCACCCGTGCCGAGCGTGTTGCAATCGCCGATGGCGAGGATGCGGGGCATGGGGCGGAAGGAGTGAGGAGTGAGGAGGGAGGAGGGAGGAGTCAGAGGTCAGAGGTCAGAGGTCAGAGGTCAAAATGGAGAATGCGGGTGATTCAGCCGTTTAGCGACGGGGCTTGCCCCGTTCCGGCCGCGCGGCGCTGGGTCGCCAATTCTTCATACAACGCCACGAGCGCGTCGAGCGTGTGGCGCAGCGTGAGGTTGTGATGCTCCGGCGCGGCGGGCTTCGTGGCGAGGAACGCCTCCACCCGCGCGGTCAGCGCATCGAGGTCGCTCAGTTTCACCGCGCCGGCGGGAAACACCTCGCGCAGGATTTCACCGACGCCACCGTGATCGTAGCCGATCGCCGGCACGCCCAGGCTCAGCGCTTCGAGAATCGTGCGGCCGAAACTCTCCGGCTGCGTCGACAGCGACAGCACCAGATTGGAAACGGAAAGCACTTCGCGGATGTCGCCGCGGTAGCCGGTGAACACGATGTTGTCGAGCTTCAACTCGGCGACGCGCCGGCGAATCTCCTGCGCATAGGCCCGGCGGCGCGGGTCTTCGTCGCCGACGATCAGGCCGACCGCGCTGCTGCCGCGCTGTTTCAAGCGCGACATCAACTCCACGAAATCGTGGTGACCTTTCAAGCGCGTGAGCCGGCCCGGCAGCGTGATCACCGGCCTGCCCTCCAGTTGCGGATAATCGGCGAACCACTTCATCCGCCAGTCCGGCGTCGGGTGGTAACCAAACGGAAACTGCGACGGGTCCACGCCCAGCTTGATCAGGCGGATGTTTTCGCCCGGCGTCTTCGGGTAGCCCTTCGTGATGTAGTCGCGCACCGTCTCGCTGATGGCGATGACCCGCTCGCCCCTGGTCATCACCGCGCTGAACCAGTTCACGGAGTGCAGGCCCTGCACGGTGGTGAGGAATCGCGGGCGACTCAATTCCTTCATGCCGCGCCATGCGAGATAGCCGACCCATGCCGGCACGCGCGACAGGGCGTGGACGATGTCGATGTTCTGCTCGCGCAGGAATCGCCGCAGCTTGGGCACTTGCAGAAGCGTGAGCGGATTCTTGCTGCCGATGTTCCACGTGTGATGCTCGCTGCCATGCCCGGTGAGCTGCGGCACCAGCCTGCCTCCGCCGGAGATGACGATGGAGCGATGGCCCCGGCGGACGAGTTCCTCGCCCACCTCCAGCGTGCCGCGCTCGACGCCGCCGCTTTCCAGCGACGGGACGAGCTGCACGATGGTCATTCGGTCAGGCATGATTTGTCTCGGAACGACAATGTAGCCGCAGATGAACGCGGATGGATGGGATGAGAGGAGACAAGCAACGCGGCGGATGCGGGTGATGCAAGGGAGGCCAGTGGAATGCGTCCAATGCGCCCGGACCGCATGTCCATCGACTCTTCGTTTAGCGGCGGGCCAGAGGCTCGGCGCCGGCCCGCGCGGGAGAACGAAAGATCAACGCACGCATGGGTGCGGACCGGCGGTTCGGCGTGATCGCCCCTGCCCTACGCAAGCAATCGTTCGCGCACGATCGCCGCGCAGCGTGTCGCCTCGTCGAGTGTCTTGTCATTTCGCTGGAGCGCCCCCGTTTTCTTCCACGCCTCAAACGGCGTCACCCAGCGCTCGGCGATCAGTTTCTGCACGCCGACCAACACACGCGCCGCTTCGCCGTGGGCGGTGCCTTTGCGCGGCACTTCGAGCAGCCCCACCGCCGCGCCGCTGGTGAGCGATTCGTAAACCATGGAGACGCTGTCCTCGCTGGCCCACACCTGGGCGCATTCCTTCAACTGTCGCGCGACCCAGCCGGGCCCGGTCTGATCGACGGGCGTGATCGCGAGATTGGCCGCGTTGATCGCACGCAAGCACGGCAGCGTCGATGCCGGCGTTCGCCTCGAGGTGGTGAGCGTCCATTTCACGTTCGCGTCGCGCTCAACGATGGCGGCGACCTGCTGCGCGACGCGTTCATCGTCCCAGCCATGATGTTTCGATGGCCCACCGAGAAGGATCAGGCCGCGATCCTTTCGCTGCTCGGCGGAGCGTTCGACGGGGTTGAGCACGCCGCGGGTTTCGATGACATTGGCCGCGACTTCGCCGACGCCGTCGTGCTCGGGGATGATGCACAGATCGAACCACCGCAGCGGGTAGTTCGGTTTCATGAGCACGATGGCGCGTCCGCCGTGGGCGCGCTTCGCCGCCAGCAGCGGCAGATGCGTGCTGCTGCCGGCGCCGATCAGCAGCGTGGGCGGCGGCAGGTTTGTTCCCTGCGGAAACGAGCCGCGCAGCCATTGCCACAGCGCGCCGCAACGCGCCTGAAAGCCCGTGCCGACTTCAATCACATGCGTTTCGACGGGCGTCAGTTTCGCCAGCGCCGCTACCAATCCGCGCACCTGGTTCACGTGCCCGGCTTTGCCGTCGGAGAAATGCCAGACGATCGCTGCGCTCATGCGCGGCAGTGTAACGCGCTGATACTCGCGCTGTTGCGAACAGAACGGGGCAAGCCCCGTCGCTAAACGTCAGAACTCCCCGCGTCGCGCGAACTTCGCCTTCGTGTTGTCGCCGAATGCCTTGGCTGCTGCTTCGATCTTCGCCAGCGCCTGCTCGGTGGACAGCCCGGCGCACTCGCGGGCGGCGGCGATCAGGGTCTTGCACTCGTTGCTGTCCATGAAGCGAGCGGCTTCGAGCAGGTTCTTTTCATCCTCCGGCGGAATCGCGAGGAAGCCGTGCTTGTCCGCGTGGATGAGCTGGCCCGGTTCGATCTTGCGGCCGAAGACTTCCACGGCGCAGCCGCACTTGATCGGCACGACGTGGGCGTGGCCGACGCACAAGCGCCGGGCCAGCGCCTTGAAGCCGGCGTAGTTCATCTCGTCGATGTCGCGGATGCCGCCATCCACGATCGCCCCGACGCAGCCGAGGGCGCGGGCGACGTTCGCATTGACCTCGCCCCACATCGAGCCGAACGTGCGCGGCTTCTCCAGGTCCTGTACGCACACGATCTTCGGCCCGGGAATGCTCGCCAGGTATTTGCGGTAGTCGGCCCAGCCGTCGGGATTGCGCTTCTTGTGCACCGCGTTGCTCGGTTCGATCACGACGGTGACGGCATAGCCCACCATCGCGCCCATCTGCGGCATGAAGTCGGTGGCTTCGTCGATGTTCACGCCATCGCGGCCGGCGTCGCGGGAAGTGATCTGCTCCCAGCCGTTGTAGATCGTGGGCGTGTTCCAGCGGCGAAGCTCGAGAATTTCGCTGTGGCTCAGGCGGGTGGTGCTCATGGTGCGTTCCTTGGTCGAAGGCGGAACGGAGCAGGATAGCGGAAAGACAAGGCGGATTGACCACCGAGGCACCGAGAGCGATGAGATCGGACAAGGCGGAGACGGATTGTGGGCGGCCGCCGAACCTGCGATTGGATTTTGACCCCGTCACTTCTGCGCATGGCGCACAGAAGTTTGCATGGGAAAAGTCAAGATTGTGAATGCAAAAGTCAGAGTCTACGGGGAGCGTCGAACTCTGACTTTTGACTCTTGCATTTTGCATTTTGACTTCAGGGAACTCTGAATATCCCACGAGGATCGCGCGCCAAGGCGCAAAGCACGCAAAGATGGAAGCGTTTCTTTGCGAGCTTTGCGAGCTTTGCGCCTTTGCGCGAGACTGCTTGGGTTTCTCAGAGTTCCCTTCACTGTTTTGACTTTTCCGGCTCCGCCGGCTTGGGAGCCGTGCAGGATTGACTCCGCAGTTGCGAATCGCTTCGCTCTCGGGCGGACGACTTGGAAAGTCGTCCCACGTGCGATGTTGATCCTGCGCGGCTCCTAATGCTAATTTCACCTTCCTCTAACAATCTGCTACAGTCCCGCCGCGCCGTCGGCAACCGATGGCTGCATTGCGAGTCCGCCCATGCGCACCTTCGCCAAACTTTTCGGTCGCTCGCCGTTTGTGCCGCTCCAGACCCACATGGACAAGGCGGTTGAATGCGTCAATAAGGCGGTGGAGGCTTTGGGCGAGATGCTGGCGGGTCGGCACGATCGGCTGGAGGAACTGGCGCAGTTCGTGTCGAGGCTGGAACACGAGGCCGACCGCATCAAGAACGACATCCGCAATCACCTGCCCAAGGGCATGTTCATGCCGGTGGATCGGGAGAATCTGCTGGACATCCTTTCGAACCAGGACAGCATCGCGGACAAGGCGGAGAACATCGCGATCCTGCTCACCTTCAAGCGTGTCACGATCCCCGACGCCATCCGGCAGGATTTCAGTGCGTTTGTGGAGAAGAACGTCGAGGCAGTGCTTGCGATCCGGGCAGTGGTGCAGCAACTGGATGAACTGATGGAAAGCGGCTTCGGCGGCGCCGAGGCGGACAGAGTCAAGCGCATGGTCGATGACGTGGCGCTCAAGGAGCACGAGGCGGATGTGATCCAGCGTCGGCTGCTCAAGACCATGCTGGCGCGCGAGCAGGACTACACCTACGGCGAGTTTTTTCTCTGGACGCGCCTGATCCAGCAGGTAGCTGACTTGTCGAACCTGTCTGAGAAGCTTGGCAACGTCATCCGCATGACCCTGGAGATCAAGTGAGCGACCCACAGGGCGCGAGCGAGTGACTGATGGACACCACAACGGTCCTGCTGGGCCTGACCATCCTGTTCGGCTTCTACATGGCGTGGAACATCGGCGCCAACGATGTCGCCAACGCCATGGGCACCAGCGTGGGCTCGGGCGCGTTGACGCTGAAGCGGGCCGTCATTCTCGCGGCCATTCTCGAATTCGCGGGCGCCTTCCTGGTTGGCGCCGCCGTCACGGACACGCTGCGCGGAAAACTGTTCGACACTTCCCAACTCGACGCGATGACGCTCGGGTTGGGCATGGTTGCCGCGCTCCTGGCCTCGGGTGTCTGGCTGCAATTCGCCTCCTACTTCGGCTGGCCTGTCTCCACCACGCATTCGATCGTCGGCGCGGTCGTCGGAGTCGGCTGCGTCGCCGTCGGCGTCAGCGAAATCGAATGGGGCGAAGTCGCCCGCATCGGGTCAAGCTGGATCGTCTCCCCGCTGATGGCCGGGGCGATTTCGTACATCTTGTTCCGTGTCATTCTCGTCAAGGTTTTTTACAGGAAGAACCCGGTCGCCGCCGCCCGCCGAGTCGCGCCGCTGCTCGTGTTCATCGTGCTGGCCGTCATGCTTTCGGTCACGGGCCTGAAGGGCCTCAAAGGCATGTGGCCCCGCTGGGGCATGGCGGTCCCTTCGCCGGTGATCATCTGGGGTGTGTCGGTCGCCATCGGCGTCATCGGCTTTTTCATCACGAAACGCCTCATCGGCCCGGCTCACCTGGAAGAGCAGTCCGCCGAGAATCACCTGCTGACCAGCTATGTCGCCCGTGGCCTGGAGAAGGCGGGCATGCACCTGCGCCGCGTCGCCGACACCGCCCATGGCCCCATGCAAAGCCAGGCGCTCGCACTGCTCGAACAGGTGGACAAACTCACCCACGATGCTCGCCAGCAATCGTCACAGGGCCACCCCGGCTCCGAGTTCCGCGAAGTCGAACGCATTTTCTGCTACCTCCAGATTCTCACCGCCTGCTTCGTCGCTTTCGCACACGGCGCTAACGATGTCGCCAATGCGATCGGCCCCATGGCGGGCGCGATCGACGCCTTCAAGGACGGCGTCGTGAACGCCAAGGCAATCGTGCCGCTCTGGCTGCTTGCACTGGGTGGCATCGGCATCGTCATCGGCCTGGCGACGTGGGGCTGGCGCGTCATCGAGACCGTCGGCAAACGCATCACCGAACTCACCCCCACCCGCGGATTCTGCGCTGAGTTCGGCGCGTCGGTGACCATCCTGGTCGCCTCTGTCTTCGGCCTGCCGATCTCCACCACCCACACCCTCGTCGGAGCCGTCCTCGGTGTGGGCCTGGCGCGCGGCATCGGGGCATTGAACCTGGGCACCATGCGCGACATCGTCGCAAGCTGGATCGTCACCATTCCCGCCGGCGCCGGTCTGGCCATCGTCTTCTTCTTCATTCTCAGGGCGATCTTCATCAGTTGACATCACTCCGCGCGAAGCTCCACCGCGCCGCGCTGCGAGTGCTCCTATGATGACACTGCACGCCGGTGCCGTGGCTCGCATGGGAACTCGTCACGAAGCTTCCGGGTCGGAGGCCTGGTTGTGATGTATTTCACCGACAAATGGTGGCACACGGATGCCTCGACCGGCAAAGTGGTCTGCACGCTATGTCCGCGCGAGTGCCACATTCCCGTCGGCGGCCGCGGGTTCTGCTTTGTGCGCGCCAACGAGGGCGGGAGGATGGCGCTGACCACGTATGGACGCAGCAGCGGGTTCTGCATTGATCCGATCGAGAAGAAGCCGCTCAATCATTTTCTGCCGGGTACGCCGGTGCTTTCGCTGGGCACAGCCGGCTGCAATCTGGGCTGCAAGTTCTGCCAGAACTGGGACATTTCCAAGAGCCGGGAGATGGACACACTGGCGGGCGAGGCGGGGCCGGAGGCGATTATCGAGGCGTGCAAGCGCACGGGCAGCCGGAGCGTGGCGTTCACGTACAACGATCCGACGATCTGGGCGGAGTACGCGATCGACATCGCCAAAGTCGCCCGGCGGGAAGGGATCAAGACCGTCGCCGTCACCGCCGGCTACATCAGTCCTGACGCCCGCCGCGAGTTCTACGAATGGATGGACGCGGCAAATGTCGATCTCAAAGGTTTCACCGATGTCTTCTACCGCAAGCTCTGCCAGGCGGAATTGCAGCCCGTGCTCGACACCATCAAGTATCTGAAACGCGAGACCAACGTCTGGCAGGAACTGACGAACCTGATGATCCCCGGCGAGAACGATTCGCAGGAGGAAACGAAAGCGATGTGCCAGTGGATTCTCGATAACGTCGGCGATGAGGTGCCGATCCACTTCACGGCTTTTCACCCTGACTTCAAGATGATGGACAAGCCGCGCACGCCGCACGAGACGCTGATCGAAGCCCGGCAGATCGCTCTCGACATGGGCATCAAGTATGCCTACGTCGGCAACGTGTACGACAAGGAGCGCGAAAGCACCTACTGCCCCGGTTGCGGCAAGATGCTGATCGAGCGCGACTGGCACGACCTGGGCGAATATCACCTCGTCGGCAATTGGTGCGAATCCTGCGGCACGAAGATTCCCGGCGTGTTCGAGGACAAGCCGGGAAACTGGGGCCGCAAGCGCGTGCCGCTGCGGATTGTGAATGCGGCGGGCGGTTCGTCGTAGGGTGCGTCAAGTCCGCGCGGACGCACCACGTTGAGTCTCCGTTCACCGTGGTGCGTCCGCGCCGAGCCTTGACGCACCCTACGCGGATTCGGGCTGTATCATGACCGACCGCGGCGATGCCGCTGGAGATTCCACAATGACTCGCAAGCTCACAATCGTTCTCGTCCTGTCCATGCTCGCGGCACTCGGCGCGGCGGCGGTGCTGCTGGTGAATCCCGGCGAGCAGATGACCGCCGCCGGCAAGCGTTATGTCGCCACGCTCAGCGAAGATCAGAAGAAGGTCGGCGTGATGGCGTACGACTCGCCGCTGCGCGTCAAATGGCACTTCATCCCGATGAAGGAACGCAAGGGGATGCAGGTGAAGAACATGGACGAGAAGCAGCGCCGGGCCGCGTTCGCACTGCTGCGCAGCGCGCTGAGCCAGGTGGGCTACGACAAGGCCCGCACGGTGATGGAGCTCGAGTCGCTCCTGAAAGTCCTGCAGAAAGGCCCGGAGCCGGTGCGCGATCCGGAGCGGTACTACTTCACGGTCTTCGGCGAACCGGCCGAAAAGGGCAAGTGGGGCCTGAGCGTGGAGGGCCATCACCTTTCGCTGAATTTCGTCGTCGAAGATAACGCAGTCATCTCACACACGCCCTCCTTCTACGGCGGCAATCCCAACGTCGTGGCCATGGACAAGGGCGTCGGCCCGGCCCAGGGCACCTACGTGATGGAGCAGGAAGAAGCGCTGGCGTTCGAGTTGGTGAACTTGCTCGACGCGGATCAGCGAAAAGTGGCAACCATCGCGGAGAAAGCGCCCGCTGACATCCGCGCCGCCGCCGAAGCGCAGGCACCGGAGTACAAGCCTGAGGGTCTCGCCGCGAGCAAGCTCAACGACAAGCAGATGCACAAGCTCTGGGCGATCATTCACGTGTACGCGCAGAACCAGCCGCACGTGGTCGCCGACGCGCGAATGAAGGAGATCGCCGAGGCGGGATTCGACAAGGTGTATTTCGCCTGGGCCGGCGCGGACAAGCCGGGCGTCGGCCATTACTACCGCATCCAGGGCCCCACGTTCCTCATCGAATACGTGAACACGCAGCCCGACGGAGCCGGCAACCCGGCCAGCCATCCGCACGCGGTGTGGCGCGACGTGCGCGGCGATTTCGCGATCAAGCGATAATCGCTCGACGCAACCGTACGGTTGTGATTTCCGTTGACGCGCCGCGGCTGTCGCTCTTATGTTGTTGTTGATGGCCGTTTAGCGCGGGCCCGAAGGGCCCGGCTCGCCGCGTCGAATCAACTGACCGTTTCCACCAGACCCCACGAGCTGCGTCCATGCTCACGCTTGCGAATCTCATCAACGACATCGGCAGCAACCCCGCCGGCCAGTATCCGCAGGTCGTCAAATGCGCCCTGCTCGCCACCGCCGGCCTGATCGTGCTGCACCTGCTGATCGCGCTGCTCCGAGGCAAGGGCCAGCCGCGCCCGCGATGGTGGATGATCGGCCGCGTGGTGTACCTGGGCCTGGTGGCGACGGTGGCGATTCTCGGCTCCACCGCGTTCTACTCCGTGCTGGCGCATGGCGCGATGCATGGCTGGGCGCTGCTCCTGCACCTGGTCGGCGCCGGCGGATTCGTCGTGGCCTTCGCACTGGTGGCGATTGCGTGGGCGCCGTGGAATCATTGCTGCGAGAAACCGCCCGCCGGCGATGCCGCGTGTTCGTTGCCGTCAAGCGGGCTGCGCGATCTGGACGCCCCTTCGCAAGCCTCGCCCACAGGTCCGTCGCAGGTGCCGGTCAAGCCGCGAAAATTCGCGCCGCTCACCAAGCTCTGCTTCTGGCTCATCCTCATCAGCGGCGTGGCGACGGCGGGCACGATGTTGCTGAGCATGCTGCCGATCATGGGCACCGACGAGATGAAGCAGATGCTCGACGTCCACCGCTACAGCGGGCTGGTGCTGGTGATCGCGACGGCGGTGCATTTCTACACGGTGATCCTCGGCAAGCTGGGACGGATTTGAACCGGGTGTCCGTCGCTCGTTTCTTTCGCCGGCAGGCAAGCGTCACGCAGTGCAGCAGCCACTTTCCCTGGGTTCCTCCGCGCGCGGATCCGCCGCAATTTCGGGGGAGCGATGGGCCGGCCCCCACTCCCTCACCGGGGAACGGGAGAGCGATCTCCAAGCAGAACCTAGCCCAACCTCCGCAGTTCGCGCCCCAAAATATTTTTTCGCGCCCGGGAATCGG
>CAYRPN010000063.1:0-30700 GCA_964426135.1 uncultured Phycisphaeraceae bacterium | reverse complement strand
GGCGAACCGGAGTCACAGACTCCGGCTCTGACAAGACGAGTACGCATTGGCCGGACGAGCCAAAAAGAAAAAGTAGTCGTCACGCAGAAACTTTGAACCGCCGCCAAGAGCGGCAGGCACTTCGGAACTGTGTCGCTCCATCCGGGAGATGGGGCCGGAATGCCGCCCCCTGGAAGTTTTGGCAGACCCGAACTCACGAAGTCAGGCGGCGTTCGTCGCATTCTGCGGTATTTGAAGATGTATTTGATCGTCGGAGAGTTTTCAGAATCCCGCTTACTTCGTGCGCGGCTCTCCTGCTCCGGCCACCCGACGAATGAGCCGCGCACGAAGTAAGCGGATTCAGGGGTTTGGAACTCACGAAGTCAGGCGGCGTTCGTCGCATTCTGCGGTATTTGAAGATGTGCCTACTCGTTAAATAGTTTTCAGAATCCCGCTTACTTCGTGCGCGGCTCTCCTGCCCCGGCCACCCGTCGCGATTGGGGGCCGGTTGTAATTCGGCCCTCACCCCAGCCCTCTCCCGGAGGAAGAGGGGGCCGGACCATCGCCCCCACCCCGCCCCCTTCATCGCCCCCCCGGAAATGTTGGCACACTCTCGGCGCCCCAGGTGAAAATGCACCTTGCTGGTTTGTTCGTTTTTCGGTATCATGTGCACATGATCGCCACCCTTGCCATCCGGGGCGTGAGCTGTTCGTTGCGCGTTCGAGTAACGCTGCGCAAGGTCCGCGTCGGGTATCCTGCGCCCGCCCGGCGAAGTGGCCGAAAAGTGTCCTACCTTTTTGGCAGTCAAAACGATAAGAGCCTGCACCGGCACGGGTTATCGCGCGTTTTCACCGGGCGGGGGTCTGTGGCCGGCCACTTTTCCAGGGAGCGATCACCCGGCTCCGCGGACCCGGCGCCCCGCTCCCGTTCCCCGGTGAGCGAGAGGGGCAACGCGGCTCCCGGAACTGTTGGCAGACCCGCGCTGCGCGCCCTGGGGTCAAATCTGAAAGGTGAAGGAAATCAGAACTGCCGATGTATACTGAAATCCAAGCCGTCGGATAACGGCTGATCCATCTTCCAGACTGCCCATTCTGATCGAGAGGTTCGCATGACCAATATCCAGATGAACCGACGCCAAGCCCTTATCGCGACCGGTCTGGGCACGCTGAGCCTCGGAATGCCCGGCGTGGTGATGGGCAGCGACAAACTCGACGCCAAAGGCAACGCCGTCGCTTCGGAAAAATCCTGCATCTTTGTGTTGCTCTGCGGCGGACCGAGCCACGTGGACACCTGGGACATGAAGCCCGACGCGCCGGACACGATCCGCGGGCCGTACAAACCCATCTCCACCAAAGTGCCTGGCATGCGCATCAATGAGATGCACACGCAACTGGCCAAATTGACGGACCAGTTCACGCTGATCAATTCGATGACGCATCCGGGCGCCATCAGCAATCACTTCGACGCCATGCATAACCTGCTCAGCGGTCAATCGGAGAAGCGCGTTCAGCAAGGGAAACCCGACGACCAGCCTTACCTCGGGTCGTATGTCGCCAAGCACAGGCCCAGCAAGCGCAATCTCGTTTCCAACGCCTGGCTGATCAAATGCGTCGGCGACTCCGTCTTTTGCGCGCCGAACATCGGCATCGGCGGTTACCTCGGCTCGGCTTATGCGCCAGTGTTCATCGGCTCGGCCGACAATCATCCGGCGATGGAGAAGTTCTCGCCACCACCGATTTACGATCTTGGCGACGCGGATCGAATCGCCCGACGCAAGGCACTGCTGAGCGAGATCGAATCCAAGAAGCTCGACAAAGACAAGATCGGAACAGACTGGTCAGACCTGCGCGAGCAGGCCTACGACGCGATGACCCGCGTCGAGGGCCGGCAGGCATTTGACCTGAAACGCGAGCCGGCGAGCGTGCGCGAACGCTATGGCATGCATCCGCTGGGGCAGAACCTCCTGCTCGCCCGGCGGATGGTCGAAGCGGGGGTGCGCTTTGTCACCGTCAACGGCTGGACCGGACAGGCGCCGCATGAAACCAACGGCCCGCCCAGCAGCAGTTGGGACATGCACGGCGGAAACATGGGCATGGGCAATGCCTTCGGCAACGGATCGTACGGCATGGGATTCTGCTTGCCGCGACTGGATCAGGCGCTGGCCGCGCTGCTCTCCGATCTCAAGGAGCGCGGCATGCTGGAGAACACGCTCGTGGTCGTGACCGGTGAGTTCGGCCGCACGCCCACGATCCTGACGCAGGGTCCCCTCGGACGCCAGCACTGGCCCCAGTGCTTCTCCGCCATCATGGCGGGCGCGGGCATCGCCGGCGGCAAGGTGTACGGCAAGTCCGACAAGTACGGAGCAGCGGTCACCAGCGACCCTGTTCGTCCCGAGGAGTTTGCCGCCACGATCTACCACGCACTGGGAATCCCAATCAACGACCCGAAAGACGCCAGCGGCATCTCCCGCTCACTCACCACCGGCAAACCGGTGATGGAATTGTTTGGGTAAGGATCGTGACCGAAATAACTTCCCGACTTGGCCGTTTCCGATTCCCCTCCCTCTTAGGGAGGGGTTAGGGGAGGGTCGGGCGCACTGCATGATTGTGCATGAAATCAGGCTGTTTGCCCGACCCTCCCCCTGCCCCTCCCTGAAAGGGAGGGGAGTTCGAACCTTGCAAATCGGGTAGTTGTTTCGCTCCGATTCCTAACCTGAACCGATGAGCCTCGCGCCAAGGCGCAAAGCTCGCAAGGAAAGCTGCTTCCTTTGCGAGCTTTGCGCCTTTGGGCGAGATTCAGCTCATGGCGTGACCTGTTCAATTTTATTTTGATGCTCCCGTCAAGGAAGAGGATCAGTTGCGTTCGAGGCGCAAGCTGCGCCGAACCCGTTCATCGCCGGCGAAAAATCCCTTCTCGACAACCCACTATACTTGTCGATGTTGGTTGAACCCCGCATGGAATCGCAGCACACCATTGCCAAGCCCGTTTCGCTGTCAGGCCTGGGTCTGTTCAGCGGCACACCGGTTTCGATGACGTTCCGGCCGGCGTCAGAGAATCAGGGCATCGTGTTCGTGCGCACCGATCTGGGCGGGCGGCAGATTCCCGCGCTGGTGGGCAATGTCGTCAAGCGCGAGCGGCGCACCACCATCTCCAGCGGTGACGCCAGCGTCGATACCTGTGAACACTGCATGAGCGCGATTGCCGCGCTGAATATCGACAACCTCACCATCGACATCACCGCGCCGGAAGTGCCCGGCGCCGATGGCTCGGCCCTGCCGTTTTACGATGCCCTGATGGAAGCAGGCGTC
Source organism: uncultured Phycisphaeraceae bacterium (assembly GCA_964426135.1). Taxonomy (GTDB): domain Bacteria; phylum Planctomycetota; class Phycisphaerae; order Phycisphaerales; family Phycisphaeraceae; genus CAYRPN01. The sequence goes on along the minus strand of CAYRPN010000063.1, from coordinate 27,413 downwards.
GTGCGGCAGGACGCGACGCGCACCCGCCTGAAAATCACCGAGCCGGTGGTCGTTCGGCAGGGCGATGCGATGGCGATGGCGGTGCCTTGCGACCCGGGCGAGGAGCCGGGCATGCACGTGGTGTACGAGCTGGACTACAGCCGGTTCCCCGCGATCGGCCGGCAGCTTCGCAGCTTCGACTTCCGCAACGGCAACTACGCCCACGAGATCGCCCCAGCCCGCACCTTCGTCCTCGATCACGAAGCCAAGGCGCTGCGGGCGGCCGGCATGGGCACGCACCTGACCGAGGACGATGTGCTGGTCTTCGGCGAACAAGGCGCCTTGGGCACTGCCGGCCTGCGATTTCCCGATGAGCCCGTCCGCCACAAGATCGTCGACCTCATCGGCGACCTCTACCTGCTCGGCGCCCCCATCCAGGGCAGGATCATCGCCTTCAAGAGCGGCCACGCCCTCAACCACGCCCTGGTCCGCGCCATCATCCGCAAGTGCGGCAAGCAGAATCGGCTGGAGACGGCCCTGACCCGCACCGTCATCGATATCCGCAAACTCTCGCGCATCCTGCCGCATCGCTACCCGATGCTGCTGGTGGATCGTGTGATTGAGATCGAGGGCGACAGGCGGGCGGTGGGCATCAAGAACGTGACGTTCAACGAGCCGTTCTTCCAGGGGCACTATCCGGGTACGCCGATCATGCCGGGCGTGCTGGTGGTGGAGGCGATGGCCCAGTTATCGGGCGTGCTGATCGGTCAGAGCCTGGAAAACGTGGGCAAGCTGGCGGTGCTGCTGAGCCTGGACCGGGTGAAGCTGCGTAAGCCGGTGACGCCGGGTGACCAGCTCGTGCTTGAAGCCGAGGCGATCCGGATTCGCAGCCGGATCGCGCACATGCGCTGCAAAGCGTTTATCCAAGGGGAGTTGGCGGCGGAGGCTGAGGTGAAGTTCATGCTGGTGGATGATGAGCAGTTGAATGAGATTTGAGGGTAAGCGGGGGTTCGGGGTTGGGGAGCGGGGACTCCTTCTTGGACGGTCATGGCAAAGGCTGCGTTCGCCTGGCGCCGGATCACACTCCCGCCTTTTTGAAGGCGGCATCAATCTTTTCAATCGTCGCAGCCTGAGGCTTATGCTTGCCACCTTCCAGCCGGCTGATGGTCTCGGCGCTCACTCCGGCGCGCTTGGCCAGTTCCTCCTGCGTCCAACCGGCGGCGATTCGGCTGGTGATGATGTCGCGGGCAATCACGACGCGGATCGCGTCGGCTGCCGGGTAGTTGCCGTTCTTGTCCCGCGGCGGATAGGCCGGCAGTTTTTCACCGGCGGCGCGGGCGACCAGTTCCTCATACTCGGCGCGGGGCAGCAGCGCGAATGGCTCGTTGTTCAGGGTGACCGTTTGAACGGGCATGGGTACTCCTTACGTCGGCGTAGGCGTCAGTCGGCGTAGGCGTCGCGGCGGTCGGCGATCGGCACCACTTGTATTTCATCCTCGCCGGCAAACGTGAAAATCACGCGGTAGTCTCCGGTGCGAATGCGGGCGAAGCCTTTCCAGTCCTCCACCAGCCACTTCACCCCGCTCACCTGTGGCCAAGCCTTTAAGCGTTGGACGACCGCATCAACCCGTGGCCGCATCGCCCTGGGTAGTTCGATGATCTGCGCCAATGCCTCTGGCGTGATCGTGACTCTCATCCGGAGGATTCTTTCATCTTTGTTGTGTTTGTCAAGTTTGCTTTTCGCGACTCTCATGAAGAGGGTGGAAGCCTCCCCTTCCCATTCCCAACCCCCAACCCCTTTCCACCCTTTCCTACCTCTCCCGCCAGTTACCCCGCTTGGATTACGTACCCTCATTTGGTAGACTGCTGCGCTTTAGATCAGGGGTTAGAAGCGGTTTGGCCGATGGTTAGGAAACTGCGGGACCGGATTTTGTTGTCGGTGTGTGCCGGTTTTGCGGTTGGAACCATTGCCGTTACCGCCATTGGGCAGACGTGGCCCGGTGGTCAGGATCGCCTTGGACTTTGACCCGCCTCCATGAGCAACATCCACACATCCGCCGTTGTCGAAGCCGGTGCCCAGGTCGCCCCTGACGCAGAGATCGGCCCCTTCTGCTTCGTCGGACGACAGGCGCAGATCGGCTCGGGCACCCGCCTGATCAGCCACGTCTCCATCCTCGGCCGGACCCGCATCGGCTGCCACAACACCATCTGGCCCCAGGCGACCATCGGGGCGGAGCCGCAGGATCTGAAATTCGCCGGCGAAGACTCCCATCTCGAAATCGGCGACCACAACGATATCCGCGAAAACGTCACCATCCATCTGGGCACCAGCAACGGCGGGGGTGCCACCGTCATCGGCTCCCATAACCTGCTGATGGTCGGCTGCCACATCGCCCACGACTGCATCGTCGGCAACCGCGTCCTGCTCGCCAACAACGTCCTGCTCGCAGGCCACGTCAAGGTCGAAGACTACGCCAACGTCGCCGGCATGGTCGGCGTCCACCATTTCTGCACCATCGGCTCATTCAGCTTTGTCGGCGGCATGACCCCCGTCGTCAAGGATGTGCCCCCCTTCATCGTGTTCGACGGCGACCCCGGCCGGGAGAAAAGCATCAACACCATCGGCCTGGAACGGCACGGCTTCTCCGCCGAGACCATCCAGCACCTCAAGGACGCCTTCAAGCGCCTGTTCCGATCGGAGCGCATCGTTATCGCGGGCAAGAACAAGACGGTGCTGAACTTCGCCGACCAGCTGAGCCTGGTGGAGTCGGAGTTCCACGCCGACGAGAACGTGCAGATCCTCTGCCGGTTCCTGCGCAACCGAGTCAGCGGCACCAGCGGCCGCTACCGTGAGACGCTCCGCAAGGACGAACGCCGGAAGCGCGGCTTCGCTGAGACGCTCAAATCCCAGGCGATTCAGCCACAGGTCACCACCCCGGAAGCCCGAGCAACGCGCGTTTCGGCGTGAAGCCGCTCCCGCCAAGCCGTTAGGAATGGGGCCGAAATAACTTCGCGAATTGGCGGTCCCCCATTTAGCCGGCGGGCTTGCCCGCCGAGGGCGTCTCGGCGGGCAAGCCCGCCGGCTAAATGGGGAACTTATTTCGGTCCCGTTCCTTAGCGCTCGGCTCCGCCGGGGGTTGAGAACAGGCGAGATGAATCGGGCGAAAGAAAGAGGGAAATCTGCATCGCGTCGATCGTCGTGCACGCTTTGACCGCCACCCCCGGACAACCCCCGGGCCACCCCCGGCAGAGCCGGGGGCTAACGGCGCGACGCCGGGCCTTGTCCGAAACTCAGGTTCTGAGGATTTGGGGCACGCGCCACCGTCACAACGGCGGCACGCCGCCGTCATCGAGCAGCGCGTTGTCGCCCAAGTCATTCTCCGCCAACAGCGTGAACAGCCTGCGACGCAGGAGTTGACACGCCAGGTGAAGGTCGTCCACCTGCATGACGACCGCCGGTCGGCCGCGCGGATGCAGGAGGAGCGGATAGGCGTAGTGAATGTTCAACTCGGCGGCGAGCATGGCCTTGCATGCCAGTTCCAGATCGTGCTCCTCGTCCAGTTCGATCACCAGCACCGGCGCCTCGCTGAACGCCAGGCCGTATCGTTGCAGCAGCCGCCGCGCCAGGTCCGATCGCGAGGTCAAAATGCGCACCACCGCATGGTCCGCCGAATCGAGGATCGACAGCGCCGCCAGGCTCAGCGCCTGTCCTCGGAAAACAGCCACCAGTTCCAACAGTTTCCCCACGCGATTGTCGAGAAAGACGTTGAACTGCACATTGCGAGGCGGTTCAAAACCCTGAGTCGTCATGTCGCTGACCGGCTGATTGGCCATGGCGGGAATTGTAGTTGGCCGGCTCGATGTGAGCGAGAGGCGAAGTGGCCGCGACGAAGAGAAATCGACTTAACCGGATTGCACTTGATTCTCACGCCGATGCCACTGGCAGGCTCGGCTGCCAGTGCACTTGACGCAGGGAACACTGGCAGCCGAGCCTGCCAGTGGCATCAACCTCAGGAAGGCGCGCGATTCAAATAGAATCCGCATCAACCGCCGCCGGCTGCACGGGTGCAAAAAAAAACGAGACCGAACCAGTGGGAGCAGCGACTGCCTGTGTCAAGCGCCGTTGGGCTTGGCGCTTGACCGTCATTGGCTGGGTTCGCTTCCGACTGTCTCGGTCTCGATTGTCAGTCCGCGGCCAGTCGCCGGGACTCTACACATCGTCGAAGAAGCGGGTGCCGGCTGGTTGAGCGACGTGGATTTCGGTTCTCGAGGGGCGTTGGCGTCCCCTGCCGTCCGATCGGTTGCTTCGCTCCAAGCGGCGACCCGCTGTTTTTTCTCTCCACTTTTTCCATTGTACCTGGAATGCGGCTCGAACCTATCCATATTTTTTCAGATGTTCTAACCATCTACACCGCCGCCAGCTTCTTGAACGCCGCCAGCACGCGCTGGCGCGCCTTGCTGTGATCCACGATCGGATGCGGATAGTCGAGCTGACCACGCACCAGTGGAGGCAGTCGCGCCGGATCGTGCACCGCATCATCATCCAGACCATCGAGCACCGGACACCATTGACGGATGAACGTGCCGCGCGGGTCGAACTTTTCGCTCTGGCTGACGGGATTGAAGATGCGGAAGTACGGCGCCGCATCGGTGCCGGTGGATGCGGACCACTGCCAACCGCCGTTGTTGCTCGCAAGATCGCCATCGACCAATTGCTGCATGAAGAACCGCTCGCCCTTGCGCCAGTCGATGAAGAGATCCTTCGTGAGGAACATCGCGGCGATCATGCGCAGGCGATTGTGCATCCAGCCGGTGGCGCGAAGTTGGCGCATGGCGGCATCGACGATCGGAAAGCCGGTGCGGCCTTCGCACCAGGCGGTGAACTCAGCATCGCTGTCGTTCCACACGATTGATTCCGTCTCACCGCGGAATGCGCGGTATCGGCAAACGCGCGGGAAGCCGACCATGACGTGCCGGTAGAACTCCCGCCAGATCAACTCGCTGATCCAGGTGGTGATGCCGGTGGAACCGGCGGCCAGCCTGCCGTCGTTCGCATCGATCGCGGCAGCGAGGCACTGCCGGGGCGAGATGACGCCGGCGGCAAGATAAGGCGACAGCGTGCTGGTGCCGTCGAGCGCGGGGAAATCACGATCGAGCTTGTACTTGCCGATGCGCTGGGTGACGAACGCCTTCAAGCGCCGCTGCGCCTCGGCTTCGCCGGCCGGCCAGAGTTCGGAAGGAACGCTCGAAGGTGAAAAGAGTGTGCGAACGCGCGGGTCACACAAGTCCAGCTTGAGGTTCGTCGCGGCCTGCGGTGGAGTCCCACGAATGCCGGCGTGCAACGGTTGGCGCAGTCGTCCAGTTGGCTTCGGCGCCGCGAGCAAACGCAGCGGCAACCCCCGCTCGGCCGCGGCCAGCCAGTTGTTCTTGAAGGGTGTGAACACCTTGTAAAAATGTCCGCTGCCGGTGCGCAGCGCGTCGGGCGGCACGATGGTCTGATCGTGGAACGACTCGACGGCGATGCCCTGCCGCGCGAACAGTTCCTCAACCGCCGCGTCGCGCGCCAGTTCATTCACCTCGTATTCACGGTTGAAGAACAGGCGATCGCATCGGTGTTCCGTGGCCAGTTTCGCAAGTGCCGCCGGCACCTGAGCAAAGTGCGGCACGCTGAGAACGTGAAACGCGATGCCTCGCTCGTCGAGCGCATCAGCCAGCGCAGCCGCGCTGCGCAGCACAAAATCCACCTTGTTGCTGCCCCAGTCATGCCGGAGCCACTGCTGCGGCGTGACGACGAAAACGCCTGCGATCTCGCCGCCGCCGGCGCAGGCGCGACTTAGCGCGGTGTTGTCGCTGATGCGTAGATCGCTGCGGAACCAGACCAGCGTGGCCATGATTGTTCTCAGGGGGAGCGCCGACGAAACCCTGCGCGATCGGAGCAGGTTGTGGAGATGGTAGGGCACCCCTCGACACTCGACCGCTGAAAACCGGAACCGAAAGTAGCCGGGCCGAAACCAAGCCGCTTCGGTGTAGGGTGCGTCAAGGCTTGGCGCGGACGCACCACGGTGAACGGGAACGTCACGGTGACCGGGAACGTCACGGTGACCGGGAACGTCACGGTGACCGGGAACGTCACGGTGACCGGGAACGTCACGGTGAACGGAAACGCCACGGTGAACGGAAACGCCACGGTGAACGTGAACGCCACGGTGAACGTGAACGCCACGAGGTGCGTCCGCGCGGACTTGACGCACCCTACGGCGAGACCGTGGAGTTGCACCTGCGTTGCTCCAGGGAATCAGCGCGACGCCGCGCGCTTCTTCCCCAGTTCCGGCTCCTCCAGCGGCACCGGACACACGTCCTTGCGCAGGCACTTCTCGCAGCGCCTGCCTTCCCAGATCGCGTTGAACTCGCTGAGCACCGCGTCGATCAGGGCGGTGGATTCGGTCCACACGCCCAGTTCGAAGTTGCGCTTGTGCTCGCCCTTGGCGCCCAGGCCCGCGCCGGTGAGATTGGCGCTGCCCAGGTACATCGCCGCCGCGTCGACGATGATCGTCTTCATGTGGATGCGCGGGCATCGGCGGATCGTCAGCCCGCGCGGCAGCACTTCGCGAAGCTCGCGCAAAGCCGGGCTGCTCGGCACGCCCGAGTGCAGCAGGCGAATCTCCACCCCTCGCTCCGCCAGCCGGCGGAAGACTTCCACGATGGACTCGGCGCTGCCGCGCCGGCCTCCGCGTCCCCCGGCTCCGCGCCCTTTGCCGCCGCGCGACGAACCGCCGATGCCCGCCATCGCCGTGGGCACCAGCATCGCCTTGAAGTCCGCGCTGGCGATGTCCAGGCTCACCTTCGCCTTGAGCATGCCGTCGCGCACCACCCGGTTCAGATGCTCCGCGCCGATGACGAGCTGCGCCTCGCCGGTGGGCGGCGCCAGCACTTCGGCGGGGACAGTGTCGAGACTCATCGTGCGGCGAGGCATGGCAGTACCATCGGTCGATGCGAAGCGCGACGATGAAATGACGCGTGATCCCGCCCCCGCAACCCCGCCCTTCGGGCGGGCGCTAAACGGCAGGAAATCTTCGCGTTCCCTGCCCCTTGCCCCCTGCCCCTGTCCCCACTCCCCTGTCTCCTGTCTCCTGTCCCCTGTCTCCTCTCCCCGTCCCCTCACGCGATCACCGCCTTGACGGCGTGCCCGTGAATGTCCGTGAGCCTGAAGTTGCGGCCCTGGAACTTGAAGGTCAACCGCTCATGATCGATGCCTAAGAGGTGCATCACGGTCGCCTGGAAATCGTGGACGTGGACGGGATCCTTGGCGACGTTCATCGCCAGTTCATCGCTTTCGCCGTAGCTGAATCCGCGCTTCACGCCGCCGCCCGCCATCCAGATCGTGAACGCATACGGATGGTGATCGCGGCCCCACTTGGGACGATCCTTCATGTTGCCCTGCAGGAACGGCGTTCGTCCGAACTCGCCGCCCCAGATCACCAGCGTGTCATCGAGCAGGCCGCGCTGTTTCAAGTCCTGCACCAGCGCGGCGCTGGGTTGATCGGTGTCGCGGCACTGGTTGTAAAGTTCCGTGGTGATGCTGCCGTGCTGATCCCAGCCCGCGTGCATGAGCTGGACGAAGCGGGTGCCGCGCTCCACGAGCCTGCGCGCCATCAGGCAGTTGTAGGCGAATGAGCCGCGCTCGTGAACGCCGGGGCCGTACATGTCGAGGATGTGCTTGGGTTCCTTGGAGAAATCCGTCAGCTCCGGCACGCTGGTCTGCATGCGGAACGCCATTTCGTACTGCGAGATTCGCGTGGCGATTTCCGGGTCGCCGGATTCCTTCAGCTTGATCTCGTTGAGTTTGGCGATGTCGTCGAGCAGGCCGCGGCGGACCTGGCGCGACATGCCGTCGGGGTTGGAAAGATAGAGCACCGGATCACCGCCGCCGCGGAACTTCACGCCCTGGTAGCGCGAAGGGAGGAAGCCGCTGCCCCAGTAAAACTCGTAGAAAATCTGGCCGCAGGTGGTGCCTTTGCTCACCGACGTCATGACGACGAAGGCGGGCAGACTTTCGGTTTCACTGCCCAGGCCGTAACTGAGCCACGCGCCCATCGTGGGCCGGCCGGGCATTTCCGAACCGCTCAGCAGAAACGAAATCGCCGGCGCGTGGTTCACCGCTTCCGTGTGCATGCTCTTGATGAAGCAAAGATCGTCCGCGATGCCCGCGATGTGCGGAAGGAAATTGCTCACCCACGCGCCGCTTTTGCCTCGCTGCTTGAACGGCTCCACCGGCGACAGCATCAGCTTGCCCGTGGGATTGCCCGTCATCGTGCTGAACCGCTTGCCCGCGAAGAATGAATCAGGCACGGGTTTGCCGTGCATCTCGACGATCTTCGGCTTGTAGTCGTAAAGATCGACGTGGGTGGGCGCGCCGTTCTGGAACAGATAGATGACGTTCTTGGCCTTGGGCGCGAAGTGCGGCAGCGACGGCAACCCGCCGATGCGCGTTCGCACCGCCGCGGCGTCCTCCCCGCGCGCCGCGCTTTCCCGGCCCAGCAACTGCGCCAGCGCCGGCAAACCCAGCCCCAGCGCGGAGGAGCCTTTGCCGAGAATCTCCCGACGAGTCAGACGAAGGTGATGTTCGGTCAACGGGTGCATGCTTGGGTCCTTGACAGCTTCACCATGATATTGCGGCGCAGGCAGCGAAGGTGATGCGATCCGCGGCGATTCGTCGCAACGAAACACCGGCGATCGCCGCTTGTTCTTCGTTCGCTGGCGCTCGCGGCTCTGGCCAGACTCCCGGCTGTTCCTGTCGCGCCCGTGCCACAACAGGTTCTGCCGGATTCGCATCTCATCCTCTATACTTGTGTGAGTCAACCTGATCGCGGAGACCTTTTTCATCCGCGAGCGTTTTCGTTCAAGGCCCAGTTTTTTTTCACGTTTTGCCTGGTGATTTGATGTCGAAAAACCTCATCGCACTTCAGAACAAGTTCCTTGGCCAGGGCCAGACCATCTACGACGCCCTGACCCGGCTGCACGATGCCCAGGGCTTCGTCAGCGATGACGACATTCTGCGCCTGGCCCGCGAGCACAGTCTTCCTCCCGCCCATGTGCGGTCCACCGCGAAGTTCTACGAAGAGTTGCGGCAGACGACGCCGGCGAAGCACACGATCAAGATCTGCAACGGCGAAGCGTGCCGGGCGTCGGGGCCTTGCGTAGGACGACTTTCCAAGTCGTCCTACGGCGCGGCAGCGGACGACCACGGCAGCACTGACGGACGAGTTGGAAACTCGTCCAACTACGGCGGCTGCAAATCACTCGAATCCGCGCTGTGCGCCGAGTTCGACGTCGAACTGGGCGACACCAACGCACAAGGCGTGCGCGTCGAGCATGTCGCGTGCCTGGGCTACTGCGGCCTGGGCCCCAACGCGATGATCGACGGCGTGCCCGTGTCGTGTGCCGCGCCGGGCAGCGTGGAAAAAATCGTGGCTTATGCGAAACATGGAAAATCGCACGGCCTGACGGAGCCGACGAATCCGGTGTACATGCCTAACGGCGAAGCGCCTTACACGCAGGGTGTGTCTTACTCCCCTCCCTCCCAGGGAGGGGCGGGGGGAGGGTTGGACGCACAGTTTGATTCGGCGCACAAGAATGCTGCACGCCCGACCCTCCCCCAGCCCCTCCCTAAAAGGGAGGGGAGTCAAGACACGCCCGCCGCAAGCACCAGCGCTGATCGCAAGCCCTGCGTTCTCATGCGGCACTTCGACCGCGAGGTCTCGACGGTGGCGAAAGCGAAGGCCGCGGGCATTTACAAGACGCTGGAAAAGGCGGTGACCACGATGTCGCCGCAGCAGGTGATCGACGTGGTGAAGGCGAGCAAGCTGCGCGGCCGCGGCGGCGCGGGATTTCCCGCGGGCATCAAGTGGCAAACCGTCGCCGACTCACCCAGCGAAGCGCCCGGAAGGGCCGGCCAGAAGTTCATTGTCGTCAACTTCGACGAAGGGGATGCCGGCAGCTACATCGACAAGGAACTGGTCGAGCGCGATCCGCACACGCAGCTCGAAGGCATCCTGCTGGCGGCCTACGCCTGCGGAGCGCACGAGGCCTACATCTACACCCGCATGGAATACCCCCGTGCCCAGCGCATCGTCGCTGCGGCGATCGAGGACGCTCGCGCGGCAGGTCTCATCGGCGCGCCGCTCTTCGGCTCGAAATTTCAGTGCGACATCAAGCAAGTGCGCGGCATGGGTGCCTATATCTGCGGCGAGGAAACCAGCCTGCTCCGCTCCATCGAAGGCGTGCCCGCGCTGGTCAGCATCCGCCCGCCGTTCCCCGCGCAAAAAGGCCTGTGGGGCTGCCCGACCGCGGTGAACAACGTCGAAACCATCCACAACATCCCGTGGATCATTCAACACGGCGGCGAAGCCTACGCGAAGCTCGGCTACGAAAAATCGCGCGGCACGAAGGCGATCAGCCTGAACTCGCGCGTGAAGAAGCCGGGCATGTACGAAGTCGAGTTCGGCGTCACGCTGCGCGAAATCATCTTCGACATCGCCGGCGGCATGGCGGAGGGCCACACGTTCAAGGGCGTGCAGATCGGCGGGCCGCTGGGCGGGATTCTGCCCGAAAGCTGCCTCGACACGCCGCTGGATATCGAGGCGGTTGCCGCCAAGAATGGGATCGTGGGGCACGCCGGCATCGTGGTCTATTCGCAGGCGGACGACCTCGTGGAAATCTGCCGCGGCCTGATGGAGTTCTGCGCCATCGAAAGCTGCGGCAAGTGCTTCCCCTGCCGGATCGGCTCCGTGCGCGGCACCGAACTGTTCGATCAAATGATGGAGACCGGCGTGACGGATAAACGCCTGGACCTGCTGAAGGACCTGTGCGAAGCGATGAAGCTCGGCTCTTTGTGCGCGTTAGGCGGGCTGATCCCATTGCCGATCGAGTGCTTGATGCAATATTTCCCGGAGGAGTTGGAGCGGTATCGGCAGGTGGCGGTGTGAAGAGAGAAGGGTTTAGGGTTTAGGGTGTAGGGTCCGATCGCCGAGACGGTGCCGTCGAGGGCCTCAGCAATGGCGATGATCGACATTGAAATTGACGGGCTTACACAAAGCATCATTGAGGTCGCGACAGATCAGTCATTGACGACGACCATCGCATGGTGGAAACAACTGACGCCATCGCAGCGGAAACTCACCGGATGGTCGTTTGACTGGAAGGAAGAAGTCAAGCTCAAAAGGATGGTTGCCGGGCTGTGCATCGAGCGCGAGCCGTCCGTGCAAGGTCTGATTTCAATGGAGCCGATGTCCGATCACATGCTGATTCATCTGGTGGAGAGCGCTCCGCACAACATCGGGCGCGGCAAGCGATACGTGGGCGTGCCCGGCAACCTAATGGCGTTCGCGTGCCTGGAGTGCAAACGAGCCGGCTTCAATGCAGGCCTGGCTTTCGTCGCGAAATCAGAATTGATCGAGCACTACAAAGCAACGCTAGGCGCCGTTCAATTGGGCTCCAGCCAGCGTATGATTGTTGAGTCTCCCGCGGCAGACCGCTTGATCGCACGCTACTTTCAGGAGCATGACCAATGGAACCACTGAAGCTGGACTACGACGTCGATATCATCGTTCCCCCTTCAAAAATCACTGAGGCGGACAAGGCGGCTTTTCGACGCGCATTTGCGAAGCACCGCAAGTCGCCCGGTTACGCGGAGAGCGTCGCGAAGCTGGATCGCACGATCGCGCGGAAAATGAAAGCGCAGGCCCGGAATCGCGCGAAGGGGCGACGGCTCGCCAAGGCAACGCCGCAAGGTCGCTAGCGGAAAGCGGGCGTCCGGAAGTACGCTCGTCGCCACGCCGAGGTGTCGATTCAGAGGAACGCGGCGTTGTTGAAGCGGCTGGCATGACGCAATGCTGAAGGTGCTGCGTATGGTGTTACAGATTCAATTGTCAGAAGATCAAGCCAAAGCCCTGCGAAAGATCGCCGAGCAGCGCGGTGTCGGTGTTAAAGAGCTTGTGGCGCAAAGTGCCGTCGATCTCATCGACAAGGCGGATGACCCCGAGTTCGACGCGATCCTCGGCCGCGTTCTGACTCGAAATGATGAACTCTATCGGCGCCTCGCCGAGTGAAACATCGATTGTTTGAAGCGAAGGACCTCCCCATGATCTCCCCCGAATCCACCGCCGGCGCCTCCCGGTCTGCCACGCAGATTTCCTGCGTCATCGACGGCCAGCGCGTCCGCGTCCCCGAAGGCACTACCGTGCTCAAGGCCTTGCGCCTCATCGGCAAGGAGGTGCCGACGCTGTGCTACTCCGATCGCATGGCGCCCTATGGCGCGTGCCGGACGTGTCTGGTTGAAGTGGAGGGCCGCAAGCCCGTCGCGTCGTGTCACACGCCGGTCACCGAAGGTTTCAAGTACCGCACGCATTCGCCGCTGCTCACCCGGCTTCGCAAGAACATCACCGAGCTCGTCGTCTCCGATCACCCGCTCGAGTGCCTCGATTGCTCCGCGAACGGGCGGTGCGAGTTGCAAACGCTGGCGCAGGATGTGGGCTTGCGCACGCCGCGTTACGAGAAGCCGCGCACGCACAATCCGCCCAAGGACGATTCGCATCCGTTCGTGAAACTGGAGATGGCCAAGTGCATCGGCTGCGCGCGGTGCGTGCGGGCTTGCGATGAGGTGCAAGGCTCGTTCATCCTGGCGATGGAGGGGCGCGGGTACGACGTGAAGGTGATCGCCGGCAACGACACGGGCTTCGAGGAGGCGAACTGCGCTTCCTGTGGCCAGTGCGTCGTCGAATGCCCCGTCGCGGCGCTGAGTGAGCCGGGCCTGCGCGAGCATGGCAAACCCGACGGCACGGTGACCACGACGTGCTCCTACTGCGGCGTGGGCTGCTCGTTGAATGTGAACACCAAAGACGGCCGCGTCGTGAACATCGAGCCGAATCCGCAAGGCTCGGCCAACGTCGGCCACGCCTGCGTGAAGGGCCGGTTCGCCCACCAGTTCGCGCACAGCAAGGATCGCCTGACCTCGCCATTGATCCGCCAGCCCGATGGGTTATTCAGGAAAGCGAGCTGGGACGAAGCGCTCACGCTCATCGCCACGAAGTTCACGGAGATCAAGAACAAGTATGGGCCTGCGGGTTTCGCCGCGATCAGTTCGTCGCGCTGCACGAATGAAGAAAACTACCTCATGCAGAAGTTCGCCCGTGTGGTCATGGGCACGAACTCGATCGACAACTGCTCGCGCGTCTGCCATTCGCCTTCCGCTTATGCGCTCAACACCGCGCTGGGCACCGGCGCGGGCACCAACAGCTTCCAGGATGTGCATCTGTCGGATGTGCTGATGATCGTCGGCGCCAATCCCACCGAGGCGCATCCCGTGTTCGGCTCGCGCATGCGGCAGGCGGTGCTTGCCGGCTGCAAGCTGATCGTGCTCGATCCGCGCAACACGGAGCTGGCCCGCTGGGCGGATATTCACATTCCGCTCAAGCCCGGCTCCAACGTGGCGGTGATCAACGCGATGCAGCACGTGCTGATTTTTGAGAATCTCATCAAGCCCGATTTCATCGCCCAGCACGCGGAGGGTTTCGACGCGCTGAAGAAGGAACTCGCCGGCTGCACGCCTCAGTGGGCAAGCAAGATCGCGGGCATCAACCCCGACCTGATCCGCAAGGCCGCCCGGCTTTACGCCGGCGGCCAAGCCGCGCAGATTCTCTGGGGCCTGGGCGTGACCGAGGCGGGTCACGGGTCCAACACCGTGTTCGGCATGATCAACATGGCGGTGATGACCGGCAACATCGGCCGGCCCGGCACCGGCACCAACCCGATCCGCGGGCAGAACAACGTGCAGGGCGCCAGCGACGTGGGCGCCTTGCCCAACGTCTTTAGCGACTACCGCCCCGTCACCGACCCCGCCGCCCGCGCCGAGCACCGCGCCGTCTGGGGCGTCGAGCCGCCCACGAACAAGGGCCTGCGCATCCCCGACATGTTCGACGCCAGCCACGAAGGCAAACTCAAGGCGATGTACATCCTGGCGGAGGACGTGGCCCAGAGCGATCCGAACACGGCCCACGTGGTGGGCGCGCTGGAGCATCTGGAGTTCCTCGTTGTGCAGGAAATCTTCATGAATCCCACCGCCGAGCTCGCCGACGTGGTGCTGCCGGGCACGACGTTCCTGGAGAAGAACGGCACGTTCGTCAACAGCGATCGCCGCATCCAGCGCGTACGCCGGGCGATTGAGCCACTGGCGGGCACGATGACGGACGGCGATGTCACCAACGCGATCGCGCGGAAGATGGGCGTAAACTTTGGGTTCGATGCGTGGGATGATCGGGTGGCTGGGGCTGAAGGCTCGGCGCAAGCCCCGGCCGGTGATCCCCAGGGCCGGGGCTTCCGCGGACTCCAGCCCCAGCCACCCGGAGCGCCGCCTCAATTCAGAACGCTCGCCGGTCTTCCGCCGATCGATCCAGCGAAAATCATGGATGAACTCGCCAGGCTCACCCCGCACTGGGCCGGCGTCAGCTACGAGCGTCTGGAACAACTCGGCTTCCTCCAATGGCCCTGCTACGACAAGAACCATCCCGGCACGGAGATCGTTCACCTGGGCGGCAACTTCCTCCGCGGCAAAGCGGCGCTCACCGTCACGCCGTGGCAGGAGCCGGGTGAACTACCCGATGACGAATACCCGCTGATGCTCACCACGGGCCGGCAGCTCTTCCATTACAACGTGGGCACCATGACCCGGCGCACCGATGTGGCGCTCCTGCAAAAGGCGAAGGAAGAGACGCTGCGCATTCATCCCAGCGACGCGCGGGAACTGGATATTCACACCGGCGACCTGGTCGATGTCACCAGCCGGCGCGGCACGGTGCGCGTCAAGGCCGAGGTCACGCGCGTGACCAACCCCGGCATTCTGTTCATGACGTTCCACTTCCCCGAGTCGCGCACCAACATCCTCATCAGCGCCGCGGTGGATGAGTTCACCGGCTGCCCGGAATACAAGGTCTGTGCGGTGCGCCTGGCGAAGGTGGAGACGGAAGGCGATGCGACGGATTCCAACGCCGCGTCGGAGAAAGAAGCGCTGGTGCTGCGGAGTCCGAAGGAATAGATGGGTGGGGCAACAACCTTGCGTTGGCGGACATCTGTCGAGGAATGCGCGGTATGGATCTCGTATACATCGAGAGTACGATTCCAAGCTACCTCACATCCAGCGCGAGCCGTGATCCCGTGGTTGCTGAAAAGCAACGGATCACCCGCGAATGGTGGAAATCCGCCCCGACGCGGTTCGAACTGGTGGTTTCTGAATCCGTCATTGATGAGATTGGTGGCGGCGATCCAACATTGGCTGACCAACGATTGCGCTCAGTTCAAAACCTCCGTGTTCTCGATGTCACGTCCGAGATGCTTTCGCTCGCTCAGCGTTATGAAGTTGACGTGCCCATTCCGCGCAAGGCCCAGACCGACGCGCTTCATCTGGCGTGTGCGGTGCTGGGAGCCTGCGATTTCCTGCTTACCTGGAACTGTGCGCACCTGGCTAACGGTATTGTCATGCGTCGATTGGCGCTGTTGAACGCTCGCATGGGCCTGCCCACGCCTACAATTGTGACGCCCGAGGAATTGATGGAACCTGGACGAGAACCGTCATGAACAACGACCCCATCGTCGAAGAGGTTCGTCGCACCCGGCAGCGCCGGCTTG
The DNA here is from genome assembly GCA_964426135.1 of uncultured Phycisphaeraceae bacterium. Classification (GTDB taxonomy): domain Bacteria; phylum Planctomycetota; class Phycisphaerae; order Phycisphaerales; family Phycisphaeraceae; genus CAYRPN01. The sequence goes on along the minus strand of CAYRPN010000063.1, from coordinate 11,757 downwards.
CCGAGTTCGGCGGCGACTTGGCTCGCTACGTGGAATACCTCCAGGCACAGCAGAAGAAGCACCCCGAACGCATCATCACCGTGGCGGAAATGAAAGCGCGACGGGCGGAGGCGGCGCGATCCTCTGCGCCTGTCCGTTGAACGACCAGTGCCGAACTCGATGGCCCGCGCCGATTGCGCCGAGGGAATCGCCACGACGTTGTGCGAACTGGTCCCATCCCTCCTTATTCGAAAAAACAACCCCGGCATGAGCCGGGGTTGTCTGGTTTCAGGTTGTCGAGAACGGTTGGGGAATCAGGCGGTGCGACGGCGGCGCATCATCAGGCCGCCCATCGCCAAGGCGCCGAGGGTGGCGGTGGCGGGTTCGGGGATGTTGACGACGTCGCCGAAGAGTTCGAGTTCGTCGAGTGCGAACACGCCGTCACCCGCGGTGGAGTCCACGAAGAGGCGGAACTGGTCGAACAGCGCGGGCAGACCGAAGTCACCGTTGGCGACGGAGAACTCCAGAACCTGGTCGCGCGTGGCGGAGAAGACGTTGGTCGTGGTGCTGAAAATGTTGATCCAGGTGATGCCGTCATTGGAGCCTTGGATGGCCCACACATCCGGGTCACGGCCGGGGCTGTCGTTGGAGGAGGTCATCGTAAACCGGTTCAGTTGAATGCCCGCGCTACCGGCAGCCAGGGTCTGGCTGAAGTCCGCACCAACGAACACACCGGAGCCGTCGGTGGCTTCCGACACGCTTTCGCAGCACCACTTCGCGTTGCCGCCGCCGGCGGCAATGTTGTCGAACACGTTAAAGGCGTTCTCGCCGCCACCGAACGCGGCTTCGCTGCTTGCAAAGAAGCGGGCATCGAATCCGGCCAGCACCGCGGGCGGAATGCTGGCGCCGGGCACGTACGAACCTTCTACGCCGTTGTTGCCCAGGTCGGTCAGGTCGTTGCCGATCAGTGAAGCCGTCCCCGTGCCGCGCACGATCGGCACCGCGAACGTGCTGGATGCGCCCAACAACAAAGCCATCAATCCCGTCGCCACATGCTTCATGTTCATTGCAATTCTCCTGTTGGAAATGGTTGGGAAGTCTAGCACGCTTGTATGATAAAATAGTCTCCCGGGCGGGAATTGCAAGACTCACGATCGCTTTTTTTAGATAAAAATGCATCTTGGCCTCATGCTGCCCTCATGTGGCCTTGGTCAGTGTTCTCGACGATGGGTCTCTCGACCTAAGCTGCCGTGCCTTGGTGGTTTGTTGGGCGAATCAGGTCGATACAGGAATATCATGTGGTACGGAAAGCAGGCCTTGGTCTTTCCGCGATTTCCGATCACCTTGGAGAACATGATGCGCAGGTATCACACCACATTGCTGATCGCACTGGTCGCGCTCATGGTCGACGGCTCGTCTGCGGCAGGGCAGGCTGACCCAGCCTCCGCTCCCGCACCCGCCGAGTCGGAAGTGAAGAATCCACTTGAGGATGTAACCCCCAATCCCCTGACCGAGGTCGATCCATTCGCCGGCGAGTACGAAGGCGATGAGGTCATCGTGGTCGTGAAGGTGGCTGGCGACGGCTACGTTGGCGAGATTCGCCGAGCGGGCCGAAGCTTTCCACTGAAGGCGGTGCGCGAAGGCAAGCAGTTGACCGGCACGTTCACGCACGAGAGCACCTCGTTCAAGTTCACCGCCGGCTTCGAGGGACAGACCCTCCATTTGACCTCGGGCACCAAGAGTTTTCTTCTGAACCGCAAGGACGCATCGGCGGTTGTCCCTCTTCCCTCGCCCACGCCTGCGCCCCCCAAGCCTCCGATTTCCGTGCCGACGCCGACCCCCGCGCCTGCCCCGGGTCCATCGCCGCGCGATCCGGCGCCCAAGCCCAAGCGGGCGGCGACGCCGCTGCCCGTCGATTACGCCAGGCTGTCCAGCCAGCAACTGGCCGACGCCGTCTGGTCGCGGTTCCCCGCCGGCGCCTTCGTCGTGATGGAGGAGACGGCGACGTCGTCACAATCGATCGGCTCGACGGTGCGACGGAAAATGCACTACACCGGCGCGCCCCAGGGCGTGCCGGTCGTGCGAAGCCAACGCTGGGATGGCAGGCAATGGGGCCATGCGGAACCGTCCGCGCCGGCTCGCGATGAGTGTCGGCGGGTGGACGAACTGAAGTACACCAAAGGCCCCAGCCGCGCGGAGACAATCACCGTCGCAGGCACGGCCTTGCCGTGTGAAGTCACGAAATACACCGGCGAATCGGTGGTGAAGGACGGCGCCATTCAACTGACCCTGGAGGTGTGGCGTTCGCGCGGGGTCGATCACCCGGCCTTCATGCTGGACCTGCCGACACAACGAATGGTCGTCGAGCCTGACATCGTCCGCATCACGATCGAAAGTGATTTCAAGGGGCTCAAGGCCACGATGGATCTGAAGATCGAAACGCTGGAACGCGAAGTCCGCGTCGGCGATCTGACGGTGGCCTGCACCGTCATGAAAGGCGTGGCGACCAGCGACCAGGTCACGTCGAAGTCCGTGCTGACCACCGAGTACTGGCTGAGCCACCAGGTGCCCGGCGGCGTCGTGCGGAAGGCGGAAAAGGAAGAGATCGGCCAGCGCTATCGCGCCTTGGAAAGGAACGCGGTGGAGTTCTCTCAGGGGAAGTGAGCCGGCACCTGCGACCAATCCCGGGCATCAATTCCGATTCAACGTCTCATCCAGGTTCAGCACCAGGTTCGCCACCATCGTCCACGCGGCCAGTTCCGATTCGTTCAACTCCGGCTTCGGCTTGCTTTCGCCGGTGGTGATCAGCTTCTTCGCGGCATCCGCGCTCTTCTGATATTTCGCCAGGTGTCTTGCGAACGTCTCCGCGATGATCGCGGTTTCCTCCGAGGCCGGCTGACGCGCCAGCACCACGCGGTACGCGAACGCAATGCGGTCGGCCGGGGTGACGGCGCCCGCGCCGTTGGCGCTGGTCGGCTCCGTCATCATGCGCTGCGCCAAAGCGCGGGCCGCCTCGATGTGCTGCACGTCGTTCATCAGTTGCAGCGCCTGCAGCGGCGAGTTGCTGCGGTCGCGCTTGGCGCAGAACGCCTCGCGCGCCGGGCCGTCGAAGTTCACCATGAACGGCGGCGGGGCGGTGCGCTTGAGGAACACGTAGATGCTGCGGCGGTACAGCGCATCGCCCTTGTCCTGGCGGTAGTTGGCCGTGTTCGAACCGGTGAAGCCCACCGGCTCCCAGATGTTCGGCGGCTGGTACGGCTGCGTGCCGCGCCCGCCCATGGCGAGATTGATCAGGCCGCTGACGTAGAGTGCGTTGTCGCGAATCTGCTCGGCGTCGAGGCGGAAGCGCGGGCCGCGGGCGTAGAGGCGATTCTCAGGATCGCGCTGATAGAGTTCGGGCGTCACGCGCGATGACTGGCGGAAGGCGGCGCTCATGAGCATGAACTTCACGAGGCGCTTGGTGTCCCAAGGCGAAGAGATTTCGGATTTCGGATTTTGGATTTCGGATTTGGAAACTTCCGACCCTTGGCCCTTGTCTCCTGGCCCCTGGCCCTCGCCGATGAATTCGATCGCCAGCCAATCGAGCAGTTCCGGATGGCTCGGCGGCGTGCCCTGCGAGCCGAAGTCGTCGCTGCTCTTGACGATGCCGGTGCCGAAGAACTGCTGCCAGAGCCGGTTGACCTGCACGCGGGCCGTCAGCGGATGCCCCGGCGCGGTGAGCCACTTGGCGAGGTCGAGTCGCGTGGGACGCTTCTTCGGGTCTTCCAGTTTCAGCGCGGGCAGCACCGCGGGCACGCCCGGTTCCACCTTGTCGCCCGGCTTGTCGTACGCGCCGCGCAGCATGACGTGCGCCTGCCGCGGCGTGGGCAGATCGCGGAAGACGAAGGTGCCCGGCACGTTGTTCTCCGCATCGGTGCGCTGCTTGCGAAGGGCGGCGAGTTCATTGGCGATCGGCTGCAGCTTCGCCTTGGTGTCGACGCAGACGTGCTGCAGGTAGTAGTCGCGGACTTTCTTCAGCAGCTCCGGCGCGGGCTTCTTTTCAGGCCCAGCCTTGAGCGCGGCGTTGACATCGCCCGGAGCGCCGGCCGTGTCCTTTCCCTTCTGCTGCTTCCAGAACGCCAGCAGCGAGCGGCGCGGATCGCCCGCCGGATCGCTGCGGCCGGTGACGCCGGCCTTGTCCCAGTACACGGTGCCGCCGAACTGCGTGAAGGCGAAACCGGTGACGCTGTCGCCGGGCTTGAGTCCGATCTTCGCCGCGTCCACTTCGAGCCTGACCCACTCGCCGGCTTTCGGCAGATCGCCGATGCGCACGCGTTCGGTGGTGTTGGCCGCGCCCCAGGGAATGGCGTCGTAATCACCCCACAGGCCTCGGTGCAGCCAGCCGCCCTTGAAGAACTGAATCATCAGTGTCTTGGGGACATCGTTCGGATCGATGAAAACGTGGACGAAAAGCTTGCCCTCAGCGGGAATCTCCAACGCCGCCGTGCCTTCCACGACATCCTGCGCCAGGCCTTTGTCCACGCGCTTCAGCGCCTTTTTTCCGCTGAGCACTTTGCCGTCCTGCGCGGTGACATACGTGGTCGGATGGCCGGGGCTGGCGAAGACTTTTCCGCCGGCGGGGAACTCGTCGTCGAACCAGACCACGTCGAACGCCTGCGCCGCCGGCGCGGGCTGCGCTTCCGCAGGGTCGGTGTAAGTGAGGGCGGCGGCGGCTCCGTCGAGCGCTTGCTGCTTCACCGCGATCTGGGCGTCGATCTCAGCCTGCTTCTTCTGCGAGTCCGGCGTCGAAAGCTTGATCGAAGGCGCGGTGAGCAGGGCGTTGCCGTCGAGCGGCGGATCGGCGGCGGAAAGGAAAAAGGCGTAGAGCGAGTAGTACTCCTTCTGCGACAGCGGATCGAACTTGTGATCGTGGCACACCGCGCAGCCGGCGGTCAGGCCCATGAAGACCTGCGCGGTGGTGGAGGTGCGGTCGACGGCGTTGCGGAAGACCCACTCGGCGTCGATGGAGCCGCCCTCGCCGGTGGTCACGTTGCAGCGGAGGAAGCCGGTGGCGGTGAGAGGGCCGAGGGTAGAGGGCCGAGGGTCAAGGGGCGAATTAGATTTCGGATTTCGGATTTCGGATTTCGGATTTGTCTTTCCCCCTTGGCCCTTGGCCCTTGGCCCTTGGCCCTTTTCGTCCATCAGATCGCCGGCGAGCTGCTCGATCGTGAACTCGTCGAAGGGTTTGTTGTCGTTGAAAGACTCGATGACGTAATCGCGGTACGCCCACATCTGCCGCTCGTTGTCCAGGTGCAGGCCGTGCGTGTCGGCATAGCGCGCCACGTCGAGCCAGTGCCGCGCCATCTCCTCGCCAAAGCGCGGCGAGTCGAGGTAGCGATCGACCATGTTCTCGTAAGCCTTGTCGCTTTTGTCGGCGAGGAAGGCGTCCACCTCGGCGGGCGCCGGGGGCAGGCCGGTGAGCGCAATGGCGACGCGGCGGATCAGCGTGGGCTTGTCGGCCTCGGGCGACATCGTCAGGCCCTCGCGGCGCAAACGGTCGGCGATGAAGGCGTCGATGGCGTTGTTCACGCGGTAACCGAGTCCGTTCACCGTCGGCAGCGCCGCCTTCACCGGCGCTTCGAATGCCCAGTGCCTCTGATACACGGCGCCATCCGCGACCCAGCGCTTGATCGTTTCCTTCTGCTTCTGCGTCAGCGTCTTGTGCGAATCCGCCGGCGGCATGATCTCGTCTTCTTCGAGCGTGAAGATGCGCTTGATGATCTCGCTCTGCTCCGGTTTGCCGGGCACGATGGGCGTGATGCCGGACTTGGTGACCTTCAGCGCATCGTCGCGGACATCGAGGCGGAGCTTGGCTTTCTGCGTTGCGGGGCCGTGACAGGCGAAGCAGGTGTCCGACATGATCGGGCGGATGTCGCGGTTGAAGCTGACGGTGTTCGGCGCGGCGGGCTGCGCTTGTGCGGCAGCCGCGCCGCCGATCGCGACGAAGGCCGTGACAACCACGCGAAGCGAATGGGGTCGTTTCATCGTTTGATCCTGACGAATCTCGGTTAATCCACGCTGCTGATACAAAGTGTACGGCGAATGCCGCGACAGGTCGAGAATGAATTGCCGCGCGACGGAACGCGGCAACGATCGCCGGCGCGCCGCCGCAGCGCTTCGCCCCGTTTAGCGCCCGCTCGAAGAGCGGACGGAAGAATGCTCCACGCGATCGGCGGCCCGGCGCCGTGAGGGCATCGACTGAATCCCACGACCACACGCGCGGGCCGTTGCCGCACGCGGGCCGCCGCCGAGCCTCTGGCCCGCCGCTAAGGAATCGGAGCGAAAGAACTTCCCGATTTGCAAGGTTCGAACTCCCCTCCCTCTTAGGGAGGGGCAGGGGGAGGGTCGGGCAAACAGCCTGATTTCATGCACAATCATGCAGTGCGCCCGACCCTCCCCTAACCCCTCCCTAAGAGGGAGGGGAATCGGAAACGGCCAAGTCGGGAAGTTATTTCGGTCACGATCCTAAACGAAGAGGCGCGATCTTCGCCGATGTGCGCGATATTTTGCCGTTCACAAGTCGACGCGCCGCCCCGTCGCCGCCGATTTCAGGCCCGCTTCCAGCACCCGCATGCACGCAAGGCCGTCGTGGAAGTCCGGCTGAATCCCGCCGCCGCTGTCGACCGCCTTGAGAAAATCCACGACCGCGTGAACGAACTCGTGCTCGTAACCGATCATGTGCCCCGGCGGCCACCAGCCTGAAATGTACGGGTGCCCCGACTCCGTGCAGAGAATGGTCTTGAAGCCCGCGTCGGTGCCGGGATCCTCGCGGTTGTAAAACTGCAGTTCGTTCATGCGCTCCAGGTTCCACGTGAGCGAACCCTTGGAACCGTAGACTTCGAAGTAGTTGAAATTCTTGCGACCGCCGGCGAAGCGCGAAGCCTCGAATGAGCCCAGCGCGCCGTTCGCGAACCGCACCACCATGAACGCCGCGTCATCGACCGTGACCTTGCCTTTCTTCGCCGCCTTGCTGCTGGCGCTGAACGCGACCTGATCCGTGTCCGCGGCGAGCGGTCGTTCCTTGATGAACGTCGTGGTCATCGCCTGCACGCTTTCGATTTCGCCGACGAGATACCGCGCCAGGTCCACGCTGTGGCTGTTCAGGTCGTAATGCGGGCCGGCGCCGGCGATCTCCTTCTGCAGGTGCCAGGTGAGCGGAAAATTCGGATCGATGATCCAGTCCTGTAAATAGCACCCGCGCCAGTGAAAGATCGTGCCGAGCCTGCCCGCCTCGATCATCGCCTTCGCGTGCGCCACGGCTGGGCAACGGCGGTAGTTGTGGTTGAGGTAATGCGTGACGCCCGCCTTGTCCGCGGCGGCGGCGAGCTTCTTCGCCTCGGCCGCCGTCAGCACGAACGGCTTCTCGCAGAAAACGTGCTTGCCCGCCTTCAGCGCCGCCAACGCGATTTCGTAGTGCGTGTTCGTCGGCGTGGAGATGTCCACGATGTCGATGTCCTTCCGCGCGATCACCTGCTTCCAGTCCGTCGCCGTCTCCTGCCAGCCCCAGCGCTCGGCGAACTCCCGCAGCGGCCCTTCGTGCCGACCGCAGATCACTTTCATCACGGGCTTCACCGGCACATCAAAAAACAACGGCGCTTCCCGCCACGCCTGGCTGTGTGCCTTGCCCATAAACTTGTAGCCGATCATCGCGACGTTCAGTGACCTGGACATGAAAAACTCCAACTGAAAAGCGGATTCGAGGAACAGGACCAGCAGCAAGGCAACCGCGGATGGCGCTGAAGCCGCGATTGCCCAGAGCCGCGCAAACGCGCGGCAATTCTTTTTCAGATCATCATCACCAACCGGAACATTTTCAACAAGTGACGCGCCGCGGGCGTCGCGGGTGTGCCAATATTTTCCGGGGCTCGCATTCCGGCCCCCTCTCCCTTTCAGGGAGAGGGCTGGGGTGAGGGTCGGGACGCACAAGTTTGCAATCGCCACCCTCGTGTGACAGATGCCGCAACAAGCTGTTCGTCCCGACCCTCCCCCGGCCTCGTCCTCCGGGGACTCGGCCACCCTGGAAGGGAAAGGGAGCAAGCCCCGGAAATATGGGCACACCCTTGGCAGGCCAGACGCTCATCCATGACTCCCCTAAAATGCCCGCATGGCATTCCTTGGCCGCGAGTCTGAAGCGGATCGTCAGCGCATCGAACACATGCGCACGTGGATCCACGCCCGCACGCCGTACGCTCTGATCAGCCTGGCGCTGGGCCTGCTCGCCGTCGTGGATTTCTGGACGCTGGTGCTGGGCGTGGCGGCGGGCGTCGCGGCGATCGCCACGGGCCTCCGCGGCCTGCGCGAAGTGAACGCGAATCCGCCGCTGCTCGGTCGCCGCCTGTGCGTCGCAGGCATCTTGCTCGGGGGGCTGGGCATCGCGCTGTCCCTCTTCATGTGGAAGTGGGGGTTCGCCATGCTTGCCGGCGACTGAATCGAACTCGACTTCACCCATGCCCGAATCCGCAACGGAACTGAGCCTCGGCGAGATGGCGCGATGGGCGTGCCTGCTCGAAGTCTGCGCCCCCAAGGCAGGCAATGTGCATCCGCATGCTTCGTTCGCCGACACCACCTGGCGCGATTTCATCGTCAGCGCCCAGGTCACCGCGCCGATTCTCAACCTGGCCGCGGTGCGAGGCGTCGGCCAAACCGTGCGCGACTGCGTCCACGCCACGAACCAGGCGGTGGGACGCAACACCAACCTCGGCATGCTGCTCCTGCTCGCGCCGCTCTGCGCGGTGCCGCGAACGGCGGACGCCTCGCTCAGTGACGGCGTGCGCGCGGTGCTCGGCGACGTCACGCAGCGGGATGCCCAGTTGATTTACGAAGCGATTCGCCAAGCCAGTCCTGGCGGCCTCGGCGCGGCAGGGGATCACGATGTGCGCGGCGAACTCCGTCTGAGTTTCGCGCAGGCCATGGCGCTCGCCTCGCAATGGGACGCGGTGGCGCGGCAGCACTGCAACGGCTACGCCGAGGTGTTCACCTTCATCGCGCCGTCGCTGACCAGCGCGATCAAAGCCGGCGCACCGCTTTCGACGGCGATCGTGTACGCGCACCTGGCGCAGATCGCGCGCGAGCCGGACAGCCTGATCGCCCGCAAGTGCGGCCGCGACGTGGCCGAGGAAGCCACGCGCCGCGCCCGGCAGGTCTTCGCCAGGGGCTGGCCCGGCATGCCGGGCAGCCGGGAGGAGTTCGCCGCCTTTGATGCCTGGCTTCGCGAGGACGGCAACCGGCGCAACCCCGGCACCAGCGCCGATCTCGTGGCGGCGGCGCTCTTCGTCTTGCTCTGGCAGGGCGCGATCGCGCCGCCGTTTGCGTGGGTGGACGAGTTGCTGGCGCCATGTTGAATCAGAACAACCCGGCAGCGCTCACGTTTCGCAACGCGGCGTTGCCGTTTAGCAGCGGGGCCTTGCCCCGCTCTCACTCACCAAACCACCACCGGCCCGTATTGACGCAACGACGGAAACAGCGGCACGCCATGACCATCTTCGTCTTCGAACACCTCATTGGCGGCGGCTGCGACGAGGAAGTGCCCGCGGCGCTCGCCGACGCCGGCGCTGCGATGTGGCGCGCCGTCACGGACGATTTCGCCGCGGCGGGCCACGAGGTGTTGACCCGCGTCGGTCAGCGCACGGACACGATGCGCAACGGCCGAGCGATGGCGCGGATCACGCCGGCGGCCGATGTTGATGCGGTGATGGCGGCGGCGGCCGGGTGCGATGCGGCGCTGGTCATTGCGCCGGAGACCGCGGGCGTCGCGCTGAACTGGGCGCGGGCGATCGCCGACTGGTCTGGCCGATCACTCGGTTCTAGTGCGCAGGCCATCGAGCTTTGCGGCGACAAGTTCGCGCTGGCGGCGCATCTCTCGCGCTGCGGCGTTGCCGTTCCGCTCACCCTTGCCGGCGATCCAGGGTTCCTGCTGGACTCCGATCACTTCGTCTTTGCCCACGGCAGGAGCGGAATTCTCAAACCGCGCGACGGCGCTGGTTGCGAGCAGACGTTCCTTGTTCGCGATGAGATCGAACTGGCGCAGGTGCGCGATCGGCTCGGCGATGTCGAAAGCGATGCGGCTATCGCGGCGGGCGGGAAATGGATCCTCCAACCCTATTGCGCCGGCCAACCCGCCAGCGTTTCCTTCATCGTCCACGGCTCGCGCGTGATTCCGTTGCGGGCCGGGGCTCAGTTGATCGACGTCGGCAATGAACTGACTTATCGCGGCGGCGAGATTCCGCTGGCGGACGACCGGGCCGGCCGCGCGATTGCCCTAGCGGATAGGGCGGTGCGCAGTGTGCCGGGGTTGCGCGGATTCGTCGGCGTTGATCTGGTGCTGGGCGACCGCGCGGAAGAGGACGTGGTCATCGAAATCAACCCGCGCGTCACCATGTCCTACTGCGGTCTGCGCCGCCTGTGCAGTGTGAATCTCGCGTCGATGCTGCTCGATGCGAACATCGCGCCATCCTGGCGGGGCGGACGCGTGCGGTTCGACAACACGGGGCGCGTGGAGGACTATTGAGGCGATGCGGATTCTGGCACTGGACATCGGCGGAGCGAACATCAAGGCGGCGCAGGCGCCGATGAGCCGGACGCGCGACATCGGCCGGCAGACGTTGGTGCGCACGCTGCCGTTCGCGCTGTGGATGGAGCCGGCGCAGCTGCGGGCGAAGCTGAACGAAGCCGTGGCGGGCTGGCCCTGCGCGAATGTCGTGCTGGTGACGATGACGGCTGAACTCTGCGATTGCTTCGCGACACGCGCGGCCGGCGTCCTGACGGTGCTCGACGCGGTCTGCGATTTCGCCGGCGAGCGCCCGGTGCGGGTGTGGTCGACGGCGGGGCAACGCCTTGAACCGGCGCAGGTGCGGCGCGATCCGCTGGCGGCGGCGTCGGCGAACTGGCACGTGCAGGCGGCGTGGCTGGCGCGGCTGTATCCGCTGGACGCTTCGCTGGTGATCGACATCGGTTCGACGACCACCGACATCATCGTCCTCGACCGCGGCCGCATCCGCGCCGCTCGCACCGACGCGGACCGGTTGCGGCGCGGCGAGCTCGTGTATGTCGGCGCGGACCGCACGCCGCTGATGGCGATTCCGATTCGCCGCCGGCGAAGTCGTTGCGTGCCCGTGATGGCGGAGCGATTCGCCACCACGGCGGATGTGTACGTGCTGACCGGCGAGCGCCCGCAGCAACCGCGCCGCCGCGATACGGCCGACGGACGGCCCCTCACGCGGAAGGACTCGGTGAACCGCGTGCTGCGCATGATCGGCAGCGATCGCGGCATCGCCGGTGACGCCGCGGATTCACGGGCGCTGCAACTGGCGGAGGAATACTCGCGCGGGGTGGATGAACGGGTCGCGGCCGGGGTGAGCCTGACCCTTCATCGCTGCTTCGGCACGCGCAAGGCGAGCAAGGCGCGCAAGGCGGGCAATGCGGGCAAGCAACTCGGGCGTGTGATTGTCACGGGCAGCGGCGATTTCATCGCGGCGCGCGTGGCGGCCCAGATGTTGCCGGGCGTGCCGGTCGTGGCGCTGCGCGACAGCATCGGACGCAAGGGCAGCGAAGCAGCCTGCGCGTGGGCGATGCTGCAATTGTGGAACAGGGATGAAGACGATTGACGCGTGTCGGCGGGCGATCGACTGACGAGATGCGGCTTAGGCGCCGTGCAGGATCAACATCGCCTGTGGGACGACTTTCCAAGTCGTCCGGCCGGGAGCGAAGGGGTCTGCCAAATTTTCCGGGGCCTTGCCCCCT
>CAYRPN010000062.1:0-32318 GCA_964426135.1 uncultured Phycisphaeraceae bacterium | reverse complement strand
ACGTGAGATATGCGGCAGATGAGGAGATGTTCAATGTATCATGCTCCCGGTAGTAATGACGTTGGTGGTCAGGCCCAGCAGGCCCGCCGTCTCTTCCGTGTCCAGGCCTTCGATATCGCGCAGCAGCAGGACCACGCGGTAGATTTCGGGCAACTGATCGATGCCTTTGCGCACCAGGGCGCGAATCTCGTCGCTTTCAGCGGTGCTCTGAGCGGTGCCTTTCCACGGCCCGCGGGCATCAAGACGATGGTCGAAGTTGCCTTCGAATGTCGGCAACAATTCCTCGATCGAGGCTTTCTGCTGGCTGCGGTAGGTGCGCAGTTTCATCAGCGACGAGCGCACGACGATGGTGTGAAGCCAGGTGCCCAGCGCGGATTGGCCGGCGAACCGGTCGATGTGCTTGAACACCGAGATGAATGCGTCCTGCAAGGCGTCCTGCGCGTCGGATTCGTCGTGCAGGTAGCGTCGCGCCACGGCGAGCATGCGCGGGCCGTAGCTGGTCACCAGCGTTTCGTATGCCGCGTCATCGCCGCTGCGCAGGCGCTCGATCAGGCGCTGCTCGTCGGTGGTGCTTGTCGAAGTGGACATGGCGTGATGGCTCCAGGCGGAGATTGTATCGCCTGTCTTGCGAAAGCGTCCGCCGCCGAGCCGCAGCGAGCCGCAGGGTCCGGCTGCCGCCGGCGCATCGGGTGGTCTGCGCGTCATCGCCGTTGTCACGGTGATCTCAGTCGCGTTCGACATCGCTTCCCCGCAGTTTGAGCAGCGTCACATCGCCCCATGCGGCGGTCTCGCCCTTCACTCGCACCGCTTCGCCGACGTGGGCGATCAGCGACTCCAGTTCGTCGCCGGTCGCCGGTCCGCCCGATTCTGAAACGATGAGGAAATAGCGGCGCTCGCTTGTGTCACCGAGGCTGACGAACATCGGCGGAATGCCGCCGCGCAGGCACAGCGCGGCACACGCCTTGTGCGTCTTGCCTTCGCCGGGTTTCATCACGCCGAGATAACACTTCGGATCGATGATCTCGCCGCGCAGTTCCACGCGCTGCCACGGCGCCGGCGCCGGCTTCGCAGCTTCCACGTTCTTGCCGACGGCATCCGCGCCGCCGATCAAGGCGACAGCATCCGGTTCCGCTACGAGTTCAACCAGGTGCCTGCCGTCGCGCTTCACCAGTGTGCCGCGAATGCGCACGGCCTTTCCGTCGAAGGCGCCGGCTTGTTCGCCCGCGCCGACTTTCCCTTCCGACACGAGCAGGATCGTGCGCGTCTCGCCGCCGCGCGTCATGCGCAGCATCGGATACGGCCGTGCGACCAGCACGCCTTCCCACGCCTCCTGCTGATCGATGGTCCACACGCCTTCGCCGGGGTTCCGCTGCATGCCCGCGATCACCGCCGCCGCCGCCGCGACCAGCGCCAGCGTCAGCAGCGTCATGCGCCGCAGCCAGCGCGAGAGATTTGCCGGCACCGGCAGATATCCGACGAAGAAGTCGTCCTGCGACTCGTTGGTGTTCGTGGTGTCCGTGTCGCTCATGTCGCATCTCCCGTGGTGTCTTCGAATGTCGCCGGTTCGACCGTGGTGCCCGCCGGCAGCGGCGACGGATCGAGCAGAATGCGCCGGCCGTTCAGCTTTACGCGGAACGTGGCGATTTTTTCCGTGAACGGCGGCGGCGATTGGCCGTTGTGAGGCTGGTACTGGTAGCCGTGCCACGGGCAGGTCACGCAGCCGTCCACGATCTTGCCTTCGCCCAGCGGCCCGCCCTGATGCACGCATACGTTCGTCAGCGCGGAGATTTTTCGCCCGTAGCGATACACCGCGACGCGCTCCTTGCCGGGCAGGCACACGGTCATCGCCCGGCCCTCGCGGATGTCATCGACGCTGCCGACATCCACCCACTCCGCCTCGACATTCACTTCGCCGCGATCTCGCCGCGTCTCGCGCCGGCCCGCCATCAGATGCAGCCCCACGACCACAATCACGCCCGCCAGCAGCAGCAGTGGATACGCCAGGCTCTTTTCTGAAATCAGCGCGCCCAGCGCCACGTGCAGCACCAGCAGCGCGTATGCGGGATAGACCAGCATGTGCAGCCGCTTCCACGTCGTGGGGGACAGGTTGTGCAGCCAGAAATCGTGGCTCGTCGCCGCCATGAGAAAGAGGATGACCAGCGCGATGACGCCGAGGATTTCGAAGGGGAACGCGCTGAGCGAGCTGTATTGCGTGCTGCTGGTGAGCAGCGATTCAAACGGCGTGATCACGCCGAAGCCGTGATACCAGCCCAGCACGAGCAGCCCGTGCAGGAATGCGACGAGAAACGTGGCAACGCCGAAGTGGCGGCGGTTGTAGAGCAGGGGGAGGAATCGCTTGTCGAGGCGGGCGAGCGGGCCGATGCAGAGGATGATGTGCAGCATGAGGAAGGCGCAAGTGCCCAGCGCGCGGAGGATCAGGATCGGATCGCTGATGGCGCGATCGCCGGTCCAGACGGTTTTGCCCACGACGACAAACACCGCCAGGTACAACACGACGCCGGCGATCAGCGCGATGTCGTACGCTCGCTTGGCGGGCGACCAGTTCACGACTCGGTAGGCGTTGCTCATGGGAGTTGCTGAAAGGAATCGGGCCATCGTCCACGCCGGTCTTCATCACGCGCTCAACAGCGCCAGCGTCAGCAGCACGACGAGGATCGACGTGAGCACGAGCCAGGCGCGGTAGTGCCACTTGCGTTCAGTGCGGGTCATGCGAAATCTCCTTGCGATTCGCCAGTCGCCACTTGCGAAGAATCACGGGCCAGAGCGCCGCCGCGCCAGGCACGATCAGCGCCTTGAACGCCTTGGACGACCCGTTTGCGGCGACATCGACGCGCGTGATGCCCCGGCACACAAACGCCAGCGCCACCACGAATCCGATCGATGCGTAAACCAGCACGATGAGCAGGATGATCTGGGCGACATTCATGTTCAGGCTTTTCCATACACCGGCAGCAGCGCGCCGGTGGTGAGCGTGTTGTGCGGACTGGCGAGGAACGCGATCGCCGCGGCGACCTCCGCCACCTTGGGCCATGTCGAGTAATCCGCGCCCGGAATTGCCGCGCGGTTGGCGGGCGTGTCCATCATGGATGGCGCGACGGCGTTGACGAGGATGTTGTCGCGCTTCACCTCTTCCGCCAGGCACTGCGTGATGGACGCCGCCGCTGCTTTGCTCGCGGCGTAGGCGATCATGCCCGCCACCGGCGTCAGCGCGGGCCTGGCGATGACGTTGACGATGCGGCCCCCGGCACCCCCGGTGCCCCCGGTGCCCCCGGTGCCCCCGGTGCCGCCTGCGCCCCCGTTCGCACGCATCCGCTTCAGCGCCTCGCGGCAGCACAGAAAAGTCGTCAGCGCATTCTGCTCGAACATCTTCTGCATGTCCTCGCTGCCCGTCTGCTCCACCGGCGACATCGCGAACCCGCCCACCGTGTGAATCGAAGCCCACAATCCCGGCAGCGAGGCATACAGCTCCGCCACCGCAGCCTCGTCACGCAGGTTCACCGGATGAAGCGTCACCCGATCGGCGAATGCCATACGGCCCGCGTCACTCGCTTTCGTGCAGGTCACATGCACCGTCGCGCCAAGGTCGAGTAGATGCTGCGCCACCGCGGCGCCCAACGCGCCGGCTCCGCCGGTGACCAGGACTGTTCTGTTCGTGAAGTCGTGAAGCATGAGCGAGCCGTTTCCGTAAGTGACACGATTGAGATGCGCTCCAGCCCGCCGCGGTTACAGCGCAGCGACGCAGCCCCCTTGGTAGAGTGCCCAAGGCCAGTTCAGTCATGCGCGGGAGTGTCCCGCGCTCCATCCATTCGGAGGAACCGATGTCCAATCCACTTTTTGACGTGCCGCCCCCGGTGCTCGACGCCACTGCCGCGAAGGTTCAGCAGATGCTGATCGACAAGCTGCGTGACGAACGCGGCGTGCATATCGAAGACGCCATCAGCGGTGCCGCGGCCCTGGGCGGCGTCACGCTGCTGCGATCCACGGGTGTTCCGCTGGACACGCTGGAACCAGGCTCAGCAGTGCTGGGCACCGGCGTCGATGACGTCGGCGAGCACTACATCGGGTTCATGGCTGCGGTCTGCGACATGATGGATCTCGATCCCCGCGGGGGCTGGGGCGATCCCGTGCCCGCCGAGAACAAGCCGCATCGCTCCGTGCTGGAATTGACCCAGCTCCTGGAGCCGGCCTTCGTCGCCTTGTGCGACGAGGACAGCGTGCCGCCAGCCGCGCGCGCCCGCGTCGGTGTGTTCACCGCCATCCGCATTCTCGGCGTCGGTCGGCAGGCGATCGAGCAATCCATCGGCAAGGCGCTCGCGCTGGAGTCGTTCGTCGCCGGCGCCAAGACCGTGCCGCACCCGCTTCCCTGATTTCGCAGGCATCCGCAGGAGTTCCCATGACCGCGTCATTGCACGGCAAACATCTGATCGGCGACGCCACAAGCGCCCCCGGCGCCGCGTCTTCCACCACCTTTTGCGCAGTGAATCCCGCCACCAGTGCCGCGCTGGAGCCGGCATTCCACGAAGGCACCGATGCCGAGGCGGATCGCGCGCTGCGGCTGGCGGATGAATCATTCGACGCGCTGCGGTCGCGCTCGCCGGAGGATCGCGCCGCGCTCATCGACGCCATCGCCGACGAAATCATGGCGCTGGGCGATGCGCTGCTGGAACGTTGCCACGCCGAGACCGCGCTGCCCATGGGGCGAGTCACCATGGAGCGCGGCCGGACCGTGAACCAGGCGAAGATGTTCGCCGCGATGATCCGCGACGGCTCCTGGCTCGATGCGGTGATCGACCGCGCGTTGCCCGACCGCCAGCCCTTGCCGCGCCCGGACATGCGCCGGATGCTGATGCCGATGGGCCCGGTCGTCGTCTTCGGCGCCAGCAATTTTCCGCTGGCGATCAGCGTGGCCGGCACGGACACGGTCAGCGCCCTGGGCGCCGGCTGCCCCGTGGTGGTCAAGGCGCATCCGGCTCACCCGGGCACGTGCGAAATGGTTGGCGCCGCGGTGCAGCGCGCCATCAAAAAATGCGGCTTCCCCGCCGGCGCGTTCTCGCTTTTGCAAGGCAAGGGCAACGCCATCGGCGAAGCGCTGGTCAAGCACCCGCTCGCCGCCGCCGTCGCCTTCACCGGCTCCCTGCGCGGCGGTCGCGCCCTTTTCAATCTCGCCGCCGCCCGGCCCAATCCGATTCCCGTCTACGCCGAACTGGGCAGCACCAATCCCGTCTTCGTCCTGCCCGGCGCCCTGGCCGCGCGAGGCGAGCAGATCGCGCAAGGCTACATCGCCTCCGTCACGCTCGGCTGCGGACAGTTCTGCACGAATCCGGGCCTGATGCTCGGCTTGAAAGGCACGGCGCTGGCGCAGTTGGAAGACAAGATAAAAATCGCCGCCGAGGCCGCCGCGCCCGCGACGATGCTGCACGCCGGCATCCGCGACGCCTACGACCGCGGCATCGCCGCCATCACCGCCACGCGCGGCGTCACGGTGCTCGGCCAGTCCGCCGCCGCCGCCGACCGCGCCAGGACGCAGGCCAAGTGCGTCATCTTCAAGACCGATCTGGCCACGTTTCAATCGCAGCATCAACTGAGCGACGAAGTCTTCGGCCCAAGTTCCATCCTCATCGAAGCGAACACGCGCGAGGAACTGGAACGCTTCGCCCGCAATATGGAAGGCCATCTCACGGCGACGATTCACGGCACGCCGGAGGATCTCGCCGAGTACGCCGGCCTCGTGCGCATCCTGGAGCGCAAGGTCGGCCGCATCGTGTTCAACGGTTTCCCCACCGGCGTCGAAGTGGCGCACGCCACGCAGCACGGCGGGCCGTACCCCGCCTCGCTCGATTCGCACTGGACCTCCATCGGCAGCGCGTCGATCTACCGCTTCGTCCGCCCAATCTGCTATCAAGGCTTCCCGGACGCCGCGCTGCCGGCGGAACTAAAGAACGCGAACCCGCGCGGCATGTGGCGCATGGTGGATGGGGTGAGGATGAGGGAGGGGATGTGAGGGAGTAGACTATGAGAGCAAGTACCCGGACATTCAGTGGATTGACGCAAAGTATTGGACCTGTTTCGTTTGCAGGACCTGTGGGGATAAAATTGACACCGCATTGCATCTGCCAGGATAAGCAAGTTGGCCGACAACATGCCCCAAACGGAGGACACCTCCAATGAAGTCTCCTTCGCGCCCTTCAATCGGCACATCAGCGCCGACAACTTCCTTCTGGTTGCTCACTCCGTTGCTCTTGCTCATCAGCGTACAGCCCTGTATCGCGGACGTGAAAGCTAATGTTCAAGTAGCCGTCACGGTCATCGAAGACCCACGCCTGACTGCCCTGAACTCAGATGAACTAAAACAATCAGTGGAATTGGCCGCGCAGATCATACATCAAGTCTGCCAACGCACCGTCACCTTCAAGGTTCGGTCTCCTTCTGTGGAATTGGATGCTTTCATTCTGGCAGAGGAGGAACGGATTGCACCATTTCGGGTTCCACCTGACAGCGCTCCGAATCCGTTTGACTTACAAGACGCAGCGATTAGAGAACGAATCACTTCCGCCTGCCACAGTCGAAGCGACTTAGTTTCATTGAACATAGCCTTGGAAGCTTATGGATTGGGTGCGCACAAGACCTTGGACAACGCCGCTACATCAATAGCCAACAGATATATACAAGGGTTGTCATCCGCGAAAGCAACCAAGGATCGATTAGGCAAGCCACTACTTACTGCCGCCAACTGGCATAATCACTCCGCCGTGAACTGGGGGTGTCTCCTGCATAGCCGCGCGCGTAACGACGATTATCACCTGTTCTTGTCGAACACCATACTGTTGGACACCGGGCTTGAAATATCATCTCCCAACGAACTGGCAGCAGGACCCATAAACGTGTGGACCGTTCTTCCCGCCTCACGCACTGCAATTCTTTGTTACGGGCCTGTCCTTGATGCAGACGCATGGAAAATATGCACGAGAATGCCGTTGTTGGAACGCCGCGAAGCACCGGCAGTTGTTGGCGCGCTGATTGCCCAAAGCATCGGCGTTCATCTGCTCGAGGAACATGGCCATTCGCACAAGCCCAATGGCGGGTTGGCTCGTCCGTTTTCAGCCTTGCGTGAAAAGCAGGATATATTGGACATCAGCCGCATGAAGCTGGGGGATGAATTGCGCCGAGGTGTCAACGCAAAGGGATCCGAGATTTTTAAATCGTCTTTGATAGTTCAAGTGGCACGTGCCCAACAAAACTGGAATGAGGTACTAAGAGAGTGCAAATATATAGTGGCTCGGCATGACAAATTGGAAATGTCCGACAACGATCTCGAGTACTTTCTAACGCAGGCACGTGAAGCTCTTCAGAAGTAGTTATTCGCCTTTTATGGATATGTCATACTCGGACAAGCGAGTAGGGTGGTCACTGCCCTCATCTTTCCCCACATCATCAGACGCGGGAATTGGTTTGAATTGATGTCTTTCACCCCGGAGGGGTGCAAGAATGTAGCCACGGGTGGAGCGACGCGCCGAACGTCGCGGAACCCGTGGTCAAGGGCGGCGCGGCACTCGCCCCGGAGGGGCGAAGGAAATCAACGTATTGCGAAAGCTCAAGGAGTCATCGCCGTCCTCCGCCCCTCCGGGGCGGGACTTCGCACGACCTCTTTCCACGGGTTGCGCTTGCCCTCGCGGACTCGGGCGGCGCTCCACCCGTGGCTACATTCTGACGCCCCTCCGGGGCGGAAGGCAGCGGAGCCGCGCAATTTGCCGCTGGCATCACGATTTGTCGCCGAGGGGCTTGTGGGGAAAGCTCAGGTCACTGCCCACCACGATCGCGGGACGGCATTCCATCAACAGAAGACGATTCGTCGGCGCGGTGGTTGTGCGATGCCGCGCGGAGGGACGCATCATCAGGCCGTGGTGGGCGGTGCCCACCCTACGTCCGGCGCGGCTGTAACTTTCCATTGGATCGGTCAATGTAAGGTAGATGTTGTCGACGGCCCGCTGGCGGGGCCGCGTTGTTCTTTGACATGTGTTCATCCGCGAACGAGGCAATCGCCGGCTGCAAAATAGTGGCCGGAAAGTGTCCTACCTTTTTGGCAGGCAATTAATAAGCTGTTGAATTGGCTGGGTTTGTGGCGAAAATAGAGGGGTGGGGGTGCGTGGCCGGCCACTTTGTCACGCGGGTCTATTGCGCGACGTACGGCCGGCTTGGTGGTTGGGCGGCCGGGTTCATCGCTCGGAGAGAGATGTCTCCGGCAGCGGGGCCTGATAGAAAGTCAGCATCATCGAGCCATACGTGTGATGCTTCGGTTCGCCAAAACCTTCGACCGGTTCGGGCGTGATGTGCTTCGGTGTGCGGAGCATGACGACGCCGCCGGGTTCGAGCAGGGGCAGCACGGCCCGGATCAGCGCGAGAATCTGCGGGCGGGTCGCTTCGTCTTCCATCATGGGGTAGGGCGGGTCGCAGAAGACGACGCGCAGCGGCTTGTGCGGCAGGGTGGCGAGCCAGCCGGTGGCCAGGGCGTTGGCGGTGAGGATGGTGGCGTGGTCAGTGAGGCGGAGCAGGTCGAGGTTTTTACCGAGGATTTCGCGGGCCCGGCGATCGCGTTCGACGAAGGTGCAGGTCTCGCTGCCGCGCGAGAGGGCTTCGATGCCGAGGCTGCCGGTGCCGGCGAAGATATCGAGGGCGTGGCCCTCTTCGAACATGCCGACATTGGCGAGGCGGTCGAAGGCGGCGACCTTGACGCGATCGGTGATCGGGCGCGTGGTTTCGTAGTCGTCGGGTGGATCGATATGCCGGGAGCGATGGGTTCCGCCGATGATGCGCATGGGGGTATTGGAGGAGATTGGAGGCGAAGAGGCAAGCAGGCTGATGGGGCGTTCGAGTAGGATGGCCACGATGCAACGACGCGACAATCATCGAAGCGGCGGCGGGCGGCCCAATCAGACAGGTCAGCAGCGCCATCAGGGGCGCGGCGGGAAACGGGGCGGGTCCGTGGGCGGCGCTGCCGGGCAGAAGGCGGCTGGCAAGCCGGGCGTCGCGGGGCGGCCGCAGGCGCCGCGCATGGTGAGCCGCGCCGGGGTGCCGGCGGAGTTCGCCGACGCCTCTCGCGGGGAGCGTTTGCAGAAAGTGCTGGCGGCGGCGGGTGTCGCGTCGCGGCGGGACTGCGAGAAGCTGATCGAGCAAGGCGCGGTGACGGTGAACGGGCAGCGCGTGTCGGCTCTGCCCGCATGGGTCGATCCGGCGCGCGACAAGGTGTGCGTGGACGGCCAGCCGATCAAGCGTGCGTCGCACGGCAAAGGCTGGGGCCGGGATGGGGGGCATGACCTGGTTTACCTGGCGGTGCACAAGCCGCGCGGGGTGATCGCGACGACGAGCGATGATCTGGGCCGGCGAAATGTGCTGGATTTGATCGAATTGCCGCGCTCGGTGGATGTGATGTTGCCCCGGCTGTTCCCGGTGGGCAGGCTGGATGCGGATTCGACGGGGTTGATCCTGCTGACCAACGACGGCGATCTGGCGAACAAGCTGACGCATCCGCGCTACCAGATTCCCAAGGAATACGAGGCGACCGTGAAGGGCCGGCTGAATCAGGATGACGTGCAACGGCTTCGCGATGGATTGTTCTCGGCTGGGCGAAGGGGCCGCGCCGGCAAGGGCGAGGAGGACATGCCCGGCGATGTGAGCATTCGTGGACTTCGCCGCGAAGATCAGGCGGACGGCGAGCGCGGGGATCGCACGGTGCTGGCGATCACGCTGCGTGAAGGGCCGATGCGTGAGATTCAGCAGTTGATGGAGCACCTGGGTTACAAGGTGAATCGGCTGAAGCGGATCGCGATTGGCCCGATCCGGCTCAAGGGGCTCGGCGCGGGCAAGTGGCGTGCGTTATCGCCCAATGAGATCGCGCTGCTGCGGGCAGCCGTGGCGGAGGCATCGCGGGCGGCGAAGGAATAGCCGATAGCCGATAGCCGATAGCCGATAGCCGTTAGCCGTTAGCCGATAGCCGTTAGCCGTTAGCAACGAGCCATCAGCCGCCAGCCATCAGCAGAGAATGCCACGTGAATCTTGCATTGAGCTAATGGCTAACGGCTAATGGCTAACGGCTATCGGCTAATGGCTAACGGCTATCGGCTAATGGCTAACGGCTAACGGCTAATGGCTAACGGCTAACGGCTAATGGCTAACGGCTAACGGCTAACGGCTAACGGCTATCGGCTTACGTCCCTTCCTCGCTCCCTTTCACCGAAATGGGCGGAAGCGTGTAACTCGCGCCTCAAATCGGTGAATTCCTTTTGTCAGCGGTCCAATCGTGAGGTAGTCTGGTTCCGGGCGAAGCCAGCATTTCGTCGAGGTGCCACATGTCGATGAAGGTCCATTGTCCGGGCTGTTCCAAACCCCTGCGCGTGCCACGATCTTCGTCGGGGCGGCGTGCGCGGTGCCCCAGTTGCCAAAAGGTGTTCGTGGTTCCCAAGCCCAGCGATCTGGTGGAAGAGACGATTTCCACCTGGATCGAGGAGGATGTCGACAAGCTTGGCAAAGAGAAGGAAAAGCAGTGGGAGGACATCGGCAGCCTCAAGGCGTATCAGCGGCCGCAGGAGAAGCGGCTCGTGCCGCTGCGCCCGCCGACGCAGAAGCCGGCGGTCGCCTCCAATGCGGCGGTGACCTCGGCGACTAGCCACGACAGCGTGGGAGGAAGTTCGACCATCCTGGCGGAGGAGGAACTGCTGTCGGTGACGGCGTCGGCGTCGTCCGCTTCCATCCTCGTGGATGAAGCGCCGTCAACCGTTCCTGTCATGCCCGCCGCGCCGGTTGTGCCGACGTCTTCGCCGGCCGCGCCGATGCCTGCGCCTGTCATGCCTGCGGCGACGGTGAGCGCGTCCGCATCGGCCGAGCCGGAAACCTCGCGTCGCGGGGGGCTCGATGGCAAGACGGCGACCTATCCCACGTCGCTGCGCTGCGATCCGAACCGGCCGCACCTGGTCGTCGTGCAGTGCGATCAGGCGGGCGTGGTGTTTGCCTTTGACTGCACGTGCCTGGAAAACGACGGGTTCCGCACGTCGATGCCGGTGCGTTGCGCCTTCAGCGGCGAGACCGAGCGCCGCAAGCTCTTCGCGCGGCCGATGGCGTTCATCGATCGCTCGGGCGCCCGGATCCGTTCGCCGCAGGAGATCGATTCCAAACACACCAGCGTGATCCTGCCGAACCAGACGCCGTACGATCTGCTGGCGGTGATGGGGCAGATCGCGGACCTGCCCAAGCCGTTCTGCTGGCCCGTGCCGTATTACGTGGGCCCGGAGCACAGCCAGGTCTGGCTCAAGTGCACGACCAAGACGCGCGATGACGGCGGCATCACCTGCATCGTCACACTGCAGGACGGCCCCACGGCGCTGATGTGGCTGGCGAATGTGAACGGCACCTGCGGCGTTGAGTACGCGCTGCTGGAAAGTGAAGTCGCCCTGATGCAGAACGACGCCTGGAAGCAGATCGGCGACGAAGCCCGCCGCCGGCTCAATGTCTGGTGCCACTTCGAGCCGCAGGAGCAGTTCCGCATGTACCTGACCGACGGCGACTTCGGATCGCGTGATCGCGGTCTGGCGGGACTCGTCATCACCGATCATCGACTCTTCTATTGCAAGAACTTCCACCGCGGGACGCTGGAACTGAAAGAGAAGATGACGATCATCGTGCGCGACGACAAGGACTTCGCCCACATCGCGGCCGAGGGAAGCCACGGCAAGACTAAACTCTGCAAGCTGCACCAGGCGGATGTGTCCACGCTGATGGAGTTCCTCTCGCCGTGGACGAACATTTCGATTGACCGCAAGCCGATGGTGGGATGAGCGGCCGATGGGCTGCGATGCGAGCGCAGTGGTGCTCGCGGATTCGGCCCACCCTGCGCTGGACCGGACCGGGTGGCCGGGGCTGGAGTCCGCGGAAGCCCCGGAACGAGCGCGCGGGAGGCGCAAGATGGGCGGCATTCGCGATTCGACCGAGCAAGGTGAAACGTTCCGGGGCATCCGCCGAGCCTGCTGCCCCGGCCACGCGGACATGTACTGAGCCTGCTCCCCCGGCCCACCCGGACATGTACCGAACTTGCTGCCCCGGCGACGCGGATTCGCTCTCAGCGCTCGGCGGGCGCGGCTCCCGTGCGGAGTGCCCCGCAATCGCGTCACTCTCAAACAAAAAAGCGTCCCGCGCTTTCGCGCGGGACGCTCTTGGATCACGAAATCAAAGTCGACTTACTTGTCGCCCTTGGGAGGACGATCGCCCTTGGGCTTGTCGCCGGGCGGACGGTCGCCTTTGGGACGATTCTCTTCCAGGAGCTTCTTGAGCTGCGCCTTCTGGTCGTCGGTCAGCACGGCCAGCACCTGATCGCGAGCCGATTCAAACGCCTTCTTGCCGGCTTCGCGATCCTTGGCTTCCTTGGCGGCCTTCATGGCGGTTTCGGTCTCTTCCTTGATCTTGCCGATCTTCGCCTTCTGGTCGTCGGTCAGGCCATCGAGCTTCGAGACCAGGCCGAAGATTCCGCCGCCGCGCGGACCCTTTTCGCCCTTTTCCTTCTTGGGCTCTTCGGCGTTGACGAAGGCGGTGAATGCGAACAGCACGGCGAACAATGCTCCGAGCACAATGCGACGATCCATGGTTGAACCTTTCAGTAAGACGGCACGAGGCCGAGGTTGATCATTCCGGGCAAACACTGCCCGGGGTGGGTCGAGACTTAACGCGCCGCCAGCACGAACTGGCGTCACGCGCGGACTGCGATGCGGGTGGGAAGCGAATCGGCGGCTGGTCGCAGCCGCTGAACTTAGGATCGTGACCGAAACAACTTCCCGAGTTGGCCGTTTCCGATTCCCCTCCCTCTTAGGGAGGGGCTAGGGGAGGGTCGGGCGCACTGCATGATTGTGCATGAAATCAGGCTGTTCGCCCGACCCTCCCCCTGCCCCTCCCTCAAAGGGAGGGGAGTTCGAACCTTGCAAATCGGGAAGTTGTTTCGCTCCGATTCCTTACGTGTGGTTTAACGCGGAGCAGGCGAGGTTATTGCATCGATGATTGCCGAGAAATCGTTGCGTGGCGTGCCGGGTTCAAGGACGTGGAATGAGTCCGCCTCACTTCCCGCTCCAAGGCGTGACCTGCACTTCCCAGCCCGGCTCCTTCGGCTCAGCCGTGTCCAGCGGGTTGCCTTCGATGGGCTTATTCAACTGCACCTCGGTCAGGTCCACGATCGATTCGTTCTTGGAATCGTCGAGCGTCCGGGCTCGCAGCGGCAACAGCGTGTCCTTGTCGTACCACAGGTGAATCTCGGTGAACTGCATCTTCACGCCTTTCTTCGGCAGCAGCTTCAGATGCACGCTGTTCTTCGGATCGGATTTCTCGCTGGGCTCGGCGATGTCCGCGTCGAACTTCTGCACCACCAGATCCCGCCGCAGCGCCACGGGCACGACGAACGGCCCGCGCCCCAGCGCCAGGGGATCCGCGTCCTCGTCCTTGGTCTGCGGCGACACCACCTGCCACTTGAAGAATTGCTTCTTGTCCTCCAGTTTCTCCACGAGCCACTTGCCGTCGAAGATGTACCAGCGGTTGCTGAGCTGCGACACTTTCTTCCCGCCGCGCTCGAGCAGGATGCGGTCGAAGTGAACGCCGAACCGTGCGGGCGGACCGGCCTGATACACCAGGTTTCCAAAGCGGCGCTGCTCGTCGCGGACCACGCCCTGGATCGCGTCGAAGCGCAGGCGTGCGTGCAGCGTCTTGGTTTCCTTCGACACTTTCTCCAGCCGGTTGAGCAGATCATCGACGTCTTTGAAAGGCGCGGCTTTGCCCGGCTCGGTGGGCGCGGGGGCCGGCGCCGGTTGTTGCGCGAAACAGGGCGTCAGTGAAATCCACAGAGACAGGATCCAGGCTTTCATGGCGTAAGCTCTCCAGCCATTGGTACGAGGGACGAACATTGCTGCACTCCTTGCAGATTCGGAAGCGGATGCATTCGTCGGGAAACATTCGTCGGGAAACGTTCGCTGGGAAACATTCGTTGGGAATGCAACAAACCGTTTAGCGACGGGGCTTGCCCCGTCCCGGCGAAGCGCAGGCAAGGAACCCATGCGGGGCAAGCCCCGTCGCTAAACGACAAACTCCCGCTGAACAACAGACCGACAACGATACGGGCGGCGCTCGACTGCCTCATTCAGCGCACTCAACGTGTCGCCGGTTCATTGCGGCAGTACGTTGACATCCGCCTGTCGCGACTGGTTCAACACCGCCAGCGCGTCGTCCATCATGGCGCCTTGCGCACGAATGTGGCGGTACTCGCTGATCGCAGCGGAGACATTCATCGCGATCGCCAGCACACCCATCATCAGGTGCACTTCGCCCGGCCACCATCGGCCGGCGGTGGGGTCGGCGCCGGCTCCGGCGAACATGGTGAGCATCGTGATGACGATGGCGCTCATCACGACGGCGAAGACTTTCCGCTTCCGCGCCAGGGCCGGCGCCGCCCATCGCATCGGGTCCATGCCGACTTTGTCCGTGGCCGCCTGCAACCAGCGTGCGGTCGCCATGTGGTACATGTAAACGCCCACGTGGGTCAGGGCGCACAGCAGGCCCGCACAGACGCCCAAGAGCAGGTGCAGGCTGTGCGAGTTGGTGACGCTGCCGGTGTGATCGACAACGAACAGCCCAAGCGTGAACACGCCCAGCAGCAGTGACAGATTCGCGGCGGTCAGTCCCAGGAACAGAGGGATCATCGCGGCATTGTAGGAAGTGCGACGAATGGCGGAGAGAAGCCTTCAGCTGATAGCTGACCGCTGACCTCTCGGCCCGCTCACTTCGCATCGTGCACGCCGGCGGAACTGATCTCGACGCCCGCGGTGCTGATGCGAATCGTGGCCACCCGTTCGCGTTGCAGATGCTTGTCGAGTTCCGCAGGGTCCGGCTTGACGCCATAGACGTCGGCGATCATCTGGATCGTCCGCGTACGATTCGCCTTCTGCTTGCCGTCGTCGTAGTTGTACATGCCCATCACCAGCCAGGTCGCGCTGCAGCGCGACCGCAGGCTCGCATCCACGCGCTGACTTGGGCGCGGCTGCTGCTCGAACGGCGTGTACAGGCCGTCGAACAATCCATGATCCTGCGGCACGCGGTAGTACTGGCCCAGGCTCATCGCGACGCCGGGATAGATCGACATCGTTTCGCCGGGCTTCATCTGATCGCGGGCCGCGATGATCCGCTGCGGGAACAGGTAGCGGTCCGGCTGCGGATAGTAGCGCCCGATGTTCACGCACTGCCACGTCTGCACCGCCAGGTAGGCGACGACGAGGCCCGCCGCGATATTTCGCAGCAGCTTCGCCTGAAACCCGATGGCGAAAACCGCCAGCGACACCATGATCGCCGGCTGCATCGTCGTCAGGTACCGGCCGTCGAGGAAATGGTGCATCTTGCGGAACGGGAACAGCACCAGCACGTTCGTGACCATGATGCAGGCGATGACCACGGTGGAGGTCTTGCACTTGCGGAAGAGCAGGGCGACACCGACGGCGGCGAGCACGTAGACCAGCAGGCCCGCAGGCGTGAGGTTGATCAGGTCCTTGGCGGCGACGACGATTTCGCGGGCGATGTCGGCCTTGCTCAGGTGCTCGCCATCGCCGGGGCCGCCGAAGAACACGCGATTGACGATGCCGAACACGCCGACGTTGGTGAGCATGATTGCGACGACGAAAGCGGCGGCGAGGCTGGAGAGCAGCCGCACCGGCTGCGGGTGCGGCTGTCCGGTGAGTTTGCCGCCAAGGACGAGCGCGACCGCCGAGAGCGCCACGCCGATCCAGACGCAGGTGGCGAACTGGCTGCACGCCAGGGTCAGGCCGAAGAGCGCGCCCAGCGCGATCCACTGCCAGAGGTTGGCGGCCCAGCGATCTGTCGTGGCGGCGATCGTCGCATCGCAATTCGGCCCGTTGTTCGGAGTATGGGAGTTCGGAGCGCAGCAGGTCGCGTCGGGCCGCCGCAGCAGGCGAATCGCCAGCGCCAGAGTCAGGATGGTCAGCAGCGCCATGACCATGTACATGCGCGCCTGCCGACTCTGATCGACGAAGTTCGGATCGACCGCCGCCAGCGCCGCCGCGAAGAGGCCCGCCCCGCGCGAATGCACGAGGCGCCCGAGCATGAACATGGCGGGAATGCAGAGAATGCCGGCAATCAGCGAGGGCAGCCGCATCGCCCATTCGGCGGTGGTGCCCAGGAGGTCCGTGGACAGGCGCTCGAGCAGAAACGTCAGCGGCGCGGTTTCAAAGTGATTCGTCCACTGGAAAAAGCGCACGTAGCCCATCGGTACGTGCTCGATCTGCCCCGTCTCCTTCGACCACGTCGCGTCGGACATGATCGGTTCGATGATGCTGCTGCGCCATGTGTCGGCCTCGTCGTACCACAGGGGCAGGCTCGCGACGTGCCGCGCCCGCAGCCAACCGCCCAGGGCGGTCAGCACGATGAGAATCAAGAGAGCGGAGGTTCGGCCGTTCATGGGTTGGACTCGAAACGACATCCGTGCGAGTGGATGAGCATTTAGCCGGCGGGCTTGCCCGCCGTGAATCGCCGTGCCACAGTGCGTGGAGGGTTCACGGTTTGCTCAGTCGTGCGGTTCCCCTCGACGAAGTTGTGAGACGCATTTGGGTGCCCGCGGCGAGCAAGCGCGCCGGCTAAATGCCACGCCTCTGAAATCGCGCTCACCGATGTTCGCCGATGTCGATCAGCACATCTTCAGGCACCGCTGATTTCAAGTGTGGCAGCGAGCGGAAGCGGTAACCCAGGATCATGAAGATCATTTTCCAGCCGAGTTTCCAGGCTTTCCAGAAGCTGCCGGTGATTTTCGAAACGCCCAGCCTGCTGCGGTAGTGCACGGGAATCTCGATGCAGCGGAACCCGCAACGCACCAGCACGGTCATCAACTGCGGCGAAAAATGCGATTTGCCCACGGTGAGCATCGGCTCGATCTGCTGCAGCACACTGCGGCGCACCATCTTGAAAGTGCAGCCCACGTCGGTGAAGCACGGGCCGTTGTGCAGATATTCCAGCAGCTTGGCGACGGCGACGTTGCCGTAGCGGAGGAACCATCCCATGTTGGCGCCGGTCCAGATGCAGCTCTTGGCGGTGCGCGTGCCGATCACGGCGTCGAACTCTTCCGCGTAGGAAAGAAACTTGTGAATGTCGCGCGGGCGGAAGGTGCCGTCAGGCTCGACGATGATGACCAGATCGCCCGTGGCGGACATCAGCGCGGTCTTGCTGGCGTGGCCGTAGCCCTGCTTGGTCTCGGTGACGACGGTGGCGCCGGCGTCGCGCGCCAGCGCGGCGGTGCGGTCCTTGCTGTTGTTGTCGACGACGATGACCTCATCCACCTCGGGCACCGCCTTGAAGTCGCGCACCGCCTTCTCGATGAATTCCTCCTCGTTGTAGGCAGGCATGACGACGGAGACTTTAAAGGACTTGTACATGGTTATCAGTCCAGATCAGGTTGATTACTGCGTCGCCGGAGCGCTGGCGACTGCTATTTCATCGACGAGTCGAATCGATTCCATCAGCCGAAATCCATTGTGAATGAACGAGGCCGCGATCAGTATGGCCATCGCGATTCTCGCAGCTGTCCGTCGGCGGGATTCGAGGCTGACTGCCGCGAGCAGCGCGAACATCATCGCGGCGTGGGGAGCGTATAGGAATGTTTCAGCGCCGTACACCAAGAACAGGGCCACCGTGAATATCGACATGCCGGCGATCGTCCGGTGGTAAGGCGAGGTGCGAAACCGGCTCGCGATTCCCGCAACGCCGAAACCCACCATCAGCAGCCAGAGCAGAAGGACAGGTAACGCAATCGCGGAGCCGGTCCCCGGCATCGCGTGCTGTACACTCAGACGATTCCACTCCGGCGGAGAACTGGCGGAATGCGGGCCGAGTACGATGGTTCGCGGGGCAACGATGGAGTGGCAGGTGATCGCAGCGGCCTTCCTTGCAATCCCTCCCGACCACTCGGAAAGAATCCATTCGGATTCGTTCTCCTTCGATTGGAGCGACGGAAAGACACTTGCGCCAGGGAACAGCATCGCTTGAATCTGGCTTCCGGCGGCCAGGATGGCGCCCGCGAGCAGCGTGCAGGCCGCGGCCTTTTTCCAGCCCAGGCTTGTCAGCGCGCTGAGCATGCCGGCGAACCAGGTGGTGACCAAGAGTGTTCCCGATACGACACTGGCGATGACGTGGGAACGGAATCGGCTCGCCTTACCGTTGGCGGTGTGCAGTGCCGCCAGCGCCAGTGCCGGCGCAGCCGTCGCCGCCGACCACATGTGCCCTTCCAAAACACCTGCCCAGAAAAGCCAGCCGGATGTCGACGCGCCCAGCAACGCAACCAGGAAGCCATCCCACCGTCGCCGGTTCGCGATCCGAGTCACGAAATAGAGTGACGCCAGCCAGACGCCGGCGCCCATCGCGTTGAAAAGATCAATCAGAGTCAGGTGGTGAATGCCTGACTTGCCCATGACACGGATGCTTCCGAAAAACAAGAGATGAACCCATGGATGCAGGTCCGCCCGGCCCCCTTCGTAGTGGGGATTCAACATGACCCACTTAACGCGTACGGGGTCCGAGTCGAACCACACGTCCAATGATTCTCTCAGGACCGGATGCATCGCCCAGGTGATGATCAAGGCTGCGACAGTGCCCGCCAGCGCGATTGCCGCCCCGATGCCCGTGTCGAGTCTCGTCCATCGTGCTTCCATGGAAGGCGTTGCCCCGGTTGCCAACTCCCCGGTCATCGTCCACCACTTTCAACCGCCAGGACGTTACGCCACGACGGCGGAAGGTTCCGCTCGATCTCGATTCCCTCAAAATTCTTGCTCTTCTTCGGCCCCACCGATTTCACCCAGGCGCACGTCCGGCGAATGCCTTCATCCAGCGTGACCTGCGGTTCATAGCCCAGGAGATTCTTCGCCTTGCTGTGATCGCTGAAGGCGTGGACGACTTCCTTGCGGGCGTCCAGGTGTTTCACGCCGGTGTTCTTGCCCATGTGCTTGTGCACGACCTTGGCCAGTTCGTTGACGCTGTAGGGCACGTCCGCGCCGATGTTGAAGGTCTGGCCGTAGGCCTTGGGATTGTCGATGCTGCCGGCGATGATCGGGGCCACGTCGCTGATGTGGGTGAACGCGCGGGTCTGATTGCCGTCGCCGAAAATCGTCACCGGCTGGCTCTGCATGATCTGGTTCATGAAGATGCCGATCACGTTGCGGTACTTGTCGCCGGTGTTCTGGTTTTCGCCATAGACATTGTGCGGGCGAAACACGATCGAGTTGAGGCCGAACATGTGGTGCGCCGCGCGAAGGTCCATTTCCACGGCATACTTGGCGACGCCGTAAGGATCTTCCGGCTGCGGGGTCATGTCCTCGCGCATCGGCGTCTGGCCGGGGCCGTAGACCGCGATGCTGGAGGTGAAGACCAAGCATTTCACGCCGTGGTTCACCGAGGCGTTGATCAGATTGATGCTGCCCACCGTGTTGTTCATATAGTTGAACCGGCGGATGAAATGGCTCAGGCCTTCCGCCGCGTACGCCGCCAGGTGGAACACGTAATCGAACGAGTGCTTTTCGAACAGGTTGTTGATCAACTCGTGATCGGTGATCGAGCCTTCGACAAAGCGGGCGCCGGTGGGGACGTTCTCGCGAAAGCCGCCCGACAGGTCGTCGAGCACCACCACTTCGTGCCCCATC
Organism: uncultured Phycisphaeraceae bacterium; assembly: GCA_964426135.1. GTDB lineage: Bacteria > Planctomycetota > Phycisphaerae > Phycisphaerales > Phycisphaeraceae > CAYRPN01. The sequence continues at coordinate 12,588 of CAYRPN010000062.1, read as the reverse complement.
TTGAGAAGCGAAGATGCGACATGGCTGCCGATGAAGCCGGCGCCGCCTGTGACTAGTGATCGAAACGCCATGGTTTGGTCTCCTGAAATCAATGCCGAACTCAACTTACGCAGACGGCAGGCTCTGGTTCGTTCCGCGCCACCCGTGGGTTCCGGTAACGCCCGTCGCGCCGGCACGGTTCCCCCAGTCGCCGCGGGATCGCCCGATCGCGCGGAGACGGCGAAGCGTGCCGCTCTGTGTTGCTATCGGCAGAATCTGAGGGTGACGTGGATTGCGCGGCGGCAGCTTTCAAAGTGAAAGGCGCACAGCCTTCGTCCGGTAAGGAACGGGACCGAAACAAGTTCCCGATTTAGCCGGCGGGCTTGCCCGCCGAGACGCCCTCGGCGGGCAAGCCCGCCGGCTAAATGCGGGACCGCCGATTCGCCAAGGTATTTCGGCCCCGTTCCTAATGCGCGTGCGCAGGTTGACGCACCCTGCCGTTGACGATCTCACTTGAACAGCTTCTGCAGTTCGTTGAACACGCCGCCGCCGACCTGCAGTTCCACTTTGGGTTCGCTGGTGGTGCCGGTGACCTTGTAGCCCGCGATGCTGTCGGTGATCTTGGCGGTGAAGTCGCCCACGGCTCCGAGCAGCGCCTGCACCTTTTCGACGGGCCCGCCGTTGAGCAGCATGTTCAGCCGAGTGTCGGCAAAGTGCATGGTGCCCGCCCCGCGCACCGCGATGATCGCCGAGCGATAGTCGAGCTTGTCCATCATCAGGTGATCGCCCTTGAGCGTGAACTCCACCAGGCCCTGATCCGTGGCGGGCGCGGGCTTGCCGCTGGTGTCGCCAAGTTTGCTGACGGCGATCAGCGCGTCTTCGATATCGCTGACCACCGGCGTGTTGGTGAACCGCGCCTCGGTCAGCAGCAGCCTGCCGCCGCCATTCACCTGCGTGGTGAGCTGCGTCAAGGGCGCGCGAAGCTGGGCATCGACTTGCAGCTTGCCGCGGAAGGGCAGTTCCGTCGCCGTCGCCGCGGTGCCCTGCACGGACTGTCCCGCCTTGAGCACGCGGTGCACGTGCAGGTCCTTGCCGCGAATGGTCAGAGCGGTGTCGTAGCCGCCGGTGAGACCCATCGTGCCGGCGATGGACAGATTTCCGTCGAGCGCGTTCAGATCGAGCTTCGTCAGTTCCAGCACGCGATTCGCCAGGGCTGTGTTGATGAGCAGGCTCTGGATGTCGATGCGGTAATCGCTGAAGGCGACGCTGCCCTTGTCGAGTTTGACATCGAGCTTGAGATCAGAGCCGGTGATGTCGCTGAAGTTCACCAGTCCATTGCCGGTGATGTCCAGATCGCCCTTGACGTCGTGTTCATCGAGGAAGGTCTGCAACTGCGGCGGCAGCGACTTGTTGTTCTGCCCGCCCAGGGTCATGCCGGCGGTGAGCGCGCCCAGTTCCAGGCGGTTGTCGTTGATGTTCATGCGCCCGTCGATGCTCACTTCCAGCACGGGCTTGCGGCCGAGCGTGGTCTTCAGCGCGTACCAGCCCTCCGCGTCCGGCTGCACGTCGAGCTTGCAGTTGATCTGGTCGAGGTCCATCGCCTTGGCGTCCGCCTGACGCGGGTCGTAGATGATGCGGCCGTCGTTGAGCTGGATCAGGCGGATGCGGAACACATCGGTGACCTTTGGCGGCGGGCCTGTTGCGGGCTCCTCGGGCTTCGCTTCGCCGCTGCTCTTGACGAGGTTGGAGAAACCAACAAACCCAGCGGCGCCCTGTCCGGTGGCGATGAAGCGCAGCACCGGCTTGTCGAGAATCACGTGCTCGATGTGCAAGGGCTGACCCTCGGAGGGAATCTCGCCCAGCGTCAACTCGGCGCGGCCGATCGTCATGATGTCGATCTTTTTGCCGGGATTCGCCGGATCATCCGCGGTCAGGCGGATGTCCTCCAGGATCACCGTCTTGGGCGATTGGTAGTCGGGGTTGTCGAACTCCAACTCGACATTGAGATATCCGCCGGCGACGGCCTTGATCTGATTGCCGATCCATCGCTCCAGTGGGCTGGTGCCGACGCCGCCGGCGACGTAGAAAAAATACGCAGCCGCGCCGCCGGCGAGAATGATGAGCACCACGAGCAGTTTCAGGCCGGTTTTGAACATGGCGAAATCCTTTCGAGGGTCGAGGGCGTCGCCATGGATTTTAGCGGGAAGCGGGATCGGGAAGAAAGGATGGAGAGACCGAGGGGTGAAGGAATGGAAGGGAGATGATGCCGCGGTTCCCTTGCCTCTCGTTTAGCGTCCGCTCGCAGAGCGGAACCAAGCATCCGTCCATGAACTACTCCGCAGATTGTCAGCGGGCCAACGCGTAGGGTGCGTCAAGGCTCGGCGCGGACGCACCACGGACAACGGAGACTCAACGTGGTGCGTCCGCGCGGACTTGACGCACCCTACGTCGGAGCCGCCCTACGTCGGAGTCATTCCGCACTCGAGGAATCAGTTCACCGCCACGGCTTCCGCCTTGCGGATCATCTCCAGCATCGCCGCCTGCTTTTCGTCGGCGTCGTCGGAAACGCGCCAGGCCAGATCGTATGCGGCGGCGAAACTGCTTTGGCCCTTGGCAGGCGAGTCGATCAGCAGCAGACCGAACTGCGCGGCAGCCGCGGCGAACCGGAACTGGGGCGACGCCTGATCCAGCCCGCCGCCCAGGTCGAGCGCAGCCGCCTCAGCGACCATGGTCAGCGGTTCATCCGGCAGGCGGTACCGCAGCGCGACGGTGAACAGTTCATCGGTGTTGGCGGCGTGGGTGAACTGCGCGGGCTTCTGATACTTGAGCCGGCCGTTGGTGAGTTCGAAGTTGTCCCCCAACGACCTGGCGCCGGCGGGGACGATTTCGTAGAGCACGGTGAGCGTGTAGCCGTTGTGGATTTCGACAGGTGCGTCGGCCGGGTTGGCGCCTTCCACGGGCCAGCGGTTCTCGTAGCCGATGAGGCGGTACGACGCGACCTTGGCGGGATTGAACTCGACGCGCACGCGCACGTCCTCAGCCGCGATGCCGGACGCCTCGGTGCCGTCGCCTTCGCCGCGCGCCTTGATGAGCACGCGCGCCAGGCGATGCTCCTTGTTCCACGGGCATTCGCTCACTTCGGTGCGCACCGCCAGAGAGTGATCGCCGGTGGGCTGGGGCGCGTCGTCGTAGTGATGCGCGTTGATGATCGCCTCGACATGCACGGCTTCCTTCGGCGGCAGCGCGCCGCGCTCCAGGTATCGCTGCACATGGTCGTACGACGCGACATCCACGGTGAGCGGGAAGGCGGACAGCGGCGTGAGGCCCGCGGCGTGAAACGCGTGGGCGGAATCGCCTTCGGTGAGGTTGACGGTATCGACGTGCGGGCCGCGGAAGGTGGGCGTGCCGACGGGCGGATGATCGAGTCGGTGCTGATTGATGGCGCGGACGAGATCGTTGAGATTGGGGCGGATGGCGGCGGGCCGGGCTGGCGCATCGCCGATCTTCGCGCTGATGCCGACGCCGTTGCCGGTTCCGTTGTCGCCGCCGCGAGGATGCGTGTTTTCCGTGTGCTGCAGCGTGAACATCATGAGCGTGACGCCGCTGGCGATCATGGCGCAGGCGGCCAGGGCGGTGGGGACCCAGAACATCAGGCGATCGCGCAGGTTGCGGCGAGCGGCGCCGCTTTCGGAAGCGCTCAACTGCTGAATCCGGCTTTCGATGGCCAGGTGGTGCAGTTCGGAGAGGCCGGGGCTTTGCTCCACGGCGAACGCGCCGGTCACCACCCGCGCGGTGCTGCGCATGTCGGCGACCTGGGCGCGGCGCTGCGGCGACGAGGCCAGTTCAGCCTCGATCACCGCACGCTCCGTGGCGTCCAGTTCGCCCACGGCGTAGGCGGTGCGTTTCAGATCCATCAGGTCGTCGTTCATAGTCGTAACCCTGGGAAGCGGGGGAGCCGGGAGCCGGGAGCCGGGAGCCGAGAGCCGTTAGCCGTTAGCCGTTAGCTTCAATCCCAAATCCGAAATCACAAATCCGAAATCCGAAATCTGTTCGACTGCCGATCGGTGATTGGCTACTGCTCCAGAACTTCAAACAACCCGGTAGCCCGCGACGCCTCTACACACCCCAAACTGCCCATAGCCAATCACCGATTGTCAGTCACTCGTCAATCAGCCAATAGCCTTTAGCCTTTAGCCTTTAGCCATTAGCTTCGATCCACAATCCACAATCCCCAATCCGAAATCCGAAATCCGAAATCCGAAATCCCAAATCTCCGCTACCCGGTTCCACCGGCATCGCGGCGTTGTTCTTTGGTCAGGCGGGCCGGCGCGGAGATGCGGGCGATCGGCCCGGTGTCTTTTTCTTCGCCGGCCGCCAGCGCCAGCTTCTCGCGAATCGCCTTGAGACCTGCGTGGATCAGGTAACCCACGTAGCTCGTGGTCAGTTCCATCACTTTGCTGATCTGCCGATACGAGAGCGCGTGCTGGAATTTCAGGCGAATCGCTTCCTGTTGCTTTTCAGGCAGATGCCCGACCAGTTCGAGCACGCGCGACTTGATCTCATCCGCTTCGATCGCGGCCCCGGGCATCGCGTCCTTGTCCGCCTTCAGCGACGCTTCGCCCTCGGCCAGTCGGACCATCCGCGATTCCTTCCGGCGCACGTCCAGAGCCTTGTTCCGGCAGACGGTGTAAAGCCACTCGACGAGGAAGGGCTCCACCTTGCTGCGTTCCTGCCGGCAAAGTTTCAGGAAGGTCTCCTGCGCCACATCGCGGGCACGTTCCACATCGCCGATCAAGCGCATCGCGTACAGCACCAGCGGCCGTTCGTACTGCGTGACGACGGCACGGATCCAGATGGGGTCGATGGTCCTGGTCGGCTGGTCCATGAAATCACAAAGCGATCAGGCCTGCATTCCGCAATCTCTACATTGATAACGTCCAGAAGGGTGGTTTATTAGAAAAAAACCCACGGGGTTAGCCGTGGGTGCTGCCGAGAGCCGCGTTGGTCTACGTTCGCATGTCTTGTCGCGTCAGTCACTTACGGCCGGTTCTCGCTGTCGGATCGTGCTTTGTCACTCAATCGTAAAGCGGGCTGACGGTCAGGGGTTGAACCGTTTCCAGCAGCATGCTGGTGTCGATGCGGAAGTTGGACTCGGTCGTGTGCCGCTCGGCAAAGAAGAAGTCGAGCGTGGCGTTGATCGAGGTGCCGCCGTTGGAGGTATGCGTCTGGCCCGTGTTGTTGGCGCCGCTGCGGATGATGACGGCGGCGATGGTTTTGCCCGCATGCGGACCGATGCCGCTGAGCGTGGCGGTCTTGCCGCTGAGCCCCGAGTGCGTCTGGGTGAAGCCATCGGCGAACTTCAGCACGACGCTGCTCAGGTCGTCCACCGACTTGGTCGTGACGCTGGTGCCGTTGAAGGTCGCCGTCGTATCGCTGAAGCCGGCGTTCAGGTTCAGGTCGATGTACTTGTCGTTGGCGATCACCGGGCACGAGCCAGCCATGCCCAGCGTGCTCCATCGCGTGGCGAGGGTCGATGCCATGGTGGAGTCCACCACCTTCACATCGCCGCCGGTGACGAAGTGGGTCTTGGTGACGAACGCCTTGCCGTCAAAGAGCAGGACGGAGCCGGTGACCGCCGAGTGGACGCCGCCGATGTCGATGACGCGTTTCTTGTTCACGTAGACCCACACGTCGTCGTCGCCGATGAAGGTGAACTTTTGTCCCGGCTTGTAAGTGAAGTTCGTGTGCAGTTCGTAGGTGAAGTGGAAGTTGCGGCTCTTGCCCGATGCGTCCTTCAGATTCTGGTTGCCGAAGAACTGGCCATCGATGGGGAAGAACTTGTTGGTGGAATAGGAATAGATGCCGCCCTTGGTCGCGCCCAGGCCGTTGTCCAGCGTCAGCGTCAGCGGGGCCGACGCATTCACCGCCGGATCATCCTTGTACCACTGGATGAACTTGGCGGCCGACTGCATCGTGTCCTTGCTGCTGGGGCGCGTCGGGTTGTAGACGGGCTTGCCCTCGCTGCTCAGGTCCATCGTGACCATGTTCAGCACATGGCCGAACTTGTTGGCGGCGCCGGCAGTCTGGAAATCCGGGTGGCCGCCGGACTGGTCGCCGCGCTTGAAGTCGCGGATCGTGCCGGTGAGTTGGATCTGGTCGGCATACGCGGGAACCGCCATGCCCGCCGCGCAGATCGCCGCTGCTTTCCACCATGCTGTGTAACGTTTCATAGTTGAATCCTTCCAGGCCTCTCAACGTGGTTGAGCTGTCGAACCCCACCCAGCGTGAGGCCCGACCCGATCCACCCATACGCTCAAACCATACGATTCGTTATCAGCAGCGAACAAGAAAGGCTGGTGAAGATTCGTGCGAGCGGGATTGCCCGCGCGGCATAAACGGACGGATTGCGAAGTGCGAAGAGGGAGGAGGGAGGAGGGAAGAGAGGAGAGAAGAGGGAGGAGGGAGGAGGGAGGAGGGAAGTGGGAAATGCCTCCGATGTTTTCTAGCCGCGCCGTTCGCGGTGCGCGTCGGGCCATCGCGCAAGACGCGCACCGCGGACGGTGCGGCTGTCAACGAAATGGCGATTCGTCGATAAGATTCTCACTCCTCACTCCTCACTCCTCACTCCTTCACGCTTTCACCGCGTGCCCGTTGCGAATGCGGTCGAGCATCGGCACGAGACCCTCGGCAATCACCGCGTCCCAGCCCATGCGCTTGATGAGTCCCTGCCCGATCGCCAGCAGCGCGGCGCGCTGCTCGTCATTGCGCGGCAGTCGCTTCATCAGCTCCGTCGCCACCTCGGACGCGATGCGTTCTTCGATGGTGTTGCGGTCGTTTTGCGACATGGTTTTGAGTTCCTCGATCAACATGGGCTTGTCGAGCTTGGTGAAATCCGCGCTGATGACGACGGGCGTGCCGGCGCCGGCGGTGACGTGGTTCACAAATCCGGCGCAGCCGCACACATTCGTGATCACGCACACCGCGCCGCAGCCCAGGGGCTCCAGCGGGCTGATGCCGAACGGTTCGTACGTCGCCATGCCGAACTCCGCATCCGTGGCCCGGCGCAGGTCGGCGATATCCATGCCCGCCGGCAGCCGCTTGCCGATGCGCTGCGGCGACCAGCCGAACTGGTTCACGAGGATGACCTGCACGTTCTTGTGATTGGCGTTGAAGTTGACGACATCCTTGTGCAGATCGACCTCCGGGCCGACGAGGTCGGGGTAGCCCTCGCGGTGGTGCCGGGGCCAGCCGTAGTGCTCTTCCATCGCCTTGACATCCTGCGGCCGCCGCACGCCGCCGCCGCTGGTGAGAATGAACAGCACCGCGGTGCGATTCTCCGCGGCGAGCTGCGCATCCATGTAGTGCAGCACTTTCAGGTCGCGCCACAGGCCTTTGCTGATGACCGGCCGGGTGACGTGCGTGATCAGGAAATCAGGCGTGAAACCGAGCAGGCTCGCCGCGTAGTCGCTGAGCATCTTCCGGCTGTTCAGTTTCACCTTCATGTCCAGCTTGATGTCAGGCAGCCCGTTGTAAACCAGATCGATCGGCTGATCGCCGAAGTGCGGGTTGAGGAAGTTCAACTCATCGCGCGTGCGGTCGCCCACGGCGATGATGCCGTCCGCCAGATACGCGCGCGAGACCAGCGCGTGCCGCAGCAGGCGGTCGAGATTGGAGAACACATCGTCGGCATAGAGGCCCTTGGCGCGGGCCTCGTCGAGCACGTTGTAGAACATCGTGTCGTGGCCGGGATGATCCTCCACGATCCGGCGGGCGGTGGCGCACTCGTGGGCGTGGAACACGGTGCGGATTTCTTCCTGGCCTTCGAGCACGGACTGGAGCAGGGCGGGCATGCCCATGAACTCGTGGCCGAACATGACGCATGGGCCGTCGTTGCGCTCCTTGATCGCGTTGAGCGCGTAGAACGCCGGCTCCGCCAGGCGCACGTATTCCTCGTAATCCCACGAGCTCTGGTAACGTCCGCTGTCCAGGCCGAACGTTTCCCACAGCCGGTGCTTGAACACGTTCAGGCGATCCGCGTTGATGTGGAAGACATCGATCAGCAGCACCTCCGCCTCGCCGGTGCGACCGGTGCCTGGGGCGGCATACTGGCGCGTGCCGTAGACGAACTTGACATCAAACGCCCATTCGATCGGACGGAACTTGGGCCCCATGCGGGCGCGGTCGATGTTGTCGATCGAGCTGTACAGCACCTTGCCATGCTCGCCGAGGCGCGACTCGGGATCGGCGGCGATGTGGCCCGCGGTGGGGCCGATGAGGATCGAGCGCTTCACATACTCCTGATAGACCGGGCTGGTCATCAGGCCTTCGAGCACGGTGCCGATGCCGCCGATGTGATCGACGGCTTCGTGGGTGATGTGAGCGAGGGTGAAGCGATGGTTCGTTTTGGGCATGGGGTGTTTATCGGGAAAAACAACAGGCAAGAGTAAGTCGGCGCTCGACACGTTTAGCGACGGGGCTTGCCCCGCTCCGGTTCGTCGCGGAAAGGAACGGGGCAAGCCCCGTCGTTAAACATTCTCTACAATCCCGCGCATGGAAGTCGCGTTTCAACAGTGTATCGATCCCGCCTGCAAAGCAACTTTCGGCATCGCCGAGGTTCACGTCAGTTGCCCGCGCTGCGCCGCAGAGGGCCGCAATTCGCTGCTCGACATCGCGTACGACTGGAACCGCCTGCCGGTGCCCAAGTCGCTCAACTACTTCGAGCATCGCTGGATCACCAAAGGCGCCGGCATTCAGGGGGCGCTGGATTTCTCCGGCGTGTGGCGCTTCCGCGAGCTCATGCCCTTTTATCGCCGCGAGAGCGACATCGTCACCATCGGGGAAGGCCGGACGAACATGCAGGACGCGACCCTGCTCGCGCCGCAGATCGGCCTGAAGCCGGGCAAGCTCTTTCTCCAGTACGAAGGCCTCAATCCCTCCGGCTCATTCAAAGACAACGGCATGGCCGCCGCGTTCACCCATGCCCGCATGGTCGGCGCCAAGCGCGTCGCCTGCGCCTCCACCGGCAACACCAGCGCCAGCCTCGCCATGTTCGCCGGCCTCGCCGAGATGACCGGCATCGTGTTCATCGGCACCGGCAAGATCGCCTACGGCAAACTGTCGCAGGCGCTCGACTATGGCGCGCTCACACTCCAGATTCAGGGCGACTTCGACGCCTGCCTCAAGCGCGTCCGCCAGATCGCCGTCGAGCAGCCGGAGCTTGGCATCTACCTCATGAACAGCGTCAATCCCTTCCGCCTCGAAGGGCAGAAGACGATCATGTACCGCGTGCTCGAGGCGCTCGACTGGCAGGTGCCTGACTGGGTCGTGGTGCCCGGCGGCAACCTCGGGAACTGCTCCGCGTTCGGCAAGGCGTTCATCGAGCTGAAGGCCCTGGGCCTGATCGACCGCGTGCCGCGGTTGGCCATCATTCAAGCCGCCGGCGCCAACCCGCTGCACGTGCTTGTGAACGAGCGCGGCTTGACGTGGAACGGCGGCAAGGTCGATGCGAACACCGTCAGCAAGTTCTACCGCGAGATGGATGGCGCCGACTATCACGCTCACACCATCGCCAGCGCCATCGAGATCGGCCGCCCCGTCAATCTCACCAAGGCGCTAAGGGCCTTGGATTTCATGGGCGGCGTCGTGCGCCAGGTCGATGACGAAACCATGCTCGAACACAAGGCCTTGGTCGGTCGCTACGGCTTCGGCTGCGAACCGGCCAGCGCCGCCAGCGTCGCCGGCGCCCATGCGCTGGTGAAGGAAGGCGTCATCGGCAAGGATGAAAGCGTCGTCTGCATTCTCACCGGCCACGAACTGAAAGACCCTGACGCCACCGTGAAATACCACACCGGCATCGACATGAAGAGCGTCCAGGACACTGCCAAACGCACCGAGCCGCACGGCCGACTCGCCAACCGTCCCATCCAGGTGCCCGATGATTTGGCGGCCATCATCGCCGCCATCGCGCCGGACAAACGTGCCGGCATGCGCTCCCCCAAGGGCATTGATGACTCATCGAAGCATGTGCCGGTGACGGAGTATTGAAGGATCACCGGCGAAAGCTCACGCGAAAGCTTCGAGTTGCGTCAGCGATTCCATCAGGCCGGGCTTCAAGTCTTCGTTGAACTTCACGCCGACGAAGTGAACGTGCCGGGTGACGTGGAAACATCGCTTGATTTCACCGACGGCGCGGAACCCTTTCCGCGTCGGCGTCACCAGCGTGACGGTGCAGGCGCTTCCCGGGTGGACGAACGCGCCGTGCAGGAAGCCGATGCCGCCCAGCGAGACATCGACGCATGCCACGCGGAAGAAGGTCGCATCGTCCATGGCGTGGTGGACTCCGCACAGGAGCATGAGTTCCTGGCGGTAGGGAATGCGCGGGCTGCGGCGACGGTCGCGTGGCGCGCCCGGCGCTTTCGCGCGGGCGTCCAGCGAAGCGATGATGCTCGCCGCCTGGGCCGGGCTCAGACGGAGCAGATCGATCGGCTGCTTGGAGGACATCGCAACACCCCGTGTGGCAAGGGACTACAGGGATGTCATCGACCAGATTCGCCGGCGCTTTGAGCCGGCGCGGCGGCCAGGCCCTCACCGCGTCGCATAAAACTTGTGCACCGTCGTGTGCGTGTACGTCGCGCCGGGCTTGAGCACCGTGCTGGGGAACTTCGGCTGGTTGATGCTGTCGGGGTAGTGCTGCGTCTCCAGGCACAGCGCGCCGTTCTTCACGTACACCGCGCCGCCTTTGCCTTTGACGGTGCCGTCGAGGAAGTTGCCGGTGTAAAGCTGGATGCCCGGCTCCGTCGTCCAGATTTCCATCACGCGCCCGCTGGCCGGATCGCGGAGCGTCGCCGCATGGGCCAGCTTGCCGAAGCCCGCCGTCGAGCTCTGGGCGTTGAGCACGAAGTTCAGGTCGTAACCGCCCGGATCCTTCGTCGCTTCGTTCGGCGGGAGCTTGTGAATCCGCCCGCCGATCGGCGCGCCGCGGCGGAAGTCGAACACCGTGCCTTCCACCTTCGCGATCTCACCGGTGGGAATCAGCGTGGCGTCCACCGGCGTGTAATGGTCGGCGCTCAGTTGCAGTTCGTGGCCGAGGATCGTGCTCATCCCGCCGAGGCTGCCGGGCGTCGGGTGGCCGGTGAGATTGAAGTACGCGTGATTGGTGAGATTGATCGGCGTGGCCTTGTCGGTGGTGGCCTTGTAGTCGATGCGAAGCTCATCGCTATTGGTCAGCGTGTAGATCACCTCCGTGCTCAGCGTGCCGGGATAGCCCTCTTCGCCATCGGGGCTGACATAGGTGAACTTCACGCCCACGCCGTCGGCGTTCTTGAAGGATTCACCCTTCCAGAAGCGGCGATTAAATCCCACATTGCCGCCGTGCAGCGTGTTGGGGGCGTTGTTCAGGGCGAGCGTGTACTCCTTGCCATCGAGGGTGAACTTGCCCTTGGCGATGCGGTTGGCGACGCGGCCGGTGGTGCAGCCGAAGTAAGGATTGGTCTTGCCTTCATAGCCGGCGACATTCTCAAACCCCAGCGTCACGTCGGTGTACTTGCCGGCGGCATCGGCGACGTGCAGCTCGACGACGGTCGCGCCGTAGTCCGTGAGCACCGCCTTCATGCCGGTGGCATTGGTGAGGGTGTAGGCGGTGGCGTCCTTGCCGTCGGAGGTCTTGCCGAAGGGAGCGGTGGTGACGTTCATCTTGGACGGATCCTTGGCTTTGGCGGCCGGCGCGGGGGCGGCGCTGCCGCAGCCGGCGAGGGCGAGGGTCAGGGCGAGAAGGAACGACGAAGCGAGCGTGCGAATCATGTGAGGAATCCCTATGGGTGTCGTAGGAACCGATTGCGACGTTGGCCGCGAGCGCGGCGACCGGGTGCGGCTGTACAGCGCGCCACGCAGGCGCGGCAGTATAGCTTAGGAACAGGACCGAAATAAGTTCCCCATTTAGCCGGCGGGCTTGCCCGCCGCGAGGCTCTCGGCGGGCAAGCCCGCCGGCTAAATGGGGGACCGCCAATTCGCGAAGTTATTTCGGGCCCGTTCCTTACTGAACAGGGCGGTTGCCGCCGATGTCCGAGGCGTCGCCCGCCTTCACCGGCCACCCCCAAAGTGGCCGGTCAGGGACCCCCCAGGGGGTCTGAAGTGAGGTTAACTCAAATTGAAACAATGATTTATGGATTTGACTGCCAAAAGGGTAGGACACTTTGCGGCCACTTGTTCGGGCATCCGGGCTTCTGGAAATGGACGGGCGGCGCGCATGAAAAACCGGAGGCGCCAGCCTGACGGGCTGGCGACTGCCTGATCCGCTGCGGTGAAAAGACGCCGCGTCGGTTCTGTCGCGGCGGCACCTCCGCCGGGGTTGCTTGCGCATGGTTCGCGATGGGTTGGTGATCGATCGGCGCATGGCGGCCTTATAGAGGAAGGGGGGCACGCCGTGGGTTATTGTACCTAATTTTTTCCGTCATCGCAAGCCGAAGCCCCCGGCCCCCAGGGCTTTTCAGTTCTCGGGAATCAGTGGGTCTTCGTTTGAACCACAAAGGACACAAAGGCACGAAGAACACAAAGACAGGCTCATCCGCTATTTGCGTACTTGACACCGGTTGGAACGGGCGTTTCGGAGTC
>CAYRPN010000061.1:0-32433 GCA_964426135.1 uncultured Phycisphaeraceae bacterium | reverse complement strand
GTGAAAAACAAGAGCGGAATCGCTCTTTGGTCAATCGTTAACCGGACACTACTGGAGTGAAAAGTAAAAAGTGCGAAGTGCCCAGGTGAGGGCACCAAGCCCCTTCGATCGGGCTTTCAATCTGCATTTTCTCTTCACTTTGCACTTTTCACTTCATACTTTGCACTTTTCACTGCTTCGTCCGCTTATCCCCGCATTTTTCCGCCCATCTCGACGGTTCCACGCCATTGACGAGATGCAATAGAATGCTCGGCAATGCGTTTTGCCTACTGAATCAAGGATTTCTCGCCTGTGCCGCAGTTGCCGTTGGACAGTTTGCTGGCCGCCGCGGGGTCGGGCGATGCCGATGCTTGGCGCGATCTGGTTGATCGCTTCGGCAAGCGGGTCTTCGCCTTGCTCGTGCGCCAGTGCGGCGACCGGGACCTGGCGGAGGAAATCACGCAGGCCACGTTTGTGCAGATCGCCACGCATCTGTCGGGTTACCAGGAACAAGGTCGGTTCGAGCCTTGGCTGTTTCGGATTGCGATGAACCAGCTGCGCGACGAGATGCGTCGCCGCAAACGCCACGCCCGGCCGATGGACATGACGGGCGGACGGGGCGAGGACGAGCGGGGCGGTGACACGGCGGCGTGGCAGATGGCGCAAGAAAACGCCGTCAGCGACGCGGAAGGCTCCGATCACGAGGATCCCGCCGACCGGGTCAGCCGAGCCGAGCAGGTCGCCATCGTGCAGAAAGCGATCGCCAGCATGAGCGAAGCCGACCGCACGATCATTCAGTTGCGGCACACCGCCGGCCTGAGCTTCGCCGAGATCGCCGAGAACCTTGGCGAACCACTGGGCACCGTGCTGGCGCGAGGACACCGGGCCTTGGCGAAATTGAAGAAGCTGCTGGCGGGTGAGGCGGATGAGGTGGCGGAGGAGTGAGGAAGTGCAAAGTGAAAAGTGCAAAGTGAAAAGTACGAAGTGCAAAGTGAAAAGTACGAAGTGCAAGGTGATAAGAAGTGCAGGCTGGCAGTGACCTGGTGTTCTTGGGTGCCATGGGTAAGCGCAGGCTCGGCGGAGCTTACCCGTGCTCCCAGGGTGCCAAACGCACGGGCAAGCTCCGCGGACTCCGCTTGCCCATGGCACCCGACGAGTCAACTGCGATGGAATACTGAGTTTGTTTCCGAGGCTATGATGACAGGTGACCTATGAATCGCGACTCCTACTCAATCCAAGATTCGCTGCCGGGCGATCCGAATCTGGACGCGTTGCTGGATGAAGCGCTCTCGCCAGATGCGATTCCCGGCGGCATCCCTGCGGGCCTGACCGATCGCATTCTCGCCCGCACCGTGCCGATCATCGCGCGGAAGCAGAGCGTGATCGCCCGCATCGGCGTTCTGCGCATCGCCAGCATGGCGGCCATGCTGCTGGTGGGCGTGACTGTCGCGCTGCTGATGTTCAACCAGCCGAAGAACGCCGCCAGGCCCGGCACCGAAGTGGCGATCGTTCCACCGCATCACACGCTCGCTTCCTCCGCCGACGTGACCAACCTGTTCATCAGTGAATCCGTCGCTGACGCGATGCTGCCTGCATCGATCGTGAGTGTTGACGGCAAGATCACCGAACTCGACGAAACCCTCACCCGCACCACCGACGCCAAGGCCAACTGGGATCAACTGACCTCCGCTTTGGAGCAGGCGCTGGACGATATGGACAACGCCGATCGCGGCTGAGACTCCTGAAGTCGAAGCGCTCGACATCACGCCATGAAGCCTTTCCTTGCCATTTCGATGCTCGTGATTGCCGCGGCCCTTCCGCTGTCGGTTGCCGGTGACGAACGCGATCCTTCCAAGCCCGAAAAGCCCGCCGTTGCCCAGCCCGCCAGACCCGGCGAACCCGGCAAGGAACCCCCCAGGCTGCCCGGTCCGCCGCGTTTCGGCGACGGCCCGCGCCCGCCCGGCGAGCCCCGCCGCGAAGGCGACAAGAGTGAAAAGGACAAAGACGGACGCCCGCGCTACGGCGACTGGCACCGCTGGACTCCGCGCGGCGAGCAGTTCACGCCCGACGAAGTCCGCGAGATCGTCAAGGCCGTCGAAGGCAAGAATCCGAAGCTCGCCGAGCGCATCAAGGATCGCTTTGTCGAGGCGCTGGGCAAACCGTCCGCTCCGCCCACGCTCACGGATGATCAGGTCGCCAAGATCATCGATGTGATGAAGGACCGCGAGCCGCGCATCGTCGAGCGCATTCAGGCGAGCCTGAAGGACAACCCCGATCGTGTCAAAGGCATGCTGGCGTCGCAGTGGCCTCGGTTCGAGAAGATCATCGAGTTGAAGGAAAAAGACCCGGAACTGTACGAAGCCGAGACGCGTGAAATTCATCGCGGCGGCGAAGTGTGGGGCCTGTCGTGGAAGCTGCGCGAAGCGGTGAAAAACAAGAAGGACGCCGAGGCGGCGGAATTGAAGAGCCAGCTTCGCACCAAACTGCACGAGCAGCACGCGGCCCGCGCGGACACCCGCATGCTGGAGATCGAACGCCTCAAGGCCAAGATCGAGAAACTGCGCAATGACCTGGACATGGATCAGCAGGCAGTGGAAAGCCACGTCGAGAACATGATCAACGAAATCGTCACCGGCACGGGGCGCTGGTCGAAGTTCGAGAAGCGCGAGAAGGATGACAAGACGCAGGGGCCGGTGAAGCCGGAGAAGCCTGAGAGCCCTGACAAGCCGAAGTGACCTGTTCGCCTGCCTTTGCCGGTTGTCCCCGGACGCATTTCATCGTTTAGGAGTTGTGCAAGAACAACTCCGCGGATTGGCAGCGGGCCAAAGCGTAGGGTGCGTCAAGGCTCGGCGCGGACGCACCACGGTCGACGGAAGACTCAAGAAGGTGCGTCCGCGCCGAGCCTTGACGCACCCTACGCCGATGCGGACTAAATCTTGCACGCCTCCTAACCGCCGAATCCGCCGTCACTCGCTCAAGTACTTCGCAATCCCTTTCTCAATCATCCGCCCGATCGCTTCATTCGGCCAGGGTTTCAGCGCTTCCAGCAAATCCACCGTCGCCTTGGCATAGCGCAATCGCTTGTCCGCCGGCCGCGAACCAAGTTCAGACATGTTGTGCGCCCGATCCGCCATCTTGATCCACTTCGCGCCCGGCGAAAGTTTTCGCGCATGCTCCAGCAGCCACTGCTGCTTGCGCTCGAACGGCTTCTCCGCCTCGGGCGGGATCGTCACTTCGGCCACCAGCGCGGCGACCCGCGGCGAGAAGCAGCGTTCCAGTTGCTCGTGGCTCACGCCCGTGTCCTCCAGCACATCGTGAAGGCACGCCGCCGCCAGAATCTGCGGATCGGTCACGCCCTGTTCGCGCACCAGATTCGACACGGCCATGGGATGGCTTGCGTACGGCTGCCCGCCGACGCGGAGTTGGCCTTCATGCGCGATCATGCAGAAGTGCTTGGCGCGTTCCACGATATCCGCTTCGTCCGGCACGATGCGGACGCGCCGGCCGTGCACGATCGCCCGGCCGTCGCAGAGCACTCGCAGCGCTTGCGTGTACGCGAGGCATTCCTCCTCGAACACGCGGGCGGCCAGCGTGTCCGGCGTGTCGTCCTCCGCCACGGCGCAGGCGCGCTGGGCGATGATCGGGCCGGTGTCGTAGGTGTCGTCGGCGAAGTGCACGGTGCAGCCGGAAAGCTTGCAGCCGGCGGCGATCACGGCTTCATGCACGTGATGCCCGTACATGCCCTTGCCGCCGAATGCGGGCAGAAGCGCCGGGTGGACGTTGATGACTCTGCCCTTGAAATCAGGCGGAATCGTGATGAGCGACAGGAAACCAGCGAGGCACACAAGTTGGGCGTTCGCCGTGCGGATGTGCTGCCAGATCGCGGCGGAGAACGCTTCGGTGTCGGCGAATTCCTTGCGTGCGACGACAACGGTGGGCAGGTTCAGCTTCGCTGCTCGCTCCAGGCCCTTCACGCCGGGGCGCGAGCTGATGACCAGCGCGATGGTCGCGTTCAACTCGCCGCGGGCGATGGCGGTGGCAACGTTCTCCAACGTGCGCCCGCCGCCGCTGATGAGGACCGCCAGCCGAAGCGGCGGAGCCCTGTGAATCGCAGCTTGTTGCGGAGCATTCGACATGGATGCGAGGATACCAGATTCGATGTCTGGCACGGTTGGCGGAGACGCCGAAGGCGTCTGGACGATGGTCTTTGTGGCCGAGCGAGCGGAGGTTCACTCGCGCGCCCGACCAGACGCCTGCGGCGTTTCCGCTCAACGACCGCGACATTGAGACGATGATTCGTCGCTACACTTTCGCCCATGTCCTCGTCGCGAAAAACCCGGCTTGCGCCTTCGCCCACCGGCGCCTTGCATCTGGGCAACGCGCGGACGTTTCTCATCAACTGGGCGTTGGCCCGGCAACAGGGCTGGGGCATCGTGCTTCGCATTGAAGATCTGGACACGCCGCGCGTCAAGCCGCAGGCGCAGCAGCAGGCGATTGATGATTTGCGCTGGCTCGGCCTGGACTGGGACGAAGGCCCCTATTTTCAGATGAAGGAAGTGCAACCGTATCGCGCGGCTCTTTCGCGGCTCGCCGAACGCGGACTGATCTATCCCTGTCATTGCACGCGAAAGGACATCGAAGCGGCGCAGTCCGCGCCGCACGCCGACGACCACGAACTGCGCTATCCCGGCACGTGCCGTCCGCACGCCGCCAACGCGGCCAGCCCGCCTCATGCCGACGCGCTTGCTCGCCGCGACGTTGCGTTGCAGGGATCACCGCAACTGGACGTGGCAGACCAGTCGAGCCCCGCGACGGGCGACAGCGCCCCATCTCGCCTTGCCGCCGGTCCTGCGTTACGCCTGCTCGTCCCCGACGAAACCATCACTTTCACCGACGAAATCGCCGGCCCGCCGCGCATCAACGTGCAGGAGCAGGTCGGCGATTTCATCGTCGCCACCAAAGCCGGCCTGCCCGCGTATCAACTGGCGGTGGTCGTCGATGATGCGCGGCAGGGCGTCACCGACATCGTGCGCGGCGACGACCTGATTCGCTCGGCGGCGCGGCAGCTTCTGCTCTATCGCGTTCTCGATCTGACGCCGACCCCGCGTTACTGGCATGTGCCCCTGGTGGTCGGCGAGGACGGCCGGCGCCTCGCCAAACGTCACGGCGACACGCGCCTTTCCTGGTACCGCGAACAGGGCGTGCCGGCGGAGCGAGTCATCGGCCTGCTGGCCGCATGGTGCGGCGCGGCGGCTTCGCCGGCGCCCATGAGCGCGGAGGAGTTCCGTCAGCGATTCGACATTCATCGCCTGCCGCGAGAGCAGGTGGTCATGCGCGCCGGCGATCATGGGTGGTTGCTCGGCGCAGAAAAGCCTTGACTGTTCCGTGTCGCAGAAGTGTGTGGAGCAAGCGAATGTTCGAACTCGCCCGTGCGAATGTGCCGTGAGTCGCACGGGCCAAATAGGCGGCCGTGATTGTGTCGGGTGCCACGGGCAAGCGGAGTCCGCGGAGCTTGCCCGTGCTGGCTGACAGCAAGGCGCACGGGCAAGCTGCGCAAAGCCTCCGCTTGCCCATGGCACCCGCGGCACCTTGCCACAATCGTGGCCGCTTATTTAGCTGCGAGGTGTCCGCTTGCCCATGGCACCCGGCGGCTTGGCGGCTCCAGGGTGCTCCTCGGCATCGCGGTGGTCATTCTGGTTTCAGTACGCACAGCATGATCCAATCCATCATCGCTATGATTTTCACGATGACTCCGTACTCAACTTCCCATTCGCGGCGTGTCGCCAGGCTCGTTGTCGTATCACGCACTTGTCTCGCGCTGTTCCTGCTGCTTTGCCTGCCGGGCTGTCCGGATCGCAACGCGTCGCCGGCGGCGAACGCAGCGACGGGCAAATCGCAACAGGTTGTGATCGGGGGCAAAGCGTTCGAACTGGAACTTGCGCTTACGCCCGAACAGAGACACCAGGGACTGTCGGACCGCGAGACGATTGCCGACGACGGCGGCATGCTCTTCGCGTTCAATGAGGCCGACGTGCTCGGCTTTGTCATGCGGCGGTGCAAGGTGCCGATCGACATCCTTTATCTCAGCCCCACCGGCCGGATCGTGGCGATGCACGAGATGCAGGTGGAGTCTTACGACACGCCCGACCCTCAGTTGCGAACCTATTCGAGCGTGTACCCCGCGCTGATCGCGATCGAACTGAAGGCGGGAAGCATCCGGGCGCTGAAGCTGCGCGAGGGCCAGGCGATCGAACTGCCGATCGACGATCTTAAGCGTCGCGCCAAGTGAACCGATACAGATAGGGGAAGGGTCATCGGTCGGGAAGCGTGCGCGATGGTTGTGCCGCATGCATGCGAGGCGATCGACGCCGGTTGGCGAAATGGGTTTGCCGCGGTGATCGATGGAGGTCTCGCTGGGGACGCAGACATGTCGAGTGATGCCCTGATCCTGGTTGACTCAACAGCCGAAGTTCCCGGTGGCCCCGGTGCCGCCCGGGGCCTGGAACTCGCAGCCATCGAGCAGACACTGGAGTGCTGGCCCGCGCGGCAGCGGCCGAAGATCGTGCGCTTGACGCTGGCGCAGATGCTGGCGGACGCGACGCTGTTCGACCAGTCGCGCATTCTCTGGCTCATCGCCGACGCCGACAGCCGCGATGTCCGCGAATTCCTGGGCCAGTGCCAGGATCACCGTCGTCCCGCCATTCTGAGCCTGCGAGATGAGGCGCGTCCGATCGGCGTCGCCGACGAGGCGGGCGTCACCGTGGCGCCGCTCTCCGCGCCTCCCGTGGCGATCTGCGCGATGCTGCGCGCCCTGTGGAATCAGTACGACGTCGTGCGTTCGCTCAAGGCGGAGATCGATGTGCTTCATCTGCACAACGGCGGGCTGGCGTCGCAGTTCGACAAGCTGGACGAGGAGCTTCGCCTGGCGGCGCAGTTGCAGCGCGAGTTCCTGCCGACCAGTCTGCCCACGGCGCACGGGATTGATTTCCGCGTGCTCTTCCGGCCGGCGAGCTACGTCAGCGGCGATATCTACGATGTCATCCGGCTCGACGACGAACACGTGGGCTTCTTCATCGCCGATGCCGTGGGCCACGGCGTGCCCGCGGCGCTGATGACGGTCTACATCAAGCGCTCCTTCCGCACGGGCAAGCGCAACGACGACAACTCGCGCGAGACGCGCATCATTCCACCGGCCGAGGCGCTGGAGCATCTGAACCGCGACATGATCCGGCAGCAGAACGGGCAGGTGCGCTTCGCCACGGCGTGCTACGGCGTGCTGAACTGCCGGACGCGCCGCCTCACGTTCAGCCGCGCGGGCCATCCGTATCCGCTGATTCTCCGCGTCGATGGCACGACGGAATGGATCGAACCGGAGGGAGGACTGCTGGGTGTGTTCCCCGATGAAACATTTGAGACGGCGGAGGTCGATCTGAATCCGGGCGATCGCCTGCTGCTCTATTCCGACGGTTTCGAGTTCGCCTTCCCCGATCCGCAGCAGAACCACGCCAAGCGAAAACGGCTGGCGAACAACAGCTACACCGCGGTGTTCAAGGATCTGGCCAACGGCACGCTGGATGAAGCGTTTGATCGTCTGTTGAAATTGCTCGATGAGCAGCACGGCTCGCTCAACCAGGTCGACGACCTGACCGCGGTGCTCATCGGCATCAGCGAAATGGAATCGCAGGCAATCGAAACGTCGGCCGCCGCGCATGTCGCTTAGGAACGTGACCGAAATACGTTCCCGATTTAGCCGGCGGGCTTGCCCGCCGAGATGCCCTCGGCGGGCAAGCCCGCCGGCTAAATGGAGGACCGCCAATTCGCCAAGTTATTTCGGCCCCATTCCTTGGGCATTGCCTGGTGACGGTGCTTTCGCCGGTTGGATTGGGAACGGAACTGGCTTGCGGCGCGCGATCACTTTCTTCCCGGCACCACCAACACCGGACGCTTTGTCCTTCGCAGCACGCCTTCAGCCACGCTGCCGACGAGCAGGTGATAGAGCGCTCCGTGGCCGTGCGAGCCGATCACGATCATGTCCACCGCCAGCCGGTCCGCTTCGTCGATGAGTTTGTCGACCGTCGCCCCCTGTACAAGCAAGGCCTCGGCAACAACGCCTTGCTTGCCCAACTCATCCGCCATCACCTGCAGATCGCGGTGCTCCTTGCGCAGCACCTTGGCGCGGTGATCGCGCTCATGCTGCGGCCCAGGCTCGTAGGTGACGAACGAAGGCTCCGGCGCGGCGACGTGAATGAGAACCACCCGCGCAGCGAGCCTCTGCGCAAGAGCCGACGCAGCCGCGACGACAGCGTTGGCAACGTCGGAAAAATCAACGGCGACAAGGAGCGTTTTCATACGAGATGAATCATAACGCGCGTCGGCGGTCGGCATGAGCGGATGCCAGGAGATGCGCCGAGACGAAGGCAGGCCGAGATGTCGCTACGGCTTCTTTTCGCGCAGTGGCTTGATCTCACCGCCCGGCAGTGGTCGAACTTTCATGTCGTGGTACGACGCCAGAATCACGTCGTCGATGCGATCCACTGTGGCCAGCGCTTGTTTGACCTTGGGCTCATAGACGGATTTGTAGAGATCGTCGGCGTCGTCGGCGAATGTGGTTCGACCGCCGAGAGAGAGCAAGATGCCGGCGATCAACGTGAATCTTGAAAGAGCGTTCATCAGCCAACCTTCCGGATGAGGTTAGTACAGACGATGCGAGAACGATTGCCTATCAACTTCGAGCGACCCCACAGTTTACCAGCAAGCCGATCACGGTTGGTCACGCGATTTTCTGCATCGCGTTGACGAACTGTTTCCCCGTCAGCGGCTTTGGCAACGCTTTGCCGTCCTGGCTGTAAAGCTCGATCGTTTCGTCCACAATTTCACAGAGTTCGCTGAAAACCTGACGTGGATCGGTGCCGTGGCAACCGCCGTAGAAAAGCTCGGGACAACTGCCGATGAAACAGGCATCCACGTCGGACCATTCCACGAGTTTGACGTACTTGTCGCCTTGCGTCATTGCTTGGACTCCGTAACGGCGAGGCGAACGGCGCGCTCCTGGTAAGGTCTGGCGTCATCGCCTTCTTTACCTGAAATCGTCACTGGCTTTGAACCCTTGGGATGCACAAAGTTTCGGTGGCTGCCTTTTCCGCCACGGTCGGCGAACCCGGCTTGTTTCAGATCACGGATAAGGTCACGCACTTTCCGTGGCATGACATTGTACTCCGACGCGCCGTAACAAAATCAACCAGACAGATTCGACGACTTCAAGCTTCAAGCAGCGTTCGTCGGGCCGGATACGGCCCGGCTCGCTACCGCGCATACTCCACCGTCCGCATCTCGCGCAGCACCGTGATGCGGATTTCGCCGGGGAAGGTCATCTCTTCGCTGACGCGCTTGGCGATGTCGCGCGCGATGTAGGTGCAGTTGACGTCGTCCACGCTGTCGGGGTCGACGATCACGCGCACCTCGCGGCCGGCCTGAATGGCGAACGCCTGGCGCACGCCCTTCATGTCCATGGCGATGGTCTCGAGCTGCTCGAGGCGCTTGACGTATTTCTCCAGCGTCTCGCGCCGCGCGCCCGGCCGGGCACCGCTGATGGCGTCGGCGGCCATGACGATGGGGGTATACGGCGTGGTCGCGGGGATGTCGTTGTGGTGGCCGGCGATGGCGTTGAGCACGGCTTCGTTCTCGCCGAGCTTCTTGCAGAACTCGGCGCCGATCGCCGGGTGCCCGCCTTCCATGTCGTGGTCCATCGCCTTGCCGATGTCGTGGAGGAATCCGCAGCGTCGTGCCAGTTCGCCGTCGAGGCCCAGTTCGTCCGCGATGACCTGGCAGAGGAACGCCGTCTCCATGGAGTGGCGCAGGATGTTCTGGCCGTAGCTGGTGCGGTAGTAGAGCCGGCCCATCATTTCGCTGATCTTCGGATGGACGCCGGCGACATTCGCCTCGATGCACGCGTCCTTGCCGTACTTGATGACGCGGCTTTGGATTTCCTTGGTCATCTGCTCGACGACTTCCTCGATGCGGGCCGGATGAATGCGGCCGTCGTCGATGAGCTTGCGCAGCGACTCGGCGGCGATGGCGCGGCGGACGGGATCGAAGCAGGAAACGACCACCACGCCGGGCGTGTCGTCCACGATCACATCCACGCCGCTGGCTTTTTCAAAAGCGCGGATGTTGCGGCCCTCGCGACCGATGACGCGGCCCTTCATGTCGTCGCTGGTGATCGGAATGGCGGTGACGGTGGAATCGGCCGTGTGTTCCGAGGCATAGCGCTGGATCGCCTGCAGGGTGATCTTCTGCGCGTTCATCTTCGCTTCTTCTTCCGCCTGCTGGGTGATGCGCTGGATGAGCTGCGCCGCCTCGTGCTGGCAATCGCGCTCGACGAGCCGCAGGGCCTCGGTCTTGGCTTCCTGCTCGTTCATCTTGGCGGCGCGGAGCAGAATCTGCTTCTGCTCCTGGGCGGTGTCCTCCAGCAGCTTCTTGCGCTCGACCATGAGCTGGTCGAGGCCCGCTTCCTTCTGCGTCACGGACTTTTCGCGGGCTTTGATCTTGTTGTCGAAGTCCTCGAGATATTTTTCCTTGGTGCTCAGCGTGTCCAGCTTGCGGTCGAGGTTGTCCTCGCGCTTGCTGACGCGGCGCTCCTGCTCTTTGATTTCCTCGCGGGCCTGATCCATCTCCTTCTCGAACTCTTCGCGCCGCTTGGCGATCTCGTTGCGGCCGTCCAGTTCGATCTGCTTGCGATGGGTGTCGGCTTCCGAGCGTGCGTTGCGGATCAGGTCGTCGGCCTGCTGCCGGGCGTTGGCGATGGTCTTGGTGCCGAGCATTTTGCCAAGGCCGATGGCGGCACCGGCGCCGATGGCAAGGCCCAAGACCAGCATGAGAATGGATGTTCCGTCGAATTCCGCGAGAAAGAGAAACTCTTGCAAAGTGCGGCCCTCTCAATCTGGACGGGCGAATACGGCATCCGCCCGGGATGTTAGGGCACGATCGAGCCGAGCGCGTGGACGAACTGAAGGCTCGCCACGGGAGTAGGACCGCAGCCGTGCTCTGCCGATCGCGGTGATCGGCATCGCCTAGATCAACGATGCATGACGGTTCGCATGCGGCGGGATGGCGGACAGGGAACGGCTAACTCGCGGTTCGTTGACGCCAGGCGCCCAGCAGGCGCGCGGCAAGCGCGGAACCCCGGCAACCCGAAAGTCGGGTCTGTGCGAGCAGAGCGTGTTCCTTGAGTGAAAAATCCACAACCACAATCGAACTTCAAGAGGGCATCGTCAATCTATCCGTCCGCGGTCGGGTGACCGTGGCCGGCCGGTGGCTCACGCGGTGTAAGCCGCCGGTAAAACGGCTGCGAGATCGAGGCTCTCCTCGGCTGCTCGTGCCGGAGTTAACTTCGCCAGACACCGGACCGATTCGCGGTTGCGAGGGACCAGGGGCAGCACGCGTGGCATCACAAAAGAACCAGCCCCGCGCGGTGAAAGGATAATAGTGAGAATGCCCGGCGCGGGCAAGTGTAGCTGGAACGAGCAAAGGGCAATTGCAGATGGGAGGGCGAGGCTCCTGCCGAGCCGCGAACAATCTCGTGCGCTCGTAGTTTTGCGCGGCTCGGCAGGAGCCTCGCCCACCCGTCAAGGTCCAAATGCAATTGCCTTGGGGAACGAGCAATGATGCGGTCTGCCAAGATTTCCGAGGCTTGGATTCCGGCGCCCTCTCCCTCCGGAAGAGGGCTGGGGCAAAGGCCGATGAAGCCAGCGCATCAGTTTGCGATTTTGCTTCACCACGGCGTGCCGGTCTTTTGCTGCGGATTCAAGATCACTTGTGAATCAACGCCAATCGCGCGCCGGCTCTCACCCGGCCTCGCAGACTCGGCCACCCTCTCACGTCCCCCGGTGAGGGAGAGGGGCAATCGCGGCCCCCGGAAGTCTTGGCCCACCCCTCGTGTTCAAGACAACTGCGCTGACAAGAATCCGTCGTCAACGTAGAATCCTTCCAGACCGACAATCCCAAACTCCGAGCCACCGTGTTCGATCGAATCCAACAACTCTTCTTCCGATTCAAAGGTTACGTTCAGAACGAGCCGTTGGTGGTTCTGCTGGAACTGACCGTCATCTGGCTGCTCGTCTTCCTGATCTTCAATTTCCTGCAGGGAACGCGCGGAGCTCGCGCGCTGAAGGGGCTCGTCATCATCTTCCTGCTCGCCACGGTTTTCGTGCGCGTCATCGTGCCGGAGGATACATTCGAGCGGCTGAACTACATCTACTCCGGCCTCGTTGGATTCGCCGCCATCGCGCTGGTCGTGCTTTTCCAACCCGAGATTCGCCGAGGCCTGGTGCATCTGGGCGAGGTCACGTTCTTCCAGTCCGGCGGCTTGCGACGCAAGGTGGTCATCGAAGAAATTCTGGCGGCGGTGCAGTACCTCAGCAAGAACAAAATCGGCGCTCTGATGGCGATCGAGCGCGAGACGGGCCTGAAGCATCTGGTCGAAGGCGGCACGCGCGTCGATGGCGTCATCACGCGGGAACTGCTCAACACCATCTTCTGGCCCGGCAGCGCCCTGCATGATCTGGGTGTGATCATCGAAGGTGATCGCGTGGTCGCCGCCGGCGTACAGTTCCCGCTGGCCGAGGGCGGGCAGTACGAATCGGAACTGGGCAGCCGACATCGCGCGGCGATCGGGTTGAGCCAGGAGGCCGATTGCCTCATCATCGTCGTCAGCGAAGAGACGGGAAAAATCAGCGTTGCCGAGAAGGGCAGCCTGAAACGCGGGCTGACGATCGAGGAACTGCGAAGCGAACTGGCGCGTGGGTTTGGGAAGACGACGGGGGAGTCCGGCGACAGCGACAATCCTGCAGCCACGCCTTCCACCTGATGCCCGTTGCTCTGCCATCGCGTTATCGAACGAGGCGACTACACTGGCCGCATGGACGATGCGGCCGTGGAATCCTGGCGGGTCTGGCGACGTGCGGTGGCGGATACGTCAGTCGATCGCGCCATTGCCTCGCTCTACGCTGAACTCGATCGGGAGATTGCCGCCCGCAGACCCACCTGCTGGATCAGCGGGCGCTGCTGCAATTTTGAGGCGTTCGGGCACAAACTCTACGTGACGGGCCTGGAGATTGCGTGGTTTCTTTCCAAGCTTTGCGGCTCGGTGCCGCAAGCTACCGTCCCGGTTCGCGCGCCGCAGGAGTCGTGGCAGGCTCGCCTCGAGCCGGCGGGTGTCTGTCCGTTCCAGATCAACAAGCTTTGCTCGGTGCATGCGGTTCGGCCATTGGGCTGCCGAATCTTTTTCTGTCAGGATGGCACCGATGTGTGGCAGCACGAACTGTATGAACAGTTCCTCTTGCGGTTGCGGCGCCTGCACGATGAGCGGCGACTGCCGTATTGCTACATGGAGTGGCGGATGGGATTGGCCGAGGCGCTGAAATGTGCGGAGTGATGCTCGCGTCTATCGGCCGCGGAGTTCGAGGCGGAGAACTTCTCCGGGTGGCGGTGGTTGGAGTGCGCCGGGTGGACGGGGCTGGAGTCCGCGCAAGCCCCGGAACGAGCGCGCGGAGGTCATGCCAGTTCAAAGCAAGTTCAGCATCTCACTCGGGTGACGGATGATGGCCTTGGCGCCGTTCTCGCGCAGTTCTTTTTCTTCGCGGAAGCCCCAGAGCACGCCGACGGGAAACATGCCTGCGGCGACCGCCGTCTGCATGTCCACCATCGTGTCGCCCAGGTAAAGCCAGCGCTGCGTCGGAATGTTCATCGCGCGGGCAATCTCCAATGCGCCGGCAGGGTCGGGCTTCAGCGGCGATCCCTCGCGATGGCCCAGCACCGCGTCGAACGTCCACGCGCCGAACACTTTCTCCATCACGAACTGCGTGGCCGGGTGGGGCTTGTTGCTCAGCACCGCCATGCGCACGCCGCGGCGGGGCAATTCGTCGAGCACCTGCGCCATGCCGTCGAACGGGCGCGTGTGGTCGAGGGAATGATCCTTGTAGTACGCGCGAAACAATGCGATGCCTTGCTCCCGTTGCGAGGCATGGCTGGGCCCCAGCGCGTGCGTGATGAGATGTTCCAGGCCCTGCCCCGCCAGGTAGCGGAACCTGGGCACCTCGATCGGTGCGTGCCCCAGTTGTGTCAGCGCGTGGTTGGCGGCGGCGGCAATATCCACCAGTGTGTCCGCCAGCGTGCCATCGAGATCGAACAGAACGGCGTCGAATCGGCGTGTCATGCCGGGATTTATAGGGGAAAGAGGACGGCGCGGCGAACGGGGCGCGATGCTCCGAGAGTACCGGTCGAGCCAACGACGCGCAGCTCATCCAGAATCGCCAAGCAGCAATGGCCGGGCCCCTCTCCTCCGAGCGAGGTTCGAGGTGATGGCGTTGAGCGCACGCTTCGCCATTGGGCACTGTTTGCAGTTCGGCCCTCACCCCAGCCCTCTCCCGGAGGGAGAGGGGGCCGGACCATCGTTCCCCCAGAAGTTTCGGTAGATCACACCGTGCATGACGCAAGCCAGCCTGTTGCCGGCGTCATCCGTTACGGATAATGTTAGGCAATGCCGGAACCCTTTGAATTCGCAGATGCTTTGGCCACCGGCCCGCTGAAGGGACGCGGGGCGGCGCTCAATCCGGGAAACCGCTACGAGACAGTTCGGCTGCACGTGCTGGGCGAGTTTCTCGATCAGCAGCAGATCGACGGCGACCAGCCGAAGCGGGCCGCCACGATTGTCTATGAGGATGAGACGCGCACGATCATCAACCACGTCGATCCGCGGAACAGCCCCGATATTCCCTTTGAGTGGTCGATCAATCCCTATCGCGGCTGCGCCCATGGCTGCATTTATTGCTACGCGCGGCCGGACCACGAGCGGTTGGGTTTTTCCTGCGGGCTCGATTTCGAGACGCGTCTCGTCGCTAAGCCGAACGCGCCCGCGCTGCTGAGGAAGGAACTTGCGTCGCCGAAATGGAAGGGCGATGTCATCGCGATGTCGGGCGTGACGGATTGCTATCAGCCGATCGAGGCGCAGATGAAGATCACGCGCGGTTGCCTGGAGGTGATGGCGGAGTTTCGCCAGCCCGTGGGCATCGTGACCAAGAACAGGCTGGTGCTGCGCGATCTTGATGTCCTGAAGGAAATGGCGGCGCACCAGGTGGTGCATGTGGCGATCAGCGTGACCACGCTGGACAACGCGCTGGCGGCGAAACTGGAGCCGCGCGCCAGTTCGCCCGGCGATCGGCTGCGGACGATCCGTGAACTGACGGAGGCCGGCGTGCCCACGATGGCGGTGGTCGCGCCGATCATTCCGGGGCTGACGGACAAGGAGATTCCCGCGATCCTAGAGGCCGTCGCCGAGGCCGGCGCGATCAGCGCGGGCTATGTGCTGCTCCGGCTGCCGCACCAGATCAAGGCGCTTTTCCTGGAGTGGCTTCAGCGGCATTTTCCCGATCGCGCAGCCCATGTGGAATCGCTGATCCGCGACACGCGCGACGGCGAGCTCTACCAATCCGCCCACTACGAACGCAAGCGCGGCACCGGCGCGATCGCCGAGCAGATTCGCGCGATGTTCAAACTATTCTGCAAGAGGTACGGACTGGATCGCTCGATGCCTGCTTATGCGAAGGAATCGTTTCGCAGGCCGGGGGATGGGCAGATGTCGCTGTTTGGGAGTTGAGGGGAAGGAGGAAGAGGGGGTGAAGAGGAGTATGAGTAGGATTTGGATAAGGAGTAAGAGGGGAACGGAATACGAGTATGAGTAAGAGTAGGAGTATGAGTATGAGTAGGAGTTCCAAGTGTAGAGTGTCGCTCCTACTCCTACTCCTAATCCTACTCATACTCATAATCGTTCCGTTCCCCTCCTACTCTTACTCTTACTCTTACTCCTACTCATAACTCTTCCGTTTCTTCGTCCTTCTCAACCGCATCCTCCCCATTCCAAATCCAGTTCATCTCCCATATCGATTCAGTGTCTGCACCACCACCTGGTGTACCTCAAGCGGTTGCGAGAGCATTTCCCAAGCGGCTTCGATGCCGGCGGTGCCCGCGGTGGCGAAGGTGATCGTGCCCAAACCGAAGATTCGCTCGCGCATCGAGAAGTACGCGCTGGTGTGCTGCACCTGTTTCAGCGGGCACTCGAACACCTGCACGCGCAGCACGCCGCGCACGCGGATCACCCGCTGGTCGGTGAGGATGTAGACCCGGCTGAGCCAGTCGAGCAGTTGCCAGAACAGGCGGATGCCGCAGACGCCCACGGCACCGACGATGACGTCGTGCCGATTGGTGAAGCTCACGACGCCGGACTTGATGAGCATCAGAAGCGCCGCCGCGACGATGACAGTGCCCGCGAGAAATCCGAGGCACGACAGCACGATGAACCACGGGCTTGGCTTGAGCAGCAGAATAATGATCTCGCCCGGCTGCAGGAGTTGCGCGGGCAGGATGGCATCCACGGGCGGCGTGAGTTCGGCGGCGCCTTCTCCACCGCCGCCTTCTGCTTGGTGGCGGTGATCGTCCATTTGCTGCTCAACTCGGGGGTGCCATGGGTAAGCGGAGTCTTCGGAGCTTACCCGTGCGGGAAACGGATGCGCGCCGATCACGGGTAAGCTTCGCGGACTGCGCTTACCCATGGCACCCAGTCTCCTGTCCATTGAACCTCCGACATGATTGCCAATCAGGTTCATCGCGCGGCGCTCCCGTCGCCCGACAACGCCTGCGCCGCGTCGATGACCTGCTTGCGAAGCGTGACGATGTCGGGCAGGTTGCGGTAGTGATCGTTGAAATCCAGGCCGTAGCCCACGACGAACTCGTCGGGAATGTCGAAGGCCACGTAGTCAACGGGAAAGCTCATCGCTTGCGGTCGCCGCTTGCGCAGCAGCACGCAGGTGCGCAGGCTGGCGGGTTTCATGTCGCGCAGGGTCTGACAGACCTGCCGCAGCGTGTTGCCGGAATCGAGGATGTCATCGATGACGATGACGTGCGAGCCGGGCAGCGTGGTGGGCAGGTGCGAGAGATCGCTCTTGATCTGGGCGCCGCGGGTGACGGTGGAGGTGCCGGGGTAGGAACTGACGGAAATCAGGCGGATTTTGAGCTTCAGCGGCAGGTGCCGCATCAGGTCGGCGGCGAAGATGAAGCCGCCGGTGAGGATGGGGATCAAGGTGACATCGGGCTCATGCAACGCAGCGCCGGCGGGGGAGAGATCGCCCAGGTCGCGCGTGATCTCTTTCGCCAGCGCTTCGACGCGCAGGGCGATGTGGTGCCGGTCGACCAGGACGCGATCGATGTCGCCTTGCATGGTCCTAGTGTATCGCAAAGGTTCTGTTGCGGGCTTGCGCGGCGATCTGTAAACTTCCGCCTCCCCGCGTCGCTGTGCGATTGGCGGGATTGTTCGCGCCGCGCTGTCCCGTGATTCATCCCAAGTGATTTCACCCAACGGAGCCCGATCATGAATCGTCTCACTTTGAGTCTTGCCGCCGTCATGGCGAGCGCGTGTTCGACGGCACTATGTGACGAAGTTCATCTGGCTGACGGCAGCAAGCTCGTCGGCAAGGTGCAGCAGATCGCCGGCGGCAAGATCGTGGTGAAGACGGAGTTCGCCGGCGATCTGACGATCGACGCGGCGAAGGTGAAAGGCATCACCACCGACGCGCCGGTGAACGTGCAGGTGCAGAACGGCGAGCGTGCCGTGGGCAAGCTGGAATACGACGCCGGCGCGGGCCAGCAGAGCGTCAGCGGCGACCTGGCGGGCAAGAAGCCGGTGCCGGTGGCGCAGGTGGCCTCGATGTGGGCGCAGGGCGCGGAGGATCCGGCAATCGCCGAGATGAAGGCGAAGGAACCGCACTGGAAACTGAGACTGGACCTTGGCATCAACGGCGAAACCGGCAACAGCGATCGCTTCTCCGTGCTCGGGAAGGTGGAGGCCAAGCGCATCGCGCCGGGGGATCGCCTGTCGCTCTACGGCACTGCCCGCTACTCGCACGAGAACGGCCAGGACACCGCCAACGAATTCATCGCCGGCGCGATCCTGGAAGTCGATATCAACGACCGCCTGTACTGGTACGTGCGCGGCGAGTTTGAAACCGACGATTTCGAAAACCTCGACTTCCGCGCCACGCTCACCGGCGGTCTCGGTTACTTCTTCATCAAGGAAAAGACCACCGAATTCAAAGGCCGCGCCGGCGCCGGTTACCAGTTCGAGTCGTTCCAGAACGGCACCAACACGGAGCAGGTCGTGCTCGAGTTCGGCATCGACTATCGCCGGGACATCACGCCCTGGCTTTCGTACGAGCATCACACGACGGTGTATCCGTCGCTGGAGGATGTGCGCGACTTCCGTCTGGTCATGGAGAACCTCGTGGCGATTCCGCTGACCGACGACAAGATGTGGAAGCTGAAGATCGGCGTGAAAAACCAGTACGACGGCGATCCGAACCCCGGCGTCCGCGGCCTGGACACGTACTACTTCGCCACGCTGGGCGTGGATTTCTGAACCCGGCTCGATCGCATCCGTGAGCAATCAGAACGCCGCGATGAACGCATCGCGGCGTTTTTGTTTTCCGCAGCTTCCTCGGCTCTGTAATCAAGAGCGTAGAATGAGCAATCTCGTGTGGACATCGAATCCCTCACAAGGAAATGACACCATGACCGCTTCCCGTTTGCCCGTTGCCCGCCTGGTTGCCTCCTTCGTCGCGATCGTGCTGTTTGCCGGCGTTTCGGCGCTGTTCGCCGCCGACGCCAAGCCCGTGTCGCTCTTCGACGGCAAGACGCTCACCGGCTGGGTCAGCGGCAATGGCAAAGCGCCGACCGCAGGCTGGGTCGTCGAGGACGGCACGCTCCACCGCGCGGACAAGGGCGGCGATCTCTTCTCCGAAAAAGAGTACGGCGATTTCGAGTTCACCTTCGAATGGAAGATCGCCAAGGCCGCCAACTCCGGCGTCAAGTACCGCGTCAAGCAGTTCACCCCCGGCGGCACGCTGGGCGTCGAATACCAGCTCATCGATGATGCCGCGCATCCCGACGGCAAGAAGGGCACGCACCAGACCGCGTGCATCTACGACATCAAGGAAACCATCGCGGACAAGCCCGTCAAGGCGGTGGGGGAATGGAACAGCTCGAAAATCGTGGTGAAACAAGGCAAATTCGAGCACTGGCTCAACGGCACGAAGGTCAGCGACATCGATACCGCGAGCGTTGAGTGGAAAGAGCGCATCGCCAAGAGCAAGTTCAAGAACGTGCAGGGCTTCGGCCTCAACGCCAAGGGCAAGATCATGCTGCAGGATCACGGCGACAAGGTGTGGTTCCGCAACCTCACGATCACCGAACTGCAGTGAACGACGTCAGCGAGACATGGCCGGTCACGCCCGGCGCGTCAGCACGGCATCCGCCATGTCGAGTAGAAGTGATTTCGCCACCGATTCCGGCAGCACGTCCAGCGAACGCTTGGCGCGCTCGACCAGTTTGCCTGACCATTGCCGGGCGTAGGGAATCGCGTCGCTGGCGAGGATGAGCCTGCGCACTTCCGCCACGCGGGCGTCCTCGGCGTCGCCGTTTCCGTTCTCGTGCAGGCCGACCGCTTTCACCAGCGCCAGCATATTGGCGCGCTTCGCCGGGTCGGCGGTTTTCAGATAGTGAATCAACGGCAGCGTCAGTTTTCCCTTGGCCAGATCGCGGCCCAGCGATTTGCCGACCGTCTGTTCCTCGCCCACCAGGTCGAGCAGATCATCGACCACCTGAAACGCGATGCCGACCTGTTCGCCGTAGGTGTACATCGCCTCGGCCAGGGCATCGCCGCCATCGGCCACGCCGTGCAGTGTCGCCCCAAGCTGGCAGCAAGAGCCGGTCAGGCTCGCGGTCTTGCGACGGATGATTTCGAAATAGGTGCCCTCGTCCAGATCCCAGTTGTTGCGATTGGCCAGTTGCAGCAACTCGCCCTCGCACACGGTGTTGGTCGTGTCCGCGATGTGCCGGCTGATCCAAGGCGTGCCCAAACTGCTGCACAGGTGATAAGCGTGGCTGATCAGGTAATCGCCGAGCATGACGGCGGCTTCGTTGCCGGTCAGGGCGTTGACCGTGGCGCCTTTGCGCCGCATCTCCGCGTCGTCCAGGATGTCGTCGTGAACGAGCGTCGCCATGTGCACCATCTCGACAACGGTCGCCACCACCCGATGCGAGTCGGTGAGGTCGGATGTCGCGTTTCGGCTGCCGGTCCCCGCGCGGGTCGCGCCGCACGCCATGCCGCTGACCAGAACCAGCATCGGGCGGAGCATCTTGCCGCGGTACCGCTCGACGTGCTGCACCAGTTCGTTGACGCAGGTGAGATCGCTGATGAGTTCGGCGGCAAATCGAGCTTCCACGTCGGTCAGTTCCACTGACAGGCGTTCGCCGATGGCCCGATCTTGTCCGGCAACAAGCAGCATGGTTTCCTTTGCGTGGCAGGCGACCGGCGGGTGCCGAGTCGGCCGATCATTCTAGTCTCAATGATCGCACCGACGCCAATGCGGTGAAAAGACGCAGGGTGAAAGGGTCTGCCAACTTTTCCGGGGACGGTGGATCGGCCCCCTCGCCCCCGGCTCTGCGGGGGAGAGGGTTGGGGTGAGGGGGTTTGCGATGTCGAGCGACAAATGGACGCCCAAGGTTCACCGTCCCCCTCACCCTAACCCTCTCCCCCAGCAGACTGGGGGAGAGGGGACCAAGCCCCCGGAAAATTGGGCACACCCGGGTGAAAGGGGGTTGCCGATGGATTCTCGAGGATGGATTTCCGGATGTTTCACGCGAAACGAGGATTCGCACAAGCACAGACACAAGGTTGAGCGCCCCCCCCGGCGGAGCCCAGGGCTGACGGTCGAAAACGGTAGCGACACTCTAATGGCGCGGCCTGAATCGCGATAAGCTCAGGAACTCCACCGGATTCGCGGTTCTTCCAATCGTCGCCATGTCGGCAAGCACTTCGCCCATCACGCTGACGAACTTGAATCCGTGCCCGCTGAAGCCGCAGGCGATCGTGACTCGCTCGGCGCCGAGGTTGCCCGATGGAAACGGCGGATGGCGGTCGACGATGAAGTGGCCGTCGGGGCTGTTCGTGTAGAGGCAGACGCGCCGGCCCAGCAGCAAGCCGGGGGCGTCGGGGATGTACTGCTCCAGCATGCGGCGAACCGACGCATCATCGCCATCGCGAGGCGAACGGTCCGGCGAATCGGGATCGAACGCCTCGCCTGGAAAATGCAGCGCCGCCTTGAAGCCCGGCACGCCGATGCCCGTCGGCATGAGCGGGAATCCGTAGAGCAGGCCGCGGTACTCGGCGCCCGGATTGCCCTGTCGCGAATCGTCGATGGCCCAGACCGGGAAATCGTCGAGTCGAAACGGCTGCGGCTTGCGCGGCCAGTACCACGCCAGCGTCTGCCGCGTGACTTTCATCTTCACGCCAAGGTGGCGCAGCAGCTTCGGCGCCCATGGGCCCGCGGTGATGATGAGCTTCTCCGCGTGGTATTCCGCCTCAGCGGTGCGCACCGTCACGCCTCGGCTGTCGGCGCGCCAGTCGATCGCCGGCTCATGCGCGTGCAGTTCCGCGCCATGCTGCATGGCGAGTTGCGCATAAGTCGAAACGACAACCTCCGGCAGCAGGAACCCCGCCTGATTCTCGTACACGCCGACCATGTCGTCGGGCAGATGAAACTGCGGGAATCGCTGCGTCAGTTCGTGGCGCGTCAGGCTCTCATGGGGAAGCCGATGCTCGCGCGCGGCATGCAGGGAGCCATTGATCAGCTCGCTGTCAGGCCGGCCGAGATAGATGCCGCCGGTGATGTGCAGCAGTCTCTGACCGCTTTCCGCTTCAAGTTCCGCCCACCGTTCATACGACCGGCGAAGCAGGGCGACGTAGTCGGGATGCTCGAAGTAAGCGAGGCGGATCATGCGCGAGAATCCGCCGTGGCTGCCCTGCGTGTGCGGGATGGAGAATTGCTCCAGGCCCAGCACGCGCACGCCGCGGCGGGCGAGTTCGCAGGCGGCGGCGGAACCCATGCTGCCGAGGCCGAGGATGATGACGTCGTGGGGCATGGGGAGAGTTTAGCCGCGGACCAAAGGCTTTGCGGCGGTCCGCGTGAACGTTCGTCAGACTCATGTGACGCGCCCGTGCGGAGCGTCGCCGAGCCTTTGCTCCGCGGCTAAACGCCCGTACCATTCCCTTGATGCACGCGACTGTTCATCCCGCCATCGAACGCCTCCGGCACATTGTTGGCCAGGCCAATGTGCTCTTCAACCGCGACGAGATGCTGGTCTATGAGTGCGATGGCTTTCCGATCGCCAAGGGGTTGCCCACCTGCGTGGTGTTTCCGGTCAGCACCGAACAGGTCGCGGCGTGCGTGCAGGCGGCCAACGATTTTGACATGCCCATCATCCCGCGCGGCAGCGGCACGGGCCTGGCCGGCGGAGCGGTGGGCTATGGCGAAGGCGTGCTCATCACCACGAGCAAGATGACGAGGATCGAAGAGGTCGATGTGAAGAACCGCTTTGCGGTGGTGCAGGCGGGCGTGCGGAATCTGGCGCTCTCCGACGCGGTGGCGCACACAGGCTTGCGTTTCAGCCCCGATCCATCGAGCCAGCGCGCCAGCACCATCGGCGGCAACTGTTCGACGAACGCCGGCGGCATCAACACGCTCAAGCACGGCGTCACGACGAATCACATCCTGGGTATGGAGATCGTCCTGCCCGACGGCTCCATCGTGCAGACGCGCGCCGGCGGCCTTTGCGATGGCATTGGCGCCGACCTGCCGGGCCTCGTCTGCGGCAGCGAAGGCACCTTCGGCATCGTCACCCGCGTGTGGTGCCGGCTGGTGCCGAATCCCCGCTGTTTCCGCACCTTTTACGCGGTTTACAACAACACGCCCGACGCCTGCAAAACCGTCAGCGACGTCATCGCCAGCGGCATCGTGCCCACCTCGATGGAAATGATGGACGGGCAGATGATTCAGATCGTCGAGGATGCGTTTCACTTCGGATTCCCGCGCGATGCCGCGGCACTCTTGCTGCTGGAAGTCGATGGCGTCGATCAATTGCTCGACGAGCAGATGGCGTCCATCGTGGAAATCGCCAAGGCGTGCGGCGCCCGCGATATCTCGATCTGCTCCGATGCGAAGCGGCGCATGGAATTGTGGAGCGCCCGCAAGAAGGCGTTCGGCGCGATCGGGCGGGTCAGCCACAGTTACTGCACGCAGGACGCGTGCGTGCCGCGCTCGAAGCTGCCGGAGGTGATGGAGCGCGTGGGTGAACTGGGCCGGGCGTACGGGCTGCGGATCACGAATGTGTTCCACGCCGGCGATGGCAACATCCATCCGATCCTGCTGTTCGACGAGGAAGATCCTGAGCAGGTGCAGCGCGTGCTCAAGCTCAGCGAAGAGATTCTCGAATACTGCCTCAGCGTCGGCGGCACGATCACCGGCGAGCACGGCGTGGGCGTGGAGAAACTGCACCTGATGCCCAAGATGTTCAACCCCGCGACGATCGAGGCGTTTCAGAAGATCAAGAAAACGTTTGACCCGCAGCAGCGCATCAACGACGGCAAACTCGTCCCCAGTGATCGCGTGCGCATCGACATCATGAAGCCGATGAAGGCGAACACCGGCGGCGGCGCGGTGGTGACGCAGGTGTAGAATGCCTGTGCAACAGGGAGTCATTCCATGGCAAAGTCAACTGAACGGCTCAGAAAAGAACTCGCGGCACTTCCGGTGTCCGAGCGCTATGCTCTGGCGGAGTATCTGATCGATTCCGCGGACAACGAGAAAGATGCTGCATGGGAGGATTCATGGATGGGCGAGCTTGACCGTCGATGGGCTGCTGTGCAGGAAGGGCGCAGCAAGGGTGTTGCAGCCTCAACCGCCTTCAAGCGAGCACGCCAGGCGCTGGAGAACCTGAAGTGAGATCGGTGCGCCTGCTCGATGAAGCTGACCGCGAGATGCGCATGCAGGCGTTGTTTTATGAATTGAAGCGCCCAGGATTGGGTTTGCGGTTTCTGGATCGAGTCCAGCGGACAGCCGATTCATTGCGACGATATCCCCACGCCGGAGCTCCCATTCGCCGATCCCCGTTTCGAAAAGCGAATGTGCAAGGCTGGCCGTTTCGACTTGTTTACGCCTTGACGCCCAAACACATCTGGATCGTCGCGGTGGCGCATCACCGCAGGCGGTTTCGTTACTGGCGCGATCGTGATGTCCCTGAAACCGAGGATTGATTG
Source organism: uncultured Phycisphaeraceae bacterium (assembly GCA_964426135.1). GTDB lineage: Bacteria > Planctomycetota > Phycisphaerae > Phycisphaerales > Phycisphaeraceae > CAYRPN01. The sequence continues at coordinate 8,255 of CAYRPN010000061.1, read as the reverse complement.
TGACGACCGTCGATCAAGCACCAACTGAGTTTGTGCGATGCGCCGCGCCGCAGAACATTGTCGCGGCGCTCGGCAATGCCATCGCTTCACACCGCCCTCTCATCGACTACGGCCTCGCCCACGCCGGCCTCGGCCACGCGCCGCCGGCGCCGCCCGCTGAGTACACCCGCTTCGCGCAGGAAGCCGACCCCGCCAACGGCGGCATCCTCGAACACTACGTGCGCGATCTGACCGTCCGCGCCGCCGCGGGCATCACCATCGGCGACCTGCAAGCCGCGCTGAAGCCCACCAACCAGTTCGCGCCCATCGATGCCGATGACGACATCACCCTCGGCGAAGCGATCCATCACAACATGTGGGGCCCGCTGCGCGTCGGCTGCGGTTCCATCCGCGACCTGCTGCTGGGCATGGGCTACATCGATGGCGAGGGCCGCGATATCCGCGTCGGCGGGCGCACCGTCAAAAACGTCGCGGGCTATGACGTCACGCGCTTCATGGTCGGCAGCCTCGGCGAACTGGGCATCGTCCACGAGGCGACGCTTCGCACCTACGCCATTCCCCAGCACGTGCTCGAAATCGAAATGACCGTGAAGGACCCGGCCGTGTTCGACGAGCGCGGCACCGATCTGATCTTGAGCGACGCCAAGCCCACGCATCTGTCCCTGTGTCACCGCTGTGGCCGACATGGCGCGGCTGCGGGCACGTGGGTCGCACAGGTCGCCTACTTTGGGCATCACACCGCCAACATTGTCCAGCGCCGCGCACTCGAACTTTTCACCGCCACGCTGCCGGGCGTGACCATCACCGGCTCCACCGATTCAGACCTAGATCGCGACGCCATGGAGCGATCCGCCCGTCGGGCGTGGCGACGCAGCGCCTCGGCTGTCGTGAAAATCATCGTGCCGCCCGCATCGACCGGAGCCGTGTGCAACGCGCTGCTGCGCTGGGCGGATGAGCATTTCTCGCTTCGGTTCGAGGTACTGCCGCTGCACGGCTGCATCTTCGTCGGCGGCGACCTGAACGCGGACCTGGCACGCAAACTCGACGCACTGATCAACGACACGATCCGATCCTTTAGCGGCATGCGCGTCTGGCACGCGCGGCCCACCGGCGCGGAAGACATCGCGCCCTTCGGCCCACCGCAGCCGGATTGGGCGCTGCTGGGGAAACTGAAGAAGACGATGGATCCGCACAACGTGCTGAATCCGGGGCGATTTATTCGCTGGTGACAGGGGCTGATATGGCGTTGATCGATGCTGAGATTGATGGCTTCGCACGATCGGTCATCGACGCGAAAACCAGACGCTCGCGCGCTACCGTGATCCGTGCATGGAGCGGCCTGCTCGCCGGCGAGTTTGCCGCCACAACACGATGGAGTTTCAACTGGCTCAAGGAAACACAGGAGGACGGCCGCGAGGTTTACGGCTTGCTCCTGCGCCGCTCGAACAGAGTCGAAGGCCTTGTTTCACTGGATGTGGCGTCTGATCATGTTTTCTTGCATCTGCTGGAGAGCGCGCCGCACAATCGCGGACCATCCAAGCAGTTCGAGGGTGTACCAGGCAACCTCGTCGCTTTTGCGTGCGCGGTGTCTTTCAAAGCTGGGCATCGCGGCCACGTCGCCCTTGACGCCAAGACCGAACTCATCAATCATTACCAGGAGACACTGGGAGCGATTCGGGTCGGCTCCGGAACGCGCATGATCGTTGATGAACCCGGAGCCGAGGAACTGATGCGCAGGTGCTTTGGAAAGGCAGACCAATGGCCCGTTTAGGATTTGAGCCCGCATCGGTCGATCTGATCATCGGCCCCTCCAAGCGCCGCCCCAAGGATGACATCGCCATGCGCGCGGCTTTCGCCGCCGATCGCGCCAGGCCGGAATCCGGCAAGGCGTCTGAACGGATTCTGCGAATGCTCGCGGAACGTCGACCGCGCAGCAAAGGCGTGCGTCGGCAAACGATTTCGATCCAATGACTTTTTCTCTCGCGGCTCTGACCCTGCAGTGACCACCACTTTCCAACCCACCTCCCTTCGCATCATCAACGGCCTGGGCGACCCCTCGCCCGTTCCGGCCGCGCACGGCCATGGCGCGCACGCCGGTGATTTGCACCTCGATCCGCGCACCTTCGCCCGCGCCCTCGATTGCGTCCACTGCGGCCTGTGCCTGCCCGCGTGTCCGACGTACACGCAGAACGGCCTGGAAGCCGACTCGCCGCGCGGACGCATACACCTGATGAAAGGTCTTGCCACCGGCAAGATCGAAGCGACCGCGTCGGTGCTGGAGCATCTGGACCTGTGCCTCGACTGCCGGGCGTGCGAGACGGCGTGCCCCAGCGGCGTTCAATACCACGAACTGATCGAAGGCACCCGCGCCGCGTTCACCGAGCACCCACCCAAGGCCACGAAGCCGCGCACCATGATCGACGAGATCATCGACGCGATGTTCTTCAAGGTATTTCCCTTTCCGCTGCGACTGAAGATCGCGCTGCTGCCGGCGCGCATCCTCCAGAAAATAGGCCTGTGGAAACCATTGACCAAACTCACGAAACTGCTGCCGCTGCGCGTTCAGAAGATGCAGCAGATGCTGCCCGAACAAGGCCCGCTGTGGGAGAAAGCGCTCGCCGAGTTTCATCCGGCGAACAAGGCGAACTGCCCCGACGGCAAGCCCCGCGCGACTATCGCGCTGCTCGCCGGCTGCGTCGGCAGCGTGCTGTATCAACACGTGAACCGCCAGACGATCGACCTGCTCACCCACGCCGGCTGCGATGTCATCGTGCCGGCGGCGCAGACCTGCTGCGGCGCGATTCACCATCACGCCGGCCATGCGCATGAAGGCGAGAATTTCGCGCGCATGAATGTGGAGGCGTTCGCGGGGAAAGGGACCAAGGGACTGAGGGACAAAGGGATCAAGGGGGAAAGTCAAGGTGTGTCCTCCTCTCCCCTTAGTCCCTCCGTCCCTCCGTCCCTTAGTCCCTTCCCTTCCCCCGACTACATCATCACCAACATCGCCGGCTGCGGCGCTCAACTGAAGGACTACGCTCACTTCCTGCGCGACGATCCGCGCTTTGCCGCGCGAGGCAAGGATTTCGCATCGCGCGTCAAGGACGTCAGCGAGGTGCTGGTGAAGTTCGCGCCGCCTCCGCCGCCGCATGAGGTGAATGCGACCGCGACGTACCACGACGCGTGCCATCTCGCCCATGCGCAGAAGGTCACCGATCCGCCGCGAAAGATGCTGTCGTGGATCAAAGGCCTGAAGCTCATTCCGCTGACCGAGTCGGACATGTGCTGCGGGGCGGCCGGCACCTACAACCTCTCGCAGCCTGACATGGCGATGCAGTTGGGCGAGCGCAAACTGGCGCACATCCAGAAGACGGGGGCGAAGGTCTGCATCACCGGCAACGTCGGCTGCGCCATGCAGATTCAGTCCGAAGCCCAGCGGCTGGGGCTGGAACTGCGCGTCATGCACCCGGTCAGCGTGCTGCACGAAGCGGTGTTCGGACGGAACGCTTAGGCGCAGCGCATCAGTAAGTTGAACAGTCGCGCGACAAGCGAAATCTCTCGCAAAGGCGCAAAGCTCGCAAAGACGGCAAGAATCGTGGCGAGCTTTGCGCCTTTGCGCGAGGCTTACTTGGTCAGCTTATTCATGCGAGGACCCTTCAAGGGGAAGGTCAGGGTGAGGGGGACGAGGCTTGCGCCGAGCCACGGAGTGTCTGCGATTTCAATCTCGACTGCGGCTCGGCCGGAGCCTCGCCCTCCCAGGGGCGATCGCCTGTGGAACTTATCGAGTCCAGTTATCAACATCGTAACAAGCTTATCCATCGTTATTTACGCATAGAATGCAATGATTCTTTGAATCGACGATGCAGAGGCTTGCATTGCGAGTGAGTCTCAATTATAAAATCGGCCGTCGAAGTTGTTGCGTTTCAATCTCAACAAAAGGACCGCCATGCGATTCAACTCTCTCGCCATCCCGTTGCTCGTCGCCCTGTTCGTGCCCAGTCTCGCCCGCGCTGACGAGCGCCTCTTCACATTCAGCTACGACGTCACCACCATGGCGCCGGGCTCCTGGGAGTACGAGCAGTACGTCACCTGGAAAACCGACAAGGACACGGACGACGAGTTCGACCGCATCGACTTCCGCCACGAGTTCGAAGTCGGCATCACCGAGAAATTCCAACTAGGGTTTTACATCTCCGACTGGCGCTACCAGGACGGCAAGAGCGTCGCCAATGACCGCGCCGAGTGGCGCAATGTCGCCGTCGAGGCCATTCTCAATCTCACCAGCCCGGTCAACGATTTCCTCGGCCTGGCGCTCTACGGCGAGATCAAGATCGGCGACGAACTGCTGGCGCTCGAAGCCAAACTGCTCGTCGAGAAGCACATGGGGCCGTTTGTCGTGATTTACAACTTCATCTTCGAACCGGAGTGGGAAGGGGAGGACTTCGATGAAGACAAACTCGAACTGGGCAACACCTTCGGCGTCAGCTATCAGATTTCGCCGCAATGGTCGGTGGGCGCGGAACTGGTGCACGAGATCGAACTGGCGGACTGGAACACGTGGGAGGATCACGTGGTCTACATGGGGCCCAACGTCGCCTTCCGCGGCAAGGGCTGGTGGGTCACGATCACGCCGCTGTTCCAGGTGACCGACGTGGCGAACGAGGCGAACTTTCAAACTCGCCTGCTGCTGGGCATCGACTTCTGATCCGTGTTTCTCTATGGAGTTGTGTAGGAACAACTCCGCGGTCTGTGTAGGGTGCGTCAAGTCCGCGCGGACGCACCTGAAGGGTTTCCGCTCACAGATGGTGCGTCCGCGCCAAGCCTTGACGCACCCTACAGATTGGCGGTGCAACCTTCTTGCACTCCTCCTTTGTGACTGACTCGATCCATCTCCGCGACCGAGGTCCGTGGTTCAGGAACCGCCACGGGCCTCGGTCCTTTGAAGAAAGGCAATCGGCAATGAGCGTCAAGAGCGAGATGAACTTGCGATGGCTGGGCGTGTTGCTGGCGGTATCGGTGCTGGCCGGCTGCATGTCGCTGGAAGAGATGGCGCCGCCGGTGTCGCCGCCGCTGGTACAGGCGGCGTCGGTGCAAGGCGCGGATGCGGAGTCGCTGCGGCGCGGCCGTGCGATCTACCTGGACCAGTGCATCAAGTGCCACACCGTCGAGCCAGTGAACAAGTACTCGCTCGCCCATTGGGACGAGATTCTGCCGGAGATGAGCGACGAGGCGAAGTTGTCGCCGCAGCAGCGGAGCGATGTGAAAGCCTACATCCTCGCGGCCCACCCCTTCGCCGGTCGCAAGGACAAGTGAGAAAACCTCCCTTGTGTGCGCGACATCTCATGCGGGGCGAATTCACCTCACTCGCACCAGAATTTTGCGTTAACGGAGTTTCGTCCGTCGTTTTCCGATCGAACCGCGAAGCGGTGGCATTTCGTAGCCCCCGGCGTGAGCCGGGGGGTTGGCAGCAAGTGACGATGAGCCCCGCAAGGGGCGACATTGAAACGCCTTCAGATTCGTCATGCCGCCCCATTCGGGGCTGGCCAACGTCGTGCTCGGTTCCCCTGGCTTGCGCCAGGGGCTACGTCATGCCACCGCTTCGCGGTTGAAGCTTGAATTGACGATGAATTATTACTTGACGCAAGATCCTGTTTACAGGGAGGGGTTGGGGGAAGGGTCTGGCGAACAGCTTCATTGGGGCTGTGTTTGTGTTGGAACGCCATCGGATCGTTCGCTCCTGACCGCGTCAGTTCCTATCATCCCTGCCCCGCCTCCTTTTCAAGGATGAGTTGTCATGCCCGTAACGAAAGAACAGATTATCGCCCAGCTTCGCAAGGTGAACGATCCGGACCTTCACCGCGACATCGTCACGCTCAACATGGTGAAGAACGTTGCGGTCTGCGACGGCATCGCGAACATTCACATCGAACTGACCACGCCCGCCTGCCCGATGAAGGATCAGATCACCCGCGAGGTGAAGGCGGCGGTGATGGCGCTGCCGGAAATGAAGGAGGTGAGCGTGGAGTTTTCCGCGCAGGTGCCGCGTCCGCCGCAGGAGAAGGCCCGCACGAACAATCCGCTGCCGAACGTGAAGCAGATCATCGCGGTGGGCGCGGGCAAGGGCGGCGTGGGCAAGTCCACGATTGCCGTGAATCTTGCCGTCGGGCTGGCGCGGGAAGGCGCGGCCGTGGGCCTGATGGATGGCGATGTCTACGGCCCGTCGCTGCCCACGATGCTCGGCATCGGCGGGATGCAGCTCGTAGGCCACGACAATCGCCTGTCGCCGTTCGAGGTGCACGGCGTGCGATCGATGACCATCGGCGCGATGGTCCCGCCGGAGAAGCCGCTGATCTGGCGCGGCCCCATGGCGCAGGGCGCGTTCAAGCAACTCGTCGAGACGACCGACTGGGGCGATCTGGATTACATGGTGATCGATCTTCCTCCCGGCACGGGCGATGTGCCGCTGACACTGGCGCAGTTGCTGCCGTTGAGCGGCGCGATCGTGGTCTGCACGCCGCAGCGCGTGGCCCAGGACGACGCGCGGCGGGCCCTGCGCATGTTCCAGCAACTCAATGTGGACGTGCTGGGCGTCGTGGAGAACATGAGCTACTTCATCGGCGACGATGGCAAGGAGTACGACATCTTCGGTCGCGGCGGCGCGGCCACGATGGCCGAGGACATGGGGGTGCCGGTCCTGGGCACGATTCCGATCAACATGGCCCTAAGGAAGAACTGCGACAGCGGCGATCCGACGGCGAACTTCACCAGCAAGGACAAGTTGTCGGACGAGTTGACGAAGCTGGTGCGCAGCGTGGCGGCGGCGATCAGCCGGCGGGCGCTGGGCGGCAGTTCGGCGCCGACGTTGAACATTCGCTGAAGCGCCGGTTCGGATCATGACCGAAATAACTTCGCGAATGGGCGGTCCCCCCATTTAGCCGGCGGGCTTGCCCGCCGAGGGCGTCTCGGCGGGCAAGCCCGCCGGCTAAATCGTGCTTATTTCGCTCCGATTCCTTAGGATCGCGACCGAAATAACTTCCCGACTTGGCCGTTTCCGATTCCCCTCCCTCCTAGGGAGGGGTTAGGGGAGGGTCGGGCGCACTGCGTGATTGTGCATGAAATCAGGCTGTTTGCCCGACCCTCCCCCTGCCCCTCCCTAAAAGGGAGGGGAGTTCGATCCGTGCAGTCGTGAACTTATTTCGCTCCGATTCCTTAGCCGCCGCCGGGGGCGACGCCGACCCCGCGGCCGAACGGCCAAAGTCTCGTAACCTTTTCCCTAATCGGTCAATGTAAGGTAGTCATGGCGACGGCCCGTCTGCGGGTCCGCGTTGTTCTTTGACATCTTGCGGTGTCCGGGCGTGCGATGGAGCCGACGGGGAGAGTGGCCGGAAAGTGTCCTACCTTTCTGGCAGTCATTTTGTAAACGCTTTTTCTCTATGGATTTGCGAAGCATTCTGCCCCCCGGGGGTACGTGGCCGGCCACTTTCCGGCGAGCGGCGCGGCCGGCGCCAATGCAAAACCGCAGGCCGCCACGATGCTGTGGCTCCTGCGGTTTCGCGCTCCGCATGAGAAGGTTTCACGCTCGATGCCTTCGGCGGCGGGGGAACATCGCGCCCAGGGTCATGAGCAGGGCGGAGGCTGAAAGGGGCTCGGGGATGGTGATGTCGTCTGCCAGGGTTCGCAGGAGCACTTCGTTGGCGAGGATGATCTGCGGATTGGCCGGCGGATCCTGGGTCGGCAGGTCAGTGCCCTGATCGGTGGGGCCCGCCGGTTCGCCGACGCCGGGGTTGGTGCCGTCGTTGACGAGATTGTCCAGGATCGGCGTGCCTTCGGCGGGCGGTTCTTCGCCGGGGGCTGGAGGCACGGGGTTGCCTGATTCGTCGATGATGTCGAACGGATTGTTGGGCAGCTCAAAGGGGCCGCCGGTGCCGGGGTCGGTCGGCGGATCACCAGCGTTTTCGGGACCGGTGGGGCCATCGTCATTGAGTGGAAGCTCGTCAGCCGGGGGATCGCTGGGCATGTCGTCGACGGGCATATCAGCGGGCGGTTCGACCGGCGCTTCGTCAGTGGGCATGTCGGCGGGCGGTTCGACCGGCGCTTCGTCAGCAGGCATGTCGGCGGGCGGTTCGACCGGCGCTTCGTCAGCAGGCATGTCAGCGGGCGGTTCGACCGGCGCTTCGTCGGCGGGCATATCAGCGGGCGGCTCGGCCGGCGCTTCGTCGGCGGGCATGTCAGCGGGCGGCTCGACCGGCGCTTCGTCG
>CAYRPN010000060.1:0-32491 GCA_964426135.1 uncultured Phycisphaeraceae bacterium | reverse complement strand
CCCTAACCCCTCCCTAAGAGGGAGGGGAATCGGAAACGACCAAGTCGGGAAGTTACTTCGGTCACGATCCTAAGGCGGCAGACAACGCCAAAACCTCCATCCTCACATCAGCACTTCCCTCGCGCCTTCCCACCGCATACCCTTCTGGCTGCAATCCCCTGCCACGTGTCTGGAGTTCCCGCCATCCGCCCCGCCACTGCGACATTCATCGCTCTCGTCGCCGCCCACTCGCTGGTGGATTGTTTCGGCGGCGTGTTTCCCATTTTCAAATACCGCGCCGGACTCGACCTGGAAGTGGCGGGCATGCTCGCCACCATCACGCTCTTCATCGGCGCCGGACTGCAGCCGCTGATCGGACTGCTCGCCGATCACGGCCACGAACGTCGGTTCGTCATCTGGGGCGCCGCGCTTTCGGCACTGGGCATCGCGTTCGGCAGCGTCGGCATGCTGCTGCAGAAGACCGATGCGCAAGGCGTCGTGTACTTCACCGCCGGAGGGTATGCCGTACTCTTCGTGCTGCAACTGATCGTGCGCATCGGACAGGCGCTGTTTCATCCGCCGGGCGTAAGCCTGGCGGGCAATCTCAACCACGCGCGCCGGGCCACGATGGTCTCCGCCTTCGTCGCGGTGGGCATGTTCGGCTTCGCGTTCAGCCAGGGATTTTTCAGCCTGCTGTATGACTGGACCGGCGGACAGACGCACTGGATGCTCATCCCCGCCGCGCTGATCGTGCTGGCGGCGATCGTGTGGTGCAGGCCCACGCATGCCGCGGCTCACCGGCGCATCGAATGGAAACAGGTTGGCTCCGCGCTGCATGCCGTGCGCGGGCCGCTGTTCGCCTTGTTTCTCATTCAGGCGCTGATGGCGGCGCTGAATGTGGGCATCATCTTTCTCATGCCCGAGTTCGTCGAGAGCTGCGGCTATCCGCAGTGGATGAGCCGGGGCGTGGCGTTCATGGTGTTCGTGCTTGGATCGGTGGCGATCATGGTGCCGGTGGGAGCGCTGGCGGACCGCATCGGGCGGACGAAGGTGATGCTCGGGCTGCTGGTGCTGTCCGTCGTGACGTATTACGCATGGCTGTGGGTGCCGACGCTGCTGGATGGCGCGGACACCGGCGCGCCCGGTGCGGCGTCGATGGTGGTCTTCTGCATCCTCTGCGCGCTGATGGGCGCGGCGACGAACACGACGAATCCCGTGGGCGTGACGCTGGGCCAGCACCTGTCGCCCAAGCACGCGAACGTGATCAGCGGCGTGCTGATGGGCCTGGCTTGGGCGGCGGGAAGCTGGGGTCAGTGGATCGTCAGCAGGCTCGCGGTGCAGCCGGAACTGGGGCCGCGCGGAGCGCTGGCGATTCTCGGAACGGTGATGCTTCCGTGCGTGGCGCTGGCGACGCGGTTGCCGCGGGAGAAAGGACGCGAGGCGTCAGTCGAGAGTCATCCGAGTGTGAACGCAAGCGCGACGGTGGAGGAACTGGCCATGGCGGGCGATGCGGAGATGCGGAAGTGAAATGGATCAGTCGACGAAGGATTCCGCTCTTCGAGCGGACGCTAAACGGTGCGGACACACGCAGTTCAAACGTTGACAATCACTCTTCCGTGAACAACCGCCACCCTTCCGACGGGCGGGCGCGGTGCTCCTTCACTTTGCCTTCCTCATCGCGCTGTCGTTCCTTCACGTATTTGTTCAAGCTCAATTCGATGCCGCCGATGATGTACACACTTCCGGTGTACAGCCCCAGCGTGTCAGCGGTGCGGGCCACCGGGAGTTTCTCCACCGGGTATCCCTTCGGATCCATCACCCAGCGGATGTCCCAGCCCGCCTTCTGATGCAGCCGATCCTCACCGATGAGGGCTGCGACCAGCGCGAGATCGGTGATGTTCCACAGATCGGCGAATGCAGGAATCGCCGCGGCCAGTTGCGGAAAATACTTCGTGAAGTTCTTCACATAGCCCGCCGTGGCAGGCGTGGGCGGCGCGTTGCCGATGAACTGGTCGCCGCGGGCGTTCAGTTGCAGCGACTGGCCCTTGATTTCGAACGCGTTGCCGTCGGCGGAGACCAGCAGCGGCTCGAAGCTGGGCGTGAACCACATGCCGTTGAACTGCAATCGTTCGTTCTGATGCTTGTGCTGCACCGCGGCCACGGGCGATTTGTCGATGCCCATCGCCAGTCGCTTCAAGAGGTAATCCGCTTCGACACAGACATACGCCACACGCGTGTCCGTCTCCTGCCCGATGTAGCGAACCGTGTGCGGCCCGACGCTTTCGATCATCATCTGCGTCTTCTGGTCCTTGGGCAGCTTCTTGTTGTCCTTGTCCTTGATGATGTCCTCGACGCGCTTCATGGCGTCGGCGGCGGGATCGATGGAGCAGCCGAACGCATTCTTGCCGTTGCCGGGCCCGACGGTGCGCAGCAACGTGACCAGGTCATCCAGTTGCAGCACGGGCCTGCCGGTTTTCAAACCGATAGGCCGGCGGGGATCGATCTGATCGTACGGTTCCACATCGCCGGCGATGACCAGATCCTTCTCCTCGGGAAACGCAAACACATAACGCAGCTTGGTCATGCCGCCGAGGAAGCGCAGATCATCGGGCACGGGCTTGCCGGCATCGACGCACTGCTTCACTTCGGCAAATGCGCGGGGCAGCGAGATGTAGCCGAGCTGCGCCTTGTTCCCCGGCACGCGCGCCTTCGCCGCAGCCTTGGCCAGCGCGGCCTTGCGTGCGGCAAGCAGCTTCGGATCAGCGGTGATCTTGCGCACGCCCATCAGGCCTTCGCCATCCACCAGCACCCCGATGAGCACGGGCGGTTCGTCGACAACCTGTCCACGCGCAGTCCCCGCAACGGCCACGCTGAGCAAGCAGCACAGGACGCGCACGCTCGCACAATGGATACCGTGAGGGAAGGGTCGAGACATGACAGGCCTTTCTGGAGAGGCTCTCGCCGCGCCAATCCAGGGCGGGCTGGATGGCTGACGTTCGAGTCGAATGAAGTATACCCGCCTTCATGGCGATTCTGGCGATTGGGGCGTCCCGATCTGCTGTCCGCCGCCATGGGCATCGGCTACGATAACCGCCATGAATCCGTCGAACTCCGATCCCGCGAAGAACGGCACGTCTCAGGACGAACTGGTCAGCCGCATCGTCGAAAGTTATCACGCCGACAAGCGCACGCAGCACCTGGACTCCAGTTTCCTCCCCAATCGCGCCAGAACGATCGAGGTGATCGAACTGCTGCGAAAGCTGACTTTTCCAGGCTTTTTTGATGAGATTCGCCTGACCAGCGGCAATATTCAGTACCACGTGGGCGAACTGCTCACCAAGGTGCGCGACACGCTGTACGAGCAGCTTCGCCAGGCTTTGCGCTACGAACAGAACCGCGTCGAGGGCAAAGGCAAAGGCGACAACTGCGACTTCTGCGATGAGCAGGCCGACCGCATCACGACGATGTTCCTCCAGCGCATTCCTCAGCTGCGCCGCCTGCTGGCGACCGATGTGCAGGCGGCGTTCGACGGCGACCCGGCGGCGGCGTCCACCGATGAGACGATCTTCTGCTACCCCGGCATCGATGCGATCTTCATTCATCGCGTCGCCCATGAACTCTTCAGGCTGAAGGTGCCGCTGCTGCCGCGAATGATGAGCGAGTATGCCCACAACGAGACGGGCATCGACATTCACCCCGGCGCCGAAATCGGCGAGAGCTTTTTCATCGACCACGGCACCGGCGTGGTCATCGGCGAAACGTGCAAAATCGGCAACCGCGTCAAGATTTACCAGGGCGTCACGCTCGGCGCCAAGTCCACGCGCGGCGGCCAGCAGTACAAGGGCCTCAAACGCCACCCCACCGTGGAGGACGATGTCACCATCTACGGCGGCGCGATCATCCTCGGCGGCGACACCGTCATCGGCCGCGGCTCCACCATCGGCGGCTCCGTCTTCCTCGTGCAGTCCGTGCCTGAAGGCCACCTGGTCACGATGAAGCAGCCGGAGTTGACGATCAACCCGGACAAGCGCGCCCAGCGCATGATCGCCAAGGAGAAGAAAGCGGACGATCCGCTGGGTTGGGATATCTGAATCGCGTTGGCCGCCAGCGAGCCGGGGCGTATCCGCCCCGACGATTGGGAACAAGCTGCGACGATCACCCGGCATGTCCTTGCTGCTCACCATCGAACCGCGCAAATGATCCGACACCTTTCCCCTATCATGGCCAATCGATCGGGGACGCGACTTGCGAGTTCAACGCACGTCGATGGTTTTTCACAACTCCACATGAGGCACAAGCGCGATGGAATCCACTCCCGCAAGCAAGATGACGAATCACGGCAAATGGATGGCGCTGATCGCCGCGATTCTGGGGTGGATGTTCGACGGGTTTGAGATGGGGTTGTTTCCGCTGACAGGCCGGCCCGCGCTGACGGAACTGCTCACGCCGGAGATCACCGACGCCATGGCCGCGGCGGACGTTGCCGCGATGAAAGCCACCGCCGCGAAAGCCGCCGGGCAGTGGTTCGGCGTCATCATGGCGGTGTTCCTGGTCGGCGCGGCAACTGGCGGCGTCGTGTTCGGCTGGCTGGGCGACAAGATCGGCCGCGTCCGCGCCATGTCGCTGTCCATCTTCACCTACGCGATCTTCTCCGGCCTGTGCGGGCTGGCGACCGAAGCATGGCACATCGCGGTGCTGCGCTTCATCGCGTCCCTGGGCATGGGCGGTGAGTGGTCGCTGGGCGTGGCCCTGGTCACCGAACTCTGGTCAGACAAATCGCGGGCCTTCATCGCGGGCCTGATCGGCGCGGCGGCGAATGTCGGCTTCCTGCTGGTGGGCGCCATCAGCATCGGCCTGCGATCGTTCATGGAGCCGGGAGCGCCGTTCCCGTGGCGATGGCTGATGATCTCCGGATCGTTCCCCGCTTTGCTCATCTTTTTCATCCGTCTGTTCGTGCCGGAATCGGAGAAATGGCAGCATGAACATGGCAAGGGCACGACGTCCATGTGGGCCACGCGCGATCTTGTTGGCGTACTCATCGGCTGCGCTGGTGCCGGCGGCGTCATTTATGTGTGGTCACCCGCGGTCGACAATCCTGCCGTGCAGTGGCCCGTCACCATCTTGGGTGTGCTCGTGGCCCTGGTCGGCTACATCTATCCTGTGTGGCAGTATCTGCAGCGCTCCGACACCGCCTCGATCGCCGCCGGCGGCGTCGCCATCAGCCACGGCGGCGCGACGGGCAGCGCGATCCGCCGGCTCCTCCTGGGCGCGGGGCTGACAGGTGTGGCGCTGATGGGCACATGGGGCACGATTCAGTGGGTGCCGCGCTGGACCGGCAAACTGGTCGAAGGTCAGGACGCAAGCACATTCCTCGTGAAGTTCGGCACCGAGATGGCGCAGATGATGTCCGCCACAGGCGCGATTTTCGGCACGATCATCGCCGCCCTGCTCGCCGAGAAGTTCGGAAGGCGCGTCACCTATGCGCTGATGTGCCTCGGCTCGTTCGGCGCGTGTCAGTTGCTCTTCCGCGAAGACATGACGTATGGCGTGCAATTCCTTTCCCTCGTGTTCCTGGCTGGCGGAATGACCGCTTCGTTTTACGGGTTCTTCCCGTTCTATCTGCCCGAGCTTTTCAGCACTCGCATCCGCGCGACGAGCCAGGGTTTCGCCTTCAACTTCGGGCGCGTGCTGGCGGCGGTGGGCTCTCTGCAGTCGGCGAATCTGGAGCGACACTTCGGCAGTTTCGCCAAGGCGGGCGCGGCGCTGGCGATGATCTATTTCATCGGCGTCGTGATCATTTGGATGGGTCCGGAAACCAAAGGCCGGCAGTTGCCGGAGTGATGGACGCGCCAGAACGTACACGGGAGATGGCATCGGAGTAGGGTGCGTCAAGTCCGCGCGGACGCACCACCTGTGACTCACGAGCACCCATGATCGCCGCGCAATCGCCCGGCATGCGATCGCCCGACACGGTGCGTCCGCGCGGACTTGACGCACCCTACCTCAATGCGTTGCGCCGCTGACCGGCTGCTTCTTCGTCACCTTAAGGTTCAGCAGTTCCACAAACACGCTGAACGCCATCGCGGTGTAGATCGCGCCTTTGGAAACGTGCTGGTGCATGCCCTCGGCCACGAGCACCACGCCGATCAGGAGAAGGAACGACAGCGCCAGCATTTTCGTCGTCGGATGCTTCGAGATGAAGGCGGCAATGCGCCCGCTGAACACGAGCATGACGATCACCGACACGATCACCGCCGCGACCATGATCGCCAGCGGTTGCCAGGTCTGGCCCTCCGTCTTCTTCACCATGCCCACCGCCGTGATCACCGAGTCGAGCGAGAAGACGAGATCGAGCATGAGAATCTGGGCGATGACCGACTTGAACCCCGCGCTGACCTTCGGCTGGTGCAGCGTCTCCTTGGAGCCTTCGAGCTTGTCGTGGATCTCGTGCGTGGCCTTGTAGATCAGGAACCCGCCGCCGAAAATCAGGATCAGGTCGCGCACGCTGATGCCGAGCTTGGCGCCTTCGATGTGCGGATCGTTGAAGGGCAGATGGAACAGCGGGTTGACCATGCCCATGATGGCGCTGATGCCGAAGAGCAGGCCGACGCGCATGACCATGGCAAGCGACAAGCCGACGCGGCGAGCCTTGGTGCGCTCCTCGACCGGCAGCTTGTCCGCCAGGATCGCGATGAACACCACGTTGTCGATTCCCAGCACGATCTCCATCACGGTGAGCGTGAGGAACGCCGCCAGGTTCGCAAAAGTGAACAGTTCTTCCATGTCGAATCTCCGCAAAACAGGTTGGACGTGCGGCGGATCATAAGTCATCGGCAAGCGTGGGCAAGCGGCTTGCCTCGCTACACTGCCCGCATGAATCTCCACCTTCCTCATGCCCGGGAAATGCGCCTCGACCGCCCGCGGATCATGGGCATCCTGAATGTGACGCCTGACAGTTTCAGCGACGGCGGCAAGCACGCCGACGTCGACACCGCCGTCGCGCACGGACTGCGAATGGCGCACGATGGCGCGGATTTCATCGACGTGGGCGGCGAATCGACAAGGCCCGGCGCTCAGCGCGTCGCGACTGACGAGCAGATTCGCCGCACGGAGCCTGTGATCAGAAAACTGCGTCAGGAACTCGATGGGCTTGGCGAGTTCGGCGCGCGTGTGGCGATCAGCATCGACACGACGCAGGCCGCCGTCGCCGAAGCCGCTCTGAATGCGGGGGCAGGCGTGATCAACGACATCTCCGCCGGGCGGGAGGATGCCGGCATGTTCGCACTTGCCGCGGAACGCAACGCGCCCATCGTGCTGATGCACATGCTCGGCGCTCCGGCCACGATGCAGAACAATCCCACGTATGGCGATGTCGTCGCCGAACTGCTCCAGCACCTGACCGACCGTGCGGCCGCGGCACAATCCGCCGGCGTGCCGCGATCGCAGATCGTGATCGACCCGGGCATCGGTTTCGGCAAGACGCGCGAGCACAATCTGCGACTGCTCGCCGCGCTGGATCGCTTCGCGGCCACGGGGTACGCCGTGCTGCTGGGCGCCAGTCGCAAACGGTTCATGGGATCCATCTGCGCGAACGCGGATGGCTCCGTGCCCGCGCCGACGGACCTGCTCGGCGCCACCTGCGCGACGACAACGCTGGGCGTGGCGAAAGGTGTGAAAATCTTTCGCGTCCACGATGTGCGCATTAACCGGCAGGCGATGGATGTGGCCTGGGCGATCGTGAATGCATCAGCCGCCGGGTGAGACGCGCCAGCCGCCGAGTGGCAATGACACTACTTTCCCTTCCACATGTAGTGATCGTTTCGCAGCCAGTCCGCAAAGGAAATGCGTTCCACGTGGCTGTCGACAAACGCATACGACCCGCTTCCGCGGTGAATCGTGGGCCGACCACGGTTGTAGTAGTGCGGGCTTCCCTCGCCGGCCACGACGCCCGCATGCGAATCGGGCACGCCGTCCTGATCCCAGTCCACGGCGCGCGTCCACGCTGCGGGCGTGTAGATGAAGTGGGCGTTGGTGTCGCAGAGCATCATCCACTTGCCGGGATTCCGATCGCGGTGCGTGGCATATCGGATGGCGGGTTCGCTGGTGACATTGCGGCCGTAGTTGATCGGCGCGTAAGAAGGCTTGGAGCTGTTGAACCCACCGTAGTGAACACCGAGGTAGACGGCGCTGTTGGCCGGACAGCGACGGACGGTGGCGTTGTAGTTGCGCCCGTTGATGGCTGACTTGGTCGCAGCCGACGCGTCGATCGAGACCGCTTCGAGGCCCATGAACGGCGCCACCGTGTTGTACCAGAGCGTCGCGGCATCAAGCGAGTTGGCGCCGGTGTAATCGTATTTGTCGGCGAACAAAGGCAGAACCTGCCGGTTGTCCATGCGATAGGAGTTGAATGCTGTGGCCCATTGGCCGTGCAGCGCGGCGCACTGCACGGCACGGGCCTCGTCGCGAGCCGCGCCCAGAGTCGGCAGCAGCAGCGAAATCAGCAGCGCGAGGATTGCCACGACGACGAGCATCTCGACCAGCGTGAATCCGTGCGCGATGTGACGGCGAACGTGCATGGCGTGAGTTTGCAGAGCAGAATTGCCGCTCGTATGGAAGGCGACTTGAAAATCGACTGCTGCATGTCGTCCCGGCAAGTGTTGTCCCGGAAGAGTTGCCCCACTCTTGCGCCATTCTACCGCCATCGACTTAAACAGTGTCAATTGATCTTCGTCGCCCGACCCACGCCGAAGCGATCGCCGCAGCGGAAGACCTCGCCGTTCTTGAACTGCACCTCGATCATTTTCGAGCTGGAGAAGGGCTTGCCGCGCTCGTCTTTCAGCGTCGCCACGATCTTGCGGGTCTGCACATCGATCACGTCCGGCGTGTGGGGCCAGCAGAATTGTCCGTCCAGGCTGAACGCCACCCAGCCGTGGCCGCCGGCGGACAGGTCCACCTTGTCCACCTGCACGGGCGGCATCACAGTGGCGTCGAAGATGAACAGCTTCTTGCCGTCCTGATCGCTGAGCCAGACTTCCTTCTCGTCGGGCGTCAGCCCCGCTCCATGCGTGCGGTGCCTGATCTGTCCGTTGTCCGCCAGCACGCGATGCAGCACCTTGCCGGCCTTGATATCGACGACATCCATGCCCACATGCGAGGCGCAGCTGATGTAAGCGATGGAGTTGTCGCTCTTGACGGTGAATGGGAAATGCCCGCCGGACACCGGTGTGACCTCGCGCAGAATCTCATCGGTTTTCACATCGATGATGTAGAAGCGGTTGTGCGCCGCGCCGAAAAGGAGCGTGCCGTCGAGGCTGGCGATGGTGTTGTGCGTGGAAGACTTCACGGGGATGCGTTTCAACTCGTCGCCGGTCATGCCGTCGATCACCATCCAGGCGTTGGCCTTGTCCCAGAAACCCGTGGCGACGTAGAGCTTCTTGCCGTCAGGCGTGATGCCTGCCTGATCGCAGCCGGCGTCGTAGACCTTCTCCCAGAGAATCTTGTCGGTCTTCAGGTCGATGCAGCCCAGGCGCTTCTTGCTGGTGGTGAAGTAGAGCCGACCAGTCTTGGCGCAGGCATTCACGCCGCGCACGCCCTCCTTCATGTTGGGAACGTCGATGCGGCGAACGAGTTTGTGGCCGTCGTCGATGTCGTACACCAGGATGCCGCTCCCGCTGCCGCCGCCCTGCGCGCCGTCAGGCGTGGTGAGATAAAGGTAGCGCTTCACCCCGGGCTCAGGCTCGGCAGCGGCGCTGAGTGCGCAAAAGAAAAGGACACAGGCGACGGCGATGAAACGCATGAGGAACCTCCCTGGGAAAACTTTCATCTGTCGAACGGCGATCCGATCGCCCTACTTCCATTCACGAATGACAAACGGGTATTGCCCGCGCTTCGCATTCGATAGCTCCACCAGCACCGGCGTCAGCGCATCCACGAGCATTGCGAAAATCCGCCTGCCCTTCTCCGCCGTCGCCTGCCGCGGATCGCCGATGCCGGTGTCCTTCGTGGCGCTCTGCCAGTCGCGCGGCGACCAGACGCCCGGTGTACCGGTGATCGCGGGGATCTCGCTTCGCGTCATGGCGCCATCGCCCGCCGTGTTCAGCGGCGCCATCCACTGCGGTGTCAGGTGCAGCAGCAGGCTGGTTTCGAACTCATCCGCATGATCGCCCGTCGGATTCGCCAGCAGCTTCTTCGCAGCGGGAGCAAGCTGATAGCCATGCACCTGCACGATGAAGATGGGCAGATCGAGCATGACATCGCGGATCAGCGGCTTGAACTCATTGCCGCCGTGAAAGTTCAGCAGGACCAGGCGATCGATGCCTTGCTTCACCAGCGACTCGGCGACGTCGTGCAGCACAGCGAGCTGCGTCGCGGTGCGCATGGTGATCGTGGCGACCTGCGTGAGCTGCGTGTTGTTATTGCCGAAGGGCACGGTCGGCAGAAGCACACACCGGGCGCCCAGCGTGCTCGCCTTAGTCACCGCCGCTTCGCCCAGCGCGGTGGCCTCGATCACGTCGGTGCCGTGCGGCATGTGATAGTTATGGGCCTCGGTCGCGCCCCAGGGCAGCACCGCGACGTTGGGTTTCAAGTCCAGAAGCTGGCGATAGGTCGCTTCGTGCAGGATGAAGGGGCGGGCGGTGTGCATGGGGAAACGGCGTTATAAGGAGGTGGTTGCAAGCCAAGGGCCGACCAGCGCGTGCATTGTGACATCCGCAATTTGAAATTGAAAATTGTCAATTTTCAATTTCCGAGGCGAATCACAGGAGCCTCGTCCTCTAATGCAGTCACCGAGTCAAATCAGGCACGACTTGACCCACCGCCCCCACCCCGTCGATAATACTCTTCAGTGAAGCTGCGCAAACTTCAACCCGGTATGCCGACAGCCGTCATGGCGGCGGCGGTGCTGTTGTCGCTTTCCTCGGCGGCGGATGTCACGGTGGCGGCGGTCATGCTTAACGCCGGCCGGGCGATGGATGTGCGCAAACTCGCCGACGGCGAATCCCTGGGCCAGTGGCTCAGCCGTCTCACTGACGCCGCCCGTCAAGTGCGCAGCCGGGTGAACGGACGGACTTCCGATGTGAAGTGCATCGTTGCAACTTTGTTCGCATCGAGCTTCGCCATCAGCCTCAACGCTGATGTCACCGCGTCAGCAACCGACACGCTCGCCGGCCCCCCGGCCGCGCCGGTGCGCGATTTCCTCACCGATCTGCCTCCGCCGCGCGCCTGATCCTTTCTGCTGGCGCTCAATCTCGCCCAGCTTGCCCTCGCCCAGCTTGCCGGGCCTTCCATCCATCAACCCACGCTATTCCTTCCACGGCTGTCGCCGATCGTTGCACTGCGATGATCGCGCGCCATGCCGACCGTGGTGGGCAATTCCCACCCTACGAAACTCCGCGTTTCAGCCGTTTCACCTGCAATCCAAGTCAAAGGCATCTCCATGGCCATTCCCTTCGTCGGCAACCTCATCCGCAAAATCTTCGGCACCCGCAACGACCGCCTCGTCAAGCGCTACTTTGCCAAAGTCGCGCTGATCAACTCGCTGGAATCCCAGATGCGCCAGCTCACGGATGCCGAGTTGCGCGCCAAGACCTCGGCGTTCCAGGAACGCATCGTCAAGGGCGAATCGCCCGACGCCATTCGCCCCGAGGCGCTGGCCGTGGCGCGCGAGGTGATGGATCGCTCCGTGGGCATCCGCAACATCTTCAACCCCGCCCACAAGTTCGATCCTGCCGTGCTGCCCGCGCCGGCGCGGAAACTCTACGACGAGTCGTTCGCCAAGCTCGCCGCCGTCGAGCCGCTGGCGGTGCTTGGCTGCTCGCAGCATTCCAGCGTCCATCACAACTGGGACCCGGTGCCCGCGTGGATGCAGGTGGAAATCGCCCCCGCGCTTTATGAGGCCGTCAGGGCACTGTTCCCCCTGAGCAAGCCGCCGTTCCGCGCCCGGCCGTTCGATGTGCAGTTGATCGGCGGCACCGTGCTCTCGGAAGGCAAGATTTCCGAGATGAAGACCGGTGAAGGCAAGACCATCGTCGCTCCGCTGGCATGCTATCTGGCCGCTCTGGAGAAACTGCAGTGCTACGTCGTGACCGTCAACGACTACCTCGTGCAGCGCGACCGCGACTGGGTCTTCCCGTTCTACTACCACCTGGGCCTGCATGTCGGCGCCATTCACCCGCAGCACATGCAGGACCCGCAGCGCAAAGCCGAGGCCTATCGATGCAATGTCGTGTACGGCACGTGCAGCGAGTTCGGCTTTGACTACCTGCGCGACAACATGAAGCTCACCACGAATGAGCAGGTGCAGAAGCATCGCGATTTTGCCGTCATCGACGAAGTGGACTCCATTCTCATCGACGAAGCCCGCACGCCCCTGATCATTTCCGGTTCCGCCACCGAAGGCGCCCCGCGTTACGGCCTGGCCGACCAGCTCGCCCGCCACCTCATGCAGAAGCAGCGCGACTGGGACAACGCCGACGCCAAGGTGAAACAGACGGAGATGCGCATCAAGGGCATCGAAGGCGACATCCGCAACACCCGCGACAAGGCCGCCGTGCCGAAGATGCGCGAAGAGATGGTGCGCCTGCGCGACGAGGAACTGCCCAAGCTCACCGAGGCCCGCGACAAGCACATGCAGTACTACGAAGTGGAGCGCGAAAAGAAGGCCGCGCACCTGACGCACGAGGGCGTGTCCGAAGCGCAGCGCGTGGCGAACATCGGCTCGTTCTACGTCGGCGCGAACATGGACATGCCGCACCTGCTGGAAAACGCAATCCGGGCGCATGCCGTGTACCAGCGCGACCGCGATTACATGGTGGAGGCTGACGAGGTCATCATCGTCGACGAGAACACGGGCCGAAAAATGGTCGGCCGGCAGTGGTCCGACGGTCTGCACCAGGCGGTCGAGGCGAAGGAGCGCGTCACCGTCAAACAGGAGACGCAGACGATCGCGACCGTCACGATCCAGAACTATTTCCGCCTGTTCAAGCGGCTCGCCGGCATGACCGGCACCGCGCTGACCGAGGCGAACGAGTTCAACGAAATCTACAAATTGGAAGTGGTCTCGATTCCGACGAACGTATCGGTGGTGCGCGTGGATCGAGAGGATCTGATCTTCCTTTCCGTCAAGGACAAATGGGATGCGATCCTCGAGGAAATCAAGAGCAAGCACGATCTTGGCCGGCCCGTCCTGGTGGGCACGACCAGCGTGGAGAAGAGCGAGTTCCTCGCGGAGCTTCTGCGCAAGCGCTACGGCATTCCGCATGAGGTGCTCAACGCCAAGCAGCACGAGCGCGAAGCCCACATCGTCGAGAACGCCGGCGACCTGGGCGCGGTGATGATCGCCACCAACATGGCCGGCCGCGGCACGGACATCAAGCTCAAACCCGTCGACCGCGCCGCGCTGGTGCGGCACTGGCAGATGCGCAACATGCTGCCCAAGCAGGCGAAGCCGGAAATGCCCGACGCGGAGCTCATTCTGCTCTCCTACCGCCACCAGGCGAAGACCGTGCTGAACCTGAAGGACAAGGACGCCGACGCCATGTCCGATGCCGACATCAAGCTCGGCCTGATGCGGCACTGGGTCGGCAAGAACTCGCAGTTGGGCGAGGAAAAAGCATCGAAGCTCACCGCCGAGCAGTGCATCGCGGAACTCGACAAGGTGCCTGATTTCCTCTCGCACCGGCTGAGCGTGTTCACCAGCGTGGAGGAAATGGGCGGCCTGCACATCGTGGGCACCGAGCGGCACGAATCACGCCGCATCGACAACCAGCTGCGCGGCCGCGCGGGACGCCAGGGCGACCGAGGCTCATCGCGATTCTTCATCAGCCTCGAGGACGACCTGATGAAGATGTTCGCCGGCCAGCTCGTGCTCAAGACGCTTTCCAAGCTCGGCATGAAGGAAGGCGACGCGATCGAGCACCGCTGGCTCACCAAGAGCGTCGAGCGGGCCCAACGCAAGGTGGAGGAACGCAACTTCGAGATTCGTAAATCCCTCGTCGACTATGACGAAGTCATGGAGCACCAGCGCAACGGCTTCTATTCCGTGCGCCAGGAAGTGCTCGGCGGCGACCGCATCGAGCAGATCATTTTCGATTACATCGGCGACAGTGTGCAGGACGCGATCGACACCTACCTCGACAAGGATTACCTCCCGATCCAGATCGCCGAATGGTGCCGCGAAACGCTGGGCGTCAGCGTGGATGCATCCAAGCTGCGCGACACCAAGGCCGAGGCGCTGATCGACGAAATTCGCGCCGATGCCCGCGCGGAAGCCACGATCGACGTGGAAACCACGCTCGGTGAATACATGAGCAACGACGTGCCGAAGGAGGAATGGGACTTGCGCGGCCTCAGCAGTTGGGCCATGAGCAAGTTCAACGTCAACCTCACGCAGAATCACCTCCGGCAGATGAGCATCGACGATGTGAAGATCAAGCTGATCGAGACCGCGCACCAGCAGATCGAGAAGAAGGATCTCAACGGCGTCGAGAAGTTCCTGGTTCCGCACTATCCGCAGCGGCAACTGTGCGAATGGGCGAAGCAGAAGTTCAACCTCGAGCCGGAGCCGGAGAAACTCGCGGGCCTGCTCAAGGAACAAGTGGCACAGGAACTGCTTAACAAAGCGCGCGAGGCGTACACGAAGCGCGAGATCGAATACCCCGTGGACTTCGCGCTGGACTGGGCGTTCGCCATGGCGCAGCAGGATGGCCCGCGGGCCGTGGCGCAGCTTTGCGCCTGGGTCAACGAGCGTTACGGCATCACCTGGGCGCCCGAGCAGGTCACCAGCCGCACGCGCGGGCAGCTTGCCGAGGAACTGTTCGCAGAGTCGAAGCAGTGGCTGCACGGCGGCAAACTGGAGGCGCTGGCGGACAAGGCCATCGCCGAGCATCGCGATGCCCAGGCTCTGGCAACTTGGGCCTCGGAGCATTTCGGGGTCGACGCGAAACCCGAAGATCTCGCCGATGAGGCCACGCGGCGCGAGAAGCTCGTGTCTTATGGCCGGGCGTTCCTGCGCACGGAACTGACGCAGTTGGAGCGTTACGTCCTGCTGCAGATTCTCGACGACACGTGGAAGAGCCATCTCTACGCGATGGATCAATTGCGCGACTCGGTGAGCGTGCGCAACGTGGTGGACCGCGAGCGCGATCCGCGCGTGGTCTACAAGCGCGAGGGCGCCGGGCTCTTCGTGCAGATGCAGAAGATCGTGCGCGACCGGGTGACGGATTTGATCTTCCGCGCCAAGCTCACGCCGCAGGTGGAGATGCGCAACGTCTACGCCAAGCAGGAAACGCAGCACGAGGAAGCAACGAGCGCCCTGGAAGGCGGCCGCGGCTCGGCGGAACAGGAGGCGGACATCGACGCCGCCGACCGCGCCGGCGGCGAAAGCGATCTGAGCCGCAAGCAACGCCGCGCCGCCGTCGCGGACGCGCGGCGCAAGGCTGGGCGGGACAAGCGGCGTAGATGATCCTTCCTGCTCGCTCCGGCCCCCTCTCCCTCCGGGAGAGGGCTGGGGTGAGGGCCAGTCAACTCACGGCGCGCGGCCCGATTTGCGCGTGTCGTGCGGATCAGTGATGGCTCACGGCAACTCCGCCGGCGGCGAGGTTGCATACGGCTTCTCCCCGCGCAGCCTGCGTGCAATGTCGGCGAGGATGCGTTCATCCCTTCCGCAGTTCATGTGCGAGAACTGGAACGGCTGATTCTGCACCCACCACGCCTTCATGCCCGGTGGCGCCGCGTTCTCCTCGCCCACCAACTCATCGTTCAGCCGGACATAGGCGTAGATTTCGTAGCCGGCATCAGGCAACGCGGTGTCGAGTTTCGCCAGGAACGGCGAGTCATGCCGCATGTCGATCGTCAGCGGATCGAAGAACACCAGCGGCGCGAGATTGGCGCCGCGATGGGGTGAACTGATGGTGAAGAGCCGGGCGATGCGCAGTCGCTTGGCGGCGGTCGGCGCGGGCGTGGTTCTCTCGTCGTCGGTGGTCGCGCGTTCGTCACTGCGCGAGGCGGTTGCCGTCACGCTGGCGCTGCTGCCGGTTGCGGCGCGGACGGCAGCGTTGGCATCGAGGTCTCCCGTCGGCATCGCCGCATAGCGCGCCACCAGACCGCCCATGGAGATGCCGATCACATCGACCTCGGTCGTCCAGTTCGGATCGCTTGATGGAAACGCCCTTTCGACGGCTGCGATCAGTCGCTCCGCGGCGCCGTCGAATCCGCCGGTGCCGACCATCGTGACGTTGATGATGCTGGGGCTATTGACCATCCCCTCGACGCGGGTGCGTGTGTTGCCGCTGGCCAGACCGATGTCGTGATACCCGCCGACGACGATGACCGGGCGCAGCAGCGGGACGGCCTTCTCATTCATCTGCTTCATCGCCGCGCGGGCATTGTCGAGCGTCAGCGGGAAAGATGGATTCAGGGGCTGATCCGCTGAGCAACCGCCAAGCACCACCCCAAGCATGAGCAGAGCCGATCGCCGCAGGCTCTGTCGCCATGGAATTGCTGTCGCTGAGTGAGAGTTGTCAGTGGGACGGCTCATGCGCGTTTCATCGATCGTCCGTATCAACACAACCTGCCTGCCGGCGTGACCGTGCGGCCTTATTGCTGAGGATGCGCTAGCGGGAAATCTCCTCGTCCTCGCTTCGTCGTTCCAGTTCACTGAGCGCGGCGATGGGATCCTTTGGCAGCGGCGGCCCCTGGGCATCGCCGTTGTTGCCGAGGCTGGCGGACTCGGTGCGCTCACGTCGATGGCGTTCCACGCGCTCACGCACCAGGGTGGGCAGCTCACTTTGAATGCGGCTGCGCGCCATGGTGCGCTTGACCATCAGCAGGCCGAAGCCCAGGAAAATGAGTACGCCCATCACGACGCGGAGCGGGATGCCGCCGCTGGTGCCGGCGGCGGCGGGCAGCGTCTGGGCAGGGGTCGAGACGATGTCGAGGCTGTCGCCGTGATGCCCCACCAGCAGCGCGAAGTGATGCGGCACTGCTTTGATTCCCAGTTCTTCCGTCGCGCCGTCCTTGCCTGCTCCATTCTCTCCTGCATTGCGAGGCACCGCGCTGGTGCCGCCCTGGAACACCATATAGAACCGCCCCACCACGCGCACCCGCGTGCCTACATTCACATCTTTCGGCGCATTCGTGAGAAAGCAGACCACGGACTCGTTCGGCCGATCCGGCGTGTCGGAAATGCGCACGCTCCATTGATCGAGCTTGCCGCGGCTCAGATCCTTGGACCTGCGATCGACGAGCACGCCTTCGACCCGAAGCAGTACGCCGCGATACTGTTCCGGCGAATTGATGAGCGGGCGCACATCCGTGACCAGCGGCACCGCAGGCATCGGCAGATCCCTCCAGGTTCGCGCGTTGTCGACGAGCGTCCATAGGCCGCCCTGATCGAACTCCGCCTGATAATCGGTCGTGGTTGCCAGTTGTCGCTTGTGAATCTCCGTGAGCGCGGGCAGCGCACCGCTGAGCACTCTGGCGTTGCGACCGATGAAGACGGGAATATGCTCGTCAGGAAGTTTCTCTTCGGTGTCGGCCTTGGGCGTCGGACCGTTCTCCCGGATGACGCGCACCTTGCCGAAGGGAGCAACCTTGTAGAACCGGGCGATCATCTGGACGCGCGTGCCCGGGAGCGGCGCAGGGCTGGCGTGCGACAGGACGACGCTCACTTTCGTCTGCTCCGGCCCGGCCTCGAGGGTCCATACGGCAAGCTTGCCATCCCACGGCCCGCTGCGCTCCAGTTGCTGCGGGATGTAGGCGCTGTCGAACGTGGCATCGATGAGCATCGGGACGCCGCGATACTCGGCGGGCGCGGCTTTGAGTGTGGGCAGGTTCAACGCCATAGCGCTGAGATCGGCCATGGGATCCCAGGTCGCCGCGTTCTCCAGCAGCGACCAGAAGCCGTCCTCGCGGTCGGCGTTGCCATCTTTGATCGCATCGACATGAGCCTTCTGCGCCGGCGTCAGCGGAGGCAGCGCGGCACTCAGGGCAGCAGCAATGACTAGAAGAGCAGCTTGGGTCATCGTTTCAATTCTAGCAGTGTTGCAAGTGCGATCCCGCTCTGGGCGGTTCGACGCGAGGCGAGGGCGTTTCGCGCCGGACCCGATCATGAACTCAATAGAACCAACGGTCTGAAGCGGCGAGTGTCCACTGCAATCCGGCTCACGTTGAGACGAACACGAGGACTCCACGCAAGCCCCTCCGGAGCAGGACTCAGCCCGCAGAGTGTTGCGAGTTCCTCCCGACAAGCTGTCATCGCATTTCTCGTGTAATAGCCGATGTCCAACCTACAATGTTTGGTGTCGGGTTCGGCTTGCATCCACCCCGGCCAGGAATCGCGCGGATTCTGTCGGCCCTTCGGAAACGATCGCATGTGTTCTTCCGTGAAAGTCAGACCGCTCGCCAGACTGCTTCTACTCTTGCTCGCGCTGGCGACGAGCATCCGCCCTGCCAGCGCGGCCGGACCGACGCTGACGCCTGAGCAGGAGAAGTTCTTTGAATCGCGCATTCGGCCCGTCCTGCTGGAGCATTGCGTCGAGTGCCACGGCCCACAGAAGCAGAAGGCCGGCCTGCGGCTGGATTCCCGCGAAGCACTGGTGAAAGGCGGCGAGTCGGGTGCGGTTGTGGAAGCCGGCAACGCGGAGAAGAGCCTGCTCATCGAAATGATCCGCTACGAATCCGAAGTGCGGATGCCTCCGAAGAAGAAACTGCCTGACGAGACGATTACCGCGTTTGAATCATGGGTGAAACTGGGGATGCCGTGGCCGGAGGCGAAGAGGCAAGCTGTTTCGGAGAGCGGCGCGAGTGCGGCCGGTTCCAGCAGGCCGCCGGCGACGAACATGTTCGAACACGCGAGGCAGACGCTCTGGTCGCTGCAGCCGATCTCGAACCCCAAGCCGCCGACGGTGAAGGATGTGGCGGCCGCGGGCAACGTACTGGATCATTTCATCCTTGCGAAACTGGAGGCGAAGAATCTCCCGCCTTCGCCGCAGGCCGACCGGCGCACGCTGATTCGCCGTGCGTACTTCGATCTGATCGGGCTGCCGCCGACGTTCGATGAAGCGGAAGCGTTTGTGAACGACAAGTCGCCAGGCGCGTGGGCGAAGGTCATCGACCGGCTGCTGGCCAGTCCGCACTACGGCGAGCGCTGGGGCCGGCACTGGCTGGATGTCGCGCGGTATGCCGACACGAAGGGCTACGCCTTCACGCAGGATCGTCGGTACCCCTACTCGTATACCTATCGCGACTACGTGGTGCGCGCGTTCAATGACGACAAGCCCTACGATCGCTTCATCCACGAGCAGATCGCCGCGGACAAACTCGATCTGAAGGACGACAAGCAGGCCCTGGCTGCGATGGGATTCCTCACCGTCGGCCAGCGGTTCAACTTCAACATTCACGACATCACCGACGATCGCATCGACGTCGTCACGCGCGGACTCATGGGCCTGACCGTCGCTTGTGCCCGCTGCCATGATCACAAGTACGACGCGATCACCGCTGCGGACTACTACGCGCTGTATGGCGTATTCGCCAGTTCGCAGGAACCCAGCGAACTGCCTCTGATCGCCGAGCCTTACCCGACGCCGGAGTATCAGAATTACCTCGCGGAATTGAAGAAGCGGGAGCAGGTGGTGGCGGATCATCTGAATGCCACGCAGGACGCCATCTCCGCGGAACTGAAAGCCCGCGCGGGTGACTACCTTTCCTACATCGCGAGGAGTCTGCCCAATCACAAAACGGGGCCCGTGCTGGCGCAATCGCCGCGCGGCGAGATGCGAGTCAAGGCGGTGCCGCGCTGGGAAGCGTTCCTGGCGCAGAAGTCGACGGGGTTTGATCCGATATTCGGGCTCTGGCACGAACTTGCGAAGCTGCCGCGCGATGGTTTCGGCGACAAGGCGGAGAAGTTGTTGGGGAATTACGCGGGAAACCTCGCCGCCGGCAAGGCGCCGCCGCTGAACACGAAAGTCCTCACGGCCCTGCAGGGCGCCAAGCCGCAGACGATGGAGGCCGTGGCGAATGTCTACGGGCAACTGCTCGAAAGCTCGCACCGCACCTGGCAGGAAATTCAAAAGGGCAAGGCCGACCCGAAGCCCACAGCCCTGGCGGATTCCGCCGAGGAGCAACTGCGGCAGGTGCTCTACGCCGACGGCGGACCCGCCAGTCCGAATGGCGAGGAACTGCGCAGCCTCATCAACCGCGCCGAGCGGGACAAGGAAAAGGAACTGCAGAAGCAGGTCGACGCGCTAAAAGCCACGCACGCCGGCGCTCCGCCCCGCGCCATGGTGATGACCGATCTGCCGCGTCCCAACACGCAGCACGTCTTTCTGCGCGGCAAGCAGGATCGCCCCGGCGAGCGGGTGGAACGGCGATTCCTCGAAGTGCTCGCTCACGTCGACGGCGGCAAGCCGTTCAAAGACGGCAGCGGCCGGCTCGAACTGGCGCAGGCCATCACCCACCGCAACAACCCGCTCACCGCTCGCGTCTACGCCAACCGCGTCTGGCAGCACCACTTCGGCGCCAGCCTCGTGCGCGACAGCAGCGACTTCGGCGTGCGCACCGAAGCGCCGGTTCAACTCGACCTGCTCGACCACCTCGCCTCGCGATTCATGAGCGATGGCTGGTCGATCAAGAAGTTGCACAAGCACATCATGCTCTCGCGCACCTATCAGCAGCAGAGCGACAACCGCGGCGACGGCCTTGCGGCGGATCCGGAGAACCGCCTGTTCTGGAAGATGAACAAGCAGCGGCTTCAGTTTGAGCCGACGCGCGATGCGCTGCTCTTCGCATCCGGCAAACTGGATCGCCGCATCGGCGGACGCCCCGTCGAACTCACGAGCAAGCCCTACACCACGCGGCGCACGGTCTATGGTTACATCGATCGGCAGGACCTGCCCAACCTGTTCCGCACCTTCGACTTCCCTGGCCCCGATGCCAGCAGCCCCGGCCGGCCTAACACCACGCAGCCGCAGCAGGCGCTGTTCATGATGAACAACAGCTTCATGCGCGAGCAGGTTGCAGCCCTGCTTGCCCGCGCGGAAATTGCGAAGCACGCGGGCGACTTCCAGCGGAACGTAACAGTGCTGTCCCAGTTGGTGTTCAGCCGCGCGCCCGACACACAGGAGATCGCCTTCGCGAAGGCGTTCATCGAATCGGAATCGAACCACGGCGGCGAAGGCAAAGCGTGGGAGAAGTTCGTGCAGGCGCTGCTGATGACGAATGAGTTCGTGTTCGTGGATTGAACGTTTAGCGACGGGCCTTGCCCCGCGATCAACAGAAACGCACCGCGATGACGCAAGGCCTAGCTTTGGACACTACTACAGTGAACGAGCCATGTTGAAGTTCCTCAACCAACCTTCGCGTGACACCTCCCGCCGAGATTTCCTGCGCCGCTGCGGCATGGGCTTCGGCGTTGTCGGCCTTGCGCCGATCCTGATGCGCGACGGCGTGCTTGCTCCATCGGCGCACGCGGCCGGCGTGACGGGCGGCGCCGGCGTCAACCCGCTGCTGCCGCGCTCGCCGCATTTTGCCCCCAAAGCCAAGCGGGTCATCCACCTGTTCATGAACGGCGGCCCGTCGCACATCGACACCTTCGACAACAAGCCCGCGCTGCACAAATGGGCCGGCAAGCTCCTGCCTAAGCCCAATCTTCGCACCGAGCGCGAGACCGGCGCCGCCCTGCCTTCGCCCTACAAGTTCCACCGCTACGGCAAGAGCGGTCTGGAAGTCAGCGAAATCTTCCGCCACGTCGGTGAGCACGCGGATGACCTCTGCGTGATCCGCTCCATGCATGCGGAAGTGCCCAACCACGAGCCTTCGCTGATGCTGATGAACTGCGGCGCCTCGGTCGCGGCGCGGCCGGCGATGGGATCGTGGGTGACGTACGGCCTGGGCACCGAGAATCAGAACCTCCCCTCCTTCGTCGTCATGTGTCCCAGCGGGTACCCGATCAAGGACACGGAAAACTGGCGAAGCGCGTTCCTGCCCGGCGTCTACCAGGGCACGTACGTCAACACCGCGCACCAGTCGATCGAGAAGCTCATCGAGAACATCAAGCCCGGCCTGGCGCTCGACGAGCAGCGGCGCATGATCGATTTCGCCCAGCAGCTCAATCGCAGGCATCTGGAGAAACGCCCCAGCGAGCCGTTGCTTGAATCGCGCATTCACAGCTACGAGCTTGCCTACCGCATGCAGATGGAGGCGACGGACGCCTTCGACATCGGAAAGGAACCGCAGCAGGTGCGCGAGCGTTACGGCAACACCACGCAGGCGCGACAGATTCTCATCGCCCGCAGGCTCATCGAGCGCGGCGTGCGCTACGTGCAACTCTGGCACGGCGCGGGCCAGCCATGGGACAATCACGACGACCTGGAACAGAACCACCGCAATCTTGCCAACGAATGCTCGCAGGCGATCGGGGCCCTGCTCACCGACCTGAAAGAGCGCGGCCTGCTCGAAGAAACGCTCGTGATCTGGGGCGGCGAGTTCGGACGCACGCCCACTGTCGAGTTGCCCAAGAAGGGCGCCAACGCAGGCAAGATCAACGGACGCGATCACAACCACTACGGCTTCACCGTCTGGATGGCCGGCGGCGGCGTCAAGGGCGGCATCACATACGGCGCGACGGATGAGTTCGGATTCCAGGCGGTCGAGAAGCCCGTGCATGTCCACGACCTGCACGCGACGATTCTGCGACTGCTCGGCTTCGATCACGAGAAGCTCACCTATCGCTTCGCCGGCCGCGATTTCAGGCTCACCGATGTGAGCGGCAATGTGCTGCACGACATCATCGCGTAATCGCGGTTAGCGGTCGGGCCGAGTCCACGAGGCCCACCCGGGCCAATGACCAATGACGAAATACCCAATGACGAATGAATGACGAATGACCAGTAGATGAATGCCGAATGCCGGTAAGCACACCGGAGCAGAGTCCGTCATTCGTCATTCGTCATTGACTCATTGGACATTCATTCGACATTCCGTCATTAGGCATTCGTCATTTGCCGACGGGTGGGCCTCGCGGACTCGGCCCGACCGCTAACCACCGTAACGTCACCCCTTGCCAAACGCCTCTCTTTCGCCGACAACATGGCGATCTTTTTGAGAGGTGTCCCATGTCTGTTCACAGCGTTCACGAACTACTCACCGGCAAAGTCCCCGCGAATGAAACCGTCACGGTGCGCGGCTGGGTGCGCACTCGCCGCGACAGCAAGGCGGGCTTGTCTTTCGTGCATGTTCATGACGGCTCGTGCTTCGATCCGATTCAGGTTGTCGCGCCCAACACGCTGACGAACTACGCGAACGAAGTCGCGCACCTGACCACCGGCTGCTCCGTCATCTGCACCGGCACACTTGTTCCCTCGCAGGGGCAGGGCCAGGCGTTTGAGATCCAGGCGAGCGAAGTCAAAGTCGTCGGCCTCGTCGATGACCCGGACCACTACCCCGTCGCCGCCAAGCGTCACACGTTCGAGTACCTCCGCGAGATCGCTCATCTGCGAGTGCGCACGAATACGTTTGGAGCCGTGGCCCGTGTGCGACATTGCCTGGCGCAGGCGGTGCATCGCTTCTACCACGAGCGCGGGTTCTACTGGATTCACACGCCGATCGTCACCGCCAGCGACTGCGAAGGCGCGGGCCAGATGTTCAAGGTGAGCACGCTGGACATCGCCAATCCCCGCAACATCCCGCTGACGCCCGAGGGCAAGGCCGATTTCACGCAGGATTTCTTCGGCAAGGAAGCCCGCCTCACCGTGTCGGGCCAGCTCAATGTCGAGACCTACTGCCTCGCACTGTCAAAGGTCTACACCTTCGGCCCGACCTTCCGCGCGGAGAACAGCAACACCACGCGGCACCTGGCCGAGTTCTGGATGATCGAGCCGGAGATCGCGTTTGCCGACCTCAACGACGACGCGAACCTGGCGGAAGATTTCCTGAAGTACATCTTCAAGGCGGTGCTCAATGAGCGCGGCGACGACATGAAGTTTTTTGCTGAGCGCATCGACAAGGAGTGCATCGGCCGCGTGGAGAAGTTCGTCGCCGCCAGCTTCGAGCGCATGACCTACACGGAAGCGATCGCGCACCTGGAGAAGGCGGTGGCGTCAGGTGTGAAGTTCGAGTTCCCCGTCAAGTGGGGCATGGACATGCAGAGCGAGCACGAGCGCTACCTCACCGAGAAGCTCGTGGGCAGGCCCGTCGTCGTGATGAATTATCCCAAGGACATCAAGGCGTTCTACATGCGGCTCAACGACGACGGCAGAACGGTCGCAGCCATGGACGTGCTCGCCCCCGGCATCGGCGAAATCATCGGCGGCTCGCAGCGCGAGGAACGACTCGATGTCCTCGACAGCCGCCTCGACGAAATGAAGCTCAACAAGAAAGATTACTGGTGGTACCGCGACCTGCGCCGCTACGGCACCGTCCCGCACGCCGGCTTTGGCCTGGGCTTCGAACGCACGATTCTTTATGCGACCGGCATGGCGAATATCCGTGATGTGATTCCGTTTCCGCGGACGCCGGGGAATGCGGAGTTTTGATGCCCATGCTGCTATGATGATTTCGTCGAAACTGTACAGGGCATTCACCATGAACGAAGTTGCCATTCGCCTGCACATCGATTCTTTGGAAGACGGCGGGTTCGTCGCGACGAGCCCCGACGTTCCCGGTCTCGTCGCTGAAGGGCGAAGCATCACGGAATGTGCCGAACTGGCTCAACGCCTGGCGCGGCAACTTCTTGAATCGTGCATCGAACACGGCGACCCGATTCCTCCCGCACTTGCGAGAATGATCGAAGGTGGCTCCGTTGATCTGTGCGTGCCGGTGGGGGTTCGATGATGGGCAGGCTTGCGGGATTCAAATATCGCGATGTCGCTCGACGCCTTCGACGTTTCGGATTTGAGTTCGACCGACAAGGCGCGGGGAGCCATGAGATCTGGCGACAGAGCACCACAGGCCGCAAGGTCACGATTCCATGCCATGCAAAGGACATGGCCGAAGGCACTCTGCGCGCGATTCTGCGCGAAGCGGGCATCGATCCCGATGAGTTCCTGAAGGCGTGAAGCCTTTGATGCGAGTGTCGGGAGGAGTTTTCCGCTCGCCGCTTCGGTCTGGGTTTCGAACGCACGATTCTCTACGCGACGGGCATGGCGAATATCCGCGATGTGATTCCGTTTCCGCGGACGCCGGGGAATGCGGAGTTTTGAGAGACGTGGAACGGCGAAGGTTTGGCTTCTATCCTTCCATGGAGGCTCAGCCATGAACGGTCGCACTTTCGCAGCTTCCGTTGTTTGCTTCCTCATCGGTTGCGATAACCGTGGATCACCTCCCGCGCCCGATCCCAGCACTGCGTCGGCGGACATTTCGGCGAGCACATTCGCCGAGTCATTTGAGTTCGTCGTTCCTCTCCAGACTGGCTTGGAATCCAGTGCCGCCCGCTGGCAACTCAATCCTCCCGTCATTGACGGATTCTCTGATCCGAATCGGATCGCATACGACCAAATCTTTTTTCAGGTGGTTGAGGAATTATTCCTGCAAGCGCTTGGGAAAGGGGTTGTGGAAGATGGATTCGGCGTGGCAAGTTATGACATTCGCACCGACACTGGCATCGTGCAAGGGACTTGGGGGGCACACAATAGGGAATTTGGCCGCCACTTCCGCGCCGATCAATTGATCGGATTCCTGAAGAAACGCGTCAGTGGAGAGCGGGCGGTTCTGACCTACGTGGTGCGCGATGCGCGGTTCGCTCGATATTTGCGCAGTGGACCCAAATATCCAGAGCACTTGTCCTGGCCGACTTTGCCGTCACACTGGGAACGCGATGTCTGCGGCGTCATCAACCTCTTGGGGGGAGTTCGTATTGTCGAGGCACTGCCCTGCCTGTTGGAACTGTTGAATGACGAAAGTGAGCATATTCGTCGCGAAGCATCGAAAGCCATCGTTGAGATCGCATTCGGCCAACCGACAATATCACCGGCTACATTTGAGAGCGTTCTCCAGAATTGGGATGGTCCGTCCTTCGATGACACCAGGAGCCGAACCGCTGCGGGGTTCCTTGCCAGAACGAGTAAGCCGGCGGTTGCTCGGCTGATCAAAGCCGCTCAGTCACCTCACGTACGATGGCGCTGGTTGGCTGTCAGCGCCTTCATGGATGTTGATGGGCCAAATGACGAGGTTCTCGGGGTGCTTTCGCAACTTCTGTTTGACTCTGATCCGGAGGTTCGCGAAATGGCCGTTTGGTCAATTGAAGCCATGGGAAACCATGCTCGCGATGCCGAATCCGTGCTGCGCGCGATCCACGGCAATGACCCCAACCTTCGCGAAGCGGTCGCCAGCGCGCTGATCGAGATAGGTGCTTCATCGCGTGATGAGTGGGACGCAAACGGCAATCCCGCTTCCGCCAAACAAACACCATCGACGGAATTGGTGCGTCCGCGCGAGGCCCCACCCCTAAGACACTTCCACCGAGGCCACGGTCTGGCTCCAGGTGATTCACCCTTGTAAATGAGATGGCCCACATGAAACGCCGCGATCTCGAAAGACACCTGCGCGAACACGGATGTGACTTCCACCATGACGGTGGCAAGCATGATGTCTGGATCAACCTCACGACGCTCGTGCAGGATGCGATCCCGCGCGCGAGGGAAATCAAAACTGGAACCGCACGCAGTATCTGCAAGCAGCTTCAGGTGCCGCCGCCCCAGAAGAAATGACGGTCAGGAAGCGCGCCGCTTCAAAAACTTCCCAGCTCGGATATCACGCGCCAACTTGGCGCGACCTTCCTTCAAGGTCTTCATGGCGTCGCGAGCCATTTCAAATGCCTCGGCAACTGTTTCGGCCTGTGTCGTGACCGCAGGATCCATGGGAGTTGTGACGACATAACCGCCCTCTTCGGCTTCTTCGAGCGTGAGAACGAGCTTGCCGTCGCTGACTGTGTAGCTTTTCGCCATGGATTGTTTTTCCTCTCCTTTTATTATCGGCATAATCGGCGCAGAATCAAGCGAAGACGTCGCTCGCCCCTCACGGCAACGTCAGCGTCAACTCCACCTTCTTCCCCTCGCGCAACACCGTCGCCGCGATCTTGTCGCCGGGCTTTTTCTGCTGCACGACGTAGGCAAGCAGATCGGTTTCGCGCATGCGGTCGGTCTTGCCGTCGAAGGCGATGATGATGTCGCCTTTGCGGAAGCCGGCTTGCTTGGCGCGGGCGAACTCGCCATGTTCGCCGACGTATTTCAGGACGAACGCCATCTGCGTCGTGTCGAGTTTCGCTGTTTTGCGTTCTTCGTCGGTCATGTCGCCGGGGAACATGCCGCCTAGACCGAAGCGGCGGAACTCCCACGATGTGGTGCGCCAACTGATGTCGCTGGCTTTGCGCCAGCCGGACGCGAGCGTGATGGTGTACTGCCTGGGCTTGGGGCTGCTGCCCCCTTGGCGGTTCGCTTCAACCTTGATCGTGCCGGCATCGCCCATGTTGTGCAGCACCCATTGCACATCGGCGATGGAAAGCATCGGCTGGCCGTTGAGGCTTACGATCTCATCATTCGCCAAGAGACCCGCGCGATGCGCGGCGCTGCCGTCCGCCACGGACACCACTTTCGCCTTTTCCTTCGCATCCAGCTTCAGCCCGATCGTCTCCGGCAACGGGTACGGGTAGAGCACGTGATCGGTGATCGGCTGCTTCTTCGCTCGCAGATCCTGCCGCTCCGCATCGCGAATCTGGTGGCAGTGGATGCAGCTTTGCACCACCTGGCCCTCGAAATCGAGCGTCGGCTTGAACTTGGTCAGCATCGGATAGAGCTCCGGCCTGGCGTACTTCACCGCCGGTCCATGTTTGCCCGCGAACAGCGACTTGTTGCCGGGGTAGCCCTTGTGCAGGTCGAGCGCTCCCTGCATCGCCTTGGAAAAGCTGTCCATCGACACATCGCGCTCCGTGTCTTTCAGATCGCTGCGGGTGCCGTAGCGGCCGTAGATCGTCGTGTCCGCATTCATGAAGAAGGCGGCGAAGGACAGGTCGTAATCGAACTGGAACAGCGCCAGGTCCATCGCGTTCGCCTGGATGATGCGCACGCAGATGAATTGATCCATCAGCGGCTTCAAGCGATCGGTGGCGTTCTGCAACACCGCCGCGTCAAACCCGCTGCACGCGTGGCAGGGGATGCAGCGGAAGACGATCAGCAGCGGCTTGCCCTCCTTCTTCGCGGCCTCGATTCCCTTGGCCAGATCGTTGTAGACCCAGCGTTCGTCCTTGGTGACCGTGGGCTTGTCCTCCCGCACCAGCGCGTTGCGGTCCTTCGGCTTATCCGCGGCTGATGCCAGGGAAGAGATCAAAGCCACGGCGGCGAGCAACGCAAGGTGACGCATAAGGACCTCCTGTGGAAGTGGACGCGACACTTGAGATTGGCGGAAACAGGCGGGACGTTTCAGAAATCGAGCGAATCAACTGAGGCCGGGTGCTTCGCGGCGAGCAAGTTCGCCGGCTAAATGTTAATCTCGCGCCGCACCATTCCCAACGAGAAACGCCCATGCCCAAAGTCCTGCTGCCCATCGGCGACGCGACGGAAACCCTCGACACGTTCTACCCGATTTTCCGTTTGCCCGAGGATGGATTCGAAGTGATCGTGGCCGGCCCCGAGGCCCGCGTCTACCACAGCGTGATGCACGAGATTCCACCCGGCCCTGCGAAAGGCGAGTCCGATCCGGGCGCACTACGGTGGGACATCACGCGCGAATCGCCCAGCTACCACATCAAGGCGACCGTGGCGTTTCGCGATGTGAATCCGGCGGATTATGCAGGCCTGTTCGTTTCCGGCGGACGGGCGCCGGAGTATCTGCGCTACGACCAGGACCTGTTGCGAATCACGCGGCATTTCTTCGAGGCAAACAAACCGGTGGCGTCGCTTTGCCACGGCGTGGAGATTCTCACCGCGGCCGGCGTGATTCAAGGCCGCACACTCACGACGGTGGCCAAGTGCCGACTCGATGTGGAGCAAGGCGGGGCGACGTATGTGAATCAGCCTTGCGTCGTCAGCGGCAATCTTGTGACGGCAAGAACGTGGCATGACAACACGCCGCTGCTCAAAGAGTTCGTGGCGATGTTGAGGCGGGGGACGCGGGGGACTCCGGGGGACGCCGGGGACGCCTCGCCCTTCGGGCGAGCGCTAAACGGCGGTGCGCGGCCTGCCTGAGAAGTACACGCTTGCTACCATTCCGCCGTGAGTTCGCCGCCTTCCAATCCGACGCCTGATCCGCAGCCTTCGTCCGCCGCCAACGGCAGCGTGCGTCGGCCGGTCATCGGCATCACCATGGGCGAGCCGGCGGGCATCGGGCCGGAGGTGGTGGTCAAGGCGCTGGCGGATCCTGAAATTCGCCGGCTTGGGCGCTTCGTCGTGTATGGCATGAACGAGCTGCTCAGCTACGCCGCCGACCTCGCGGAGATCGAGCCGTTCTGGTGGCGCTTGCAGCACGACAGCCCGCGGGCCACGTTCGATCTGGTTCACGATGTGGTCGTCCTCGATTACGACGAGTATTCCATCCTCGGCCAGGCGGTGCACAAGCCGACGAAACAGGGCGGGCAGGCGTCGCTGCGGTTCCTCGATGACGCGATCGCCGCGGCGATGAAGCCGCCGGCCGCGGACGGCCGCATCGATGCGCTGGTGACGGCCCCGATCTGCAAGGAATCGTGGGTGATGGCGGGTTGCCGGTGTCCGGGGCACACGGAGTTCCTGCAGCTACGCACCAAGTCGAAGCGAGTGGTGATGTTTTTTCACTCGCCCAAGCTGAACGTCGCGCTGGCGACGGTGCATATTCCGCTGATGGAGGTGCGGAACGTGCTGACGATTGGAGCGGTGTTCGACCCGATCGACCTGGGCCATCAGGCGTTGGTGCGATTGGGTGTGAAGAAGCCGCGCATCGCGGTCTGCGGCCTGAACCCGCATGCTTCGGAAAACGGCCAGTTCGGCGACGAAGAGGCCCGCGTGATTCAGCCGGCGATCCAGATGGCGCAGAGCTCGCAGATCGACGTACACGGCCCCTTCTCCGGCGACACGATCTTCATCGACGCTCTGGCGGGCAAGTACGACCTGGTGGTCGCGATGTATCACGACCAGGGGCTGATCCCGGTGAAACTCGTGGCGTTCGATGAAGCGGTGAACGTGACGCTGGGCCTGCCGATTGTCCGCACCAGCGTGGATCACGGCACGGCGTTCGACATCGTGGGCAAGAACAAGGCGGACGCGGGCAGCATGAAGGCGGCGATCCGGCTGGCGGTGAAGATGGCCAACGGCGGGTGAAGGCGACGGATTTGTGACAAAAAAAACGGGCGCTGCGTGCGGCAGCGCCCGTTGCATTTTCTTCAGTTCAAAGGATCCATTCACACCGTGCGACTCACACCGTGCGACGGCGGCGCATCGCCAGCGCCGCCAGAGCACCCAGGCCCATGACCGCCGTGGCCGGTTCGGGAATCTCCACAATCTCGGCGCCGAAGATGCGGGGCAGCGCGTCGGTATCGGTGCGGCCCAGCAGGTTGTGCGACGCGATCACCTCGGGGCGAAGGACGTAATCGTAGATCGCGAACTCATCCATGCGGCCGAACAGGTTCTGGCCGAGGAAGAGCGACTGCATCGTGCCGTTGGCGCGGTTAACCCCCGCCACGTTCTGGGAAGCGACCGGGTTGCCGTCGAAGAACAACTGGGCCAGGTTCGTCGCATCGTCGAAAGTGAAGACGAAGTGATGGAACTGCGTGATGTCCGTGGGCGGCTGATTGAAGACGAGGGCTGGCTGGACGACGCCGAGGTTGTCGGTGATGTTGAGTTGGATTTGCGGTGAGCCGTTGGTGGAGATGCTCAGGCCGTTGGCGCCGGGGATGTTGACGAATGCGCCGGGGTTGCTCCAGCTTCCCGGTTCATTGCTGGCGGCCCAGAACTCGACGGAGAAGTTCTGGGAGGATTGGAGGTTGTTGTTCTGAACCGCGCCGGAGCCTCCGCCGAAGTCAATGCCTGTGTCCTTGATGCCGTTGGTGTAGATCGGATTGCCGGTGTAGAGGCCGTTGTTGCTGCCGGCGGGGCTGGAGTCCAGCACGGTGCCGACCGCGGGATTGGGGAAGGCGGCGCCGGGCTCGTTGAAGCGGTGGTAGATCACGGGCGCGTCGTTGGAGACGAGCTGGTCGTAGGTGGGCGTGTCGTAGTAGAAGCTGACGGGGTCTTCGGCGTTATCGACGCTGATTTTCACCTGGCCTCGGACGATGAGGATATCGCCGGTGTTCAGGCTGCCGGGGCTGAACGCGGCGGACTGCACGGTCAGCGCGGAAAGCGTGGATCCCGGGGTGAAGTTCACCACGGAGCCGGGGGTGACGGGAGAGGTGACCGCGGAGCGCAGCGACGTGGGCACGCCGGCGACCTCGCGAATCCATTCCATGCTGACGATCTCCGCCTTGCCTGTTCCGCCGGCGCCGATGACCGCCAGCAGGGGCACGTTGAAGGAGCCGACGATCGGCGGCCCGTAGCGCGGCGGCGTAACGGTCCAGCGCAGGTCGTAATCGATGGTCAGCACGCTGGGCACGTGGTGATCCGGGTCCATGGGATCGGAAGTATCTTTCTGAGTGACGAGCGTGCCGGAGCGGATGACGCCCGTGCCGGTCGTGGAAGTCGTGGTCTGGCCCATGCCGGCGGCGGCGCGGCTGGTGACCGTGCCGGTGCCAAGGGAATTGGTCAAAGTGAGGTCCGGCAGCGCGAAGGTCGTGCCGCCGCCCGTGGGAATGCCGGCGCCGGTGATGGTCACGACGCGATCGATATCGCCGCCTTCGAGTACATCATGGGTGAACGTGATGGACGAAGCGGCCCCGTTGAAAAGGATGGCGCCGAACGTCTGCGAAGCCGACAGCGCAAGCATCATCGATCCCGCGACGGTGATGGAACGGCGCACAGCGTGCATTTTCTGGGTTTTCACGAATTCTTCCTTCTGTAGAGATTGGCAAGGCAATGGCGACACGTAACGGCCCCGGCATCGTCCGGAACAACGAACAGAACCAACTCAACCTTCAGTCAGAGCGATCAATAGAAAGTGCGACGAAAGTGCATCGTCTCCATTCCACTCGCATCGCCCGCAACAGGTGACTCCTTACTCGGCAAGAACATTCCGGGCAGTGGGGCAGAGAGTACCAGAAGATGCAAAATGAGTCAACACCTGAAATCTTTTGATTCAACTTGGGTCTGCCAGATTTTCCGGGGACGGTGGATCGGCCCCCTCGCCCCCGGCTCTGCGGGGGAGAGGGTTGGGGTGAGGGGGTTTGCGATGTCGAGCGACAAATGGACGCCCAAGGTTCACCGTCCCCCTCACCCTAGCCCTCTCCCCCAGCAGACTGGGGGAGAGGGGACCAAGCCCCCGGAAAATTGGGCACACCCTTCAACTTGAACGCATTCACGACGTGTTTGTCGCCAAGACACGGAGTTCTCGCTTGCAGCAGACTAAGGCACGAGGCCGAAATAACTTGGCGAATTGGCGGTCCCCCATTTAGCCGGCGGGCTTG
>CAYRPN010000059.1:0-34381 GCA_964426135.1 uncultured Phycisphaeraceae bacterium | reverse complement strand
TCGGGGAGCTTCGACAGGGTCGCAAACCGATGCGACCCTCCAGTTAACGCAAGACCCCGCGAGATCATTCTCGTGGGGTTTTTGCTTTTGTGCCAGAAACGTAGGGTTTTTGAGAACGCCAGGTAGCGGCGAGACCTTGCCGAGACTTTGCGCGAACTGCCGAGGTGAGTCAAGAGGCTCTTTCCTGGGCCAGACTTGGCCGAGAAGTCTCAAAGTCTCACCGGCAATGGGCGGTTGTGGTTATTGCAGACGTGCAGCGTGGCGAAAGGTTCTGGTCGCTTGAACCGGAGAAGGCGGTGGCCCGTTGACCACGACCAGCGCCAATCTGATCCCGCTTCCTCCGCTCATCTCGCGTCGGGGCCTATTGCCGCGCACGCTAGTCTTCAGTTCTGTCGGCGAACCGGCGTTCATGTCGCCCGCGGACGACGATCCGCACAACACCGGCGGCGGAACTGTCTGCCGGGGCCGGGGACTGCCGGTGGGCACGATCACGCTCGCAGAAGTCCTGACCCGCGCCGGCGGGTTCGTGCGCCTCTTCAATCTCGACTGCGAAGGGGCCGAGTACGCCATCCCTGATGGCGTCGATCTCTCGCGAGTGAAGCAAATCTGCGGCGAGGCACACGATGTGGAACTGCATGGCCGACGCTACGGCATCAACGATGTCATCGCCACGCTGCCAGCGCATGCCACCATTGACCAATTCAAGAACGGTCCCACAACTTGGCTGTTCTTCACATCACAAGCTGCAGGATGACGTCGGCATTTCACGGTCTTCGCCCCAACGCCTCCTCGACCGCCGGGCGAGGCGCTCGCCCCTTGTGACGCGAACAGTGTGGCTTGCCGACTCGGATCTCTAGTCGTCGCCGTTTCTGCGGCCGGATTTCAGCTTCGGGGCCATGTCCTTCAGCGCCGGCACTTTCGACCGAAGAAGTTCAAGCTCACCGGCGTAATCCTTGTTCTTGATCTGGTTGGTCCACTCGTGCGGGTCTTTGGAGTGGTCGTACAACTCCTCCTCACCCTCGCGGTAGCGGATGTAGCGGTGCTTCTCCGTGCGAATCGTGACGTACCGGTCGCCCCATGAAGTGATCGCTGTGCTCTCCCACGCGGCCTTTGGATCTTTCAGTAGCGGCACGAGCGACTTCCCTTCGACATACTCCGGCGCCTTGAGGGCGCACAATTCCGCAAGCGTGGGATAGACGTCCTGGAGCGACACAAATCGCTCGCACACGCCTTTGGGCGACGTGGCGCCGGGCGCGCGAACCATCAGGTTGCAATGGGTCGCTTCTTCCCAGAGTGTGTTCTTCTGCCAGTGGTGCTTCTCGCCAAGATGGAAACCGTGATCGCTGATGAAGATCACGATCGTGTTGTCCCGATACTCGCTCTTTTCAAGGGCATCCAGCACGCGACCCATTTGGGCATCCACGTAGGCGGTGGCCGCGAGGTACGCTTGCACGCCCTGTTTGTGGACACCTTTGGCGATCACTTGATCCACGAACTTGCTTTTCGAGGATGTGACTTCGTGCCCAAGAGCGGGGAGGTCGTCGAGATCGTTCTTGAGGATCGGTGGCAGCTTCACATCCTCCAGCGGGAACATGTCGAAGTATTTTTTCGGCACGTACCACGGCATGTGCGGATGGAACAGCCCGCAGGCGACGAAGAACGGCTTGTCGTGTTTCTTCTGCAATTGTGCGATGGCCGCATCCGCCATCTTGGTGTCGTTCATCTCCTCTTCCGCCAGATGCGTTAGTCCCCAGTCTTGTTCTCCACGAGTGAAAGGCAGCAAGGGTGCTTTGGGCGGCGCGGGATCACGTCTGTGAGGAAGTTCATCGTCCCAGACTTTTCCTAATCTCCAGCCGTGGCCGACCTTCCCATAGGAAGCGGTGAAATAGCCAGCGTTCTTGAACAATCCCGGCAGCGAGGTGGCGTTTTTGAGGGCGACGCTCCCGGATGATTCGAGACCGTTCATGTACATTCCGGACTGCCAGGGCCGGACTCCCGAAAGCAACGCCGTGCGCGACGGGCAGCACACCGGGCTGGCCGCGTACGCACTTCGGAAGGCGACTCCGCTCTCCGCCAGTTTCTTGATGTTCGGCGCGACCACCTTGCCCGCGTAGCGGTCGGGGTCTTCGAGCAGCCACGTGTTCAAGTCGTCTGCAATCAGTAGCAGCACGTTCGGCGGCTTGTCAGCTGCGGTCGCAACCGAGCACGTCAGAAGCGCGAGCAGCGAAGAAAGCCAGGCGAAGTTTGTGATTCTCATGTTGATTTACTCCTTCACTCTGAAGCCGGGCTTGAGCTTGGCGAACTCCTCGAAATGCTTCTTGTACGATTCCATTTCAGTCCATCGCTCGCTCCGTTGGGGCTGGATCACGCGACCTTCCGGATAATCCTTGCCCGCTGCGCTGGCCTCCACCGACGCGACTTACTCTTCAGCTTCGGTCTTCATCTTATCGAACCGTTCGCGGTGCGCGGCGGACACGTCACGGTTCTCATTGGGATCGTTCTTCAGGTCGAAGAGTTGCCAGGTCCGGTTCTTTCCCGTGCCTAAAGCGATGAGTTTGAAATCCCCGTCGATCAATGCGGTCCCCTTGGCGGTGAACGGGATGGCGTGCGTCCGTTTCGGAAGTTTGCCGTCGAAGAGCGGCAGAAGGCTCTCCCCGTCGCGGGCGTCGAGCATGGCGTCCTTGGGCAGTGCAGCCCGAATGCGGGTGAGCAGTACGCGCACCGACCCGCTCGTCGAACCGATTTCGCGGGCGACTTCGGCAGGGGACAGTTCGTCCACGAATCGAAGTTCAAGCATCCGCCGCGATTTTCCTGGCAATCCATCGAGGCAGGCTTCCAGAGCCTCGCGGCGCTGATTTCTGCCGTCGGCCTGTTGTGCGATCGTCTCCGCAAGTTGCCGCAGCAGGTCGTCTGAAAACACAATCCGGCGACGGCCCTGGACACGGTAGAAGTCGATCACCCGCGACTTCGCGATCCAAAGTGCCCACCCGGTGAACGGCCGATTCGGGTCGTACTCGTCGAACCGCCGGGCGAGTTCCTGGGCGATCCGCTGGACCACATCCTCGGCGTCGTGGAATCCCGAGATCGCCGCGAAAACATACGCCGACACCGCCGGCTCAACCTCGAGCCAGCGTTTGCAAAGATTTCTCTTGCTTGATCTTGAGTCATCGTTTGCCACACCGCCTGTTGTATATCCCATCCGGTATGCCGATACTCCGTGGGATTCGTTAACAGAAATCGGCGGGGACAGGGAGAAAAGGGAGGTCGGAAACGAATCCGCAACCGGGGGACATGGTTACGAGGCCTGTCCCATCGAGAACTCGGCGGTGACCAGCCGGAAAAGTTTCGCCTTTGAGAAGCGTCCCTTGCTGACCGCGAGTGAGATTCGCCACAACCCTCGAACCCAACCCGACATCGTCCTGGTCGAGGTTCTTGTGCGGAATGGCCGTTGTCGAAAAGTGAGGATGCGACGAACCTCGAACGAGAGCCGCGGTTCGAGTTTAGACCTGAAGCCCGCGTCTACAAATCCGTCAGAGTGCCATGCACATCTCAGCGCCGACCCACGCCCCGTTCGCGCGCGAAATCGCGGAAAGCAGCGCACTTCGGCGCACCCTCCATCTGTTACTGCGTCTCTCCCAGAATCAGGTTGTCGATCAGTCTGACGCTGTCCACCCGTCCCGCGATCACGGCGGCGACGCCCGCGGTCACCTTCGGTTCGATGCAGTCGATCGGCAGCAGCGTGCGCGGATGCCGGACCACCGCGTAGTCCACCGCCACCCGATGCGCCGCCAGGATCGTGCGCATCGCCGCCTCCACCGCGCGCGGATCGGTTTCGCCCTGCTCCTCCACCATCGCGCGGGCCTCGCGCAGGGCCGCGAACAATCCCAGCCCGCGCTTGCGCAACTCCGGCGTCAGGTACCGGTTGCGGCTGGACATCGCCATGCTGTCCTGATCGCGCAGCGTCGGACAGCCCGCGATGCGGATCGGCATCGCCAGGTCG
This sequence comes from uncultured Phycisphaeraceae bacterium, assembly GCA_964426135.1. Classification (GTDB taxonomy): domain Bacteria; phylum Planctomycetota; class Phycisphaerae; order Phycisphaerales; family Phycisphaeraceae; genus CAYRPN01. The sequence continues at coordinate 30,381 of CAYRPN010000059.1, read as the reverse complement.
GCGACCATCGCCTCGATCACGCGCAACTGCTGCAGATCCTTGCGGCCGAAGCACGCCACGTCCGGCTGCACCATGTTGAAAAGCTTGGCCACCACGCGGCAGACGCCGGCGAAATGCCCGGGCCGGAATTCGCCTTCCAGGATTGTCGCCAGCGCGGGAATGTTCACCGCGCATTCCAACTGGTGCGGCGGATACATCGCCTCATTCGTCGGACAGAACACGCCGGCGGCACCGGCCTGCTCGCACATCGCCAGATCGTCCGCCAGCGTGCGCGGGTACTTGGTGAAATCCTCGTTGGGGCCGAACTGCGTGGGATTCACGTAGATGGATACGACCACGTGTGCCGCCAGTTTCCGGCCCGCATCCACCAGCGAGAGATGCCCCGCATGCAGGGCACCCATCGTGGGAACAAAGGCGATCGAGCCGGCAAGCGATCGGCGATGCTGACGCAGTTCTTCAACGGTGTGAGCGATCCACATGGGCGTAATGTAGGACATGTGCCAGCCCGATGCGACTGACATTCCTTGCTTCGCGTCGCAGGTGGGGCTATCGTGCAATTAGCTGCAAATCAACTGTTGTGAGGAACCGCCATGCTGGACGTCACGAATATTCACGCCCTGTCGAGCTTCACCCGCAACGCGCGCAAGCACGTCAAGCGGCTTCGCAGTTCGGGCGAGCCTGAGCTGTTGACCGTCAACGGCAAGGCGGCTGTGGTTGTTCAGGATGCGGAGGCTTATCAGCGACTGGTCGCGGACGCAGACCTCGCCGGAGCCATCGTCAAGATTCGAAAGGCGCTGGATCGACTCGATTCGGGCGAGGAGGGCGCCGACGCACAGCAGGCGATTCAGAAGCTGGCGTCGGAAGCAGGGATTCAGCTCCGCGGCAGGAACAAGCGAAAGTGAGACGCTGCAAGGTCAAAATCGACGACGACGCGTGGCACGATGCGCTGCAGGCTTTTCACTACATACGCAACCGCGCGCCGCTGAATGCTGAGCGATGGCTGCAGGGACTTTACGATGCGGTGCAGTCGCTGGAGATCATGCCGCAGCGATGCGCGCTCGCCCGGGAGAATGAGTTCTTCGATGAAGAACTTCGACAGCTTGTTTTCAAGTCGTATCGCATTGTCTTCACGATCAGGACGGACACCGTCCACATCCTGTTCGTGCGGCACACCGCCCGGCGCCCGCTCGGCGAGGACGCCGATTAAGCGCGAGGGTGCAGGCCCCGGAAACCGCGCATTGCATTTCGCTTTCGGTCGTTAGAATGCGCCAGCGAGTCTGGCGGAAAGCCCGTCGACATTCCAATCCCGTTCGAATCCCAGGAGGCTCCGATGAAATCTCTGGCCACGTGCGCTCTGTTCGGTGCGATGATTCTCACATCCGCCCATGCGGCGGACACGGATTGGCCGCGCTGGCGCGGGTCCAAGCTCGACAACATCTCGCCGGAGAAGGGCCTGCTCCCGCAGTGGCCCAGCAGCGGCCCGCAACTCGCGTGGAAGAGCAAGGGCCTGGGCGCCGGCTATTCCAGCGTCGTCGTCGTCGGCGACCGCCTCTACACCATGGGCAGCAAGAAGGGCGTGGTGCTGCTGTGCCTCGACCGCAAGGATGGTGCGATCGTCTGGTCCGCACCCGTCGGCGACGGCAACGAACCCAACTGCACCCCCACCGTCGATCCCGAGGCGGGCCTCGTCTACGGCATGACCAAGAACGGCGACCTCCTCTGCGCCGACGCCAAGACCGGCGATGAGAAATGGCGCAAGAGTCTGAGCAAGGACTTCGGCGGCAAGATGCACTCGGGCTGGGGTTATTCCGAGTCCCCGCTGGTCGATGGCGACTGGGTCCTCGTCACGCCCGGCGCCAAGGATGCGCAGATCGTCGCGCTGAAGAAGAGCACCGGCGAACTCGTCTGGAAATCGGCTGTGCCCGACAAGCTGGGCAACAAAGGCAACGACGGCGCGGGCTATTCCTCCATCGTCATCAGCAACGCCGGCGGCGTGAAGCAGTATGTGCAGCTCGTCGGCAAGGGCGTCATCGGCGTCAACGCGAAGGACGGCAAATTCCTCTGGGGCTACAACAAGGTCGCCAACGGCACCGCCAACATCCCCACGCCGATTGTGAAAGGCGATTACGTGTTCTGCACCAGCGGCTACGGCGACGGCGGCAGCGCGCTCCTGAAGATCACCAAGAAGGGAGCGGCGTTCGACGCGACCGAGGTCTACTACAAAAAGGCCGACGAACTGCAGAACCATCACGGCGGCGTGATCCTCATCGGCGATTACCTCTTCGGCGGGCACGGGCACAACAAGGGAATGCCCTTCTGCATGGAACTCGCCACCGGCAAGATTCGCTGGATGAACAAGGACAACGAAATCCAGGGCCAGAAGTCCGCCGCCGTCGCTTATGCCGACGGCCACCTCTACTTCCGCTACGAGGACGGCACCGTCACCCTCGTCGAAGCCAACCCGAACAAGTACGTCGAGAAAGGCAGCTTCAAGATCAAGCCCAGCGGCCCAAGCTGGCCGCACCCGGTGGTGCATGGCGGCAAGCTGTATCTGCGGAACCAGGACGAACTGCTTTGTTACGACATCAAGAAGTGACCAAAAACGGGGCAAGCCCCGTCGCTAAACAGTGGACGGTTCTCTTCATTGCAAGTGCACGCGCCGAGTCGTGCCGGCGGATCGTTGCTGTCATCGGTTGTGGGCCATCTTGTCGTCCCTTGGGGTCGGCCATGCCGCATCGCCTTGCATTCATCGCACTGTTGATCGTCGCGTTGCTGTCGATTGGCTGTGGCCAGGATCCGCCGCCGAAGAAGGCCAAGCGCCAGGGCCAGGGGCTCAGCAAGATGCTTCAGCCCCCTTCCGATTACAGCAACATCGACGAAAGCGATCCCGATGATGGCGAAGGCGACGCCGGCGACATGGACGCCGCCGTTGCCTTGCCGCTGTCGCCGCGCACGCCGCCCACCGTCGCCGAGTGCGACGCCTTCGATCTGCATGCGCGTCGCTGGCTGATGCAGGCGCCCGACGAGCAGTTGCTGCTGGTGCGGGCGCTGGAGCGTTTCTCACGACAGTCGATCAAGGAATCCGACCCCGCGGCCGGCGAGTGGCGCGAGGGGTTCAACGCATGGAAACAGCAGGCGGAGAAGCTGCTGGTGAACCGCGAGATGGAAGACTGGGTTGTCATCGTTCGTTCCTATGGTTTCTCGCGCGATGCGGAGGACCAACACACGCCGGACGGCTCGAACAAGGCGAAACCCAAAGAGACGATCAAGCTGGACGCAAGCCTCGGCGCGTCGCTCGACGACATCCAAGGCGCCGAACGATTCGCCCGTCGCCAGCCATTCATCAAGATCGCCGGCGAAGGCGCCAACGACGAACTGGCGGTGTTCGTCCAGCCGAACTACCAGCGAAGCTACCTGCGCGTCTGGGGCACGATCAGGAAAGCCCGCATCAGTGACGGCGTGCCCATGAACCGCGGCGGGCTGCATTTTCCCATCGAACTGGAGATCGACCTGAAGCAGGTCAGGCACATGAAGGGCGACGAAACCGGCACCCGCATCGCGTGGTGAGCGCCGTCGCACGGGTGTGCCCAGAATTCCGGGGCTTGTGGATCGGCCCCCTCGCCCCCGGCTCGGCGGGGGAGAGGGTCGGGGTGAGGGGGAATCGATGAGCCAACGGCTTCACGTTGTCACAAGGCTTCTTGGCCCCCTCACCCTAGCCCTCTCCCCCAGCAGACTGGGGGAGAGGGAACCATGCCTCGGAAGTTCGAGCAGACCCCATCGCGCCGCGCTTCCGCTCTCTTTCGCCATGGCCCGCGCCACGTTACGCTCCCACCGCATGCCTCTTGCGTGGGACATCGTGTGCCTGCTCCTGGCCGTCGGCTGGGTCGCGCTCGCCCTCGTCGCGGTGCTGGCGAATCGCAAGCACGCCTCGCGGTTCGAGCCCACCGGCTTCCCGCCGCCCGACTATTTTCCCCCCGTCACGCTCATCACGCCCATCAAGGGCATCGACCGCGATCTGACCGGCTGCATCCAAAGCCTGTGTACGCAGGAATATCCCGACTACCGCGTCATCATCGTGCTCGAATCCCGCGACGATCCCGCCTTTCCCGTCGTCTCGGCGGAGCTGTCGAAATATCCCCAGCGCCGATCGCAGGTCATGATCGCCGGCGCCGCCGGCCCCGACGAAGGGCAGAAGGTCCACAACCAACTGCACGTCCTGCGGGCCATCGAGCCGGACGCCGACGACAACCACGTCTGGGCCTTCGCCGACAGCGACGCGGTGCCCGGCTCAACCTGGCTCGCCACCCTGGTGGGCAGGCTGAAGCTGGAAACCGTCGGCGTGACCACCGGCTATCGCTGGATCGTGCCGGAGAACTCCTCCGGGTGGCCGGGGCTGGAGTCCACGGAAGCCCCGGTCGGGCGCGATGCCCTCCACAATCGTTGCGGACCAAGTGATTCGCTGGAACAAGGTGAACCGTTCCGGGGCATCCGCCGAGCATCCTGCCCCAGCCACCCCGGAACGGTTCTCACCCGCTTCTGGTCCAGCCTCGCCAGCGTGATCAACGCCTCCGTCGCCTGTGCCTATCGCACCCACAGCCGCGATCAGGCCTGGGGCGGCGCCATGGCCATGCACGTCCGCACCGCAAGGCAAGGCCAGCTCATCCACCGCCTCACCGGTGCCCTCACCGACGACTATCCCATCACCCGCATGGCCCGCGATCTGAACCTCGACGTGCGCTATCTCCCGCAGTGCCTCGCCGCCACACCGGTCGATTTCACCTTCGCCTCCCTCTTCGCCTTCGCCCGCCGGCAGTACATCATCACCAGGGTCTACTCGCCGGCCATCTACGCGTTCGCCCTGATGAGCCTCACGTGCTGGCTGCTGGGGTTCGCAGCGGCGTGGTCGCATCTGATCGTCAACGTGCTTGCCGATCCGCGCGACTGGCGCTCCTGGCTCTGTGCGCCGGCCATCGCGGCCGTCTTCGTGCTCAACCAGCTCCGCGCCGGCTACCGTCGCCGGACCATCTCCCACGCCTTCGGCCCAGCCATGCTCCACCGCCTCCGCCTGGCGCTGTTCATCGACCGCTGGCTCACGCCGGTCTGGATGTCCCTGCACTGGCTCTTCGCCGCCAGCGCCCTCGTTGCCCGCACCTTCACCTGGCGCTCCATCCGCTACCGGCTCGACGGGCCGAATCAGGTGAAGCGGCTGGGGTGAGGCCGGGGCCGAGGCCGGGGCCGGGGGTGAGGCCGGGGTGTGCGGGTGATCCGAGTGGCCGGCCACGTACCCCCCGGGGGTCAAAATCGAAGATAACTCCTGCCGTTGCCTGCGATTATCGCTTTGACTGCCAAAAGGGTAGGACACTTTCCGGCCATTTGTTTGTGGCCCGACCGGCTGACGGCCAGCGTCACCTCCCTCGCCTTCAAGGTGCCACGAATTACCAAAGAACAACCCCGACCCGCCGGTGGGGCCCCTTGCCACGGATACCTAGTATTGTCCGAAAGCCTTGCCCGGTTACGCGTGGAGCGGACGATCCGCATCGGATGGCTGGGAAACAGACCGTGCGTCCTTCGCTGCGAGAGCCGGGCGCTAGCCCGGATTATTCGAGGCTTCAGAAGGAGCCGCGCACGAAGTAAGCGGGGTTCGCGGCGTTCTTGACGACCTCGACCTTCTTTCGCGGCCGGACAGGATGCTCGGGTCGCCGGTGTGAACATGACGCGCGTGGAATCTGACGAACCGCTTACTTCGTGCGCGGCTCCTGTGCAAGATCATGAATAATCCGGGACAGGGTGCGGCAAGGAAAGCCGGCAGAGCCGGGAAAAGTCAAAATGGTGACGTCAAAATGCAAAAGTCAAAAGTCAGAAATCGGCGCTCCCGCCGCTTCTGACTTTTGCATTTTGACTTTCGCATTCACTTTTTTGACTTCTCCGATGCAAACTTCTGCGCGCCGTGCGCAGAAGTGACGGTGTCAGAATCTAAAAGGGAGGGGAGTTCGAACCTTGCCAATCGGGAAGTTGTTTCGGTCTCGATCCTTAGGAACGGGACCGAAATAAGTTCTCCATTTAGCCGGCGGGCTTGCCCGCCGAGACGCCCTCGGCGGGCAAGCCCGCCGGCTAAATGGGGGACCGCCAAATCGCGAAGTTATTTCGATCCCGTTCCTTACTTTTTCGCCCCGTCTTTCACCAGTTCCTCGATGAGCACCTTGTACTCCATCGAGTGGCCGCGAATCTCCAGGCGGTACAGGCCGGGGCCGATGTCGAACACTTTGCCGTCCTTCACGTTGTCGTGCGTGCGGCCGAAGGTCGCGACGCGCTGCATCTTTTTGCCGCCGTTGTTCGACGTGATTTCCTTGGACAGGTCGAGGCTGAAGTCGGGATTGCGGCCGGCCTTGGTGGTTTCCCATTTGAAGCGCAGGCTCTTGCCGTCGACCTGCAACGTGTGGAACACGGACTTGGCCGCCAGCCTCGTGCGCTTGCCCGCCGAGCTGTCGGGGAACGTGGCGGCCAGATCCTGCACGGTCTTCCACTCGGCTGGATCGGCAGCGGAACCAGGCGCACACAGCACCGCCAGCAGCAGGGCGATCAGGCTCCAGTGTCGGTGAATCGGGGTCATGGGTGCTCCAGGGTGAGACGGCTTTCAAGGCGTCCGTCGTGTGGGAAGACTTTGCAGGTCGTCCGCATCGACTCGGCGCATTCGGGTTCCTTCGATTCGTTCCGTTCCCCGGCGGACGACTTGAAAAGTCGTCCCACTGCGCCTGCGCATTGTACCAGTCACGCCGGCATCGCCGCCATAGCTTTTTCGTAGACCTGCACGCATTTCTTCGCAGCCCCATCCCAACTGAGCTGCCGCACTTCCAGGTCCGCGTGCTCCCGCAGCGTCGCCGACAGGGGCGGATGGCGGAGCACGGCGATGATCTTGTTCGCCATTTCCTCCACGTCCCAGAAATCCACCTTCAGCGCGTGCTTGAGCACTTCGGACACGCCGCTGGTCTTGCTGATGATCACGGGCACATCGTGGCTGATGGCCTCCAGTGGCGCGATGCCGAAGGGCTCGGACACGCTGGGCATGACGTAGAGGTCCGCCATTTTGAAGATGCGTTCCACATCCTTGCCGCGGAGGAAGCCGGTGAAGAGCACCTTCTGGCCGATGCCCTGCTCGGCGGCGAGTTGCACGACGCTCTCAGCCATGTCGCCGGAGCCGGCGACGACGAACTTGACGCGGTCGAACTTGTCGAGCACCTTGCGGGCCGCGCGGATGAAATACTCCGGGCCTTTCTGCATGGTGATGCGCCCGAGGAAGAGGACGACCTTGTCGCCCTTGCGAATGGCGGCCCGGCCGACGCCCGCGCCCATGATCTGGCCGTTCTCCACGCCGTTGTAAACCACGTCGATCTTCGCCGGGTCGATGCCGTAGCGATCGCGCACGATGTCGGCGGTGAACCGGCTGACGCACACGACGCGGATGGCGCCGTGCATGCCGCGGCGCTCGATGTCGTAGACCTGCTGGTTGACGTTTTCGCCGGAACGGTCGAACTCGGTGGAGTGGACGTGCACGATCAACGGCTTGCCCGTCGCCGCCGCCACCGCCAGCCCGGAGGGAAACGTGAGCCAGTCGTGGGCATGGATCACATCGAAGGATTCGCCGCGCGCCAGTTCCACGCAGAAGCGGGCATAGCGCTGCGCCTCGGTCATCAGATCGCCGCCGTAGTGATGCAGCGGCGTGGAGGGCGCGTGCTGGCCGGGCAGCTCGGCGTCGGGAATCGCCGGCGTGCTGTGGTTGCCGTTGAGAATGCTGATGGGGCGCAGGCCCGGATCGGTCGTGCCGACGGCGCCGAGATTCGCGTGGGCGCCGGGGGCGCCGGGTTTGGGCTGATTCGTCGGCGACTGATACGGGTCGCGAATCCAGGTGGGCACCGTCTTGAAATGCACGCGCGGAATCGAAGGCGTTTCCGTCGCCTCATCGAAATCGTGCATGCTCATGGCGCTGTCGGCGCCGGCCGCGCCGACGCCGCCAGCCGCGGCGGCGCTTGCCACGGCGCTGCTCGTCGCGGCGCTGTTCGCATTGGATGCGGCCAGCGCGCTGCCGTTGCCGCGCGTTTCACCGGTGCGCGGAGCGCGCGGCCCGCGCAGCGTCACGTATGAACTGCTTCGAGGATCCACCGGTTTGGGCAGAACGAACGTCACCTGCGTGCCGATCGCGCTGAGCGACTTGGTCAACCCAAGGCACGCCGTTCCCAAACCGCCGCTGATATACGGCGGGAATTCCCATCCCAGCATGAATACACGCATGGCATCCTCGCCAAGGCGACCAGTTGAACACAATCCGTAAGGCCGCGTCCCTGCAACGTTTACGAGAAGGGACGAACCTGCGATCCACCGTTGAAAGGACCCCTGACGATCCTGTCCACCACCCGCGCTCGCAACCCGAGGGATTTTCGCACGCCTGAATGGAAATCGGAGTTGCCGATTCCCCAATGCACAGGTACCGCGCGGCCCAACCCTAGTCAAGTGCGAAAACAGCGCATGGTGATTCCGGTCTGCCAAAAAAATTTCGAGGAGCGATGGTCCGGCCCCCTCTTCCTCACCGGGGGACCGAGCGTGCGGTCCTTCAGCCGATGCGCGTCGTCATTTTCCGATGCGGGCCGTAATGCTCGATGATGAACTCCTCGGACACGACGCGCCAGCCGAGCCGTTCGTAGAAGGCGATCGCCGGGGTGCGGGCTTTGCACCAGACGAGGCGGACCGGCGAAGGGCCCAGGAGCACCTGCTGGGCCGCGAGGACCAGTTGCCGGCCGATGCCCTGGCCCGCCAGATCGGGGCGGGTCGCCATGCCGCGCAGTTGCCACGCGGGTTCGCCGTCGTGCTCCGTCATCATGTAGCTGACGCAGCCCACGTTCACCGGGGCAGCGCCGGCGATGACGCGGAACGCGCCGAAGTGATGCGTCAGCGGATCGTCGTCGCCGTTGAACTGCGCCTCGCGCCACGGCCTGCCCGTGCAGAGCACCGCATAACGCAGCGTGATGATTTCCTCCAGCGCGGCCTGGCGAAAGATGAGTGGGAGCATGGTCGATCTCATGAAGGCAAGTGGCGCGGACGCCGCAACTGCTACGATACTACAACGCGGTGAAATCCAGTCAGAGCCGCGCACGCAGTCAACGGGGGTCTGCCAAAACTTCCGGGGCCTTGTCCCCTCTCCCCCAGTCTGCTGGGGAGAGGGCCAGGGTGAGGGGGTCGAGCGGCCCCCTGCGAGCGTTGCGCCATTGGCTGATCGAAGCCCCCTCACCCCAACCCTCTCCCCCGCAGAGCCGGGGGCGAGGGGGCCGAACCGCAACCCGCGGAACTTTGGGCAGACCCGTTAGCGGGATTCGGCCCACGATCGGAACCGTCCCATGCAGAAAGTCCGCCGAGCCTGGCGCACCATCACGGGCCTCGTCACGCTCAGCGACATCATGGGCACCGTGGGGTTCTGGCTGTTTCGAGGCACGTTTCGACGCACGACCGGCGTGGCGGTGGCGCTGTTCACGGTCTTCGTCATCGACAAGAAAACACCTGACTACGACCTGGGCGTCACCTTGAAAACCGCCATCGGCGGCACGTCGCTCATCTTCGCCGTCAGTTGCATCGGCGGGCTGATCCTCATGTTCCTGGGCGGCTCGTTCTCCAAGAGCGCGCTCATGCTCAGCGAGGCCAAGGGCAGCAATCTGCTGGAGGACATGAAAAAGTCCCGCCAGCCGATTCACTGCCGCCGGCTCTGGCAGCGCGTGTTCCGGTACGAGCAGGCGGTGCATGGCGTGTCGCCGCTCGACGACGAAGCGGCTGCCGTGGCGGCCGAGCACGATGAACTGGAACGCCTCAGCCACCCGAGCTTTGCCGACGATCTGCCCGCGGATCGCCGCAAGCATCTCGAGCGCACGATGGGCCGGCTGGGGCTGACGGAAGGCGGATGGAACCTGGTGTTTGTCTACGCGATGATGCTGCCGCTGCCGCGCTCCGTGCTGCGGCACAGTTTCCGCTATGACCTGTCGATTCTGAAGGACTGGTACGACGGCGCGCCTTTTCACCACACCGACACGAAGCTGCAGCAGCAGTTCGACGCGGTGGAAAGCATCTTCGAGGCGAAGGTCGAATCGCGCGTGACGAGGCTTTTTCTGCTGACGCACACCCGCAAGCGCATGTTTCAGAAGATGTGGTTCCGCGTGATCAGCCGGGCGATTCAGCTGCGCGTGGCCCGGGCGTGCCGACGGCTGGACAAGCGCTACGCCCCGTTTCATTTTTCCATCGATCATTTCCTCTGGCCCAACTCGGCGGCGGAGGATGTCGTCCGCGCTCAACTGGGCGAAGGCGCGGTGCAGGACGTGGTCACGCTGCGGCAGCGCATCTTCTCGCAGGTGCTCACGCCCGAGCCGGAACTGGCGCAGCGCCTGATGCAGCGGGCGATCTATCCGAACTTCGAGGCCGCGTGCCAGTTGCGCCGGCTGTACGACCCGCAGTACGCGCTGGGTGAACTGGATGAAACGTGGGAGAACGACGTGGTGAAATACAAGCGAGCTTTCACGCCGCGCGAACGGCAACTGGCCCGGCGGCGCAGCTTCATCGAGCGCACGCGGCAGGAGCAGGAATCGCTGGTGGATTACCTGGCGCGGCGGCCCGAGCTGACGCTGGTGGAAGACCCCGAAGCGCTGCGGGCCCTGCGCGTGGCGGTGCACGTGGATCGCGACGGCCTGAAAACGCTGCTCCTGGGCAACAGCCACCACAACCGCACCCGCGGCGTGCGCCTCGCCGACGTCATCGCGGGCCGGCGTCCGGTGAAGCCGACGAAGCCGATCGAGGCGGTGATCCGCGACGTGACGGCGCAGAAGGGCGAGTATTCGCGCAGGCTCATTGCCGTGCGCGTGCATCATGAGTTGACGCGCAATGAGTTGGAGGACTACGAGTTCTATCTGGAGCAGATCATGGGGCGAAGTACACAGGGTGCGGAAGTGATGAAGGGGAATACTGCCGCTCATGCGGATGGTGCTTCTGTAGCGATGCGCGACGCTTAAGATCGGGTTAGTGTGTGAAGCTATACTTGACTGGTCTTTCGACTGGAATCGTCTCATGCACACAGCTCTTATCTCAAAGCGGCAGTCGGTTCCTCTTCGTCTCGTCGAAGGAGGCGCCCTTCGAGTGGGAAGAACGCGCGTGTCGCTGGACTCGGTGATCTACGCGTACGAGCAAGGGGACAGCGCGGAGGAGATCGTCCATTCGTTCGACACGCTCGAGCTTGCCGACGTGCATGCCGTGCTTTCGTTTTATCTGCGCCATCGCAAGGAAGTGGCACGCTATCTAGCGCGCCGGCAGCGTGAAGCAGCAAGACTCCAGTCGCGGATTGAGGCGAAATACGGCAATCGAGGACTGAAGCAGCGACTACGGGAGCGGCAGTCCCGGCAGAATGGCAAGTAATGCTCCAATTCCTCTCAGACGAAGATTTCAATGGCGACATAACGCGCGGCGTGCTCAAGCGGGCCGAGGTGATCGACTGGGTTCGTGCGCAGGACGTGGGGTTGTCGAACAAAGACGACTCTGTCCTGCTCGCGTGGGCGGCGGAGCACGGGCGAATGGTCGTGAGCCACGATGTGAATACGTTGATCGGCCACGCCGTCCGACGAATCGAGAACGGCGAGAAGATGCCGGGGGTCGTCATCGTAAGCCAGCAATTGCCGACGAAGCGCGCGATCGAAGACCTTGTTTACATTGCGGCGTGCGGTCGACACGAGGACTTCGAAAATCTTGTCACGTTTCTGCCACTGTGACGCGCTACTTCGCCGCCGCCATCGCCACGCCGCTGACCCCCGCGCTGTGATCCGCCAGTTTCTCCGGCGTCGTCTGGAACGCGCGGGCGCGGAACAGAAAATCCACGATGTTGCCTTCGTGCGGCTGAAGCCAGTCGAGCTTGATCGTCGGGATCGGGCCGATGTTCAGGCGGTCGATGTGCGTGTTTTCGATGAACTGCTGGCACCATTCGCGGTTGTCGCTGATGACGCTGCACACCAACGTCGGGCCGATCTTCTCCAGGATCTGCTCCTGCGGGCACTGCACGACCGAGGCGAAGGGGAACATGTATTCCTTGTTGGCGATCTGCCGGTCCGGGCTGTCGCAGTGCACGATCCACGGGCGCAGGTAGGCGGCGTATTGCACCTCGTGCAGGCGAGCGCCGAACTTCGCCGTCATGTCGGTGACGCCGGTTTCCTTGCACATGGTGAGCAGTTGCTCGTTGATCTGCTGGGCCTGACCCGCGACGGTGAAGGCGGCGAGCTTGCAATTCGCATCCTCCGGCGGCAGCACCGGAATGGGGCCGAGCTTTTCCGCGAGAGCCTGGGCGATTTCCTTGGTGTGCCGCGATGCCCAGATGCCCGAGCAGTTGATGCAGCCGCGGCCGCTGTTGAGGTAGATCGAGTCAGCCATGACATCGATGTATTTTTCCCACTGATCGATTTTGTCATCGCCGATGACGATCTTGCTGAAGCCTGGGCCATGCACCTGCACCGCCGGATTGCCGCGATAGCGTTCGATGGTCGCGGTTCCGCCGAAGATCATCACCTTGCCGCACTTGCTGACGACCTCGGCGCCCATGTCCGCGCCGCCGGGATAAATGCTGATCGCTTCCTTCGGAATGCCCGCCTCGGTGAAGGCGGCGAACATGCGGTACGGCGTCCACGGCTCCTGCGGCCCCGGCTTGAGCACCAGCCCGATCTGCATCGGAATCACCGGCAGCCAGAGCGTGTGTACGCCCGGCGAGTTGCTGGGCAGCACCATGCCTAAGACCGGCGACTGCGCCTGGTAGCTGACGGTGACGCCGCGGTTCTCGATGCCGTAGCCGCGGGTGAGAATGTTGATGTCGAGTCCGCGCGTGAGGCAATCGAGGATGCGATCCATGTTCGAGAGCACGAAGTGATTCTTCGACATGTTGGCGCGGGCCATGTGGACGGGCAGGCCGCAGGACGCGGACTGCTGCCGCGCGAAATCGTCAGGCGACTGCACGCCATCACCCATGGGCAGCGTGGCGTTGAGGTAGAGGTCCGCGGCCTTCTTCATGATCTGCACGAGCTGGCTGGTGGGAATCTCGCGGAGCACATCGCGGGCCCGCTTGGCTTTTTTGATGTCGCGGGCGAGCAGGCCTGGGTTGGCCTGACCGACCTTGGCGAGGACTTCGCCGGTGACGAAGTGTTTGACCTGGTCGAAGTCGAGCGATTCATAGGGCTGGCCCCAGCGGAGGACGGGAAGAGTGAGCATCGGCGGATCCTTGATTTAGTACGGGTGCGTATTATCAGGTTCCGGCATTGTAACGAAGACGAACCGTCTTGGCCATCCTCATTGATGGTGAGCGGGGCTTTTCAATTCTCGCAGACCAATGGTTGTTCCCAGGAATCACAAAGAACACAAAGGCACGAAGGTCACGAAGTGGAAGATGAAAGGGCTTGATTCTCTGAGAAACTCTTTGTGTCCTTCGTGGCTTTGTGTCCTTTGTGTTCAAACCGCTGATCCAGTACCTATCTGGAAATGGAGAACTGAAAAACCCTGGATGGTGAGCGGGGCTTTTCAATTCTCGCGGGGCGGTTGCAATTCGCATGAACCGCAACGACGCCAAGAAGAGCGGGGCAAGCCCCGTCGCTAAACCGTGGAGGCTGACGGCTGACGGCTAATGGCTAACGGCTAATGGCTAATGGCTGACGGCTGACGGCTAACGGCTGACGGCTAACGGCTAACGGCCAACGGCTAACGGCTAAAGCTCCGCTTCCATCCCGCACCCAACCTTCTACAATGGTGCGTCAGCGAGAAGATTTTGCCTGCCACGACCCTCCAATCTGATTCCGCCGACAGCCGCCAGGTGGTGGTGCTGTGTCCGTCGGTTTGCGACGGCGCGGAGTTTCGTGCGGCGGTTTCGGCCGCGGCACAGAATGCGGCCCGCGTGGCGGTGGTGCGCGATGCCGTGGCGGCCATGATGGAGTTGCATCGCGGAGCGCAGCAGTTGATCGTGCCCTGGCCGGCGAAAACGTCGGGACTGGGCGAGTTGCTCGCGGCGGCGGCGCGGTATTTTCCGCTCGTCGCCTGCGTGGATGCGGCGGGCCTGCCGCTGGTGGGCGCGTCGGTCTCGCCGACCACGGTGGAATCGAGCCATGCGCACACGACCACCGACGATTCAGTGCCGGACGCCGGTGCGTCCGCCGCGGTCGGCGGCAGGACTTCGGCGAAACCCGAACCTGCTCCCGCATCCTCCTGGACCAGCCCCGCGGCGATCGCTTCGCCGCGCCGGCCGCTGATGGCGCCGGAGGACCTGCTCACCGACGAAGAGCTGGCCATGCTGATGGGCCCGATCCGGGAAGGTTGAGGAAAAGCCATGTCGAGGGCGATTGAAGTCCTGATTATTGACGACGGCCGCGGTCTGCCGCGACGCGTTTCCGCCGCGCTGCAGCAGGCGAGCGTGGCTGCCCGCGCCACCACGGTCGACGGTGTGCTGATGGCGCTGGGCGAGGCATCGCGGCCGGTCGCGTCGCCGCCCGGAGTTCTCGTGGCGCCGATGGTGAAGCTCAACGGCCAGGCGCCGGCGATTGCCGAGGCACTGCACCAGATCGCGCCGGGCCTGCGCCTGATTGCGGTGGCGGAGGAAGAATCCGCCGGCGCCGCGCCGACGTCGCCGGCCTGCGCCGAGGCTGCGAAACAGGCGGGATTCACCTGCGTGAATGAACCGGTGTCGGCTGCGACGTGGGCAGAGCTGGTGGCGGCAGACGCACGATCGCAGCGCGATGATGAACTGGAACAAGGCGCACCCTCGCCCCAGTCCTCTTTTCCGCAGGAGGGCGCGGGGGATGGAGGGCCGGCCAGTGACGAAGTCCTGCATCGACTTCCGCCACTGGAAGTGCTCGAGCAACTCCTGCATCCGCACGGCCAGCCGCGCGAGGCGGCGCTGACGTTGATTCGTCAGCAGGCCGGTCTTGGTCAGTCGCAATGGTTCGCTGACGAAGCGGCCGCGCCGCCCGGCAACACCCATCTCGCGCTCGCCCGGCTGGGGCAATCGTTCGGCGTCCTGAGCGCGCCTGCCTCCGTTTCGCCGGCGCAGCTTGCGCCCTGGGCGAACTGGCTGACGCAGGTGCTGGCGCTGCACCAGCAGCAGCGTGATCTCTGGTTCATGGCGATGCGCGATGAGTTGACCGGCGCATGGAATCGCCGCTATTTCCATCGCTATCTGCACGCGGTGCTTCGGCAGGCGCAGCGCGAGAGCAAGTCGGTCACGGTGCTGCTCTTCGATATCGACGACTTCAAGCGTTACAACGACCGCTATGGCCACGAGGCGGGCGATGAGATTCTGCGGCAGACGGTGCAACTGATGCGCGCGGTGGTGCGCGAGCCGGACGTGGTCGCACGGATCGGCGGGGACGAGTTCGCGGTGGTGTTCTTCGATCACGATTCGCCGCGCCGCGCCAACAGCCAGCATCCATCGGACCTGCTGAAGATCACGGATCGCTTTCGCCGGGCGCTGTCCACGCACCGGTTCGCGAAGCTGGGCGCGCAGGCGGTGGGCAGCCTGACGGTATCGGGCGGACTGGCGACCTATCCGCGCGATGGCCAGACGCCGGCTGAACTCGTCGCCCGCGCCGATGCCATGGCGATGCAGGCGAAGCGCGAAGGCAAGAACGCCATCCGCTTCGGCGTGACGGACAGTGATCGCGGAAATCGTTGATTGCCAAGATTGGGATTCACCTCGTCGACGATATCATGACATCGTGGCTGCGGAGCCATCGCGTTGCCGACGCGGCGCGTGGAGTTGCCGGCCGAAGGTTGTTCATTCTCAGGCAGATTTTCGTGATGCCAATGACTCGCCATTTCCTCATTTCCATCGTGATCCTGTCGGCGTCGCACAGCGCCTTGGCGCAGGGGATCGATCCGGCTGGAGTGGAGTTCTTTGAGAAGCGCATCAGGCCTGTGCTCGCGGCACACTGCTACGAGTGCCACTCGGGGCAGGCGAAGAAAATCAAGGGTGAACTGCGCCTCGATCACCGCGCCGGCTGGAACAAGGGCGGCGTGTCCGGTCCCGCGATCAAACCTGGCAAGCCGGACGACAGTCTGTTGATTCAGGCGGTGCGCTACGCCGACAAAGACACGCAGATGCCGCCGAAGCAGAAGCTGCCCGCCGAGGCGATCGCGGACTTGGAGAAGTGGGTGGCGATGGGCGCGCCGGGCGGCGATGAAAAGGTTGCTGGTGGAGGCACGGGTCGGCTCGATCTGGAGCAGGCGAGAAAGTTCTGGTCGTTTCAGCCGCTGAAAGCGGTGGCGCGGCCGGCGGTGAAAGACACGGCTTGGCCGGCGGATGCTGGCGTTGGGAGCGGCGCGGGCACAACCACGAATGCAGGCACAGTGAAGACCGGCCCTCACCCCAGCCCTCTCCCGTCCCCCGGTGAGGGAGAGGGGGCCGCGGCGCAGTCGGCGCGAGCACGCGCGCTGTCGATGGCGCGCGACATCGATCACTTCATTCTCGCGAAGCTGGAGGAGAGCAATCTCCGTCCCGCGCCGCCGGCGGATCCTCGCACGCTGATTCGCCGCGCGACATTTGACCTGATCGGCCTGCCGCCGACGCCGGAGGAAGTGGAAGCGTTTGTGAAAGCGTGTGAGGGCCAGGGGATTTCGGATGTCGGATTTCGGATTTCGGATTTGGGAAACGACGCCGTGGCACCGGCGCGCGAAGGGATTGCAAATCCGAAATCCGAAATCCCAAATCCGAAATCGCCCGTCCCCTCACCCTACACCCTTCTGATCGACCGCCTGCTCGCATCGCCGCACTACGGCGAGCGGTGGGGCCGGCACTGGCTCGATGTCGTGCGCTACGCGGACACCGCCGGTGAAACGGCGGACTACCCCGTGCCGCACGCCTGGCGGTATCGCAATTATGTGATCGATGCCTTCAACCAGGACAAGCCTTACGACCAGTTCCTGCACGAGCAGATCGCCGGGGACATTCTCGCATCGCAGCTTCCCGCCGACGCCGACCCGAAGCGATATGCCGAGCTGGTCACCGCGACGGGCTATGTCGCGATCGCCCGCCGCTTCGGCTTTCGCATCGACAAGGATCATCACCTGACGCTGGAAGACACGGTCGACACGCTGGGCAAGTCCGTGCTGGGCCTGGCGATCGGCTGTGCCCGCTGCCACGATCACAAGTACGACCCCGTGTCGATGCAGGATTTCTACTCGCTTTACGGCATCTTCGAGAGCACGCGCTTTCCGTTCCCCGGCTGCGAACACACGCAGCGCCCGCGCGACATGATGCCGCTGCTGCCGCCCAAGGCGATGGAGCAGCACGTCAAACCGCACCAGGCGGCGCTGGCCGCGGCGGAGGCGGAAGTCCAAAAGGCGACGCTGGCCATGGCGGCGGTGCAGAAGAACCTGAAGGAGACCGCGAAGAAGAGCCAGACGATGCTGGCGAAAGGCACATTCGACAACGGCGGCCGGCAGGATTTCCTTGCGAACCAGACCGCGCCGGACGCGCTGAGCAAGGTTGCGGTGAAGAAGGGCAGCGCGATTCAGATCGCGGTCCACCCGCGCGGCAACCACGGCGCGGACAGCACGCTGGTCGAGTTTGAAATCAGCGAGGCCGACGGCGCCAAGCGCAAGTGGAATCTCACCGCCGACCTGCTCGCCGATCTGCACGAGGCAGGCAAAGGCAACGCACATCGCGACAGTCACGGCAACGCCGGCGTGTGGTGCATGCTCGATCTGCGCGGCGAGGCGTCGTTCCTCGACAAGTACGTCGCCGACGCGAACGCAACGCCGGGGCTGCACATGTGGACGGGCAGCGGCGACGGCTTTCCCGTCGTCGGCGTCTACACGAAAGCGACGGCGGTGAAGTACATCACCGTCACGCAGCCGGGCCAGAGCGTCGTCGTGCATCCATCGAACGGCGGGGGCGTGGCGATCGTGTGGGTCAGTCCGATCGATGGTGTCGTGAACCTCACCGGCAAGGCGGCGGACCTCGATGCCGGCGGCGGCGACGGCATCGCGTGGTCGATCGATGCGTTCGCGGCCCCCGAACTTGGCGGCGCACTGCTCGCGCTGCGCGACGCGGCCCCGGCGATGGCCGAGCCCAAACGAAAACGCGACGAACTGGCGGCCAAGGCGCCCAAGCCGGACCTCGCCTACGCCGTCACCGAAGGCGTGATCGCCGATGCGAAACTCTTGAAGCGCGGCGACATCGAGAAGCCCGGCGATCCCGTGCCGCGGCGGATCATGGAGTTGTTCGGAGCCCAGCCCGTGGCAGTCGGCGCAGGCAGCGGACGATTGCAGTTGGCATACAGTTTGACAGCGCCATTAGCCCCCGGCTCCGCCGGGGGGAACGCCACGGGAACGGTTGGCTCCGCATTGCAGAATCCCCCGGCGGAGCCGGGGGCTAACCGCATCAGTGCGCAAGGCCTCACCGCCCGCGTCATGGTCAACCGCATCTGGCTGAACCACTTCGGTGCAGGTCTCGTGCGCACGCCCAACGACTTCGGCTCCCGCGGCGAACCGCCCATCGATCCGCAGCTCCTCGAATATCTCGCCCACGAGTTCGTCCGCAGCGGCTGGTCGATCAAGGCGATGCACCGCGCGATCATGCTTTCGAAGGCGTATCAACAGGATGGAGAAAAGGGCCAAGGGCCGAGAGCCAAGGGCCAAGGGGCCGGAGGAAAGGGGGCCGAGGGACCGAGCGACCAAGCGACCGAGGCAAATCCGAAATCCGAAATCCAAAATCCGAAATCCCTCGGCCCTCGGCCCTTGGCCCCTGGCCCTTCGTTTCCTCGCCGCCGGCTCAGCGCGGAGGAGATTCGCGACAGCATGCTGGCGGTCAGCGGCGATCTGGATCGTGAGCCGGGCGGGCAGCATCCGTTTCCGCCGGACAACACGTGGGGCTTCACGCAGCACAATCCGTTCGCCGCGGTGTACGACCACAACAAGCGCAGCGTGTACCTGATGGTGCAGCGCAGCCGCCGGCACCCGTTCCTGGCGCTCTTCGACGGCGCCGACGCCAACGCCAGCACCGGTCAGCGCCAGGCGACGACGGTGCCCACGCAGTCGCTCTACTTCATGAACGATCCGTTCGTGCATGCCCGCGCGATGAGCGTGGCGACGAAGTTGCTGACGATCGCGGACGAGGCCGCGCGGCTGGAGCGCGCGTACCAACTGCTTTACCAGCGGCAACCCTCGCCGCGCGAGCGCGCGCTGGCTTTGGAACTGCTTACGAATTACCAGGGTGAGCTGACAACGCAGCCCGCCGCCGAGCGAGCGAAGATCGCGTGGGCGGCGTTGGTTCGCGTGCTGATGAGTGCCAATGAGTTTGTGTACGTGGACTAGCCCGCATTTGCGAGCAACAATATGGGCATGAAGAGTCCGTTCCCCGGCATGGATCCATACCTGGAGCAGCACTGGCGCGATGTGCACACCAGCCTGATGGTGTATCTGCGCGATCAGATCGACGAGCAACTTCCATCGGACCTGAGCGCGCGAGTGGAAGAAGGCGTGTTTGTTGATACGGAGGATGGCAAGGGACGCGGCATCGCGCCCGACGTTACGATCGCCGAACGAACAGCGCCTTGGCCATTGCAGGGGAGTGTCGGCATCGGTCATGCGGCGACGGCGTTGGCGGAACCGTTGATCGTGTCGGTGGAGCCGCTTCCGCAGCGGCACGTGGAAATCTTCGACCTGTCCGCCGGCGGCCGCGTCGTCACCGCGATTGAGGTGCTCAGTCCGACCAATAAGGCGGAAGGCCGCGCGGCTTATCGCAGAAAGCAAGCGGAGTATCTGGCGAGCGCGGTGAATCTCGTCGAGATCGATCTCCTTCGCGACGGCTCATTCACGCTTGCCGTGCCGCTCGACAGCATCCACCCCAAACTGCGCACGCCTTACATGGCCTGCATTCGCCGGGTGACGAATCCGTCCGAGGCGGAGGTGTATCGCATCGCGCTGACGGAGAAGTTGCCGACGATTCCGATCCCGCTGCGTCCGACGGACCGCGATGTGACCTTGAATCTTCAGCAACTGATCGAGCAATGTTACCATCGCGGGCGGTACGGCGCCATCGACTACCAACAGGCCCCGCAGCCGGCATTGAGCGCCGATCAGCACGCGTGGATGGATCGACTGCTCCGCGAGCAAGGACGAAGGAAGTGATCGCTCCGCACATGCGCGGCAGCGATCGAACTTGCAGCCGCAGGTTGTTTTCTCGCAATATCATGGAAACCAGGAACACGCCAACCCGCCGCGGATTCGTGCGATCTTTCGTCGCCGGCTCGATGCTGATGCCGGGGATCGTTTCGCAGTTGCTCGCTGACGCTGCGCCGCGCAGTGCGCCGGCCAAACCCACGGATGGGAATCCGCGGGCGTTGCCGGGCGGCGACGCAACCGATCCGCTGGCGCCGAAGAATCCGCACTTCACGCCCCGCGCCAAGCGCGTCATCTTCCTCTTCATGTCCGGCGGCGTGTCGCATGTCGATACCTTCGACTACAAGCCGCGCCTCTTCGCCGACCACGGTAAAGCGGTCACGCTCGATCATCCCGAGACCCGCGGCCGGCCCGGTTACGAGAAACTGTTCCTCAAGAAGCCGCAGTGGGAGTTTCACAAGCACGGGCAGTCGGGCACCGAGGCGAGCACGATGTTCCCCCACGTGGCCGGCTGCGTGGATGACATCGCGCTGATCCGCTCGATGCACTGCGATCACTCGAACCACTACAACGCGACGCTGGGCATGCACACGGGCTCATTCAACTTCGCGCGTCCTTCGATCGGCGCGTGGATGAGCTACGGCCTGGGCACGATGAACCGTAATCTGCCGTCGTTCATGGTGATCGCGCCGAAGATGCCGTACGCGGGGACGCAGGTGTGGGCCAGCGATTTTCTGCCGGGCAGCCACCAGGGCACGCTGGTCGTGCCGGGCGGGGCTGGGGGAGAGCCGATCGCCAACATCAGGCGGCGCGTGGGCGCGACGAAGCTGCAGGAAATGGAACTTGCCGCGCTCAAGGCGTTCAACGAAGAGCACCTGACGCCGCGCGAAGGCGATGGCGAACTGGCAGCGCGCATGCGCACGTTCGAGACGGCGTTCGGCATGCAGACCGCCGTACCCGAGGCGTTTGACCTGGCGAAGGAAACTGACGAAACGCACGCGCTCTACGGCCTTCCCCGCGGCTCCACCGGCGGCTTCGCGTACCAGTGCCTCATCGCCCGCCGCCTCGCCGAGCGCGGCGTGCGATTCATCGAACTGATCGACACCGGCTCCAGCGGCAACTGGGATTCGCACGGCAACATGATGGAGCACGCCGGCCTGGCGAAGAACGTGGATAAGCCCATCGCCGCGCTGCTGAAAGACTTAAAACGCCGCGGCATGCTCGATGACACGCTGGTCGTCTGGACCAGCGAATTCGGACGAACGCCCTTCAACAACACCGCCGCCGCGCCCGGCCGCGAGCATCACAACTGGGCGTTCAGTTCCTGGATCGCCGGCGGCGGATCGCGCGGCGGCGTGACCTATGGCGAGACGGATGAGTACGGCATCAAGCCCGTGCGCGATGCCGTCCACGTCAACGATTTCCACGCCACCATTCTGCACCTGATGGGCATGGATCACGAGAAGCTCACCTACCGTCACGCCGGCCGCGACTACCGCCTGACCGATGTCGCCGGCCACGTCGTCAAGGGCGTGCTGGCGTGAGGCTGCGCTGTCGTGCGTTTTGGAGCGGTGCAAGATTAAGTCCGCGGTTTTGACGTAGGGTGCGTCAAGTCCGCGCGGACGCACCGGTTGGACTCCCGTTGACCGATGGAGCGTCCGCGCCGCCCCCGGGGGAGCCTTGACGCACCTTACCCAGTCGCGGTCTTCGATGCGGTCTTCATCTTGCACTATTCCTTGGCGCTCGCGCCGCATTCATCGCGGCTGCCCCTTCAGGTCGGCGGGCAGTTCTTTCATGTCCTTCGCCTGCTCCGCCTCCAGCAACCGACTGAGTTCGGCAACCTTCGCCGACTCGTCCTTGGCGCGGTTCGTCTTCTCGAATGGATCGAGGGCGATGTTGAAAAGCTGCGGATCGCCCTTGCCTTGCTGGATGAGTTTCCAGTCGCCGCGGCGCAGCGAATGCCCGCCGAAGGCGATGTAGATCGATCGCTCGGCGCTCTTGTCCGTCGCGCCGCTCAATAGCGGCCACTGGTTGACGCCGTCCCATCGCAGGTCCGTTGTCGGCGCGAATCCCACCAGCGCCGCAATCGTGGGAAACCAGTCCACCACGTGCATCGGCGTCGTGACCTTGCGCGGCTTCAGCTTCCCGGGCCAGTTGGCAAACGCGCAGACTCGCGTGCCGCCTTCGAACAGCGTTGCCTTCTGGCCACGCAGCGGATCGTTCTCGCTATTTAGCGGCGAATGCCCGACTTTGCCGACGTACGCGTTCTGCAGCGATTCGATCCCGCCGTTGTCGCTGGTGAAGACGATCAGCGTGTTCTGGCGCTGCCCGGTCTTCTCCAGCGCGGCAACCATCTGCCCGATCTTCGTATCCATCTGCGACACCATCGCCGCCATGCGCAATCGCGAATCCTGCTTTGCCGGTTCGTCGTGGAACTTCACGCCGTCGTAGAGTTTCTTGAATTCCTCCGGGGCATCGACCGGCGTGTGCACCGCGTGGAAGGCGACGTAGATGAACCACGGCCCCTTCTTTTCCTCGATGCGGCGCACCGCTTCCGCCGCGACCAGTTCCGTGGCGTTGCCCTCTTCATCGAGGCGCTTGCCGTCGCGGTGCCAGGTGTCCTCGTACGTGCCCTTGCGGTACTTGTGCGTCCACGGATCGGCCGCGCCGGTGAGCGTGCCGTAGCCGTGATCGAATCCGAACGCGGTAGGCCCCCATTCCTGTTTGGCGCCCAGGTGCCACTTGCCGGTCTGCACGGTGGCGTAGCCCATGGACTTGAGCGCAGAGGCGAGGGTGACGGTGCCGATGGGCATCGCGCGGAGGTTGCTGGGGGCGAGCGCGTGGGGGCCGAAGCGGCCTGGATATCGCCCGCTCAACAGGGCCGCGCGGGTGGGCGTGCAGACGGGCTGGACGTAGTGCTGATCCAGTTCGATGCCTTCCTTGACAAGCTTGTCCATGTGCGGCGTCTTGCCGAAGCCGCTGTGCCAGCCGACATCGCTCCAGCCCAGATCATCGGCGACGATGAAGAGGATGTTGGGCTTGGTCGCGGCGGCGACGTGCAACGGCGCGGCGCCGATGACAAGGAGGAAAAGGAAGACAGGAAGCGAAAAAAGTCGCATCAGGCACCGTGTAGTCAGAGGCACAGGACAACGCCGCGGCGACTCGCAGGCATGGCCCCGCATCATCGCATGTCTGTCCTATCGCACCAACAGGTTCAGCGCACCGCGGCTTCGACGTGGTCGAACTCGAAGCTCGGCCGGGCGAGGATCGTGCGCCGTTGCAGCGCGAAGTTGGCGGCCAGGCCGATCATCAGATAGGTGGAGACGAGGCTGGACCCGCCGTAGGAAACGAAGGGCAGGGTGATGCCGATGATCGGCAGGAGGCCGATATTCATCCCGATGTTGATCGCCATCTGCGTGAAGATGAGGCCGGCGAAACCGACGAGCGCGAGCCGTGCGAAGGGGTCCTTCGATCGCGCCGCCATCGCCAGCAGCGACACGATCAGCACGCCGTAGAGCGACAGCACCGCCAGCGCGCCTTTGAAGCCCCAGCGATTGACGATCACGGCGAAGATCATGTCGTTGTGATCCTCCGGCAGGCGGTTCTGGCCGACGATCACCGCGGAGCGCTCCGCGCCGTAGCCGTCGGCCTTGCCGGCGCCGACGAGGGTCATGGCTTTGTACTGCTGGTAGCCGGTGTCCTCGATGTAGCGCATGTCGCCGCGAATCTGGCTGACCATGGCGACAATGCGGGCGCGCTGGTGTGGCCGCAGGAGCTGCATCGATTCGGGCAGCGTGTAGATCATCGCGACGTTGATCGCGATCGCGACGACGGCCAGGCCCGCCAGCGTGAACAGGTGCTTCAGCTTCGCCCCCGCCGCCATGAGCACGCCGAAGAGCGCCATGGGAAACAGGATCGCGGTGCCCAGGTCCGGTTCTTTCAGGATGAGGATCACCGGCACGAACATGATCGCGAAGGGCACCAGCAAACCGGCGAGCGTGCGGTAGTTCTCGCGGAATCGCAGGTACCGCGCCAGGGCGATGACGAAGATGATCTTGGCCAGCTCCGACGGCTGAAACATCATGAAATTAAGGTTGATCCACGCTCGCGTTCCGTTGCGCACAGGCACCAGCCATCGCGGCACGCCGGGCAGGACAAGCAGCACGAGCAGGGCGGTGATGAGGATCATCATCGGCAGCGTCGCCATGCCGATGACGCGCGGATGCGGCACGAGACAGACCAGCATGGCGAGGAAGGAAACGAAGAGCCACTTGCGTTGGGCGGCGGCGAAGTCGGGATGCGCCGCGCTCATCGCCGCCATGCCGATGCAGGTTAGACCGACGGCCGCCGCCATGGCGATGAAGACCGGGCGGAGCGGGGCGAGGCGGGATGTCAGGGGAGAAGACAAGGCGAATCGTTAGTGGTGAGTGATGAATCGTGAATGGTTATTGACAAGGCGGCATACGGAACGAATCGAAGGTTAGCGGTCGGGCCTCGCCGACTCGGCCCGACCGCTAACCGTTTTTCACAAATATCCCTCCGCCTTGAGCGCGTACAGGATCTGGTTGGCGATCGGCGCGGCCACCGCGCCGCCGCTGCCGCCGTATTCGACGATGACGGCGATGGCGTAGTCGGGGCGGGTGGAGCCCTGCTTCTGGATCAGGCCTGTGAACCAGGCATGGTCGCCGGCGCGGACGGCGTCGCCGTAGCGATCGGGCAGGCCGTCGCCGTTGTCATCGATGGGCGGGCGCAGCGGCGGGGCGGTGGCGGTGCCGGACTTGCCGAAGACTTTGACGCCCGGGCAATCGAAAATCACGGGCTTGCCCTCGATCAGCGCGAAGTGATGGGCGGTGCCATACGGCTTGTAGACGGCGTCGTAGAGGCCCTGCATGGCGACTTCGACGCCGCGCGGATCGAGGCGCAGGTCCTCGCTGCGGCGCTTGGTCGGCGGATCACCGGCGATGCCTGCGATGAACGTGGGATCGAGCACATAACCGCCGCGGCCCAGCGTGGCGTAAGCGTTGGCGGCCTGGAGCACGGTCCACTCCACCCGGCCCTGGCCGATGCCCATCATGATCGCATCGCTGGTGGAGAGGTGTTCGCGTTCGCCGGTGTCTTGACTCCCTCTCCCCCGGTCCGTCGGGGGAGAGGGTGGGGTGAGGGGGTTCCGCGCGCCTTGTGCCAACAGTTGCCCGGCCCCCTCACCCCTGCCCTCTCCCCCCGCGGCGGGGGGAGAGGGGGTCAGATGCGCTCGCCGCATGCCGGGCAATCTGCCGCGCGATTCATCCGCCACGCCGCAGTTCGTCTCGCGCCCCAGGCCGAAACCGTCGTACCACCAGAGCAGTCGCTGCGGTCCGAGGCGCTGGCCGAGCGTGAAGAAGAAAATGTTGCAGCTTCGCGCGATGCCCGCCGCGCCGTCGAGCGGGCCGCCGGCGACCTGGTCGTGCGTGATGCCGTTGAAATGTTTGTAGATCCAGCAGCGGTAGCGCGTGGGCTGATCGGGATGCAGGTGCCCGCAGCAACTGATTCGGCCATCCGCTGTCAGCAATCGATCGGTGACCGCCGCCGCCAGCACCATCGGCTTGATGGTGGAGCCGGGCTGATACGGCTGCGAAATCGCGCGGTTGACGAAGGGCCGATTGATCGGATCGTTCCACACCGCCGGGCCCTGCTCGCGCAGCATGCGCGGCGTCACGCTGGGCACGCTTACCGCCGCCAGCACCCGGCCCGTCTTGATGTCGATGATCACCGCTGCGCCGTTGAGCGGTTCGCCCAGTTTGGGCCGCAGCGGATCGATGGTCGGTTCTTCGCCGGGATGATCGTCGGCGTGATTCGCCAGATCTTTCGCATGCCAGGGTTGCACGCGCATCAGGCCGAGCTTCGGATCCATCAGCGCCATGACCCGCGCCTGCAGCATGACGTCGATGGAAAGTTTCACATCGCTCCCGGCGACGGGATCGGTGCGAATGGCGTCGTGGGAGCCATCGATGTATTCGATGACCCGCCCGCGCGTGCCGCGCAGTTTGTCCTCCAGCGACGCCTCGACGCCGCTGCGGCCGGCGCGATCGCCGGGGAGGTAACCGCCAAGGTCAGTCTGTGCTTCCGTGACGAGCCGCGACCGTGAGGGAGCGGATTGCGAATCAAGAGCGATTGCTTCATCCCCGCTTACTGACGTGCGCGGCTCGTTCAAGGCACCGCTTACTGACGTGCGCGGCTCGCTCAAGGCACCGCTTACTGACGTGCGCGGCTCGCTCAAGGCACCGCTTACTGACGTGCGCGGCTCTTGATGTACATCAGGTGTAGGCCGCCGAAACGGCCTGCGTTCCACGTCCTCTTTCCAGATCGGCCGCATGTCGCCGACCAGAAGCCACGCCGCGCCTTCGACGGTGACATCGACGCGCTTGTCCTGCCGCAGCGGGCCAGGGAAGCGGGAAAGATCGACTTCGACGGTGATGTTCTCCAGCGGATACTCGCGCTGCCGCGAGGGCAGCACCTCGACCTGCTCCCAGATCAGCAGTTCATCCTCCGCAGTCGCCACGCGATTTTCGCGCTTGCGCTGTGCGGCCTCGCTGTCGGCCTCGGCGACGAGGCGGCGCACTTCCAGGAGCGCGTCCTCGTCCACGTTTTCCAGCAGCGTGTGGGCCGCCTTCTGCTCGCTCACCGGGCGGCGCTCCATGGCGCGCGGCTCGCCGGTTTCCGATTCCTCCGTCGCCCGGCGGGCCTGCTGGCGTTCCCAGACATCGTCGGCGATCTGCTTCACCTTGCGGACAATGTCCGCGCGGCGGCGATCCAGATCGGCGCGCTCCACGTCGCCCAGGTCGCACAGCACCGCCCACAGCGATTCGATGCGGGCGTCGTAGCGCGGGCGTTCCGCGGCGGCGAACTTGTCTTTCTCCTCGCTGGAAAGCTCTTGCCACAGGTGCCGGTTCTTGCGCCACGCATCGGCGCGGGCCATGCGGTAGCTCCACTCGCCGCTGATCACTTCATAGCGCACGCCGATGTCGTAGCTGGGCCGATCCATCGCCAGCATGCGGTCGCGGGCATCGGTGATGCTGCCGCGTGCGGTGGGGATGAGGCGTTGCGTGGTGAGGACGTGCTCGGCGCGGTCGCGCCACTGCTCGCCCTGCACGAGCGTGAGCCTGCCCAGTTGGAAAAGGAGCACGCAAAGGACAATCACCGCCATGCCCGCCAGAAGGAGGAGCCGGCGATGGAACATGCTGGGCACAAGGGTGTGCAACATGCGAAGCGTCCTGCGTCGCGGAGAAGAGTGCGTCCTGCGTGTTCAAGTATAGCCGAAACCCGGGCGAAAAGAGGGGCCGATCCGTCCGAGCCGTGCAAGGTAAAATTCGCGGTTTGACGTAGGGTGCGTCAAGTCCGCGCGGACGCACCGGTTGGGCTTCCGTTGACCGATGGTGCGTCCGTTCGCTGACGCGTCGCGGCTCCGACGAGGATCACGCGCGTCGGACCAAAGCCGACGGAACCGGGAAAAGTCAAAATAGTGAAGTCAAAATGCAAGAGTCAAAAGTCAGAAGTTGATGCTCCCACGGGTTCTGACTTTTGCATTTTGATTCTTGCATTCACTACTTTGACTTTCCCGATGCAATCTTCTGTCAGCCGTGCGCAGAAGTGACGCCGTCAGAATCTAGGGTTGCGCGGAATCCCTGAGCTTGTCCGTCAGGCTCTGGCGCAGGCGTTTCGCCGGGCTGGAAGCGGGGTTGAGTTCCAAGGCCCGGTCGCACCAGGTGATGCCGGTTTCCAGGTTGCCATGCTCCGCGCACGCCTGCGCCAGCACGATCATGCAGACCTCGCTTGATTTCAGCGCTTCGGGGTACGCGCGGGCGGCGGCGATCGCCTCGCCGAACTCGCCCAGTTCGCAGTACGCATGCATCAGCGCGTGCAGTTTGACCGAGTCCTTCGGCGTGGCCTTCATTTCGTTGAAGAGCTCGATGGCCCGCTGGTAGTCGCCGGTTTCCGCCATCGCGCCGCGCCGGCTGATCGCGTCGATGTCCACCGCGAACTGGCCCTGGCACGCCTGGCACTGGCAGAAGTGCTGCGCTTTGCCGAGCGGAATCACCGGGATGAAAAAGAGCGTGAACCACTGCCGCGCCTTCATCGGCTGGATCGTGGTCGTCCGCCCGCAGCCGGGGCAGCGAGCCTGCACCGGTTCGCGCGAGTCGCGCGAGATCACCGTCTTCGTGCCGAACAGAATGATGAAGCCGGCGTTGCGCCGCGAGCGTCGTGGTGGATGCATGGTTCATCCGGTGTGGAGTGTGGCGTCCAGTGTAGCGACGAGACGTTCGAAGCAGTGAACGCGATCAGCGCACCACGAAACGCCCTTCCCCGTTCATCGCCCGCTCGCAGAGCGGAAGACCCACGCGCAACCTCGCGCATCGAATCAACCCACACCGCATCAGAGCCGCGAAGCGTCCGCGATCGCCTGCCCCGGCGTGCCGACGGCGATTGAATGCGGATGATTGGAAGGACTTAGGAATGCGACCGAAATGACCTCCCGATTCTCGTCCAACTGACCGAGTCAGAATTTCTAAGGAAATGAGGAAACGAGGAAAGCAGGAACAGACACAATTCAGGCGATTGACGCACTCTGTTTCTGTTCCTCATTTCCTCTTTTCCTGCTTTCCTAATGAAAATTCTGGCGTCTGAATCCGGGAAGTTATTTCGATCCCGTTCCTTAGTCTCCCGGCGGAGCCGAGGGCTAATGGCCGCAGCCTTGAAACCTCGCCTGTTTCCGTGGCAATACTCGATAGCTGCCCGCTCCTGATTTCGGAGGATTTATGCTGAACATCCTCGGTCGCCCCGACGGTCGGAAAAATCACTGCGACGGCGCCACCCGCCGCGACTTCATCAAGGTCGGCGGCATGCTCGCCGGCGGCCTCTCGCTGCCGCAGTTGCTGCGCGCCGAAACCAACCAGCGCAAGGGCCGCAGCCACAAGGCGATCATCCACATCTATCTGCCGGGCGGGCCGTCGCACATCGATATGTTCGACCCGAAGCCCAACGCGCCGGTGGAGATTCGCGGCGAGTTCAGCCCGATCAAGACCAACGTGCCGGGCATTGAAATCTGCGAGCTGTTCCCGCGCATGGCGGCGATGATGGACAAGTTCGCGATCATCCGCTCGCTCGCCGATTCCGATGGCGGGCACGACTGCTACCAGTGCATGACCGGCCGGCGCAAAGGCCCCGCCGCGTCGATGAACATGAAGACGCCCGCCGCCAGCGCGTGGGTCTCCAAGGTCCTGGGTCCGGCCAATGACTCGGTGCCGGCGAATCTCTCCCTGATGTATCCCACGGGCAACCGCACCTGGGGCGAAGCGGGCACCGGCGGATTCCTCGGTGCAGGCCACGCGCCCGTCGGCCTCGTCGGCAAGACCGCTGAAAGCAAGAGCGAAGGCATGACGCTGCAAGGCATCACGCTCGATCGCCTCGCCGACCGCCGCGCGATGCTTGGCTCGCTCGACAAGTTCCGCCGGGAGATCGACACCACCGGCGCGATGGAAGGTCTGGATTCCTTTTCGCAACAGGCCTTGGGAATCCTCACCTCGTCGAAACTCGTGGACGCGCTGGACATCTCCAAGGAAG
Organism: uncultured Phycisphaeraceae bacterium; assembly: GCA_964426135.1. Taxonomy (GTDB): domain Bacteria; phylum Planctomycetota; class Phycisphaerae; order Phycisphaerales; family Phycisphaeraceae; genus CAYRPN01. The sequence goes on along the minus strand of CAYRPN010000059.1, from coordinate 621 downwards.
ACCCGCGCATCCTCGAACGCTACGGCAAGAACGACACGCACTTCCAGCGCGACGGCGCCCCGCGCATGATCCGCAACTTCCTCGTCGCCCGCCGCCTCGTCGAAGCCGGCGCCCGCGTCGTCACGCTCAACTACTCGCGCTGGGACTGGCACGGCGGCGATGGCATGAACTATCCCATGTCGCGCGAAGAGTTCCCGCTGCTCGATATGGGCCTGTCCGCCCTGGTCACCGATCTGCATGAACGCGGCCTCGACAAGGACGTGTCCGTGCTCCTGTGGGGTGAGTTCGGCCGCACGCCCAAGATCAACCAGAACAACAGCCGCGACCACTGGCCTCAGGCGAACTTCGCCGTCGTCGCCGGCGGCGGCATGCGCACCGGGCAGGTGATCGGCTCGACCAACCGCTACGGCGAACACCCCGCCGACCGCCCCGTCACGTTCCAGGAAGTCTGGGCCACGATGTACCGCAACCTGGGCATCGACCCGACGACGGAACGCATGTTCGACGTGACGGGCCGGCCGCAGTATCTGGTGGATGAAGGCGTGAGGCCGATGCGGGAGTTGATTTGAGGCTCATCCGGCCAATGCGTACTCGTCTTGTCAGAGCCGGAGTCTGTGACTC
>CAYRPN010000058.1:0-34805 GCA_964426135.1 uncultured Phycisphaeraceae bacterium | reverse complement strand
CAGAGCCGGGGGCGAGGGGGCCGATCCGCCGTCCCCGGAAATTTTGGCAGACCCAGCGCTGGTGAAGTCCAGAGTCGACTTGCCCTACCCCGTACCTTTCGGCTATACTGCGCGGCTCGAAATCCCCCCATTGCGCTTAGCGCAAGCGAACACACGAGGTACGTCATGGCACATAAAAAGGGACAAGGCAGCACCACCAACGGTCGCGACTCCAATCCGAAGTACCGCGGCATCAAGCTGTACGGCGGAGAGTTGGCCCGCGCCGGCAGCATCATCGTCCGCCAGTGCGGCACTAAATTCAAACCCGGCCACAATGTGGGACTGGGCAAGGATTACACCATCTTCGCCGTGGCGGACGGCGTGGTGAAGTTCCAGGGCCGGCGCGTGCATGTCGAGCCCACAGGCACCGCAGGTGCGTGATAGCCCCAACCTCATCCGACTGACCAACGGGTGCCGCTGCGGTGGCACCCGTTTTTGATTGAATGGATAGGAAGGGAGGAGGGACAAGGGACAAGGGCCTAGGAATTCGATTCGACCGCCCTCCGACGCCCTCTGGTTCCCGTTCTCTACTCGGTCTTGTCCGAACTCGGTGCTCTCAGTGTCTCGGTGGTCAAACTCCGAGTTCGCATGGCGTCCCGTGGTGGGTTTCGCGGACTCAACCCACCCTACGCAAGTTCGTCCGCTCGTCCGCTCCGTTTCCTCCCCTAGGCCCGGGGCCCTTCGGCCCTTGGCCCTTCCGCACCACCCCATGCTCATCGACCGTGCCGTCATCTTCGTTCGCTCAGGAAAAGGCGGGCCCGGCGCCATTTCCTTCCGCCGGGAGAAATACATCCCCAAAGGCGGCCCCACCGGCGGTGACGGCGGACGCGGCGGCGATGTCGTCCTCGTCGCCACCGCGGGCGTCGATACGCTGCTGGACTTCAGCGGTCGCCATCACTGGGACGCGACGCCCGGCGAGCCCGGCGGCAGCAAGCAGTGCGCCGGCCGCGACGCGCAGGATCTCATCATCAAACTGCCGCCAGGCACGCTCGTCTACGACGATAACACCGGCGAACTCCTGGCGGATATGGATGAACCGGGCAAGCGCATGGTCATCTGCCGCGGCGGTCGCGGCGGCTGGGGCAACGAGCATTTCAAAAGCTCCACCAACCAGGCGCCGCGCACCACCACGCCCGGCGGCGCCGGCGAAGAACGCCTGCTGCGGCTGGAACTGAAACTCATCGCGGACATCGGTCTCGTCGGCAAGCCCAATGCCGGCAAGTCCACATTGCTCTCGCGCGTGAGCAAGGCACATCCGAAGATCGCCGACTATCCATTCACCACCATCGAGCCGAACCTGGGCATCGCGGAACTGAGCGGATTCCGCCGCATGGTCATCGCGGACCTGCCGGGCTTGATCGAAGGCGCGCACCAGGGCGCCGGCCTGGGTATCCAGTTCCTGCGTCACGTGGAGCGCACGCGATTGCTCGTGCACCTGATCGAGATCGTGCCCGGCGACAACAGCGATCCGGTGAAGAATTACCGCGTCATCCGCAAGGAACTGGCGAAGTATTCCAAGGAGCTGGCGAAGAAGCCGGAGATCATCGCCATCAGCAAGATGGACGTGCTGCTGACGGCGAAAGAGCGGGCCGCGGCGAAGAAGAAAATCGAATCAAAACTGAAGAAGAAAACCATCGTCATCAGCGCCGCCACCGGCGAAGGGTTGCCGAAGCTGCTGGAGGAATGCTGGAAGAAGCTGGGCAAGGACAAGCCGGTGACGTCGTGGCGAGAGCAGGAAGAGGAAAAGAAAAAAGTTCGCCGCACGCGCGGCACGCGGTGAGCGCGCCGCTCTCAAGCCGTCGGAATACCTTTGTCCCTCGGTCCCTCGGTCCCTCAGTCCCTCGGTCCCTCCGTTCCATCCTCCCTCCGTCCCTTCCCCAAGCTATCATTCCCGCCATCATGCCCGTCAATCTCCTCGCCATCTCGGTCGGCAACACGCGCACGCGCCTGGGCCTGTTTCTCGACAATAAACCGATCGAAGACGACGCGCTGGAGAACGCCCGGTACGACCGGCTGACCGCGCGGATTCAAGAATTCTGGGAGCAAGTCAAGGAACAGCCCGATGCGATCATCCTGCTGGCGAGCGTGAATCCGCCGCTGGCGGAGCGATTGGAATCGTTCGTACAGGACAACTTCAAGGACGCTCGCTTCGCGCGCTGCGAGCGCGACATCGATATCCCCATCGGCCGCCAGCTCGACCCCGAAGCCATCGTCGGCGAAGACCGACTGCTGAATGCCGCCGCCGCGTACGACGTACTGAAACAGGCGTGCGTCATCGTCGATGCGGGCACGGCGATCACGGTGAACTTCGTCGACGGCGCCGGCACATTCCACGGCGGCGCCATCGCGCCGGGCGCTTCCATGATGCTGGCGGCGCTGCACGAACACACGGCCCAGCTTCCCGAAACCACGCCGCAGCGCCCGGTGGATGCCATCGGACACAACACCGTCGAAGCCATGCGAAGCGGCATATTTCACGGGCTTCGCGGACTGGTCCACGAGCTCACCGAGCAATACGCCGAGATCGCCGGCGCGTTTCCGATGGTGGTCGCCACCGGCGGCGACGCGGCCATGCTCTTTGAGGGTGATCCGCGAGTCGACCGCATCGTGCCAAATCTCACGCTGCTGGGCATGGCCGCTACGCTTCGCAGATCGCTGGAGGACGAATCATGAGCAATCCCGCCCCGCAGAACCCCGGCCCGCAGAACATGGAACCGCAACGAGCGCTGCTCACCGGCCGCATCATCTGGGCGGCGCTCTTCGCCGGGCAGGTGATCTTCCTCATCGTCGTCACGATGATGATGGGCAAGATGACCGGCGTCGCGCCATCGGTGATCAACTCGCTGCACTTCAGCAGCGTCGGGTTCCTGGTCGTGGCGGTGCCCGTGGCCATGTTCGTGCGCAGCCAGACGTATAAGAAGAACTGGGTGGGCAACCGCGTCACGCCGCAGGGCTATCTGCGCGGCAACCTGATTCTCTGGGCGGCGTGCGAAGGCGCGTCGCTGCTGAGCCTGATCGTGACGATGCTGGCCGGCACGCTGATGCCGTTCATCATTCCCAGCGCGTTCGCCCTGGCAGTGCTGGTGGTGAACTATCCCAGCGGCGGCCCGATGAAGGCGGCCGAGCCCGACCTGATGAGACGCGATTAGAGCGAGATCGCTGCATTCGGCTCCGTACTCCCCTCCCTCTTAGGGAGGGGCCGGGGGAGGGTCGGGCAAACAGCCTGATTTGAGCCGCAATCACGCCGTGCACCCGACCCTCCCCTAAGCCGGCAGAGCCGGAGAAAGTCAAAATAGTGAAGTCAAAATGCAAAAGTCAAAAGTCAGAAGTTGACGCGCCCACGGGCTCTGACTTTTGCATTTTGACTTTTGCAATCACTATTTTGACTTTTCCGATGCCAACTTCTGTGCACCGTGCGCAGAAGTGACGGTGTCAGAATCTAATCCCTCCCTCTGAGGGAGGTGAATCAGAACCGACATGGCACGCGCGCAATGAACTGCGAAGCGCATCGGAGCCTCCATGTCCGCTCGCATCACCCTCGCCACTGCTGCCACGCCCGGCGCCGTCGCCATCATTCAGATTCGCGGCGACGAATCGGCGTCGATGCTGCGCCAGATCACCGGTGTGACCGACTGGCCGCTGACGTGCGTGCGCTTCGTGCATTTCAAGGACATCGATGCCGGCCTCGCCGTGATGCTGAGTAAGGACTGGGCGCAGCTCATGCCGCACGGCGGTCCGCGCGTCGTGCAGAAAATCATCGAAGCTCTGATCGGTTGCGGTGCGGCGTATGAAGCGGAATCCCCCGCGCTTCAAACGTATCCCGAGGCTGCCAGCGACATCGAAGCGGACATGCTCGCGACGATCGCGCGGGCCGCGAGTCCGGCGGCGAATGATCTCCTGCTGCAGCAACCGGCGCGCTGGCAAGCACTGCTTAGCGAAGGCGGTGATCTCTCGTCGAATCTGGCTGCCATGCGTGAGGGAAGCTCAACGCTGAAGCATCTGATCGATCCGCCCACCGTCGTCGTCATCGGCCAACCCAACGTCGGCAAGAGCACCCTGACGAATCGCATGCTCGGCCGCGCCGCCAGCATCGTCGCGGACTTGCCGGGCACAACGCGCGACTGGGTTGCGGGCCTGGCGGAGATCGGCGGTCACGCAAGATCGTCAGCGAGCCGGGGCGTGCCGCCCCAATCTTCTTCTGGAAGGATGGACGCCGCGCATTCCGCCATCGCTGTCCGCTGGATGGATACGCCGGGCCTGCGCCACAGCGACGACGACATCGAGCAGCGTGCGATTGGACTGGCCAACCAGGTCATCGCCGCCGCGGACGTACTCATCGTCATGCGCGATCCGCTGATCGGCTGGCCGCCGGAAATCACGCTGCCTCGCACGCCGGATATCTGGGTGATGAACAAGAGCGACCGCATGCCCGCGCCGCCCGCCGAAGATCAGCAATCGTTCGACACGACGCCGGAATGCCCGCTGCCCATCAGCGCCGAATCGGGGGCCAATGTCGATCGTCTTGAAGCTGCCGTGCTGAGGACGATCGGCCTTCTCAATCTGCCTACGGGCCCGGTCGCGTTCAGCGCCGGATTACGCGACTTGGTCGAGCGCGGTGATCTGCAAGGGCTCCGCAAATACTGCGGCCTTTGATGCAATCATGCGTCCGAGTCGCCTATCAACCGTCGGGTGATGAGGCAGCGACCTCAACCCGCGTCGTCATCTCTCGTCCCCACTCTGCTTCAGCGATTCGATGACGCCACTTTCCACATTCACGCCCACACTGCGCAGCGCGAGCACCACCGCGCCGAGCACCGGCGTCAGTTCCGCCGGCATGACGCGCACCTGCGGCGCGGCGCGGAGAATCGCTTCGTGCAACGGCTTCAGATACGCCTTGCCACCCTGCGTCAGGCCGCCGACAACCGCAGCTTCAATCGTTTTCGATTTGAATTGCAGGCGATGCGACACCGCCTTCACCCCTTGCGCCAGAGCCTTGACCGCTTCGCGCACGATGGCCCGCGCCGCCGTATCGCCCGCTGCAGCGGAGTTAACGACCAGCGGCGCCAGCGCCGCCACCCTGGCCCGGCCGTCACCGTTGGGCCCAAGAGCAAGCACCGCACTACGAAAATCATCGCCCAGCGCCGCGGCAATGCAGCGCGAGATCGCGCTTGGGTCGCCGCGTCCGTCCTCCGCGGCAATCGCTTCGCGGATCGCCCGTTGCCCCAGGTCGTACGCGCTTCCCGGATCGTCGAACGCGCTGCCCCATCCGCAGGCCCGCGCCGTTTCGCCGGCTTCGTTCATGCCGAACACCGCCGACCCCGTGCCCGCGATCACGACCATGCCGGCCCGCCCCGCCAGCGCACCGGCCAACGCGATCCGCATGTCGTGTTCCAGTTGCAACGCTCGCGGCGATGTGAGATTCAGCTTGCGCAGAAACGGCAGAACCGCCGCGCGATCCGCCTCACTGCCCGCACCAGCCAACCCCATGCAGACCGCGTCGTAACGGCGCTCGCCGATGCCGGCGGCGACGCGGGCGCTGCGCTCGGCATACCCCACGTTCCAAACCGCCTGCTCCACGCCGATCGATTGAAAGTTCCCCGGCCCCCCGCTCGCCATCGCCAGCACGCGGCCCGACTCATCGGCAATGCATGCCTGCGTCTGCGTTCCGCCGCCGTCGATGCCCAGCACAATGCGCATGGCGGCATGATATCGCCATTAGCCCCGGGCTCCGCCCGGCGGGCACACGGCGCTATTTCAACCCCGCCAGGTACTCCACGAGATCGCGAATCTCGCGCGGCGACAGCAACTTCTCGATGCCTTCGGGCATCGCGGACAGAGCCTTGCGCCGCTCGGCGATGTCTTTCTTCGCGATCACGACGCGCTTGTTGTCGGGCGTGACCAGCGTGACGCCGGCGGCGGTGTCCTCGCGCAGGACGCCGATGATGCGATCGCCTTCGGTGGTCTCGATGTCGACGGTGTCGAAGCCCTGGGCGATCTTGCGATTGGGAAAGAGAATCGATTCGAGCTGATGATCGCGCGGCTGCCGCTTGCCGACGTCGACGAGATTGGGCCCCGCCTCGCCGCTGCCGCGCGTTCCCACCTTGTGGCAGCGCGAGCACTGGGCGCGAGTGTTCTGCCAGAAGACCTGCTCGCCGAGTTTGGCGTCGCCGCCGGCGAGCATGTGGCGTTTGCCCGCGAAAGGATCGTCCTTAGGCGTCGCCGTTTCCGCCGCCGCCAGTTTCAATTTCAGGCGAGGCGTGCCGCGCTGCGTGGCCGCTTCGATGAGTTCAAGCTGAAGTTCCGCGGGCAGTGCTCCGCCGATGAAACGGTCGAGCAATTTCTCCAGCACCGCATCGGCTGCGTTGTGCTTCATGGAGGCGAGCGTGGTGATCGCGCTTTGCTTCTCATCGACGCCGCCGGATTCAAGCACAGACTCCAGCGCGGCGACCGCGTCGGTGGGCTTCAGTTTCGCCAGCCAGTTGCGGGCCTCCTTGCGAAGGTTCGCATCCGGCGCGGCCAGCGACGCGACTGTCGCTTCGAGCATCTTCTCATGCTGAATCGCACCCATCGCCTTGAGCGACGCAGCCCGCAGCCAGCCGGATTCCTTCGCGTTCATCACGATCGCGTGCAGGGCGGCGCCGGCGGCGGCGATCTGGTAGCTCTCGGCAAGTTTCGCCGCAGCCTGGCGCACCTCGGCGGGTGCTTTCGATGGCAACAGCGCCAGCGAAGCAACAGACGCAGCGTCCTTCGCTTCATCGGCCGGCCTGGGTTTCACCGGGCGATGCACGCCCAGCACCAGATCGCGCGACGATTTGCCTTCCCACTTCTGCAAGGCCTCAATCGCTCCAATGCGCGAAGAGGACGGCACACCTTCGCGCTGAGCGAACGCGGCCACGCCGGCAGCGCGGTCTTGGCCGCCCAGGAAATAGTTGGCGCTGATGACGCGGCGAATCAGGGCGTCGTCGCTCGGCAGTTTGTCCTGTTTGATGGCGTCCGCAAGCGCCGGCAGCGCGGCGTCAATCGGCACATCGTGAATCGCACGGGCGGCTTCGGTGACCAGCGCGGGGTCGGCGTCGTTCAAGAACGCCGAGACCTTTGCATCGTTCAATCGCCGCAGCGCCAGAAGTGCGCCAAGGCGAATATCGCGCGACGCGGCGTTCGTTCTGGCTGCGACAGCATCCGCATCGCCCATGAACGCCAGGCCCATGACGGCCGCGTGGCGCAGATAAGGGTCGCCGCTCTTGTTCTGTTCCAGCATTTCAAACAGGTGTTTGACGGCCTCCGGCTTCTGCGAGCCGACGGCGGTTCTCCCAAGGGCCATGGCGATGAAAAATTGGGCCCGCGGCGGCGCCTGCGGAAGCGCGTCCAGCAGTACGTCGCAAACGGAACCCTGCGGAACATCCCCGAACACACGCGCGATCTGGGCCGCGATTTCCGGATCGGTATGGCTCAAATGTCCGGCCATTCTCCTCAGCATCGCGGGCCGTTCATTGGCGCCCAGCCTGCGGGCGATCTGCCCCATTCCCCAGACGCCGTGCAGCCGCGCCAGCGGATGGTCTTTTTGATCGATGGCTGCAAGCAGAATGTCGTAGGAGTTGCGATTAACCAGCGCGAACTGCGCGCCCAATCGAACCCGGCGATCCGCATGCTTCAGTAGCTCAGCCAGTTCCTTTTCAGACCGCTTATCAAATCCCTCCGCAATGAGTTTCTTCGTCTGCGCGACGATCTCGCTCTTGCCCGCATCGGGATGGCTCATGCGATACACGCGCCCCTGCCCGGTTCCGTTCCAGCCTTCGATCCAGTCGGTCCAGTACATCGCGCCGTCGGGGCCGAAGTCCACGTCGGTGGCCAGCGTGTTCCAGACGAACTGTTTCTGCTCGGTCATTTCAAACCACGCGCCGCGCGGCTTGAGCTTGAACGACCAGATGCCGCTGGCGCTGGGGCCGCCTTTGAAGTCCACCATGTAGAACGTCCCCCGGTGGCCGCCGGTGGTGCTGTCCTTCACATCCTCCGGAAACCCGGTGCCGGGGTAGAAGCTGACGCCGCTGGGGCCGTTGCCGATGTGCTTGATCGGCGGGACGAGAAACGCTGGATGTGATTGTGCTTTTCCGGGGGCCCACTCATGCCACCAGCCTTCGCGGTTCCACGGGCCGCGGTCGGGCAGATACTGAAACGCCATATTCCAGCCGGTCTCGCCGCCTTCGACGATGTAGACCCAGCGTGCCTGGTCGCCGCTGTCGCTGTTGTTGTCGCCGGCGAAGAGGTTGCCGTATTCGTCGAACACGAGCTCCTGCGGATTGCGCAGGCCGGTGTGGATCACTTCGAGTTGTGAGCCATCCTGCTCGCAGCGAAACACCGCGCCGGCTCCGGGGTTTTTGAAAACCTTACCTTCCTTGCTGGTGATGTTGTAGCCGCGGTCGCCGATGGAAAAATAGATGCGGCCATCCGGGCCGAGGGTCAGGCCGTGCAGATCGTGGCCGCGGAAGGCGACGCGCACGCCGTAGCCTTCGCTGAGCACCTGCTTCTCATCGGCGCGGCCGTCGTTGTTGGTGTCGCGCAGACGATAGAGCTTGGGGATGCAGGTGTAGTAGACGTTGCCGTTGATCGCGAGCAGGCCGGCGCCGGTGCCGTCCATGAGATCCTTGTATCCGTCGGAAAAAACAGTGGCCTTATCCGCGCGACCGTCGCCATCGGTGTCTTCGAGCAGGCGGATGCGGTCTTCGTGCTTGGTCCACTGCGCGAGTCTGTCCTTGCGGTGCTTGAGAAAAAAAGCCCGGCGATCCTCGATGGTCTGCGCCGCCAGATCATCGTCGAGCCAGTACATGTGGCCGCGGTTGTCGACGACGCCGCCGTCATCGCCCTGGCGGAAGGTCTCGGCGATGTAGAGCTTGCCCTTCTCATCAATGCAGAAGGCGACGGGGTTGGCGATGTGCTTTTCATCCGCCCAGAGTTCCACCTTGAATCCTTGCGGAATCTTCATCGCCGCGATGGCGGCTTCGCCGGCGGAGAGCGGCGGCTTCTTTGTCTTTGCGTCGTCGGCGAGGCTGATGGTGTTAAGCGCGACGATCGTCGCCATCACGGCAAGCGAGCGAACGCATCTGTACGTTGTGTTCAAACGAAAAATCATCATGACACTATAAGGGATGTCAGCCTTCGCCAATGGTAAGTTTGGACTGGCAACGAATGGGTTGGGTAAGAAGAATCAATCGTCAGATGCTGCAACGAACGTCTATTTTTCCAGGTCGGTGTCGTTTTGATGGCGAATGATTTTCTCGGCGACATCAATCTTCACGATTGCGATATGACCATCCAGAAACGCGAGGCAAATCTCGCCGTTGCGGGCGAAACGCGTCCGTTCATAAGCGATGACGTACTTACTCGGCTGTTTGATGGATGTGACCCGCAGACCTCGACCGAGATAAACGTATGCAGTCGGTTTGTTGTCAGCATTGGGATCTTGGGTGGGATGGAGCAGCGCGTCTTCTGTTTGCAGCCTGGCTTCGACAAGCTCGTGCAATGAATGTGGCGCATGACCATCGTGGTCCGTACTCCATATTTCAATAGTCGAAATCAACGAATGAAGTCTGGAAAGCAAGAGACGTTCATCGGCAGTCAACGGCCGACCCAATTGAACGATCTTGTCCACCAACGGACTGGCTTCGAATTCGAACTGCGACGAATGATCGACCAGTCGCGCTCCAGAAACACGGTCCTCTTGAACATCATTCTCAGTCCAGCGAATCAATAAATGGATTGCGACGGTTGGCGAGACCCAATACCTCTCGTTGCGTAATCCTCCGTTGCCTTTCAGTTCAGTGCTTGTGCCGTGGATGGAAAGTTTCTTCCCATCAATTTGCAATCGCTTGTAAAGCGCATCGCGTTGAATCGGGAACGCCACCGTGGCGAGCCGTCGAACCATCGATGACGCCTCAGCCTCCGTATGTTTGCCGCGTGAAGGGCGTTCATCTTTCTGCTCCGCCGTTGCAATCGAACTTACAAAACAACAGGCCGCAGCAAGCAAAGGAATGAACTTGGACATGGTTGCCTCCGCTGCACGACAACCGAAGTTCGTGCGCCTCTTTAGAACAACTCCCTGATCGGCTCGCCGAAGGGCAGCACGGGCGTGGGCCGGCCGAAGTTGTCGTTGTAGCTGGTGTGATAGTCGACGCCCAGGTGGCGATACATGGTGGCGAGCACTTCCTGCGGGGCAACCGGGCGATCCTTCGGAAACGCGCCTTTGTCGTCCGACGATCCGACCACGCGGCCGCCCACGATGCCGCCGCCGGCGACCGCGGCGCTGAAAACATTGGGATAGTGATCGCGGCCGGCGTTGCTGTTCATCTTCGGCGTTCGTCCGAACTCGCCCCAGGCGATGACCATCGTGGATTGGAGCATGCCGCGCTGATGCAGGTCTTCGATCAGCGCGGTGTAGGCGCGATCCCAGCGCGGGAGGAATCCGTCGCGCATGGTCTCAACGCCCTGCACGTGCGTGTCCCACCAGCGCACGTCCACGGTGACGAGTCGCACGCCGGCTTCGACGAGGCGCCGCGCCAGCAGCACGCGCTGGCTCCACGCGGGAACGCCGCAGCGATCGGGCGTCGGCGCCTTGAACTCCGGCATCAAGCCGTAGCGCTCGCGCACTTCGCGCGGCTCGGCATCGAGGTCGAACGCGGCCCGCGCGGCCGGCCCGCTGACGATGTCCCACGCCTGCCGCTGAAACTGGTCCACGGCATTCATCTCGCCCGAGGCGTCGATGTCGCGCCTCATGCGATCCAGATCGCGCGCGATCTGCAGCCGGCCGCCCACGCGGTCGTACGTCAGGCCGTCGGGCAGCGCGAAGTTGGGCATGTTGAACGGGCCGTCCTGCGCGGGATCGGCCTTCGTTTCAAAGGCCTGGTACGCCGGCCCCAGGTACGCCGCGCCGGTGCCCGGCATCGTGCGCGGAATGATGACGTAAGGCGGCAGCTTTGGATTCTGCGGCCCAAGCTGCTTCGCAACAACGGAGCCGATGCAAGGGTAGATGTTGCCCGGCCCTTCGGCGGGCGGATTCTTGGGCGCGGGGTAGCCGGTGAAGCAAATCTGGTCGCCGGAGGAGTGGCCCGCGTCGTCATGGTGCAGGCTGCGGATGATCGAGTATTTGTCCTGAATCTTCGCATGCATCGGCATCAGGTCGCAGATGTTGATGCCGGGCACATTGGTCTTCATGGAACCGAACGCGCCGCGGTAATCGCTGGGGGCGTCGGGCTTGGGATCCCAGGTTTCATGCTGGCTGGGGCCGCCGCGCATCCAGAGGATGATGACGGAGTTTTCGCGCTTCGTCGGCTGGCCGGCGTTGGCGGCATTCGCCTGAGCGCGCATCACGTCGGCGAGCGAGAGGCCCGCCATGCTCAGCACGCCGGCCTTGAGAAAAGCGCGGCGTTCGCGGCGCAGCATGGCGCGGAACTGCGGGCAGCCGATGCGGGATGGACGGGAGGAGGTCATGCGTGAAACTGGCGATCGAATGCGGGGGGAAGGCCCGCCCTTCGGGCGGGCGCTAAACGGCGCAACACGACGCGATCATTTCTTCTTCTCGTCCTTCTTCTCGTCCTTCTTCTCCGGCTTGGGCGGCTCCGTGACGCGGGCAACCACCGTGCCCACCGGCTGCGTCAGGTTCACGTTCTTGGGCTTGGCCATTTCCGTCATCTTCTTGATGTCCGCATCGATGGTCTTGAGCATGTCCGCGATCTTCTTGGACTTGTCTTTGTCGCTGGCGACCGCCTTGGCCATCTCCTCCAGTTCCTTCTTCTGGGCATTGAGCGCATCGACCGCCTTGGGCGTGCGGGCGTAACTGATCTGCGATTCCGCCTCCACCAGCACGGTGTAGCCCTGCGGCGCAGCCGTGCCTTTCACCTCGCACTCCAACGTACCTTCGTTCTTGTCCGCCGCGATGGTGATTTCCTTGGCGGTGAGCATGGCGGTGGCGGCGGCGTTGCCCTTCACCTTGATCGGGCCTTTGAAATTGTCGCGGCGATCGACCTTGATGGGCACGTTGAATTTGCCGCCCTTGGTCGTGTCATGCACTTTCGTTTCGCCGAAGCTGACGGTGAAGGGCACCGTCTCGGCATCCGTGACGGACAGCGCGATGCCGGCGGCGATGCGGGACCAGCCACGCGCCTTGTCCTGCTGCGGCCCCCAGACGATCTGGCCTCCGCGGGCTTCGCGGACGACGTCCTTGTCGCCGATCTTCGCCTTGCCGAGAATGCGGATCATGCCCGCGCCGAAGGGCGAATCGGGCGCGCCGCGGAAGACGAGCGACACGGAGTTGGAACCGGCGGGGATGACCGTCGGCGCACAGGTCACGCCGGCGGGCAGGCCTTCGACGGTGACATCGACTTCGCCGGCGAAACCGCCGCGGCGCACCATCAGCAACATGACTTCCTCGCTGCCGCCGCGGCGCAAGGCGATGCCGCCGGGCTCGTAGTTCTGCTTGTTGGCCTTATCGCCGATGACCGCGTTGGGCGCGGCAATGAGGCGGAAATCAGGCGACGCCACATTCGTCGCCGCAGGCTGCGCCGACTCCGGCAGGATCGACAGGCGGAAAATGCGACGCGGGTCCGCCTTGCCCATCGAGAAATTGTCGCGCACCAGGATGCGGTACACGCCATCCTCCGGCACCGCGAAACGCAGCGAAGGATCTTCGCTGTTCGTGCTGAACCGGCCGTCGGTCACGCCCGGCGTGTCCTCGGCGACGACAATGTCCTTGTTCGTTTCCTCGCCCTTCTCATTCTTCTTCACCTGCTGAATGACCAGCGACGGATCGCTCACCATGCCCAGCCGCTGGCTGAACACTTCGATCCAGAAAACCTGGCCCGCCTTGGCCTCGAAGGAAATCCAGTCGCGGTCGCTGCGCGGCATGAACCGACCGACGATCTCGCAGGGCGGAGCGACGCGGGTGGACTTGCTCGGATCGTCGTTCGGCTCGCTCTCGATCGAAATCGGAGCGCGGGCAATGCCGACGCGCACCGTGTTCGACACGCCCTGCGGCGAAGCGAGGCGATAGAGAATCGCATCCATCGACGCTTCCACCGGCAGCAGCATGCCGTCATCCATCGGGTTGGCGCTGGCGTCGGCGGGGATGTCGATTTCGACATCGAGCTTTTCCAGCGGCGTGCCGTCGGATGCGACTTCGCCGCTCTTGCCGCCTCCGGGAAGATTGCGTCCGAAGAGCGTGAACTTGCCCTTCGTGCCCGCCAGGCCGGACGGCGGGAAGATGTAATCGATGTACGGCCCGCCGCGCACCGTCAGGCGGTAGAAGTGCTGCGGCCCCCCGCCAAAGGTGAAATCATGCACCGCGACGATGTAATCGCCATCCGCTTCGGCGGTGACATCGAGCATCGGCTCGAAGCCAGAAAGCATGAAGCTGCGATCCAGTTCGCGGCTGCCCGACGCATCGAGCAGCTTCAGCACCGCGCTCATGCGGGAATCGATCGTCTCCGCTTTGCAGTCGACGATGACGCGCTGGCCCTTCTTGAGGGACACCTTGAAATGATCGACGCCGCGGGCGTCGGCGGCGCCGTTGACCACGCTGCCCACCGCGAGCGGCGTGGCCTTGGTCGGGTCGCCGTTGCTGCTGGTGTCCACGGCTTCGGGCAGATCGCCGACGATGAACGCGCGGGAATTGGAGATGCCCAGGGCGCTGACGTAGCGCACTTCATACAGGCCGGTGGGCACATCCTTGCCGATCGTGACCGTGAACACATTGGCGACGGCGCGGGGCGTCTTGAGGATGCCGCCGCCGTCATCGGTCTTGGCCTTGGCGGTGATGCCCGGATGCGAGAAGAGCAGCATGCGGACATCTTCGTTCTCCGCCGCGCTGCTGAGCGTCAGGTCGAACGTGGCCCCGGTCTGCCCGCCGGCGGGCGACACGGCGTAAAGCCGCGGCTGGGGAAGCTGCGCGAAGGCGGGCGAAGCGGTGAACAACGACGCGACGAGTGACGCGACGAGGACGAGTGCGGATGCGGCACAGCGTCGTTTCATCGGGGATCTCCTGTTCGGTGGCAACAAGGCGAATGCTCTGGAACACATCGGGAATGAACTTGGAAACAAGCGAGCCGGGAAACAAGCGAGCCGGGCCGTGTCGGCCCGATGGGGGCGACACGCCCCGGCTCGCGGCGGGACGTGACGTAGTCCTGTAGGGTGGGCCAAGTCCGCGCGGCCCACCATTTCGCGCCCAGCGCGCGGTGGAGATCGTTCTAAAGTCGGACGCGGAATGGTGGGCCGGCGCCGAGCCTTGGCCCACCCTACGCGGAGCACCGCGGAACATCTCCGTGCAGCGCTGCGCGAGGAACACGCCGCTCAGACCAGTTCCTTGACCGGATCGCGCGAGTCCACGAGGTACTGCGGGCGGCCGGCGGTGTCGGTGATCGTGGTGTTCTTCGCGTCGATGCCGAAGTGGCGGTAGAGCGTCGCGAAGATTTCACGCAGGTGAACCGGGCGGTCGTCGGCTTCGCCGGCGATGCGATCGGTGGTGCCGATCATCTGCCCAGTCTTGAACCCGCCGCCGGCGATGAAGGTGGACATCACCTTGGACCAGTGATCGCGGCCGGCGTCCTTGTTGATGCGCGGGGTGCGGCCGAACTCGCCCCAGACCACGATGACCACGTCATCGAGCATCGAGCGATCGGACAAATCCTGAATCAGCGCGCTGAGGCCCTGATCGAGCCTGGGCAACTGATTGCGAAGCGTGGTGAAATTCTGGCCGTGCGTGTCCCAGCCGCCCCAGTTGAAAGTGACGACGCGGACACCGGCCTCGACGAGGCGACGCGCCAGCAGGAAGTTGCTGTTGCCGTCCTTGCCGTAGCGGGCGCGGACGTCTTTCGATTCTTTCTCGACATCAAGGGCGTCGGCAAGGCGGCCGCTGGTCACCACTTCCACCGCGCGGGTGGTGAACCCGTCGACCGCGTTCATCTCGCCCGAGGCGTCGGCGTCGGCGCGCAGATGGCCGAGCTTGGCGCGCAGCTCGGCTCGATTCGCCAGTCGCTCGGCGGTCATCTCGCGGCTGAGGCGCAGGTTCTCGCGGCCAGGACCATCCGGACGGTACGGCCGATAGATCGCGCCGAGGAACCCGGGGCTGACGTCGCCCATGTAGGAGACGAAGGACGGCGCGCCGGTTTCGGTCTGCCCTTTGAGCTTGGTGATGACCGAGCCCAGCGCGGGCCGGCCGCCGACCAGTTGCAGATCGCGCTTGGCGTAGCCGGCCTGGGTGTGGAACGAGGAGTGATCGTCGATGGTGCCAACGGTGGACCGGATGACGGCAAACTTGTCCGCCATGGTGGCGAGCTTGGGGAAGTGCTCGCAGATTTCCATGCCGGGGACGTTGGTCTTGATGGGCGAGAACTCGCCGCGATATTCACTGGGCGCGCCGGGCTTGAGATCCCACATGTCCTGATGCGACGGCCCGCCGCCAAGGTAAACGTTGATGAGCGCCTTGCTCGAACTGCGGATGCCCGAAGCGGCCTCGGCGCGCAGGAGGTCCGGCAGCATCATGCCGCCGATGCCGGCTGCGCCGATGCTCAGCGCGGTGCGCCGGGAGATGCCGTCACAGTAGCCGTTCATTTTGCCGAGGATGTTGAACATGGCGTGCTCCTGGGTGACTCGTTGATCGACGTTGGATCCGATGTTGCGCCATCCGTGACGCGGGGTTTTCCGAGCAAGCCGGGCCCTTCGGGCCCGCGCTAAACGGCGAAGTCGCACACCACACTTCGTCGCTCAATCTCTTCGTCACTCAATCTCTCCGTCACTTAATCTCTTCGTCACTCAATCTCTCCGTCCCTTCGTCTCTGATCTCTTCCACTCAATGATTGAACATGAATTCCTTCGTGTTCACGATCGCCCACAGAATGTCCTCGTAGGCGAGTTGCACATTCTTCTCGCCGTACTTCTCGATCGCGGTCAGGGCGATTTTCAGTTCCTCCGGATCCGGGTCGCGGGCAAACGCGACGTTGTAGATTTCCTTGATGCGGTCCGGATGCGGACGCTTGTCGGCGGCCAGGGTCTTGGCGCGGCCGCTCGTGAGTTTGTCCTGCACCTCGCGCGAGTTGATCAGGTGCAGACACTGCGCCAGGTTGGCATCGCTGGTGCGTTCGCACTCGCAGGCGCTGGAGCCTTCGGGCGCGCCGAAGACGGTGAGGAAGTAGCTGTTGACGCCGCCGCGATCGGGAATCTGCACGGCACGGGTGCCGCGGGGCAGGCCGTTGAAATCGCTGGTCGTCGCGGTGACGGTGTCGATCGCGTCGAGCAGCACCTCGGCGTTGAGGCGGCGCGGGTAGTAGCGGGAGAAGTTCTGGCGGTCGTTCTGGTTGTACTGGTTCGGCTCCGCGGAGAGCTGGTACGTCTTGCTCTCGCAGATTGTCTTCACCAGCACCTTCAGATCGAACTTGCTTTGAATAAAGCTAGCGGCCAGGGCGTCGAGCAACTCCGGGTTGGTCGCCGGATTGGTCGCACGCATGTCATCTTCCGGATCGACGAGGCCGCGGTTGAAGAAGTGCTTCCAGTAGCGGTTGACCAGCGACTTGGCGAAGAACGGATTGGTCGTGGAACTCATCCAATCCGCCAGGGCTGCACGCGGATCATCGTCGACGGTGATGCTGACCGCGGCGCCGGCGCCCAGGCCCGTGGGCTTGACGTTCTGGCCGGTCTTCGGATTCTTCGCCGTGGCTTCGCCGCGCTTGTGGAACACGACCTGTTCATCGGGACCGTCGCCGGGCTTGCGGCTGACGGTCGAGAAAAACGCGGAGAATCCGTAGTAATCCTGCTGGCTCCACTTCTCAAACGGATGATGGTGGCACTTGGCGCACTGCAGGCGGATGCCCAGGAACAACTGGGCCGTGTCCTCCAGCGCTTCCTCCGGCTTGGTCACTTCGCGATGCCAGGCGACGGGCGGATTGTCCGTCAGTTCGCCGCTGGCGGCGAGGACTTCCCGCACGAACTGGTCGTAGGGCTTGTTCTCCCGCAGGCTGTCGCGAATCCATTGGTGGAAGCCGAAGGTGCCGCGGGTGAATGTCTCTTTGCGGCGCTTGTTGCGGAGAATGGATGACCACTTGTTGGCGAAGTAGTCGGCGTATTCACCGGATGCGAGCAGTTCATCGATGAGCTTGCCGCGCTTCTGCGGATCCTTGTCATTCAGGAACGCCTCGGCACGCGCCGGCGCGGGCAGTCTGCCCGTCAGGTCCAGCGATACGCGACGGATGAACGTCGAGTCGTCG
The DNA here is from genome assembly GCA_964426135.1 of uncultured Phycisphaeraceae bacterium. Taxonomy (GTDB): domain Bacteria; phylum Planctomycetota; class Phycisphaerae; order Phycisphaerales; family Phycisphaeraceae; genus CAYRPN01. The sequence continues at coordinate 17,523 of CAYRPN010000058.1, read as the reverse complement.
CAGACTTCCGACGGCGGCATGCCCAGCATCTTCAGCTTCTTGAACACCTGCTGATCGATGAAGTTGTTCGGCTCCGGCAGTTTGTCCACCGGCGCGCCCAGCGGGATCGTCGCGCGGAAGACCGCGACCTGCGACTGGTAACGAATCATGACCGCCACGTCGCCGGTCTGATCGAACACATGCACCAGGCCGTTCACGTCGGAGTCCGCCATCTCCTTGTTGTTCGCCTCGAACTGGGCGGTGAAGGTCACGTCTTCCGTCGTGCCATCGCTGTAGACGGCGACGACGGAAAGCTGCTGCTCGCCGCCGCGCGTCATGACGCGATGCTGCGGGAAGACTTCGATGCGCTCGACGATAGGCGCCTTGGGATCGCCGGCGGGCATTCCCTGCGCGATCCAGCGACGGATCAGGTTGTAATCGTAGGTGTCCTTGCGGATGCGCTCGCCGCCGCCGTGAGGCACAATGTTGGCGGCCTTCTGAAGGAACAGGCTGTTGTCCGGCGCGGCGGGGAACAAACGGCGGCCGCGGCCTTCCTTGACGAGATATTCGTAGTCCTCCTGCGGCTCGAATCCGAGCAGCGACAGGCGGAAGCCGTTCTGTCCGCCGCTCTTGCCGTGGCAACCGCCGCCGTTGCAGCCGTACTTGGTGAAGATCGGGACGATGCGGTTGCGGAAATGGATGTCGGGGGTGTCGCCGAAGCGTTCCACGGAGACGGGCACGGTGGCGACGGCACCCTCGAACTTGGCGGTGATGGTGGCTTTGCCATCGGCGACGGGCGTGACGAGACCGCTGGTGGAAATCTGCACGATACCGGCAGGGGCGACTTCGTAAGCGGCGGTGCGGCTGACATCGCGCTGCGTACCGGAATCGTATTCCGCGGAGAGCGTGAGCTGAAGGCGGGCATCGGCCCCGCGAAGGGCGAGGCCGTCTTTCACTTCGCCGGGATGGGCGGTGTCGAAGTAGACGCGGGTGAGTTTGCCGAAGTCCTTGGAGACGGGGACGACGGTCTGCGGAGCAGCGAATGCCGGGGAGTCGATGCCGGCGCCGAACGGCTGGATCGTGGCGGCCGCCGCGAGCGCGGCACAGGCGCCGAAGAGTTTCAACGTGGTTTTCGTATCCATACGAAAGGACTCCAGATTTGAACGAGGCACGGGACTAAGGAACTTGGGCCTTGGGCACCCGAGGCATGGGGGCTTAAGCCCCCATGCCTGAACGGAACCAACTCACATCACTTCCCTCATAGGTTTGAACTCCGGATCGACGAGGTAACGCGGGCGATGCTCCAGATCGGGAACGGTTGCGGTTTCCGTGTCGATGCCGAGGTTGCGATACAGCGTGGCGAAGACCTCCTGGAAATGCACCGGCCGGTCCTTGGCCTCGCCGCCGTCGCGGCTGGTGGAACCGATCACCTGCCCGGTGCGCATCCCGCCGCCCGCCATCAGGGCGCACGATACTTTCGGCCAGTGATCACGACCCGCGTCTTTATTGATCTTCGGAGTCCTCCCGAACTCGCCCCAGACGATGACCGTGACATCTTTTTCCATCCCACGCTGATGCAGGTCGTCGACCAGGGCGGTCACACCCTGGTCGAGCATGGGGAACACTTCCTTGGCCTGCCTGAAATTGCCGCCGTGCCAGTCCCAGCGATTGAACCCAAGCGTCACGCAACGGGCGCCGGCCTGCACCAGACGCGACGCGACGAGGAACTGGTCGAGCAACTGCGGGCCGCCGTCATCGCGGCGGGCGTCGGTGCCGCGGCCGTAGCGTTCGCGCAGGTTCGGATCAGCCTTGGTGACGTCGAGCGCCTCGGCGAGTTTGCTGGAGGTGAGCACGCCCAGCGCCTGCTGCTGGAACGCGTCGAGGCCTTCCATCATGCGCGTGGTGTCGACATCCCGGCGGAAACGGTCGAAGCTCTGCAAAAGCCGGTGCCGATCGCGCAGGCGATCCAGCGACACGTCCTTGAGCACCATGTTCTCCATGACCTGCCCGGTGCCCGGCGTGACCGGCGAATGCGCCGGCCCCAGGAATCCCGCTTCGCCGTTGTACGCCCACGGCTTGTGCCCCATCGGCAGCGACAGACCAAACGAAGGCGGCACCGCCGGATTCACCGCACCTTGCAGGTACGAAACGACGGAGCCAAGGCAGGGCCAGCCGCCCTTGGGCTGATTCTGGCTCAGTTGCCCCGTCAGGCACTGGAACGCGTCGTGCTGATCGCGGCAACCCACCACGGAGCGGAGGAAAACATACTTGTCCGCGTCGGCGGCGATGCGCGGGAACAACTCGCCGATCTCGATCCCCGGCACCTTTGTCTTGATGGGTTCGAATGGGCCCTTGATGTCGCTGGGCGCTTCGGTCTTGATGTCCCACATGTCCTGATGCGGCGGACCGCCCGGCAGGAAGATCATGATGACCGCTTTGTGAGACCGGGATCGGACGGGTGAGGTCGCAGTTGGAGCGGACTCGGCGCGAAGAATCTGAGGAAGCGAAAGGCCACCCATCGCCAGCGCGCCGACCTGAAGGAACGACCGGCGCGACACGCCATCACAGAATGGATTGCTGGACCTGCCAAGGATGGTCAGCATACGTGGCTCCAACGGGAACTGAGTCTGGCTGAACAATCAAGCCGGCAATGGTCACGTTCGCATCGCACTGCCCGCCACCGGTATTCGTCGGCACCGACCTCTGCTAATCATTGTAAAAGCCGTCAATGGGGTTACGAATCCTTATTTAGACATGTCCTCCTCAAAACGCCCGGAGTCATCAACAGACCGGAAACCGTGGTTCCGGATAAGATGGCAATCCAGTGACTGATGGGCCGCACGAAAGCGGCGCATCCGCTCCCCTGCCCGCGGCTTGGGATCGATGAACGTTCTCGGACCGGCCGTGGCCGATCGAACATGACTGACAGGTCATCCGGGGCGATTGTTCTTCCGATCTCTAAAGGCGAGGCGACCCCCGAAGCCCTGATCCTCGCAGCCCGTCGGGCCGAACACGGCCCGGCTCGCTGCACCTGACCTCTGTCCTCTGTCCTCTGTCCTCTGACACATGCTTTTCAGCGAATCGGCTTTTCTGTTCATCTTCCTGCCGCTGCTGATCGGCATCTACTTTCTGCTGCGCGGGCCGCTGGCGCGATTCCGCAATTTGCTGCTGCTGGTGTTCAGCCTTTTCTTCTACGCGTGGGGCGAGAAGATATTCGTGCTGGCGATGCTCGCTTCCATCGCGTTCAACTATCTCACGGGCCTGTGGGTCGATGCCCAGGTGCGTCGCGGCGGCGGCCGGTTCGCCCTGATCTGCGCGGTCTTCGGCAACCTCGCGTTCCTGGGCGTTTACAAGTACGCCGACTTCTTCGTGCATAACTGGAACGCCCTGGTTGGTTCTGTCGCCAACGGCGCGCTGGCGATGGCGCCGCCGCATATCGAGCTGCCCATCGGCATCTCGTTCTTCACGTTCCAGGCGATGTCGTACGTCATCGACGTCTACCGTCGCCAGACGCCTGTGAACCGCAACCCGCTGGACATCGCGATGTATGTGGCGCTGTTTCCGCAGCTCATCGCCGGCCCGATCGTGCGCTACACCGACGTCGCCGCCGAGATTCGAAAACGCCAGGTCACCCGCGATGGTTTCGCCGAGGGCATCCACCGTTTCGTGCTGGGCCTGGGCAAGAAAATGATCCTGGCGAACACCTGCGCCTACGTCGCCGACCACATCTTCGGCAGCGGCGCCGACATCAAAGGTGTGCCGCTGGAGCACATGACCGCCGGCCTCGCCTGGCTGGCGATCATCTGTTACTCGCTGCAGATTTACTTCGATTTCTCCGGCTACTCCGATATGGCGATCGGGCTGGGCTTAGTGTTCGGCTTCCGATTCATGGAGAATTTCAACTACCCCTACATCAGCCGGAGCATCACCGAGTTCTGGCGACGCTGGCACATCTCGCTCTCCACCTGGTTCCGCGATTACCTCTACATCCCGCTGGGCGGCAACCGAGGCGGCCGCGGCAGAACCTACTTCAACCTCGTGGTGGTCTTTTTTCTCTGCGGCCTGTGGCACGGCGCGAGCTGGACCTTCGTCGTCTGGGGGATGTTCCATGGCTGCTTCCTCGTCCTCGAACGCATGGGGCTCGGCAAGGCGCTGCAAACCGCGTGGCGACCGATCGGCCACGCGTACACGCTGCTGATCGTGATGGTGGGATGGGTGTTCTTCCGGGCCGAAACGCTGGAACAGGCGGTCGGCTTCCTCGCCGCGATGGCAGGTTTTGGAGCCGGCGCCGGCGAAGCCTACTTCGTGGCCATGTACCTCGATTCGTACGTCGTGATGGCGATGGCACTAGGCGCGTTGGCGGCAACGCCTGTCTGGCCGTTCGTCGCGGGGACATACCGCAGGACGATCGACGCCATCCGGGAACCGACGAAACAGATCGCGGCGGAACTGACGGGCCAGACCGCTGCCACGGTTGTGCTCGGCTGCATCTTCATCCTTGCCGCCTTGCTGGTGGCGGCGGGATCGTATAACCCGTTTATCTATTTCAGATTCTGATGCCTACGCCAACCGACAACTCGACCGCCGTGCAGCCCGGCTCCGACGGGGCTGGCGCGCCGATCACGGCGGAACAAGCGCGGCACTCCGAACCCATCCGCCGCGCGTTCAGCGTCATCACCATCGCCCTCTTCCTTGCCGCCATCGGCCTGCCCGTGGTGGACATGGTGCTCAAGCTCGACCGCACGCCCAGCAGCGAAAAACGCACGCTCGCCCCGTTCCCCACCGAGGTCGTCTCCAAGCAGGGCCTCGGCGCGCTTCCAAACGCCGTGAAACGCTACTGCGAAGACAACTTCGGCTTCCGCAACCTGCTCATCCGCCTGCACGGCCTCGTGAAAGTGAACGGCTTCGGCGTCAGTTCCACGGACAAAGTCGTCCTCGGCAAGCGCGAGCCCGGCGTGCCGCCGCGGCAAAGCCGATGGCTCTACTACGCCGAGCACAAAACGATGGAGCACCACCGTGCTCTGGATCTATTCACCGAACAGGAACTGCAGCAGTGGCGATGGGTGTTCGAGCAGCGCCGCGACTGGCTCGCCAGCCGCGGGTGCAAGTATCTCGTCATCGTCGCGCCCAATGCGCAGGAGATATATCCGGAGCACCTGCCCGACTCAGCCAGACGCATTGGCAAGGAAACGCGCACCGATCAACTCATCGCCTACCTTCGGCAGCACCATGTCGTGGAGATCGTCGACACCCGCCCCGCTCTACATGAAGCCCGCAGGCAGCGTCCGGATGAACGATTGTTCCACCGCACCGACACGCACTGGAACGACCTGGGCAGTTTCGCCGGCTATCAGGCGGCGGCGCCGATCCTGCAGAAGTGGTACCCGCGAACCACGCAACCCCTGACGCGCGAGCAGTTCGAACTGAAGCCGCGGCTCCAAGGCGGCGGCGACCTGTCGGGCACGATGGGCATCCCGGACCAGTTCGACGAGGAATGGCTGAACCTGGATCCGAAGCCGCCGCTGAAGCTGCGCGTTCCACGCGAACAGTGGCACGACGGACTGATCACCGTCAAGGCTGAGCCCGGCGCATCGCCGCGAAAGCCGAAGCTGGTGATGTTCCGCGATTCCTTCGGAGCGACGATGGTGCCCTACCTCGCCGAGCACTTCGGGAACGCGGTGTTCTCATGGTCCGACCAGTTCCACCGCGGCCGCGTGCAAGGCGAGAATCCCGACATCGTGATCACGCAGTTCATCGAGCGCCTGCTCATGCGCAAGCCGCCGACGGAATGGTCGGTGGAATGAAGACTCGACGCGCCGAGGCTAAGCGCGGATTACTCACGGATCCCGAAGGAGCCGCGCACGAAGTAAGCGGTTCTCCAGCATGGATGGATGCCGCTCATGCGCCTTCGCTTCAAGCATGCTGCTTGGATTTCCGATGTGGTTCAGAACGTCGAAGGACACTTGAAATACCGCTTACTTCGTGCGCGGCTCCTACTGAATCCGTGAATCATCCGGGCTAAGCGCGGACGCAACGCAGCGACCTTAAGAAAGAACAACCGCACATCGTGCTGATGTCGCCGCATGGGTGCCAAGGCACGGCTCCATCGACATCATCCGGGCAATCCGCAGTTGGCTTGTATCTGTGTATCCAGAATAGTGCGTCCGCGCCGAGCCTCGACGCACCCTACGACTCACTTCTTCTCCACAATGCCCTTCGCGCGGCCGATCCATTTCTCCGCGCCGGAGCCTGGCGCATAACCGCCGATGCGGCCCAGTTCCTTGCCCTCGGGGTCGAGGAACAACACGGTGGGGAATCCGCGCACGCCATACTTCGCCTGCATTTCCTTGTTCTGTTTCTTGACCTCGGCGTCCTGCGCCTTGCGAGGGAAGTCGAGCTTCAGCAGCACCACGTTGTCCTTGGCCCACTCGCCGAACTCCTTGGTGGAGAAGACTTCCTTGTCGAGCTTGATGCAGAAGCCGCACCAGTCGCTGCCGGTGAAATCGACCAGGAGCGGGCGCTTCAGTTCCTTGGCCTTGGCCTGAGCGTCGGCGAGTTTGTCCTCGAACCACTGCGAATCGTCGGCGGCGCGGCCGGTGGAGGCGACAACCAACGAAGCCGCGAGTGCCAGCACGAAACGGAGCGCAAATGGGGCGTTCATTCGATTTCCTTTCAAAGAGTGTGCCACGCGGAACATTCTAACTAACCGTCGGACAGACTGATTCATTCCCTGTTGCTTTTCACGTCGGTGACGCCGCCGCGCGGGCATGTCGTCGCGGCGGGCCGACTCTTCACGCCGAATAACGACCAGATTTGACGTTATTAAAATCGCATGGTATGCTGCCTGTATGAAGCTCTCGAAGAAGACCGACTACGCCCTGCGTGCCCTGTTCACGCTGGTGGAGCACGTCGACGGCGCCCCGATTCCCATCCGGGAACTGGCCCGGCGGAACGACGTGCCCAAGCGGTTCCTGGAGCACATCATGCTCGACCTGAAAGCCAAAGGCTGGGTGGACAGCCTGCCCGGCGTCCGCGGCGGATACAAGCTCGCCAAGCCGCCGGAGAAGATCACGATGGGCGAAATTGTGCGGCATTTCGATGGTCAGCTCGCCCCCATCGCCTGCGTCTCGCAGACGCATTACGAACGCTGTACGCAGGAGCCGGTCTGTCGTTTTCGCCGGGTCATGCTCGATGTCCGCAACTACGTCTCCCGCCTGATGGATCGCGCCACGCTGGCCACGGTGTTTCGCAACGCCCCGGTGACGAGGGCGGATGTGTTCGATGATCCGCTTCTGGGCGGGGCGGGAATCTGATTATTTGTCGCTTGATATACGACTATTTGAATCGTTATTTATTGGCTCGACGATTCAAGGAAATGACACCATGCCATCGCTTCAAGACAGGCGTGATCTGATTCTCCCGGCCATCATTCTCACGGGGCTCGCCGGCATGCTGATCTTCGGACCCGGCGAAGACAACACAGCGGGTCCCAGCGATCAGCAGCCCGTGCGCATCGGGCATTTCCCCAATGTCACGCATGCGCAGGCCCTGGTCGCGCGAGCCACGGGGCAGTACGAAAAGGCCCTGGGCGTGCCGATCAAGTGGTCGTCCTTCAACGCCGGCCCCACCGCGATCGAGGCGATTTTTGCCGGTGAGATCGACGCGACCTACGTCGGGCCGAATCCGGCGATCAATGGTTACATCCGATCCAAAGGCACCAGTTTCGTCATCGTGGCCGGTGCTGCCAGTGGCGGCGCGGCCTTGGTCGTCGCGCCGCATGCGAACATCACCGGCGCCGGCGATTTCACTGGAAAGACGCTCGCCACGCCGCAGCTTGGCAACACGCAAGACGTGGCGGCGCGCGTCTGGCTTGCGGAGCACGGGCACCAGCCGCGCGAGAAAGGCGGCAGCGTCACCATCACACCGCTGGCGAATCCCGATCAGCTGCTGCTGTTTCAGAAAAAGGAAATTGACGCGGCGTGGACGGTCGAACCCTGGGTCAGCCGGTTGGAACAGGAAGCCGACGGACGCGTCTTGATCGACGAAGGCACGCTCTGGCCCGGCGGCAGGTACACCACGACGCTGCTGGTGATGAGCCGCAAGTTCCTCGTGGAGCGGCCAGCGGCAGCGCGAAAGCTCATCGAAGCCCACATCGACATAACGCGGCAGATCAACGAAGACCGGGCCACTTCGCAGCGACAGATTTCCGAGCAGATCAAGATTCTCACGACCAAGACGCTGCCGGAACCGGTGCTGACTTCGGCGCTTAAGCGCATCGAGTTCACGTGGGATCCGGTCGGATCTTCGCTGCTGAAGGTAGCCGAGGACGCGCACAGGATCGGCTTCATCCGCGAGAAGCCGGTGCTCGAAGGCATCTTCGCGCTGGATGGCCTGAACGAATCGCTGAAGGCAAGAAAACTGCCGATCGTGCCGCCGGTGGTGCCGGATAAATGATGAATGGTGAGTGATGAATGGTGAGTGATGAGTGGTGAGTGATGAGTGGTGAGTGGTGAGTGATGAGTGGTGAGTGGTGAGTGGTGAATGAGTGCGGATGGCTCGGTTCCCTCTCCCCCAGTCCGCTGGGGGAGAGGGTTAGGGTGAGGGGGCCTGACAACCTTGTGCGAACGTTGCGCCGTTGGATTCTCAAAACCCCCTCACCCCAGCCCTCTCCCCCGCCGAGCCGGGGGCGAGGGGGCCGAACCGCAACTTGCCGACGCGCGACCACCAGTCGCGGCTTTCTGTGTTACCCTTTGCGATTCCCCATGCCCGATTCGACGCACATTCCGTCCGACGCCTCCTTCGACAATGCCTCGGCGCCGCTGGTGCTGCAACTGTCGAACGTGCGCAAGAGTTTCCAGGGCCGCGCCGGCGTGATCGAAGCGCTCACGCCGGTCAGCCTTTCGGTGCGCGAAGGTCAGTTCGTCGTGTTGCTGGGGCCGTCGGGCTGCGGCAAGACCACGCTCCTGAACATCGTCGCGGGCTTCGACCAGCCCACGAGCGGGCAGGTGCTGATGGACGGCCGGCCGATCAGCAAGCCCGGTCTCGACCGCATGGTGATGTTTCAGGAGCCGGCCCTGTTCCCCTGGCTCAACGCGATCGACAATGTGCTTTTCGGCCTGCGGAATGTGCCGGGCCAGAGCGATGCGCAGCGCGTCAAGACCGCGCGGCACTATCTCGATCTCGTCGGCCTTGCTCCGTTCGAAAAGGCCTACATCCACGAACTCTCCGGCGGCATGAAGCAGCGCGTCGCCCTGGCCCGCGCCCTGGCGCCGCATCCGCGCGTGCTGCTGATGGATGAGCCGTTCTCCGCGCTCGATGCCGTCATCCGCGAGGAGCTTTACGGCAAGTTGCAGGAAGTGCTTGCCCAGACGGGACAGACCGTGCTCTTCGTCACCCACAATGTGCGCGAGGCGGCGTGCCTGGCGGATCACGTGCTGATCATGGCGCCGCGCCCGGGGCGCGTGGTGTACACGCTGGATGTGCCGCTGCCGCGCCCGCGCGATCTCTACAACCCCGACCTGAACCGCTACGCCGCGACCATCCTGCAGGGCCTGCGGCAGGCACCGGCTACCGCCAGCAATCCCGGCGGCGTCGGCCCCAACGGTGAACGCTATGAATCGACACCTGCGCGTCTGGCTCTTCTTTCTGGCTCTGATACTAGCCTGGCAGATGGCATCTAGTTTCAGCGGCCTGCCCAGCCACCTCCTGCCCAGTCCCGCCGACGTGCTTCGCCGCACCGGCGAATTATTTAACGACGGCGTCCTCGTGCGCTCCATCCGCGCCACGCTGCTGCGCATGATCGGCGGCTTCGGCGTCTCCGCAGTACTGGGCTTGTTTCTAGGCGTCATCATGGGCGCCAGCGCCGCGGCGCGGGACTGTCTGCGCTCGCTTCTGCTTGGATTGCAGACGCTGCCCAGCGCCGCATGGGTGCCCATCTCTTTGCTTGCCTTCGGCCTGACCGATACCTCGATCTATTTCGTGATCGTGATGAGTTCGGTCGGCGGCATTGCCGTCGCCGTCGCCGACGGCATCGCCAACGTGCCGCCGCTGTTTCTGCGCGCCGCACGCACGCTCGGCACGCCGCGTTACGCCATCACCTACCGCGTCGTGCTGCCCGCCGCCCTGCCCAGCATCGTCACCGGCATGAAACTCGGCTGGACGCTGGGCTGGCACGGCGCGGTGTCGGCGGAACTGATCCGCAGCACGCTGGGGCTCGGCTTTCTGTTGCACATGGGCCGGGAACTCAACGACGCCGCTCAGGTCGTCGCCATCATGCTCATCACCATCGCCCTGGGCCTGCTCATCGACAAGAGCGTGTTCGGCGTGATCGAGCAGCGCGTGCGCGCCCGGCGCGGGCTGGGCGCGGAGCGGTAGGCGAGAGTACGATGACTTGCGCAGCCCCGCCGTGCGTAGCCTTGCGTAGTAGCCTTGCGTAGGGTGGGCCAAGGCTCGGCGCCGGCCCACCACTCTGCACACTGTCATGGCGAACAAAGCGCAACACGGTGGGCCGCGCGGACTTGGCCCACCCTACCGAATGCCTTCATTGGAGCACTCCCATGTCGATTCACCGTATCGCTGTTTTTGCTTTACTGTTCGCTACGTTTCCCGCTTTGGCGAGGGCCGCCGACGATGAAGTGAAGCTCGACCCCGCGGCGATCCAGCGCTGGGGCGGAGCGCAGTACGTGGTGATCGGCAAGCTCGAAGCAGTGAAGGCCGGCCCCGTGGGCCAGTCGTTTCCGCCGATGTACACGCATCGGCTGACGCTGATCGTGGAGGAATCGCTGCGCGGGCCGGCAAAGAAAGGCGACAGGCTCGAACTTTCACACGTGGCGCGGCAGCCGGCGCCGCCGACGTTTCCGCAGGGCAAGACCTGCCTCGTCGCCGCAAGCGCGGTGCAGGGCGGCATCACGGTGAAGGCGATCGAGGAAGCGAACGAGAAGAACTCCGCCGCGGCGAAGCAGGTGTGCGCCCTGCCGGCGGGATGGACCGTGAAAGATGGCAAGCTCGTCTCGCCGTGGGCGACGCTGGGCAAGGACGCGTGGTCAATTCCCGGCGGCGCCCCCGGTGATGTGAAGGCTCTGCGCTGCATCGCGACGGGCAGGCCCGTGCTGCTGGCTGGCGCGAATGTCGCGCTGACGGTGACGCCCGTCCCGCCCAAGCAGGCGATTCAGTGGACCAACCCCGACGGCGACGGCGAATACACCATCACCGTCACCAACAAGAGCGACCAGCCAGTCGAAATCCCCGCTTTGCTCACCGATGGCAAGGACATTCTCTGGAACGAAAGCCTGGTCATCGAATGCCAGAACAAGAGCTACGTCGTCCCCGGCAGCAAGGGCGTAAGCAACTCGGTGAAACCCACGACGCTCAAACCCGGCGAAAGCGTTTCCACCGTGATCAACGCGTTGAAACTGCAAGGCCCCGAGTGGCCCCGCGGCGGGTATCGCATCCAGTTCCAATTCTGCCTCGGTGAACACACGGTGGTCCATTCCTTCTACTACATGTCCAAACACCACGACCCGATCCGCGCGAAACTGGGCGAAGGCCAGCCGAAGAAGTGACCCAAGCGCGGAGCCGCGGAGCGATCGCCGCTACACTGTTGCCGATGATTTCCCTGACCCCATTCATCCTCGACAACGCCGGCCGGGACTACGTGCGCCGCAAGAAACCCGACTGGCTGCGGGCCCGCCTGCCCGGCGGCGCGGGCTACACCGCGCTGCGCCAGATCGTCGACGAGCACCGCCTGCACACCGTCTGCGAATCGGCGCGATGCCCCAACATGGGCGAATGCTGGGAGCGCGGCACCGCCACGATCATGATCCTCGGCGACGTCTGCACGCGAAGCTGCGGCTTCTGCCACATCGCCACCGGCCGGCCTCCCGTGCTCGACACCGACGAACCCCGCCGCGTCGGTGAAGCCGCGAAACTCCTGAACCTCAAGCACATCGTCATCACCAGCGTCAACCGGGATGAACTCGATGACGGCGGCGCCGCCATCTGGGCGGAAACCGTGCGACGCATCCGCGAAGCCTCGCCGCAGACCAGCGTGGAAGTGCTCATCCCTGACTTCTGCGGCGACTGGGATGCGCTGCAACTCGTACTCGACGAGCGACCGGAAATTCTCAACCACAACATGGAGACGGTGCCGCGACTCTATTTCGTGGTGCGCCCGCAGGCGAAGTACGAGCGCTCCATCGAATTGCTCGCCCGCGCCAAGGCGCAGGGACTCACGGTGAAGACCGGCATCATGGTGGGCATCGGCGAGCGCGACGAGGAAGTGGAAGAACTGATGCGCGACGTCACCGAAGGCACGCGAACGCCGCACGGATCGTGCGATATTCTCACCATCGGGCAGTACCTGCAGCCGACGCGCGAACATCTGCCGATCACGCGCTGGGTCACGCCCGCGCAATTCGTGCATTTCAAGCAGGTGGGCGAGGCGATCGGGTTCCGCCACGTGGAAAGCGGCCCGCTGGTGCGATCGAGCTATCACGCCGAGGACCAAGTGCTGCAGTTGGAGGCTCGGGCTTGAGATGACTGCGGATCACTGCCGCTTGAGCTTTGCGGCGCGGCTCACTTCGATTCAGCCGCCCGGCGCACACCCATCGCGGCGTCACAGAGTTTGACCAGTTCCTCGACCGTGCGCGTGATCTGATCCATCGGGCTCTTCAGATTGCAGAGCATCTTCACCGACTCGACCAACTCGGCCACCTGCGGAAAACCGTAACCCGCGGCCGCGCTGACCAGATCGCCGCAGGTCTGTTCGAGCGCACAGAGATTTTTCTCGGCGAGGAACCGGGTCATTTTGCCGACGTTCTGTTCCAGCCGGCCGAGGAAGCGGAGAATCAGCGGCCGCATCTCGACATCGCTCCAGAACTGGCTCAGCATCGGCTTGACGTTTTCCGCGTCCCCGCCGCGCAGGCGGCGGCGCAGGTAGCGTTCCGCCAGGCGGACGGTGGAATCCTGCCGCAGCGGCTTGGACAGCAGATAGCTGTAGCCGACATCGATCGCGGCTGCTTCATCCTCGGGCGAGTCCGTGACGGAAACCGCCACAATCGGGCCGGGATAGTTCCTCTTGCGCAGGATCTCCGGCAACGTCTTGGCGTCGATGTCGCGCGTCCGCAGGTCGACCAGAATGCCGTCGTACAACCGCTTCGCCGCCATCTCCAGGCCTGCTTCAGCGGACCCCGCCAGGTCCACCACCAGGCCCAACCGGCCAAGCACGAACGACATCAGATCCCGGTCGTCGGGCGAAGGATCGATGTACAGCAGGTTCCCGTCGAACTGCGGCAGGTTCTCGGCCTTGCGCATCTGCACGTCGCCGTCCTCGTGACTTTCAACGATCTGCGACAGATCGATCGCCTTGTCGAATCGAACGCCCACGTCGTGAACCAGGCCGCGAATGTGAACGCATCGCACCACCCGGCCAGGCACCGCCTGCGGCTGACCATCGCGACGCGCAAGATACACCGTCACCGTCGTGCCGGCGTAAAGAAAGGATCCGATGATGAAACCGATGCCCATGGAACTTAGATTGCGCGCCTTGACGACCAGTTCCACCGTCGATCCGCCGGGATGGCTCACGCGGATCAGCATCGGCGCGGCGTCGGCCAAAGGGACGCGCGGCTCACAGCGCAGTTGCGCCACGGCCTCGCCGCCGCCGAGACTTTCGATCTCTTCCAGAACAGCGGCCAGTTCGCGTTGAGATAGGCGAATGGTCTTGATGCCCTGGGGATGTTGCTCAGTCTTTGCCACCTTCAATCTCCCAGTGAACCCCGCATCAGGAAGGTCGGTCCGGAACGCGACTTTCATCGCAACAGGTGCGACGTATCGGCACGAAGACGCAACGGACACCCGCAAGCCCCGCACAGTCGTCATAAACCATCGTGGACACGCCTAGAAAACCAGCGATCCGCCTCGCAGCTCAAACACCCGCGACATCCGCTGCGCCAGGCTCATCGCATGCGTCACCACGATCAGCGTCACGCCTTCTTCCTTGTTCAGATCGAGAAGCAACTGCGAAAGGTTCTCCGCCGTCGCCTGGTCCAGCGCGCCGGTGGGCTCATCCGCCAGCAGCAGCTTCGGCTGGTTGATCAAGGCTCGCACGACGGCGACGCGCTGGCACTCGCCGCCGGAAAGCTGCGACGGGCGATGCGAAAGACGATGCTCCAGCCCCACGCGCTTCAGGAGCCGGCGGGCGCGGTCTTCGACTTCCTTCGACGATCCGCTTTGGTGAACCAGCGTCGGAATCAGCACGTTCTCCAGCACGGAACACTGCGGCAGCAGGTGATGCATCTGGAAGATGAAGCCGATCTCGCTATTGCGCAGCAGCGCCAGATCGTCGGCCCTCATCGCGGTCAGGTCGCGACCGGTCAGCAGCACTTGGCCGCCGGTAGGTTCATCGAGCGTGCCGATGATGTGCAGCAGCGTGCTCTTGCCGCAGCCGCTGGGGCCGACGATCGCCACGGACTCCCCCGCGGCTACGCTCAGACTGATTTCGCGCAGCACCGGAGGCGGCGCGATGCCGTCCACCGCGGGGTACTGCTTGGTTACGTTGTGAAGTTCGAGAAGCATGGGGAGTTTCAAAGTGTCGGAGCTACAGAGCAGCAAAGAAGTAGGGTGGGTTGAGGCTCGGCGAAATCCACCAGCACCGTAGGAAGGAGTTACGTCGTGTTTATTGGCCGCGAATGGTGGGTTTCGCGGACTCAACCCACCCTACAAACTCTGAAACTAAATCCTCACCCACCGCTTCGCCTTCATCTCAAACCGCGGCAGGCTGTCGGCAGGAACGAGCGCCAACGGGATACGTAGCGCAATCGCGCCGCGCAGATCCTGCTCCAATTTTCGCAGCAATCCTGCGCCGTCCACGCATGCCGCCGTCGGTTCCACCTGCATGCGCAGTTCCGTCATGCCGCGATCCTGGAACACCTCCACACGATACTCGGCCACGTCGGCGTGCGAGCGCATCACCTGATCCACCGCGCTTGGAAAAACGTTGACGCTGCGCACCACGACCATGTCATCGCTGCGGCCAATGATCCCGCCGACGAGCATGACATCGCCGCGCTCCGACCACACCGGCTTCACCAGATCGCCCGTGCGATAGCGCAGCAGCGGCGAACCCGTCCGGCCCAGATTCGTCAGCACCAACTCGCCGATCTCGCCGTCCTTCGCCGGCTGCGTGGTGACCGGATCGATCACCTCCGCGATGTACGAAGACTCGATCACGCAGAGGGAATCGGCATGCGTCGCGCTGGGGTAGCTCACGGGGCCGACTTCCGTCATGCCGTGATGATCGATCACCTTCGCGCCGTTCCAGAGCGCTTCGATGCGCTGGCGCACGGCGGGAATGCTGCCGCCCGGTTCGCCGGCGACGATGATCGTTTTCACCCGAGCGCGATGCAGATCAACGCCCGCTTCCGCCGCGGACTCGGCGAGGCGGATCGCGTAGGTTGGCGTGCAGCAGAGCACGTTCGCGTCGTTGTCGATGAGCATGCGGAGGCGGGCATCGCTGCTCAGCCCCCCGCCGGGAATGCACAGGCAGCCGAGCTTGGCCGCGCACTCAAACGCCAGCCAGAAACCAAGGAACGGCCCGAACGAAAACGTGAACAGCACCCGATCGCCGCGCCCGACGCCGGCGGCGTCGAACACGTGCCGCCAGTTGCCGACCATCCACGCCCAGCTTTCATTCGTGTCCAGCCAGCGGATCGGCGCCCGCGTGGTGCCGCTGGTCTGGCAGAAGCGCGTGTACTGATCGAGCGGAAAGGTGAGCACCGAGCCGTAGGGCGGATGCGCGATCTGATCTTCCGCCAGTTCCTGCTTGGTGGTGAACGGCATCCGCGTGGAGAAATCTTCGAGGCTCGCGAGACTGGCCGTGATGCCCGCCTTTGCAAGACGCGGCGAATAGAAGCGATTGCCCGGCACGATCGCCGCGATCAAGGCGCGCAGCTTGCGCAACTGATCGTCACGGATGGCGGCGCGGGCTGGCGGGGAATCGGGCATGGGATGACGAGACCGACGCCGGTGATTTGTTCACAATCGACAGGCGCGTATCGATGAAGCCTCGCCGGCACTCGACGACGCCCCTGACGCGCCAACCAGCGGCGTCGTCAATGCGTTTAGCGGAAACGCCGCAGGCGTCTGGCGGTCCACCCTTGAGTCGCCACCGCGGGGCGTTCGTCCAGACGCCTTCGGCGTTTCCGCTAAACAAGTGAACGACGCGCTCACACCACCTTCTTCGTCTCCGGCGCGGCGCTGGGCGATGTTGCCGCCGTCGCCGGCGCGGTGATCGCGGGCTTGCCGTGCGCCACTTTCGGCGCTGGCGGGCGGAAGTAGGTCACCATGAACCCCCCCGCCGCGGCGAGCACGATGCCGATCCAGAAGCCAGGGCCCACCTGGCTGTACGTCTTGTCGATCGCGAACACCAGCACCAGCGAGTTCACCACGGGCGCGCCGGCGAAGATGATCGACATGACCACGGTGGGCGAGCCGCCCGCGCCGAACGCCAGCAGCACGCCGAACGCGCCGACCGCGCCGACAATGCCCGCCACTAGCGAAAGCCACAGGCCCTTGCTCGGAAACGTCCAAGCCGCGCCCTTCATCATGAGCAGCGCCGCCGGCGCGACAATCGCCACGAGAAAGTACGCCACGCCGACAAAGAGAAACGCCTTGTAGCGCAGGATGTCGACGCCCTCGGTGCTGCCGGGCGCCTTCATGCCGACGGAGCCTTTGTGCAGGAGGATGCCGTAAACGCCCCACGACGCGACGGTGAGAAACGCGAAGTAAAGCCAGCTCATGCCGGCGGAGGATGCCTGTGCCTGCGTTGCCATGAGAGATCCTTCCAGTTGAAACATCAGTCCCTCTTGCCGAGCAACTCGCGCGGCGCCTCGTCGATCCGATCGGCGATCACCGCGGGGATGGTGATCGAACGCATCGTATCCGAACCTATTTCCCGCGTGATGCACACGACGACCAGTTCGCCGCGCGCCACTTCCTCCGCCTCGGTCGCTGTCCCCTGTCTCCTGTCCCCTGTCCCCTTCCCCACTCTGCGGAACACAAACTCGTACACAATCGCCTTCGCCTTCTTCTCGCGCACGATCAGGTGGATTTCCACTTCATCCTCGAACCGCAGCGGCTTGCGGTAATCGCACGACGCACTGACGCGAGGCCAACTGATGTGCTGGCCCTCGCTTTTCATCACCACCGACAGGCCCAGCGAGCGGTAGAACGCGTGCTCCGCCTGCTCCATGTAAAAAAAGAAATTGGTGAAGTGCACGATGCCGGCCATGTCCGTTTCGGAGAACTCGACGAGGCGCGTGATTTTAAATTCGTAGGCCATGATGACACCGTGTGAGCAAAAGTTGCAGCAGTTTAGCGGTCGGGCCGAGTCCGCGAGGCCCTCCGGATCGGGCGATCGAAGAACGGGTGGGCCTCGCCGACTCGGCCCAACCGCTAAGGAATCGGTGCGAAACAACTTCCCGATCTGCAAAGTTCGAACTCCCCTCCCTTTCAGGGAGGGGCAGGGGGAGGGTCGGGCAAACAGCC
>CAYRPN010000057.1:0-35355 GCA_964426135.1 uncultured Phycisphaeraceae bacterium | reverse complement strand
CTTGGCGCTATCGCCAGGGGCGTTTTGGATGGCGAACTGCGGAAGTTGGGCTAAGCCGGCCAGGCCGGGTGAGGCTCGGGACGAACAGATGGTTGCGGCATCCGTCGCGCGATGGTGGCGATTGCGAACTTGTGCGCCACGACCCTCACCCCAGCCCTCTCCCTGAGAGGGAGAGGGGGCCGGAGTGCAAGCCGAGGGGGAGGGGGCCGGAGTGCAAGCCCCGGAAAAATGGGCGATACCTGTTGCAACGATTCGTCGCGCGTTGTCCGTGACTTGAAGAGCTTCGCTGGGTAGAATGTGGAAGTCGGAGTTCTGCCCAACGTCCCTGTCGGGATGCGTGTGGTTCACGGTCGTGAAGAGAGTGCCCGCAAATCCATTCGGAAAAGCAACCGCACCGGGTAAACTAAGCCCGGTCGCGATGCCATGCGCCGCCCATGAATCAGGGCGTCCACTCATCTATTAGAAAGTGAATCGCATTCAGGTCGCAAGTTCGCAGGTCCGCCTGTTGTCGGTGCAACCACGGAGTTCTTCATGGCCCGTTCCAAACGCCTCGCCCTCCGCAAACGATGGCATCAGAATCGCCTACGCAAGATCTCCGTTGGCGGGACGTTCCAACCCCTGGAGTCGCTGGAGGGCCGATCGCTTTTCTCGGCCGCTCCGCTGCAGGATCTGAGCGCTGTCGCGGATTTGGATCCGAGTCAGTTGCTCGATCGGCTGGGCATAGCGGCTGAGGATGTCGGCGTCCTCGAATCGCGACTGACGGCGGTCACCACCGCGGGCTCCGACGTCCCGGTTTACCTTCCCACCGTGACCTATGACGACGAGGTGGTTCTTCCGACCACGGCCCAATCGGGCCCGCTGATCAACCTGCCGTCGTTCAAGAACAATCCGCTGTTTGCGGGGATCGACGGCAGCGGGTTCGCGACAGTCATCCTCGACACGGGCATCGACCTGGATGATCCGTTTTTCGGTCCCGATCTGGATTTCAACGGCGTCGCCGACCGCATCGTGTTCAGCTACGACTTCGCGGACAACGACTCCGATGCCAGCGATTTCAACAATCACGGCTCCAATGTCAGCAGCATCGTCGCTTCGTCGGACGGGACGTTTCCGGGCGTGGCGCCTGGGGCCGACATCATTCACCTGAAGGTGTTCAAGAACGACGGCAGCGGCAACTTCGGCGACATCGAAGAGGCGCTGCAATGGGTCATCGCCAATGCGGCGGCATACAACATCGTTTCCGTCAACATGTCGCTGGGCGACGACGGCAACTACAACACCGCTGTGACCCGTTACGGCATCGGCGATGAAATGGCGGCGCTGGCGGCGATGAATGTGATCGTGGTTTCGGCGGCGGGCAACGACTTCGCGCAGTTCAACAGCGTGCAGGGCGTGTCGTATCCCGCGGCCGACCCGAACTCGCTCGCCATCGGCGCGGTGTTCGATTCGAACATCGGCGGTGTCTCCTACGGCGGCGGCGCGACCGCCAACAGCAGCGGCGCCGACGTCATCACGCCCTTCTCGCAGCGCAGCGGCAACCTGACCGACGCCTTCGCTCCCGGCGCCGCCATCACCGGCGCCAGCGCCGGGACGGGCACGGTCACCATGCACGGCACCAGCCAGGCGTCGCCTCACGTCGCCGGCGCGGTGGTGCTGATGCAGCAACTGGCGGTGCAGGAACTGGGCCGGCGCCTGACTTTCGCCGAAGTGGTGAACCTGCTGCGTACCACCGGCGTGGTCATCAACGACGGCGACAACGAGAACGACAACGTCACCAACACCGGCCTGAACTTCAACCGCATCGACATGCCCTCGCTGGGTCTGGCGATTCTGGACATGGCGCCAACCGGCGGCGGAACCGCGCAGATCCACGGCACCGTCTACAACGATCTCGATGCCGACGGCACGCGGGACGCAGGCGAACCGGGCCTGGCGAACTGGAGCGTGTTCCTCGATGACAACAACAACGGCACGAGGGATGCGGGCGAAGCCGTCACCTTCACCAGCGCGACGGGAACTTATTCCTTCTCGGGTCTGGCGGCGGGCACCTACACGGTCGCCGAGGTGATTCCGGCGGGCTGGGTGCAGACTTCGCCCGGCGACGGCGGCGCGGGTTTCCTGCAACTGGTCGGACAGTGGAGCGACGCGCAGCCCGGCAGCGTCACGCCTTCGCACGAAGAGACCCCCGGCGGCAGCGGACAATACTGGGGCGATGTCTGGGGCGACGGCGACTATGCCTACCTGGGCCACTACAGCGCCGACAGCAAAGTCGACATCGTCAGCCTCACCAACCTCGAACACCTGCACGTTCACACCTGGGTCGCGCCAGTGGGCGGGCTTCAGTTCCAGGACATTCAGGTCCACAACGGCATCGGCTACTTCGGCAGCGACAACGGCGGCGGCACCTACATCGTCGATGTGACCGACCCGCACAACACGGTCATCCTCTCCCACATCAGCGCAGCCCAAGGCGGCCACAACCAGGTGCACACGCTTTCCGTGGACGGCGATTTCCTTTACACCGCCGACTCGCGCACACCGAACGTGCATGTGTTCAATGTCGCCAATCCCGCGGCTCCGATTTACGTCCGAACGATCACGTCCCCGTCCGGCGGCCCGGTTCACGAGATCACGGTGAAGAACGGCAGGATGTACACCGCGGTGATCGACGGCACCGGCCACACGGACATTTTCGACGTGTCCAACGTCGCCGTCGCAGCCCCGCTGCTGGGCACGTTCGTCACGGGATCCAGCGCGCACACCGCCTGGCCGACGGATGACGGCAAGTACGTTGCGGTGGCCCGCGAAACCGGCGACGGCGACGTGAAGATCTGGGACATCCAGAACCTTTCCAATATCGTGCTGGTATCGACGATCAATGCGGCGACGTTCGGCCTCAGCGCCCACACCGCGCATCAACCGATGATCGTCGGCGATCGCCTGTACGTGTCCTGGTACCAGGCGGGCGTGCAGGCCTTCGACATTTCCGATATCGCCAACCCGGTGCTGCTGGGCTCCTACGACACCTACCCCGGCAGCACAGGCGGCTATGCCGGGAACTGGGGCGTCTACGCTTCCGCCGACAGCGAGTACATCCTGGCCAGCGACATCGACAGCGGCCTGTATGTGTTCACAACGGCCGACGCACGATCGCACACCGTCACGCTGACGAATGGACAGGTGGTCACCGGGATCGATTTCGGCAACGAGGCGCCGCCGATTCCGCAGCCGCCCGTATTGGCGGCGATCGGGGATCAGGCGGTCACCAATCCGACGGTGGACCTAGTCTTGCAGCTTTCCGCGACTGACGGCAACGGCGACGCGCTCACCTTCAGCGCGAACGCCCAGAGCATCGAGTACCACCTCGATCAGACGCTGAGCCTGGGGTTTGATGGAAACGAGTACCTGAACTGGGGCGGTCGCAATGAGAAGTGGGTCACCGGCGCCAACGGATCCTGGTATTTCATCACGCCGGACGGAAAACTTTACAGTTGGCTCGGCGGATACGACATCTCCAATGATCCGTTCGTTGAGCAAGTCAGCACCGCGGCGTATGCGAACCTGTCGCTTCTCTACAACGCGCCGGCGGGCAATGGGCCGGCCGTCGTCAGCGTCAACGGCGCGACTCTGACCGTCAACACCAACGACACATTTGTGGGGAAGTATGTCGTGACCGTCACGGTCAGCGACGGCCAGCTTACCGATTCGGAGACCATCAAAATCACGGTGTCACCGGCGCCGACCGACGTGACCGCGCCGACCATTACAGCACGCACGCCGGCTCCCGGCGCGACGCTGATTACGTCCAGCGCGAACATCGATGTGACGTTCAGCGAGACCGTCACCGGCGTCGATGCCAGCGATCTGGTTCTGTCGGGCGCAGGCGCGGCAAGCGCTGTCGTCGCCGCGCCTGTGAACATCTCCGGCAACACCTGGCGCTTCGCCGTCACGGGACTCGCCAACGGCGCGGTGAATGTCGCGCTCGCCCCGGACGCCAACGACATCGAGGACGCCTCAGGCAATGACCTGGCGGCGAGCAACTGGAGCTACACTGTCGCTCTGCCGGACACGACCGCCCCCACCATCACCGCACGCACGCCGGCTCCCGGCGCGACGCTGATTACGTCCAGCGCGAACATCGACGTGACCTTCAGCGAGACCGTCACCGGCGTCGATGCCAGCGATTTTGTCCTCACTGGCGCAGGCGCGGCAAGCGCTGTCGTCGCTGCACCTGTGAACATCTCCGGCAACACCTGGCGCTTCGCGATCACCGGCCTCGCCAACGGCGCGGTAAATGTCACCCTCGCCCCGGACGCCAACGACATCGAAGATGCGGCTGGCAATGACCTGGCGGTGAGCAACTGGAGCTACACCGTCGCGCTGCCAGACACGACCGCACCCACCATCACCGCCCGCACACCGGCCCCCGGCGCGACGCTCGTCAGTTCCAGCGCGAACATCGATGTCACGTTCAGCGAGACCGTCACCGGTGTGGATGCCAGCGACCTTGTACTTAGCGGTGCAGGTGCGGCAAGCGCTGTCGTCGCCGCTCCCGTGAACATCTCCGGCAACACCTGGCGATTCTCTGTCACCGGCCTCGCCAATGGCGCGGTGAACGTGACGTTGGCAGCCGATGCCAACGACATCGAAGACGCGTCAGGCAATGACCTGGCGGTGAGCAACTGGAGCTACACCGTCGCGCTGCCGGACACGACCGCCCCCACCATCACCGCCCGCACGCCGGCCCCCGGCGCGACGCTGGTCAGTTCCAGTGCGAGCATCGATGTGACCTTCAGCGAATCCGTCGTCAGTGTGGATGCCAGCGACCTGGTTCTGTCGGGCGCAGGCGCGGCAAGCGCTGTCGTCGCCGCGCCTGTGAACATCTCCGGCAACACCTGGCGCTTCGCCGTCACGGGACTTGCCGATGGTGCGGTGAATGTCACGCTCGCCCCGGACGCCAACGACATCGAAGACGCGGCCGGCAATGATCTGGCGGCGAGCAACTGGAGCTACACCGTCGCGCTGCCGGACACGACCGCCCCGACGATCACGGCACGCACGCCGGCCCCCGGCGCGACGCTCGTCAGTTCCACTGCGAACATCGATGTCACGTTCAGCGAGACCGTCACCGGCGTCGATGCCAGCGATTTTGTCCTCACTGGCGCAGGCGCGGCAAGCGCTGTCGTCGCTGCACCTGTGAACATCTCCGGCAACACCTGGCGCTTCTCTGTCACCGGCCTTTCCAACGGCGCGGTGAACGTGACGCTGGCAGCCGACGCCAACGACATCGAAGACGCGGCAGGCAACGACCTGGCGGTGAGCAACTGGAGCTACACCGTCGCGCTGCCGGACACGACCGCCCCCACCATCACCGCCCGCACGCCGGCCCCCGGCGCGACCCTGATTACGTCCAGCGCGAACATCGACGTGACCTTCAGCGAAACCGTCGTCAGCGTCGACGCCAGCGACCTCGTGCTTAGCGGTGCAGGTGCGGCAAGCGCTGTCGTCGCCGCGCCTGTGAACATCTCCGGCAACACCTGGCGCTTCGCCGTCACCGGCCTCGCTAACGGTGCGGTGAATGTGACGCTGGCAGCTGACGCCAACGACATCGAAGACGCGGCGGGCAATGACGTGGCGGTGAGCAACTGGAGCTACACCGTCGCCCTGCCGGACACGACCGCCCCCACCATCACCGCCCGCACGCCGGCCCCCGGCGCGACCCTGATTACGTCCAGCGCGAACATCGACGTGACCTTCAGCGAAACCGTCGTCAGCGTCGACGCCAGCGATCTCGTGCTTAGCGGCGCAGGCGCAGCGAGCGCCGTCGTCGCCGCACCTGTGAACATCTCCGGCAACACCTGGCGCTTCGCGATCACCGGCCTCGCCAACGGCGCGGTGAACGTCACCCTCGCCCCCGATGCCAACGACATCGAAGACGCGGCGGGCAATGACGTGGCGGTGAGCAACTGGAGCTACACCGTCGCCCTGCCGGACACGACCGCCCCCACCATCACCGCCCGCACGCCGGCCCCCGGCGCGACGCTGGTCAGTTCCAGTGCGAGCATCGATGTGACCTTCAGCGAATCCGTCGTCAGTGTGGATGCCAGCGACCTGGTGCTTAGCGGAGCAGGCGCGACCAGCGCTGTCGTCGCCGCTCCGGTGAATATCAGCGGCAACACCTGGCGCTTCGCCGTCACGGGACTCGCCAACGGCGCGGTGAACGTGACGCTGGCAGCCGATGCCAACGACATCGAAGACGCGGCCGGCAACGACCTGGCGGCGAGCAACTGGAGCTACACCGTCGCGCTGCCGGACACGACCGCCCCGACGATCACGGCACGCACGCCGGCCCCCGGCGCGACACTCGTCAGTTCCAGCGCGAACATCGATGTGACTTTCAGCGAGACCGTTACTGGTGTGGATGCCAGTGACCTCGTGCTTAGCGGCGCAGGCGCGGCAAGCGCCGTCGTCGCCGCACCTGTGAACATCTCCGGCAACACCTGGCGATTCGCCGTCACCGGCCTCGCCAACGGCGCGGTGAACGTCGCGCTCGCCCCGGACGCCAACGACATCGAGGACGCTTCAGGCAATGACCTGGCGGTGAGTAATTGGAGCTACACCGTCGCCCTGCCGGACACGACCGCCCCCACCATCACCGCACGCACGCCGGCCCCCGGCGCGACGCTCGTCAGTTCCACTGCGAACATCGATGTCACGTTCAGCGAGACCGTCACCGGCGTCGATGCCAGCGATTTTGTCCTCACTGGCGCAGGCGCGGCAAGCGCTGTCGTCGCTGCACCTGTGAACATCTCCGGCAACACCTGGCGCTTCGCCGTCACGGGACTCGCCAATGGCGCGGTGAACGTGACGCTGGCCCCGGACGCCAACGACATCGAAGATTCGGCTGGCAACGACCTGGCGGTGAGTAATTGGAGCTACACCGTCGCGCTGCCGGACACGACCGCCCCCACCATCACCGCACGCACGCCGGCTCCCGGCGCGACGCTCGTCAGTTCCAGCGCGAACATCGATGTGACTTTCAGCGAGACCGTTACTGGTGTGGATGCCAGTGACCTCGTGCTTAGCGGCGCAGGCGCGGCAAGCGCCGTCGTCGCCGCACCTGTGAACATCTCCGGCAACACCTGGCGCTTCGCCGTCACCGGCCTCGCCAACGGCGCGGTGAATGTCACGCTCGCCCCGGACGCCAACGACATCGAAGACGCGGCTGGCAACGACCTGGCGGTGAGCAACTGGAGCTACACCGTCGCGCTGCCAGACACGACCGCACCCACCATCACCGCCCGCACACCGGCCCCCGGCGCGACGCTCGTCAGTTCCAGCGCGAACATCGATGTCACGTTCAGCGAGACCGTCACCGGTGTGGATGCCAGCGACCTTGTACTTAGCGGTGCAGGTGCGGCAAGCGCTGTCGTCGCCGCTCCCGTGAACATCTCCGGCAACACCTGGCGCTTCGCCGTCACAGGCCTTTCCAACGGCGCGGTGAACGTGACGCTGGCAGCTGACGCCAACGACATCGAAGACGCCTCGGGCAATGACCTGGCGGTGAGTAACTGGAGCTACACCGTCGCCCTGCCGGACACGACCGCCCCCACCATCACCGCACGCACGCCGGCCCCCGGCGCGACGCTCGTCAGTTCCACTGCGAACATCGATGTCACGTTCAGCGAGACCGTCACCGGCGTCGATGCCAGCGATTTTGTCCTCACTGGCGCAGGCGCGGCAAGCGCTGTCGTCGCTGCACCTGTGAACATCTCCGGCAACACCTGGCGCTTCGCGATCACCGGCCTCGCCAACGGCGCGGTAAATGTCACCCTCGCCCCGGACGCCAACGACATCGAAGATGCGGCTGGCAATGACCTGGCGGTGAGCAACTGGAGCTACACCGTCGCGCTGCCAGACACGACCGCACCCACCATCACCGCCCGCACACCGGCCCCCGGCGCGACGCTCGTCAGTTCCAGCGCGAACATCGATGTCACGTTCAGCGAGACCGTCACCGGTGTGGATGCCAGCGACCTCGTGCTTAGCGGCGCAGGCGCGGCCAGCGCCGTCGTCGCCGCACCTGTGAACATCTCCAGCAACACCTGGCGATTCTCTGTCACCGGACTCGCCAACGGCGAGGTGAACGTCACCCTCGCCCCGGACGCCAACGACATCGAAGACGCCTCGGGCAATGACCTGGCGGTGAGTAATTGGAGCTACACCGTCGCCATTCCGATAGCACAACAGCCTCCCGTGCTCGACTCCATCGGGAATCGCACGATCGCTGTCAGCGGCAATCCACTGGTGGTCACCCTCGGCGCCACCGATCCTAATAACGACCCGCTCACGTTCACCGCAACGACGCAGAGCATCGAATACCACCTGGATCAAGCCCTGAACCTGGGTACGGATGGAAACGACTACCTGAACTGGGGCGGACTGAACGAGAAGTGGATGATCTCGGCCAGCAACGTCTGGTACTACATCAAACCCGACGGCAAGGTGTATCGCTGGCTCGAACAGGCGACCATGAGCAATGACCCGTTCGTCGAGCAGGTCTCCACCGCCGCCTACGCCAACACCTCGCTGCTGCACAACGCGCAGGCGAACATGTCGCCGGCGGTCGTGGGCGTGACCGGCAACGCACTATCCATCAATCCGCAGACCGGGTTCACCGGCAAGTTCGTCGTGACTGCCGGCGTCAGTGACGGCCAGGGCGGAACGGACAGCGAAACTTTCATCGTCACGGTTCTGGCAAGCGGCGCGGACACGACCGCGCCCACCATCACGGCCCGCACGCCCGCCCCCGGCGCGACGCTCGTCGGTTCCAGTGCGAACATCGATGTGACTTTCAGCGAGACCGTCACCGGCGTGGATGCCAGCGATTTTGTCCTCACCGGCACTGGCGCAGCCGGCGCCGTCGTAGCGACCCCGGTCAACATCTCCGGCAGCACCTGGCGCTTCGCCGTCACCGGCCTCGCCAACGGCGCGGTAAATGTCGCGCTCGCCCCGGACGCCAACGACATCGAAGACGCCTCAGGCAATGACCTGGCGGTGAGCAACTGGAGCTACACCGTCGCCCTGCCGGACACGACCGCCCCCACCATCACCGCCCGCACGCCGGCCCCCGGCGCGACGCTCGTCAGTTCCAGCGCGAACATCGACGTGACCTTCAGCGAAACCGTCACCGGCGTGGATGCCAGCGACCTTGTGCTTAGCGGCGCAGGCGCGGCGAGTGCCGTCGTCGCAGCACCGGTGAACATCTCCGGCAACACCTGGCGCTTCGCCGTCACCGGCCTCGCCAACGGCGCGGTGAATGTCACGCTCGCCCCGGACGCCAACGACATCGAAGACGCGGCAGGCAACGACCTGGCGGTGAGCAACTGGAGCTACACCGTCGCGCTGCCGGACACGACCGCCCCCACCATCACCGCCCGCACGCCGGCCCCCGGCGCGACGCTGGTCAGTTCCAGCGCGAACATCGATGTGACGTTCAGCGAGACCGTCACCGGCGTGGATGCCAGCGACCTCGTGCTCAGCGGTGCCGGTGCAGCAAGTGCCATCGTCGCCGCCCCTGTGAATATCAGCGGCAACACCTGGCGCTTCGCCGTCACCGGCCTCGCCAACGGCGCGGTGAATGTCACTCTCGCCCCCGACGCCAACGACATCGAAGACGCCTCAGGCAATGACCTGGCGGTGAACAACTGGAGCTACACCGTCGCCCTGCCGCCGCCGGACACCACGCCGCCCACCATCGTCAGCCAGACCCCCACCAACGGCGCGACGATCACCGGCACCTCCGTCAACGTCGACGTGAGCTTCAATGAAGCCGTCACCGGTGTGGATCCCAGCGACCTGCGACTCCTGGGCGGCGGCGCTGGCTCAGCAGTCGTTGCCTCGGCGTTCAACATCGGCGGCAACACCTGGCGCTTCGTCGTCAACAACCTCTCGCAAGGGACGGTCAACGCAACGCTCGCCCCGGACGCCAACGACATCGAGGACGCCGCCGGGAACGATCTGCTGCCGGTCCTGTGGAGCTTCAACGTCACCTTGCCCCAGCCCCCGACGCTCGCGCCGATCGCGGACCAGTCGATGCCCACGTCACAGGACACGCTGGCCCTCACGCTGGTCGCGTCCGACCCCAACAATGATCCCCTGACTTTCTCCGCCACTGCCCAGAGCATCGAGTACCACCTGGACCAGACGCTCCTGCTCGGCCACGACGGCGACGATTACCTGAACTGGGGCGGTCGCAACGAAAAATGGATGATCTCCAGCACCGGCACCTGGTACTACGTCACGCCGGACGGCAAGCTTTACCGCTGGCTGGGCAACAACGACCTGTCCGCCGACCCCTATGTGGACCAGGTCAGCACCGCGGTCTACGCCAACACCTCCCTGCTCTGGAATGCCCAGCCCAATAACGCACCTGCATCGCTGAGCATCGCGGGCAATGTCCTGACGATCAATCCAAATGCCGGCTTTATCGGACAGTTCCTCGTCAGCGCGACGGTGAACGACGGCCAGGGCGGCACCGCGACGAGGACGTTCCGGGTGGTGGTGACGGCATAGGCGAAGCCGAGTGGATCACGAAGGCTCCGTCATCGCCCTTCTTCACGGCGACCGACATTCGCTATCATCGCCCCAGTCCTGGTTCCAACTGTGTCCGCGTCACAGCGCGTCCGATCGGGATGTCGTATCGCCGGTAACGGGTTTTCAGTCGCGGGCGCTGGCTAATCAACTCGCACATTTCGGCCGAAACAAGGTGATGCCGAACCGTCCAATGGTCTATGCCGCGGCGAATCATCTTGAAGCCCAGGCCCCGCCAGGCAACCGGCCTGTCACCGGCGTGATCATTCAGCCGTCGTACATACCGTGGCGCGGCTTTTTCCACCTGATCCAGCGAGCCGATGTCTTTGTCTTCTACGATGACGTTCAATATGACGCCCGGGGCTGGCGCAACCGCAATCAGGTCAAGACCCCGGCAGGAAAACAATGGCTAACCATCCCGGTTCACCACAAGGGATCGCAAACGGCCGGCATACCGATCAACGAGATCCAGATCAACTGGGATTCGCCGTGGAATCGAAAGCATTGGCTGACGATCAAGCAGCTTTATCAGCAGACGCCGTTCTTCCAGTCCTATGCGGCGATGGTTGAAGCGTTCTTCGAGCGGCGCGATGCGCTGCTGGCGGATTTCACGATCGATTCCACCATCGCCCTCGCGCGGGCACTTGGCATCAGTCACACGCGGTTCGTGCGCTCGTCTTCGCTCGGAGCGACCGGGCGAAAGACGGAACGGCTGATTGACGTCCTTCGAAGAGTCGGTGCCGGCCTTTACATCTCAGGCCCCTCGGCACGGGATTACATCGAGCCGTCGCTGTTTCAGGAGGCCGGCATCGCCCTGGAGTATCAGACCTACGACTATCCGCAGTACCCTCAGCAGCACCCGCCGTTCGACGGCCAGGTCAGCATTCTGGACCTCCTGTTCAACGTGGGCTCTCGGGCGGGTGATTTCATATGGAACAAGAGCAGCCCATCCTGATCCCTTACAACAAGCCCGGCTTCGTCGGCAACGAGCATGCCCTGGTCGCCGAGGCGCTGGCGCGGGGCCACATCTCCGGCGACGGCCACTTCACCAGGCTGTGCCACGCCATGCTGGAGGAGATTCTGGGCGTGCGCCGCGCCCTGCTGACGACCAGTTGCACCCATGCGCTGGAAATGGCCGCAATCCTGCTGGACCTGAAGCCTGGCGACGAGGTGATCGTCCCTTCGTTCACATTCGTCTCCACCGCCAACGCCTTTGCGCTTCACGGCGCCACCCTCCGCTTCAGCGACATCGCGCCCGACACGCTCAACATCGATCCTGCCCATGTGGAGCAGCTCATCTCTCCCAGAACCCGCGCCATCGTTGCGGTCCATTACGCCGGCGTCGCTTGTGACATGCGGCGATTGGCCCAGTTGGCCGAGCCGCGCGGCATCATGCTGATCGAGGACGCGGCCCACGCCCTGATGGGCAAGTACCGCGGCAAGCACCTGGGCACCTTCGGCGCCCTGGCGGCACTGAGCTTCCATGAAACCAAGAACTTTTCCTGCGGCGAAGGCGGCGCGCTGCTGCTCAACGACGACCGCTTCATCGGCCGCGCCGAGATCATCCGCGAGAAAGGCACCAACCGGGCCCGCTACTTTCGAGGGGAAGTGGACAAGTACACGTGGGTGGACCTGGGATCCAGCTACCTGCCGTCCGATATCCTTGCGGCACTGCTGTTCGCCCAGCTATCGGCGCGCGATTCCATCCAGGACGCGCGGCGACAGGCGTGGCAGACCTATTTTGAAAGGCTCGGCGCCTGGGCCGCCGCCAATGGCGTGCGGTTGCCCGTGGTTCCGAGCGAGTGCGAGCAGCCCTATCACCTTTTCTACCTCCTGATGCCTTCCCTGGAATCCCGGCAACGCCTGATCGCCCACCTGAGAAAAGCAGGCATTCTCAGCGTTTTCCACTACGTGCCCTTGCACACATCGCCGATGGGCCTCACTTTCGGCGGCAAAGCAGGCGACTGCCCCGTTTCGGAGCGAACCAGCGAACGACTCCTTCGCCTGCCGCTGTACAAGGATCTGACGTCGCAGGAGATTGAAACGGTGATCGAAGCGGTTGAAGCCTTCAGACCTTGACGGACTCTGTCCCGAGAAGGTATGAAAACTTATCCGACTCACAGGTCTGGCCGATGATTCCAACTGGCCTTGATGGGCCTCGCCGCGCGACCCGGCAGCAGTAGGCAAACGTATTGAGGATGTGCATTTCTTCCGGGTCGGCGCCAAGAGCCCGATATCAAAAAGGACAATGCCACTCCAAGCCCGATCCAACCCGAACGGCGCCGCAGGCGAGATCGACATCTCCGCCGTGGTTCCGGTTTACATGGGGGAACGCACACTGGGCAAGCTGGTGGACCGGCTGATCGCCGCGTTTGAAGGCGCGGGCAGGACATTTGAAATCATTCTGGTGGACGACGACAGCCGAGACAACAGTTGGCAGATCATTCAGGACATTGCTCGCCGCGAACCCCGCGTGCTGGGCGTGAAGCACACTCGGAATTTCGGGCAGCACAACGCCACGCTCTGCGGCTTCCGTTTCGCCCGCGGCAATCTGATCGCCACGCTGGACGAGGATTTGCAGAACCCTCCCGAAGAAATCGAAAAGATGATCGCGGCCATGCAGGCGACGCATGCCGACGTGGTCTACGGCGTGCCCGCCACGCGGAAGCACTCGTGGTGGCGGCGTTTCTGTTCCCGCGTGGTCATGTTCGTTCCGCGTCGGGTCATGAAGATCGACTTCGACATCGGCTCGTTCCGGCTGATCCGGTCGGCCATCGCGAGGGAAGTCGCCAAGGCCAACCGCCACGACATCATCATCGACATTTATTTTGCCTGGATGACCAGCCGGATCGTCTCGTGTGAAGTGCGCCACGACGAGGATCAGCGCGATCAAAGCAGCTACCGGATTCGAAAACTGCTCAGCGTTTTTCTGAGCATGATGTGCAACTACACGACCTTGCCGCTGAGGATCGCGAGCGTCATGGGCGCTTTGCTTTCCCTGGGATCCATCGGACTGGCGATCTACTTTGTGGTGATTCGGCTCACGCATGAAATCCCGGTGCACGGATTCACAGCGATCATCGTTTCGGTCCTCTTCTCGGCGGGGCTCATTCTCCTGGGCATCGGCGTGTTGTCCGAATACCTCGCGCGAACCTTCATGCGCATCAATCAGCGGCCGCAATCGATCGTGCGAACCACGACCGGGTTGACCGCGCCTCACACAGCCGACTCATCCGACATCGCCATCGATCGGGAACTGAACGCGACAGTCGCCGCAACCACCAGGGAGTTGAGCGATGTCGCTCGTTGACGACCAGAAACAATTCTACGGCGACCTGTACGGGCAGTTCGGAGATGATCCGCGCTCGCTTTCTTGGCGGGATCGGCAGACGCAGGACGAGCGATTCATGAGAATCGCCCGGCTGTTCGAACGTGAAACAGAGGCATTCGCGGTGCACGAGATCGGCTGCGGCCTGGGCCACTTCGGTGATTTCCTTCGGGAGCACCACCCCACGGCCCGCTACTCCGGAAGCGACATCGTTCCTCATTTCGTTAACGCCTGCCGGCAGCGCTTTCCGCAAAGCGAGTTTTTCGAGCACGACGTGTCCTCGCAGGTTCCGCCCCGGAAGTACGACTTCGTCACGCTCAGCGGCACCTTTAATCCGCGCCTGAAAACGCCCCACCACGTCTGGCAGGCATTCGTCTTTCGCATGCTCGACGCCATGTTCTCCATGTGCACCAAAGGAATCGCCGCCAACTTTCTCACCGCTCACGCCGACCCACACTTGATGCAGAAAGACCTGCATTATCAAGGCGAGCCACCACTGATCGAACACATCGTCGGGCATCTGTCCCGGCATTACGAACTGGACCACGCCAGTCCGCTGTTCGAGTTCACCATCAGGGTGTACAAGCCCGAGCATGTCCGAAGCCTCTACACCGGCGAGTCATTTGCCAAGTACTTCAGAAACGTGCCATCGGCCACAGAGGGGCGCGAATGATCGACAGCAAGCGACTCACGGCCTGGTACGATTTTCAGGCTCCCGCCTACCACCTGTGGCGCGACGACTACGACAGCCCGCTGGTGGAGCGCGTGTCCACGCTGCTGGCGGAGCGCTCCGTTGATTCGACGCGTTCGGCGATGGATGCCGGCTGCGGCAGCGGAATGTTCGCCATTGGGTTGGCCAAGCGCCTTCGAGGCTGGGTATTTCACGGCGTCGACGCCTCCACCGGTCTGCTCGGGATCGCCAGGAAACAGGCTGCTAAGAGGAATCTCGCCAATGTCACCTTCACCGAAGGCGATGTCACCGCGCTGACTCAGGCCGACGCGTCGTTCGACTGCGTGATTGCCGCGGGTCTGTTCCCCAACCTCAACGATCACGCTGCCGCCTTGCGTGAGTTGGTCCGCGTCCTCAAACCCGATGGACAGATCGTGATTATCGAGTTCGACCGCACTGCCATGTCGACGGGAACCCGGCTCTTCTTTCGCGGCATGATTGCTGCATATAAGGCGGTGTCGATGGTGTTCCGGCGCTTCCGATTCGCCGACAAATGGAATGTGGAGACGAGCACCATCGACCGCCAGCGGTTCACGACGGACCTGATCAACGCCGGCCTAGAGCCGATCAACGTCCTGCAGGAGCACAACCACCTGATCTTCCATTGTCGCAAGCGGGAGCGCTGAATGTCCAGATTCGTCGTCGGCAACCTGTTCCTGGCATCTGCGATCCTGCTCACTTCGATCGCGCAGGTGGTGATCAAAGCGCTGATGAGCGAACTGGACGAAGGAGCCGGCTTCAGCGAGAAGATGCGAGAAATGCTCGTCGATGGCAGACTGTGGCGGGCGATGCTGGCAGGATCCATGGTGGTCTCTGGATTCCTGTGCTGGGTCGCGTGCCTGAGCCGGCTTGATTTGAGCTATGCCTATCCGATCGCATGCGGGTCAGCGCTGATCGTGGCGATCCTAAGCGTTGTTTTCCTCGGCGAATCAATGACTTGGCGCATGTGGGCGGGAACTCTACTGATCCTAGCGGGAACGGCGCTGCTGACGCCGGCGAAATGAGCAACCCACATGACTACGGACACGAATTATCGAATGGACGAGACCGGGGTATATGTACCTGACCCCCCGGTGACGCATCGGGAAATTGAGTTTGATTCCGAAGGGTTCGTCGACTTGCTGCGGATGCAGGACCACCATTTCTGGTACCTCGGCCGGCGACGGCTGCTTATGTGGGCGCTCAAGCGCATTCTCAAAACGTATCGCTCTTCCGGTATCAAACCGTCGGTCCTGGACCTGGGTGGCGGTGTGGGCGGCTGGATCAAATATGTGTGCGAGCAGCTCCCCGAGAGTTTCTCCGAGTTAGCGTTAGCGGACTCATCCATCCGCGCACTGACGCTGGCCAGAGACAGCGCCGGCTTACCCGCGCGCGTCACAAGGTACCAGGCGGACATCCTGAACCTCCAATGGTCGCAGCGCTGGGACATTGTCTTCCTCCTCGATGTCCTGGAACACATCCCGCAAGATGCGCAGGCCTTGGAGCAGATTCGGCAATCACTCAAACCGGGAGGCTGGCTCGTCGTCGCGACCCCGGCCCTGCGATGCTTTTGGAGCTACATCGATGAAACCACGGGCCACGTTCGACGTTATTCGCGGCAAGACCTTAAGAACCTGGCGGCAGTTGCTGGACTGGAACTGGTGTATTCCCGATACTTCATGTTCCTCCTAAGCCCCCTGTACAAACTAAGTCGGTGGCGCCAGCCCGACGTCAGCCGAATGACACCGCTCGAACTACGTCAAATGTTGGCCGACAAACACAGGATTCCTTTCTGGCCGATCAATCAGATATTGAGGGGAATTTTCAGCGCCGAGACGCCGGCGGCGCTCTGGTTCCCAATGCCATGGGGAACGTCGGTGCTCGGCGTGTACCGCCGGCCCCGCTAGTTTCATCGCGCCCACAAATCTCATGCCATGCGAAACTGACTCCATGTCTCCCGCCACCTCGAAACCACGCCATTTGTGGGTCGGAATCGCCTTATCAGGGCTGTTGGCGATTCTTGTCCTCATGGTGAACGCTTCGTTCTTCCAGCCGAGTCGCCTGCACATCAACGGCTACTCGCGAATACTCGTCGATCAGACCTACTACACGACCGGCGCTCGAAACTGGCTGGAGACCGGCACGCTTCATCACACCATCGTCTTTCCCGGCAGTCTTCACCAGAGCTTTAATCGCCTCTGGATGCCCGGCCACTTCTATGCGACTGCCGCCGCTTACTCCGTGTTCGGCACCGAGGATTGGGTGGCGCTTGTTCCGAATCTGGTCGGGTATGTGCTGGCGACGATGGGAACCTATCTGCTGGGTTTGCGCTTTTTCAACTGGAAGGCCGGGACGCTGGCGGCGGCCGCGTTCGCGCTGTTTCCTCCGAACGTCGCGTTCGCCTATTCGGCGATGGCGGAACTGACCACCGTGGCCGCGGCGACCATCGCCGCGGTTGCGTTCGTCTACCTGCCCCGCCGTGTCCTTGTGGTTGCTGCTCCGATCCTGCTGGTGCTCCCCTTTCTGTTTCGCGAAACCACCGCGGTGCTGGTGGTGCTTCTGCTGGCGTGGATGTGGCGCACGCAGGCAAAGCACTGGCAGATTGCACTGGCGATGGCGCTGTCGGTCGTGTGTCTGCTGGGCGTCGAGTCGTGGCAGGTCGCGGAGGGGAAACTGCCTCTGAACGGCCAGGGCGGACACTTCAACTACGATGACGCCAGTTCAACCGCCAATGCGGAAAGCCCGCTGACGAGGACTGAGATTTTCGCCATCAATGTCGATGTGATCTTGTCGATGCTGGACGAAGTGTGGGTGCCTGAGAGTTTCGCTTGCCTTTCGCTTGTCGGCTGCACACTGGCTTGCCTGATCGGCGGCTGGGTGATGCGCCGCGAAACCGTGATGCCGCTGGGAATCGGCGTGCTGGCGATGTGCCCGCTGATCATCTGTCTGGTGCTCTATGAGATGGGCGGCTTCAAATACACGCGAGTCTCCATGTTCGCATTGCCGCCCACGATGGCGGGAACGGCGGGCGTCGCGATGTACGTTGGACGCCGGGTTCGACCGGCCATGCGATGGGCCTTTCTGGTGATCTTCGCCCTGTTGATGACGAGCATCAACGTGGTCATGTGCCGAAACCTGGGCGAGGAGTGGGTGCTGGGCGACACCCGCGCCGCTGCCGACGAAAGCTTCATCAAGGACTTGAACCACGATCCGGACACTCTGCTCGTCGCTCCTTGGTACATGGTTTTCGACTATGCCCATCGGCACTATCCCGCTCGCTGCTCGTATGTTCCGAAGAACGACGAGACTTTGAAACTGCTGGTGCAGGCGTACCCGATCGATACGATGATCGTGCCCTCAAAATCATTAGGGCAAGGCCTGACATTGAAGGGGATTGAGAGCGAGTCTTTCTTTCTCATTCGTCGGACCGTTCACCTGAAAGAACCTCTATTCATCTTCAAACGCAGCCGAGCCAAGCCACGATGACCTTGCTGGAATCCCCAAGGCGTTCCCTTTTTCTTCCGCCCAGCGTCGCATCGTCCGCGGTCGCACTGGTCGTGGCGATCGTCTGCGTCATTGCCACGTGGCAGTTCAGCAAGACGCCCTCGATCGGCGACGAACGGTTCAACGGGCCGCAGGCTCAGCGCATTCAGCAGGGCGACTGGCGGCCTGATCCGATGATCGTGATGCCGCTGACGTACCACGCGGTGATTGCCGGCGTCGCCAGTGCGCTGGGGGTGGAGGGCATGCAGGCGTATCGGATCATTTCGCTGCTGCTCTGCATTCCGTCCTTCTTCGTGTTTCACCAGCTCTGCTCGCATCTTGCGGAACCGAGCCGAGCCCTGCGCACGCTGCAGTTCCTTTTTCTTCCCGTGCTTTTTCCCTACATTTTTCTCGTATACACCGATGCCCTTTCGCTGCTGTTCCTCCTGCTGGCGCTCCTGCTGGCGCAGCGGCGCGTGGACTGGGCGGCCGGACTGCTGGCCATCGCGAGCACCGCGGTGAGGCAGAACAACATCATCTGGCTGGCACTGCTGACGGCAATGATCCACGTGCGCGACCACGGGTGGACGCTGGGTCTGACCGGCCTGCGCTCGACGGCGGCGCGGTGCTGGACGTTCGGGCTGGGGTTCGCATTGTTCGCCCTGTTCGTTGCGGTCAATGGCGGCGTTGCCATCGGCGACAAGTCGATGCATCCCTCCTTCAAGCTCTACTCGGGCAACCTGTTCGCGGCCCTGTTCCTTTGCGGACTCTTCTTCCTCCCCTTGCACCTGGCGAACGTCCCCTCCGCCTGCCGATGGGCTCTGCGGCACTGGTGGTGGATCATTCCCGCAATCGTTGCAATCTACGTTCTCTATCAATTCACATTCGCGGCGGACAATCCGTACAACCCGGCGATGCAGAAACTGTTGATCAACAAGATCGCCGACTCCGTCGATATCCGCATGGATACGACGCGAACGAAGTTCTGGCGCTTTCTGTTCTACGTGGCATGCGCGGCCACGATTCTGTCACTGGCGGTCACGCCGCTGCGCGACAAGGCCTGCTACCTTCTCTACCCCGCGTCGATCGTCTTCCTGGCGCCGTCCTGGCTCATTCACGGGCGGTACTACATCATTCCCTTCACGCTGTTCCTGCTGCTGCGCAAGGGACACGCGGTCTGGGCGGAGGTGGCGACCCTGCTGATCATGATCGGCTTCGCGGTGGCGACCCTGTTCTTCGGACTGTCGCCGTGACAACTTGGAGGCCGGCACGACTTCCTGGCTCTGTACGCGCCCCATCACCCCAATAAAAAAAGGCGGCCGCGGCAACACACCGCGACCGCCCCTTCCCACTTGACAGCGATTGCAACCAGCCTGGATCAGCTGGGGATCAGTTCGTCACGCCCGTCTTCGGCGAGATGACCACCTGCGACTGGGTGTCCACAATGCGGGAGCGATCGAGCATCACAAAGAACTTCATCGATGAGATGGGCGCCGTGTTGAAACTGGAAGCGCCGTACTCGCGGATCACCACGTAGGCACAGTACCGGTCGCTGCGGGTGGTGAGGGTGCTGTTGAGATACTGGAAGCGGGCCATGCGCTCCTGTGCGACGTATTCGTCGTCGTAGATCTTCACATCCGAGACGGAAGAGGTGTAGGTGTAGGGGCGCTTAT
Source organism: uncultured Phycisphaeraceae bacterium (assembly GCA_964426135.1). Taxonomy (GTDB): domain Bacteria; phylum Planctomycetota; class Phycisphaerae; order Phycisphaerales; family Phycisphaeraceae; genus CAYRPN01. Next base: position 15,569 of record CAYRPN010000057.1, on the reverse strand, counting down.
CCCGTTCATCCGGGTGGGGATAGTGCCGCTTCATGTCGGTCGCCGCGAGGGCAGTGGTGTCCTCGCCGTACCGCATCGTCGCCTTGCTGGTGGCTTTGTCGCCGGTGTTGGCATGCACCAGCAGCAGTTCGCCGATGCCGCGGATGCCTCGATCGGACTGATCGCTGGATCGCAGGCCCGAGATGCCTGTATAGGTCGACCTCTGGCTGGGGTTGTCGCGATACCTCATGATTTCTCTGAAGTAGGTTTCGATATCAGAGGCATCGTTGTCCCAGAGCAACTGCTCGGGCAGCGATGTGGTCATCGCCGCGAGCCACCAGGGCGCGGTGTTGATATTCATTCGGCCGGGGACGAACTGTTCCTCTTCGTTGTCGGCGCCGGTGGTGAGCGTGTTGTCGCCGTCCAGGTTGTCGTTGTCCAGGCTGTCCCAGCGCGGGCTGAGCGTGGTGAACTGATCGAACACCATCGCCATGTGGGGCACGCCGGTTTCGCCGGGCACGTAGAACGTGTTGGCGAGATCCTTCATGGTGAGGAACCATCGCTCCGAGCGATAGAGGCGATCCTTTTCCTGCAGGCTCAAGGGGGTATCACTGATGCTCAGAATACTGGCATTGGCCGCGGTGCTGTCGTTGGCGTCGCCCTTGGGTCCGCTGATGCGGGAGGCAAAGTCCTTGCCTTCGTGCGGATCGCCCTTGGTGAAGCCGGCCATGAAGATGTAACCGAGTTCAGCGACGTTGTAAATCTGCCGGTTCGCAATCGCGACCTGCATCTTGTCCATGCGCAGATCGCCGGTGACGCCCTTGTTGGGCAGGCCCAGGTAGCAGATGGGGGGTGTATCGGTCGGCCGGGCAAAACCCGCCGAACCGGGAAGCCGCTCGGGACCGAGCGCCTTGCCGATATTGGACATGAAGCGGGTCTTCTCGCCATCGCGGCGCATCGTGCGCTGATAGTGCCGGGCCTTGTCCTGCACCGCGTTGGGCGCGTGGGTGATGGCGTCACCGGTGGCGTGCGTCGGATTGGGGAACTGAAGCCCCGGCATGCGCAGCACGTCGTACGTGACCCAAGGATTGCCCAGAGTGCTTTCGTCGCGAACCTGCAGGATCACAAACGTGTCCTTCTTGGGTTGAAGCGTGGCGGCCCAACCCGCGGTGCCGATGATGTTGCCGCCCTCGCCGATCGACTTGAGCGCGATGGTGTACGAATTAAGCCCCAGATCCGCCTTCAGATCGGTGCCGTAGCTTCCGGCGCCGCCCGAATCGGCCTCGGCGGGCATGCCGGGCGACTTGGGGTTGGAGTAGTAAATGTGGACGTTCTTGATCGGGGCAGACGGATCGCGGGCATCCATCGTTCCCGCCAGCGGCAACGCCTCGACCTCGGCGCCGTCCTGCCAGATGGCCAGGCGAACGCGGCCGCCGAGCGTGATCTTCTTATCGAATGGATTGGCGATCTCGATGGCGATCGCCTGCGATTCGGGCTTCAACTCGAAGGTGTCGAACATGCCGTCGGCCGTGCCCACCGCACCCATCGCATCGAGCAGGTCCTTGTCTTCATAAGCGGCTTGCAGATACACCTCGCGAATGAACGGCAAAGCCTCCATGCCGTAGTACTTGTTGCCGTTGGGGTCCGTCCAGACGTTGACCGATTCATCGGTGTCGATGTAGTCCACGATGTTGACGGCGAACTGAGCGGCTGTCGCCTGCAGCGCCGCATCGCCCATGCCTAGATAGCTTGGGGAACCGACCTTGAGCACTTCATACATCCGATCGCGAATCTCCTTGATGCGGGCATCAGGCGATCCCTGGTTGCGCCAGACCAGGTCCACTTGCAACCGGCCGGCGGCGCCGGCCGTGGCGGGCGAGGCGGTCGTGCTGTAGCGCGGCGCCAGGACGGACGCGCCGCTCATGGTGGTGAGCAGGTGCCGGACGGCGCGGTAATGGCGATCGGCGGTCGTCATCGGGTAGCCACCCGGTTCCGACATGAAGTACTCGCCGCCGTGCATGAAGCCGTGCGTCGCCCAGAAATAGATGAACGGAGCGGAGCCGTCCCAGTTGTATGCACCGGCGATGGCGGATCGATAATCCACCTCGGTCAGCGCGTTCTTGCGGGTCGCAAGCGGTGCGGCCAGTTCCAGCGGCGTGGTGGTCGCGGTGTTCAGACCGCCGCGGGCACGCAGTTCCTTTTCGTCGTCGAAGCCGAATTTGTTGTTGGTGTAGCCGTAGTGGCGAATGCCGATGCTGGGATCGAGCCAGGCCTGTGCCCTGCTTCGCGCCGGCGACGTCGCGGCCAGTTGGAAGGGGAAGCTGGATCCAGTCTCCATCAAACCCGCAGGCCGTTGGACAGGCGTCACGGCTGAACCAAATCGCACCGCCAGAACGTCATCCAGTTCACTGGTGTGCCAGTTCGCACGCGCCCCTGCCAAGGCGAACAGACGGGTCAGGTCGCCGTCCGATGGAAACACGCCATAGTTGGCTTCGTGCGGAGCGGTCCACCCCGTGTTTCCTCGGCCATCGCTGTTCGTGGATGTCAGCACGTTCACGTCGGCCAACGAGCTCAGATCGATGATGCGGTACGCCACGACAAAGGCGGAACTGCCGACCTGGCGCACCGATTCAGGCGCCCAGGTCCAGCGCGCATCGCGAATGCCGTCGCCATCCGAATCGACGCCGGGCTCCTCATAAGTCGCATCCGTCTGGGAAAGGCCGCTGGTGGTTGCGAAGAGGTTGTTGTTCCAGTTGCCCAGGCCGTCTTCATCATTGCTCGTCAAGACTTCCTGTGGGAAAGCCTGTCCACTGCCCGTCTTGGGCAGCCGAAGAAACACGCCGTTCAGATTGCTGATGTGCGTCCATTTTCCGTTGTGGTCGACGCCCGACCGCTCGTCAAGCACCGTCGACGCCAGCCAGGTGTCGTCGAACTGGCCGCCCTTGGCCTGTCCCAGCAGCGTGCCCACGGTGTTGGGGTTGCCGCTGTAGACGTTGTAGCCGACGGCACTGTTGGTGAACGGATAATCGTACGGCTCCAGGTAATCCGCCGCCGCGAAGAACCCGTTCGTGTCGCTCTTGATCAGGTCTTCCCCCAGCACCTGACCGATGTAAGCGATCACCGCGTCCTTCACCGTGGCTGTCACGTCGATGGCCGTGAGCTGGACCGTGGCGCGGCGGTCGACGCGCGCGATCTGGATGTACGCGGTGCCCATCAGCACCATCATCACCAGACAGACGATGACCAGAATGAGCGCCGAGCCGCGCTGATCGGCGCGGCCCGGCGCCCAGGCCCGGCGCCGGGCGCGACCGAGCGAGCCGAGCCGGCGCCGTCTTCCCACGTCGGCGGCAACATCCTCGCTTCGATCCTGCCTTGGATTGCGGTGGATTGTCATGAGTGATCTCCAGTGTGTATCAGGTCAAGTGGTCGTTTTCGAATGTTCAGAACTCTGCAAAACGCGGCAACGTTTCAGCGGATCGCCGCGGCTACTCGCGCTTCACGTGAATGATCTGCTCGAACCAGCGGCCGACGTTGGTCTTGCCGACCGCACCGGGCGCCGTTTCGGCTGTCACCAGCGGCGAACCGTCGTTCTCCGGGCTGCGGTCGCCCAAGAGATCGCCGCGCTTGTCGTGGATGCGGTAACGGATGCGCACGAGGTAGGGCCAGTGCTTGGGAAAATCGTGGCGGAAAACCAGGGCGATGCCGCCATTGGCGAGCGCGGCGGACTTCGGGCTCATGTCGGTCGTCGTCGAAGCATTGGCGATCCACGGAGGCATCGACGTGGGGAAAGCAAAGGTGCCGGTTACGGTATTCGCCTCCAGGCCATACCACTTGATCTCGCCGTTGTGCAGGTCGACCGTTCCATCTTCCCCGTCGGCGTTAATCGAAAGAGCGCCATCGTCCTCGTAATCACCCGCCACGTCGATGATGAAGTCGCTGACGTTGTCGGTCAGGATCGGGTGCATCTGGGCGATCTGGCCGGGTGGAAACGGATTCGCTTTGTCGATCACCGCCGGCAGCGGATTGGCGCGAAGCCGCTGGCTTTCGTACATGCAGGCGATCGCGCGGGCCTGATACGTCGCATTGTCGAAGCGATCCGGGCCGTTGAACGCGTAAAGCGTGTTGGGCGACCCGGGGGGGTTCGACGCCACATCACCGCCCAGGAGCGCCGCCGGCGCGGTGGGCGAGTTCAAGGAGCACAGAGCGATGTCCGTCAGACCGTGGTACCGCAGCGGCGATCCGATGTTCGGATGCGTGATGCCGGTGACGACCGCGTTGTTCCACACACCGGCGGCCCTGGCGATCACCGGCGACGGCGTGTCCAGATCGGCCGCGGTCGCCACCAGGAACGTCGCCTGCCGTCCCAGCAGCCAGTTGTTGCAGACGCGGTTCAGGCCGGTCGGTGGGACCAACGTGCCGTTGTCCACGCCGGTGCCATCGACCTTTTGCAGATGTCCGTACCACACCCAGACCGCTTCGACATTGGCCATCGGCGTGAGATCGGGAACGCTGAAGGTCGTGCTGTTGGCGGGAGCCACGGGCATCAGGCCCGTCTTGTTCGTGCCCACATCGCGCCGGATGAGCATGCCCAGTTGACACGAATAAACGGAACGCGTGCTTTCCTTGTAGCCCGGTTCCAGGTAAGCCACATTGCTCTGCTTCTGCAGCACGATCACCATCAGGCCCTTGCCGCCCGTCGGCCCCAGCGCCCCGTCCTCAGGCTTGTTCATCGCCAGCGCGTCGCGCTCGATCTGGTCCGACATCGCCCGGCCAGCGCCGATCACGTCGCTGAGCGAAATGCCCAACGACACCGCGTTGCTCGTCACCGTGAACATCTGGTTGATCAGGAACAGCATGATCACGGTGATGCCCATCGCCACGATCAACTCAACAATCGTGAACGCGCCGGCACGGATTATTCTTCGGTTGGTCATGGGTGAATCCATCTTGCAACGACTGGCCTGCGACGACTGGCCTGCGACGCCTGGGAAGGCAAAGGAATCTCACGGGGTGTAGTAGCTGACGACATCGCCAAGAAGCAGCACGCGCGTGCAGGGCGAGGTGTCGCCCACCGTCGGCGGCGGAGAGAACCAGATCATGTTGGCCGGGGCGATCGGGTCGGCGCCCGTCCTGCCGGCGGTGAACGGAACGCTGCCCACCACGGTGAAGGTCGTCTTGGTGGCGGCGCTGACCACGTAGACGTAACCGCGGTTGTCGGCAACCCAGTCGCCGGCGCGGACGCGGTCGGGGATGTTGTCGTTGTTCGCGTCATTGTCGATGCCGCCGGCAATCGTGAACGTGCTGCCCGACGCCGTGACCGGCACGCTGACCACGCTGGGCACATCAGGTTGATCGCTCTGGTAAGCCACCAATCCCCCCGTGGCGATTGGCATCTTGGGATACGTCTTGCCGAAATCGCGGCGAAGGACGAACACCACCACCTGATAATCGCCGGGCGACGCCATCGTCGGGAACGCCGGGTTCTTGCTCTTGCGCAGGAAGGGAACCCAGTAGTACTTGCGGTTGTTCGCCACCGCTTCGTACGAGGGATAACCGCGGTCGCCCAGCGTCCAGCGGGTGTTGATGTTCTTGCGGGTGATCGAAGAGAACGGAGTCAGTTGCGGGATATTGCTGCCATCCACCAGCAGGCCGATGTTGTCGGCCGTGGTGTCCTGAAGACCGCCGCGCAGATCGCTGTTGTTGCCCTGGGGGGAATTGTTGTAATCCTGGGCTGTGGTGTACGTCAGCTTGCGGGCCCGCACCATGGCCGAAGCGTTGCGTGCGACGAGCTGCGAGTCGATCTGGCTGACCGTCTCTTTCTGGAGCACAATCGACACGGGGAACAGGGACGCCACCGCGACGAACCCCACCGCGAAGATGCCCATGGCGATCATCACCTCCACCAGCGAGAAACCGGGGGAGCCGGGGGAGCCGGGGGAGCCGGGGGAGCCGGCGGCGCGACCGCGACGCATTGTCCTGACAGGTGTCGTAGTCATGGCCGGTTGATCCTCAAAATGTTGCCCGTGTTGCGGCTGAAGAAAATCACGTTGCCGTTGTCGAACATCCACTCATGAATCCCCGCCAAGCCCGCCGCGCACGAACCATCCAGGCAGCCCAGCGACGGCGGAGTGGCCGGCCAGGCGCCGCCGGAATCTTCGAAATCCGCCTTGGAATAGGTGATCACGCCGACCACCGTCTCCAGAGCGCCGAAGGGCAGGTTGTACTTCAAGGCGCCGGAGTTCCACTGCTTTTCGATCGTTGCGATGTCCGGGTCGTAGTTCAAGGCCGTGTTGGTTGTGGAGGACGGCGAGTAGGTGAAGTTGGGGAACGTGTCAGCGGGCGACGATGAACGCCGTGTCGTGCCGCCGTCGTAGTAGACGATGTTCCGCACCGCTTCGGCGGAAGCTCCCGGATTGACCTCGGTGACCATCTGGCCGAACTTGTTGAACCGAATCGCAAACGGCGGCGGCAGCAACACGAACGTGCCGCCGCTGCGGCCGATCCCGACAATTCCCACGCCGCGCGGCATCGCGATCGGATCGATGCGGGGAATGTCGCGGTAAGCGCTCTTCTGCTGCGCTTCCAAAGCCCCTTCCTGTATGTCCTCGACGATGCGCAGTTCGTTCATCGGCGTCACCACCACCGCCGCCCCGCTGTACTCCGACTGCGCCGGGTCCAGCGAATCCGCCAGACGCCGCGTCGCGTAAGCGCGGGCCGCCGTCACCGCCACCGAGAACGAGTTCACGCCCGTCCGGTCGCGGCTCAGTTCGTCGATCTTGAAGATCAGCGGCACGGAGACGCCGATCAAGAGCGCGATCAACGACACCACCGCCATCAGCTCGACGATGGTGAATCCGAATCGGGTTGTCTTGGATGTTCGCACCATGACGGATCAGTCTCCGAGGTTGAAGCTGAAAAGATTGTCCTTGGCTTCGGCTCCCGCTGCGTCTGCGGTGGGAAGGTTCGTGGTCGGGTTGATCGTGCCCCACTTGCCATCGGGTCCGGGGGAGGCAAAAAACGCACCCTTGAATCCGGGCAATCCCGCCGACCGCGCGCTCTTGCCATCCCAGAACTCGACGACGCCGCCCCAGCCATCCTTGACCTGATCGATCTTGCCGTCGTTGTTCAGGTCCACCACCGCATCCTTGCCCAACGCGAACAGCATGCCTTTCGTGCGGTCAAGGCCGTTCACGAGAAAGCAGAACTTCTCGATGTTGGTGGCGCCGGTCACCGCGGTCAAGCTCATCGGACTGGTCGAACCCAGGCTCGCTTCGTACTCGTCATAAATCGCCATCAGAGCCTTGAGCGTCACCTTCGTCTGCTCCACCGGCCCGCGGCTTTCGGCAGCGGTGTTGATCAGGATCGCCAGCAGGATCGCGATGATGCCGACGACGACGAGCAGTTCGATCAGGCTCCAGCCGCCCTGGCCGGTTTCAGGACGCGTTCGATGGTCTCGCGTGGATGTCATGGTGGTGATCTTTCGGAAAAACCAAGGTTCAAGCCTTGCGGCTGACGGCTGACGGCTGACGGCTGACGGCTCACAGCTTCTTACTTGCCCGACACCGACTGGATCAGCTTGACCAGCGGGAGGAACAGGGCGACGACGATGAAACCGACCATGCCGCCCAGCCCGACGACCATCAACGGTTCGAGCAGCGACACCAGGCCGGCCACCAGCGTGTCCACTTCTTCGTCGTAGTTGTCCGCGATTTTCAGGAGCATCTTGTCCAGGTCGCCGGTTTCCTCGCCGACGTCGATCATGTTCACAACGATGGCGTCGCAGACTTTCGCCTTGCGCAGCGGCTCGGCGAAACTGTCGCCCTGGCGGACGGAGTCATGCACCTGCGCCAGCGCGTGCTGGAAGACGTAGTTGCCGGTGGTTTCGCGGGTGATGTTGATGGCGTCGAGGATGGGGACGCCGGCGCGGACCAGCGTGCCCAGCGTTCGGGTCATGCGGGCGACGGAGGTTTTTCGAATGAGCTGGCCGAAGACGGGAATCAGCAGCACGGCTTTATCGATCGCCGCCTTGCCGCCGTCGCTCTTGCGCATCATCTTGAGAATGAAGAAAATAATCAGCGGCGAGAACATCAGCCAGATCACGCCGGGGATGCCGGTCTGGCCCGGCAGCAGTGCGCCGCCCAGCCAGTTGGAGGCATTCATGAGCATGGTGGTCAGGCCGGGCAGTTCGGTGTCGAAGTCTTCGAAGATCTTGGTGAACTTGGGCACGATGAAGAGCATGATGCCCGACACGATGGTGAACGCGACGCCGAGCACGACCGAGGGATAGATCATCGCGCTGACGACCTTGGCCTTGAGTTTGGCGGCTTTTTCGAGGAACTCGGCCAGTCGCTGGAGAATCATGTCGAGCACGCCTGCGACTTCGCCGGCGGCGATCATCTTGGTGTACAGCTTGTCGAACGCCTTGGGATGGCGTGCCATCGCATCCGACAGCGTGGAGCCGCCGGAGACGTCTTCCTCGACCTGGCCCAGGGTGGTCTTGAGGATGCCGGGCTTCTGCTGCTGCTCGAGAATCTGCAGCGAGCGCAGGATGGGCAGACCGGCGTCCTGCAGCGTGGAGAACTGCCGGGTGAAGCCGGTCAGTTGCTTGGCGCTGACGCCGCCGATGGAGATGGTCATCTCCGACCATTTCTTCGGCTGCTTGCCCTTGCCCGGCGCGCCCTTGGCCGCCTTGCCGCCCGCCTGCTTGCCGCCGGCCGCCGGAGCGCCTTCCTTTTCCTTGGGCGCCTTCTTCTGCTCGCGCACCGCGGTGGGGAACAGGCCCTGGCTGCGGATGCGGGCGATCGCATCTTCGCTGCTGACCGCGTTGATGGAACCCTTTTGCGGTTTGCCCGCTTCGTTCAAGGCTTCGAACGTGAAGGTTGGCATGGGTGGACTCCGGGGGAGCGGGAAGCCGTTAGCCGTTAGCCGTTAGCTTCGGAAACTGACGGCTCGCGGCGATCGGCGTGCTCGAATACTTCATTTTGGAACGGCTGCATCAACGACCGCAATTCCGTGGCTAACGGCTAATGGCTAATGGCTAATGGCTAACGGCTAACGGCTAACGGCTAACGGCTAACGGCTCAAAGCTTCTTATCAATCCTCCGCCAGCGTTTCGCGGACCACTTCGTCGATCGTGGTCAGGCCGTCGAAAATGCCCAGCAGGCCTGACTGGCGAAGGGTTCGCATGCCGCGCTTGAGCGATTCGGCGCGGAGCAACTGCGTTGAGGCGTTCTGGATGATCAATTCGCGAAGCTCGTCGTCGAGCACCATGATCTCGAACAGGCCCATGCGGCCCTTGTAGCCCGAGCCGTTGCAGAAGTCGCACCCGCGACCGCGGTAAATCTGCCGGCCCTGCAAATCCTCGGGCGTCAGCGACAACTGTTGCAACTCGTCCTCGGTGGGCACGTACGCCTCGCGGCAGCGCGGGCAGACCTTTCGAACCAGTCGCTGGGCCACAATGCCTTCGAGCGTCGCCGTGATGAGGAACGGCTCCAAGCCGAGGTCCGCCAGACGGGCCAGAGTCGAAGGCGCGTCGTTGGTGTGCAGCGTCGTGAACACCAGGTGGCCCGTCAGGGACGCCTGCACGGCGATCTGCGCGGTTTCAATGTCGCGCGTCTCGCCGACGAGAACGATGTCCGGGTCGCAGCGGAGGAAGCTGCGCAGCGCCTTGGCGAAAGTCAGGCCCACGTCGGTGTTGACCTGCACCTGCACGAGGCCGTCGATGTCGTATTCGACGGGGTCTTCGACGGTGAGGATCTTGTCGTGGATGACGTTCAGTTCGTTGAGCGCCGAGTAGAGCGTGGTGGTCTTGCCCGAGCCGGTGGGCCCGGTGACGATGACGATGCCGTTGGGCTTGTTGATGAGCTGGCGGACGACTTCCAGGTCGTCGGTTCGCAGGCCGACCTTGTCGAGGTCCAGGGCGACGTTGCCTCGGTCCAGCACGCGCATGACGACGCTTTCGCCGAACATCGTGGGCAGCACGGCGACGCGAAGGTCGACCGGATTGCCGTTGACGGTGAGTTCGATGCGGCCGTCCTGCGGCATGCGCCGCTCGGCGATGTCCAGATTCGCCATGACCTTGATGCGGCTGGTGATCGCCATCGCCAGGTGCTTGGGCGGCGGCATCATTTCGTACAGCACGCCGTCGATGCGGTAGCGCATCTTGAACTCGTCCTCGAACGGCTCGAAATGCACGTCCGACGCCTTGTCGCGGATGGCCTGCATGAGGACGAGGTTGAGCAGCCGCTTGACCTTGTTGTCCTCCACCGCTTCCAGCAGCGTGTCGAGGTCGATCGACTGGCCGCGATCCTTGAGCACTTCCAGATCGTGGTCTTCCGCAAGATCGCCGATCAGCGATGCGAGGGATTCCTCGTCGTGGCCGTAGTGCTGCTTGATGAGCTTTTCGACCTGCTTGGGGTCGGCGACGACAGGCTTGACCTGGAAGCCCATGAGCAGGCGCAGGTCGTCCAAGGCGTGGAAGTTCGATGGATCCTTCAGCGCGACGGTGAGGGTGTTCGTTTCCTTGTCGTACTGAAGAGGCAGAATCTGATAGGTGGTGGCGGTCTCAGCGGGAATGATCTTGATGACCTCGACGGGAATGCGAAGCTCATCGAGATTCAGGGTCGCCATGCCCGACTGGGCGGCGAGGGCGGCATTGATGTCGTCCTGGGTGCAGTAACCCAACTCGACCAGGAGCTGGCCAACCGGAACGCGCCGCTGCTGGCTCTGAAGCTGGAGCGCTTCGTGAACCTGCTCCCGGCTCACCTTGCCCATCTTGGTCAAAATGCGACCAATCTTGCGACCCTTGTACTCGGCCGGGTCGACGGGGGGTGGAGTGGGACCGCCTTTTTTGGGTGCATCCGCCATGCAAGCCTGCCCTGCCCACGGGTTAAACTGGTGTCGAAATCAACCAGAAACCAACTGTCCAAAACAATCCGCCGTTTGGAGTAAATCAGTCTTTTAATAATGATGTCGGAGAATCAAACAAAGGCGGGTTGGTCCAAAGTGCGGGCAGGGGAAGAGGCGACCGCACGAAAGTACTCTAATAAGTTTGTCGGAAGGATTCAATGGCGTTTGCGCGCAAATATGAGTTTCGACACCTGGATTTCGGATGAAAATCAGCCTTTTCAGTTCTGATTTCGTTCCCAACGAGCCTGCAAACTCAGCACTCACCCATGCGATCATGCCTCATTCATCATCACTGGCGATGACGGTGCGTTCCAGTTTGCCGCCGGCGCGCTGGATGTTCTCAGCCATTGCCGTGGGGTCCTTGCACTTATCCACCGCTTCGTCCGCCGAGATCACGCCGCGCGAATAGAGGTCCCATAAGTGGTCGTCGAGCAACTGCATGCCGTACTGCTTGCCGGTCTGGATCGCCGAGTCGATCTTGAAGGTCTTGGCCTCGCGGATCATGTTGGCGACGCCGGGGGTGACCATGAGGAACTCGTACGCCGCCACCATGCCCTTCTGGTCGATGCGGGGCATCAGTTGCTGGGAGATGACCGCGATCAGGCCGGTGGAAAGCTGCACGCGAATCTGCGACTGCTGGGCGACCGGGAAGGCGTCGATGATGCGGTTCACGGTGCCGGCCGCACCCGTCGTGTGCAGGGTGCCGAACACGAGGTGCCCGGTCTCGGCGGCGCGGATGGCGGATTCAATCGTCTCCAGGTCGCGCATTTCGCCGACCATGATCACGTCCGGGTCCATGCGCAGCGCCCGGCGAAGCGCCTCGGAGAAGCTGATCACGTCCGTGCCCACCTCGCGCTGGTTCACGATGCTCATGCCGTGCTCGAAGTAGTACTCGATCGGGTCCTCGACCGTGATGATGTGGCGGTCCATCGTCTGGTTGATGAACGAGATCATCGACGCCAGCGAGGTCGTCTTGCCCGATCCGGTCGGCCCGGTGACCAGGAACAGCCCGCGCGGCCGGCGGCAAATCTCGGCAACCATCGGCGGCAGGCCGATGTCCTCGATCGACAGCAGCGTGCGCGGAATCTGACGCAGCACGATGGAGATCGACCCCTTCTGCTTGAAAACCGCCACACGGAAGCGAGCCTGGTCGAGGTACGCGAAACCGAAGTCGGCGCCGCCCTTCTCCTGCAATTCGTTCTGAGCGCGTTCCGGGGCAATCGATTTCATCAGCGCCATCGTGTCGGCGGGCTCGAGCACCTTGGTCTTCAACGGCACCAGTCGGCCACGCATGCGGATCACCGGAGGCCGCCCCACCACCAGGTGAAGGTCGCTGCCCTTCTGCTTGACAACCGTTTCCAGCAGACGATCGATCTGGACTGTGGACATGCGATACTCCAAGGGATTTCGGATTTGAGATTTAAGATTTGAGATTTGTGATCTGAGATTTCGGATTGGGAAGGATTCAGATGGCTTGGCGGGGCCGCTTCAAGCGGCCCCCGCCTGCACCGGATTCGGTTCAAATCCGAAATCCCAAATCCGAAATCCAAAATCCGAAATCCCTTCTCACTCCACCGCATCCATATCAACGACGCCTTCGACCTGCGCGATGCGGGAGACTTCGTCCAGGGTCGTGTTGCCGTCGAGGATCTTGAGCTTGCCGTCGCCCAGCAGGTTTCGCATGCCCGTGGCCAGCGCGGCGGCCCGCATCTGGTTGACGGGGGCCCGCTTGAACGCCAGTTCGCGCAGTTCGCCGTTCATCAGCATCAGTTCATAAATGCCTCGGCGGCCGCGATACCCGGTGCCGTTGCAGGCGGTGCAACCGACGGGCCGCATGATCTGTTTGCCTTCGATGTCGCGCGCGGTCAGGCCCAGCAACTTCATGATGCGGTGGTCCGGGTTGTCGTCCGGTTCCTTGCATTTGTCGCACAGCACACGGATCAGTCGCTGTGCCAGCACCGCCTGGATCGAACTGGCGACCAGGAAGGGCTTGATGCCCATGTCGATCAGACGGGTCAGCGCACTGGGAGCGTCGTTGGTGTGCAGCGTGGAGAACACGAGGTGTCCCGTCAGGGCCGCCTGAATCGCGACCTCGCCTACTTCCTTATCGCGGATTTCACCGACGAGCACGATGTTGGGCGCCTGTCGCAGCATGGCGCGGAGGATTTTCTGGAACGATAGGCCGATGCTCTCGTTCACCTGGCACTGGTTGATGCCCTTAAAGTTGTATTCGACGGGGTCTTCCGCCGTGATGATCTTGCGGTCGGGCCGGTTGAGCACGTCCAGCGCGGTGTACAGCGTGGTGGTCTTGCCCGACCCGGTGGGCCCGGTGACGAGGAAGATCCCGTTGGGCCGGCGAATAATGTTTTCAAACGTGTGCTGCGTGTCGGCCCGCATACCGAGGTTGGCCAGACCGATTCGCGCGGATTCGGGCCGCAGAATACGCAGCACGATCTGCTCGCCGTGGTAGGCGGGGCAGCAGGCGACACGGAAGTCCACTTTTTCCCCGTTGATGTTCAGCTTGATACGACCGTCCTGGGGAATGCGCTTTTCCTGAATCTTCATGCCCGACATGATCTTCATGCGGGCGATGACGGCGGCCTGCGTCGATTTGGGGATGCGCTCCTGCTCCACGCAGACGCCGTCGATGCGGTAGCGCAGGCGCACGCGGTCGACGAACGGCTCGATGTGAATATCGCTGGCGCGCTTGGTCACCGCCTGGGCGATGATGTGGTTCACGAGTTTCACAATCGGCGCCTGGGATGCGCTGCGCATCGCCTCGGCTTCGCCGTCGGTGTCCACGGACATCTGTCCGTCGATGGACAAACCCTGGATATCGATGGAGCCGGCGTCGATGGACTTGTCCACCGATTTGTCGATGGTCTGATCGATCGTGTCGCGGATGGCGCGCTCGGTGCCGCTGAGGTACTGGTTGATGTATTCCTTGATCTTGCCGCGGGCCGCCAGAGCCGTTTCCACCTTGCAATTCAGGCGGAATTTGAGGTCATCCAGCGTGTCCAGATCGGTCGGATCGTGGATGATCATCTTGATCGTGCCGTTCTCCGACGAGATGGGCAGCACGAGGTACTTCTTGATGACCTCGTAAGGCAGGAGCTTGAGATTGTCCTTGCTGATCGCGTCCGGGCGATCCAGGTCGATGTACTCCATGTTGAACTGCTGGCCGAGCGCCTTGGCGACATCGGTCTCACTGACGTGACCCAGTTCAACGAGCACCTCGCCCAGTCGCTTGCGTTGCGTCTTAGCGGCTTTCAGTGCGTCCTGAATTTGCTGTTCGTTCACCAGTCCCCAGCGCTGGAGAATCTCTCCGATTTTGCGGCGAGTCAGAGCCATCCGCACCTCTGGGCAAAGCCATCGAAAAAGGAAAAAACGGCGGACGCCGGCGGGAGCGGCCCGCGACCAAACTCCTCTCCAATCCACCTCGAACCACCAGAAGAGATGCAACTTAACAACAATAGGCGTGCTGCGTCAAGAAAGGCGCGGCGAGCCTCGGAAAATACGAGCGATTTCAGTCGCGTCGCGGGGGTGAGGGGGTGAGGGAGTGAGGGGGTGAGGGGGTGAGGGGGGTGAGGGGGTGCAGGCAATCTGCAACAGATTGGCGTGAACGAAGAAAGACGGAATCCCCGAAACGGCTCTCCGTCACCCCCTCACCCACTCACCCTCTCACCCTCTCACCCTCTCACCCACTCACCCACTCACCCCCTCACCCACTCACCCACTCACCCACTCACCCTCTCAACCACTCACCCACTCACCCACTCACCCACTCACCCACTCATCCGCTCAGTCATTGAAATCCCAATCGAAGAACGGGCCGTAGTACAGACTGCCGAGATTCTGCTGCACCCATTCGCCGGTGCGCGAATCGCCGTGACCGTCGACATAGGCGAAGTTCATCGTCGACAGATGCCTGACGAATGCGCTGACCGGTGTGACGCCGCCGATGTCGTAGAACCGCGAGGAACTTCCCCATTCGCTCATGCCCAGCCCGATCGCCGGCCCGCTCGCGCCGTCGCCGGCAAGAACGATCTGCGAGGTCTTGCGAATCTTCGCGCGGACTCGATGCGTGATGCCATGCGCCCCCTCGGGCGGGAACCCGGGATACCACGTGCCGTTGATCGCGATGCTCCGCACCGGGCGATTCCACAACTGAAAAATGTTCTGATCGGACGTGCAATGCAGCGTCGAGCCGAGAATCACCTCCGGCATGAAGTTGGCTGCGCCGCTCGGCTCATTGAGGTAGCGGATGCCCAGCGTGTACTGCCAGTGGAAATTGGCCCCCAGCGGATCGTGCGTGGGATTGTCCCAGAAGGCAGGAAAACGGTCGGCGTTGTCCTCCGCTGAAACATGCAGCGCCTGACTGACCTGCCGAAGATTGCCGGCACACTGCACCTGCTGAGCGCGCTGCCGCCCCTGGCTCAGCGCGGGCAGGAGCAATGAAATCAGCAGGGCGATCACGCTGATCACCACCAGCATTTCCACAAGCGTAAATGCGCGAGTACGCATGGGTGCGGCAATCCTGCTCTGGAACGCTCCAGCCAACCTGGGCACGAAAAGAGCATACCAGCCCTCGCCGCTGTTTCCCATGCCCAGCACGCCGGGAGTCAAGTCGGGTGTGCCAAATTTTCCGGGGGCTTGGTCCCCTCTCCCCCAGTCTGCTGGGG
>CAYRPN010000056.1:0-35680 GCA_964426135.1 uncultured Phycisphaeraceae bacterium | reverse complement strand
GTTCAAGGCGGTCACGTCGATTCGTAACCGCATCGTGTCGTACTGGCGTGGCATCATGATCTGTTCGATTTGTGATCCGTCCGATTTTCGATTCTCCATTCACCTTGAAGGGAACCAACCATGCTCCATCTGATTCAACCGATCCTTTCCCTCCTCATTGGTCTGGCGATGACTCTCTACGGCATCGTGCATGCCGTCACCCGCTTCCCCGGGCCTGACGCGTTCGCCAGCCTCGTCGCCAATCTGCCGGCGGTGACTGCCGTGCTCATGTTCGTGCTCGGCCTGCTCGCCGTCGTCGCCGGCATCGTGCTGCTCATCGTCGGCGTCCGCAACCTGCGTCGCCGCTGGCACCGCTTCAATCTGATCGCCCGGCATGTGGACAGTCGGCCGCAGTATGGCGACGCGAGTGGCGACGCGCTGATCACGGTGGACCTGACGCAGGCCCGCATCGACATCCTCGACCGTGACGCAGGGACCGCGGTCATCGTCCTGCCGTCGCCGCGCGTGGTCAGTGCCCGCGTCGATCACGAGCAGACGAAACTTTTCAGCATCGAGTCATCGGGCCTCTGGGCCTGGGTGCCCGGCGACGGCGGCCGTGCCGAACTGGTCGACCTGGCGATGAAGCAGGCCCAGCAGGCAGTACAGAGAGCAGCTAACGAACCCGAAGTGATCGGGCAGGCACGGACGAGAGCGGAGTCGCTGATCGTTTCGTTCTTCGCCAGTTCAATGGATTGGTCGGTCACCGTGTGCTGGGCGGACAAGCCCGATGCACGGTGACTGTTCGTGCCCGGCCTTGGCCGCCGTCGTGGCGGCTGGGGCCGGGACGGGGCCGAGGACGTGGTAGTAACCGCTGTGGTCGCCACCAACTCTTTTTACGTATTGGCGGCGAAACAGATGAGCGCGCTGATCAAAGGCTGGCGCCGCGACTGGGGCCAGGGTGAGTTCCCAATCTTCTACGTCCAGAAGCAAAGCGGCGGCGGCTGCGCGTGGGACCCTGCCGATCCCGTGACAGCAGAGGCGGACAAGTTCGCCGCCCCGCCCGCCAAGCCACCGGCCGCCAGCGCGGGATTATGGAAGGAGTTGCACATCCGCATCGCACAACACCCCAACACTGCAATGGTCACCTGCACGGATTTGGGCGCCGGCATTCACCCGTCCAACAAGTCCGGCTACGGCATCCGCGCCGCCAGGGTCGCGATGGGCTTCGTTCACAAGCAACCGGTGGCGCACCAGGGGCCGACCTACGCCTCACACACCATCGAAGGCGACGCCATCCGCCTGCGCTTCACCCACGTCGGCAAGGGGCTGGCGGCGGCGCACAGCGACCAACTCCAGGGCTTCATGATCGCCGGCGAGGACAAGGTCTTTCACTGGGGCGAAGCGAAGATCGACGGCGACACCATCGTCGTCCGCAGCGACATGGTCCCCAAGCCCGCGTCGGTCCGTTACGCCTGGAGCGAGCAGTTCCCCTGGGCCAACCTCTTCAGCAAGGACGGCCTGCCGGCGCTGACGTTTCGCACGGACAAATGGTGAGAGCGTCGAACACCCACGCGTCAATCGGGCAATTGCCTCATATTTATTTGAACTCGATCGAATGAGCGGGCGGACAAGATCAGCGACGACGTACACTTTCACGGGATCACCGGCGGGAAAGTCGCTCGCGTCCATCTGCCGCTTCCTGAGCGCTCCATCACACCAATCAATGCACCAATCGATTGAGTGGCCCATCCGGATCACCGCTGCTCGACTGCCTTGTTTTCGACCTGCTTCCTCTCGATCTCGATGCTGGTTGCGGTCTGTGTGGAAAGTCCCAGCCACACGATGAGAGTTGGCGTGCCGTCGCGGTCAAGATGAATTCCCTGCCGAACATCAGGCCCCTTGGGTTGCATCATGCCATTCACCTTCACTGCTGCGGCCGTTTCGCGGCTTTGCCAGTTGCGGATTTCAAAGCACGCATTCTGAATCGGGCTTGCCGCCGAGGCGGCGATCTGAAAACGCAATGGAGCCGCCTCGTATTTGAAGGCATAAGCCCTTCGTCCGGCGTGATAGCCGTACGAAACACCGCCGCTCACCTTTTCAATGCTCGGCGGACTGAGCCAGGAGTTCGCCAGGGCCATCAACGAAGTTGCAGGCTGGTCGGTCATGCCTTCCAGCAGGATTTTTTCTTGAAAGGTCACTTTGCCGCGCTGCTCGTTGCTCAGCGGCCAAACCAATTGTGAAATGGAACTATGGGCGGCCCGGTCGGGAAAGCTCGCGTTGCGTCCCGAAGAATTGATTTGCGCGGTTGGCCAATGGTTCCACGAAGGGAAGACCGAGTATGGCGTCGTCTCACCCCGGTAGATGGTTCCACGTTCGAAACGCTGAATCGCAAACGGCTGATACTTTCCCGTCACGTGGATCATCTGAATGATCTTGCCCTTGAAATCCGGCTTGGGGGGAGTCGGGTTCCAGTCGTAAGTCGTGGCGCGGCCCTCCGCGTCGACCAGCGTCATGATGGGCGCTCGTCGAAGCACACTTTCGGGATGCTGTCCTTCACCCAATATGGCGATTTGTTCGTTCCATTCGTGCCAGGTATCAGGCTTGGACGTGTAACACCGCATGATCTTGGAGGCGACACCGTCGGGGTAGATGTAGTAGTACCAGTCGGCGATCTCGCCCCAGCCATGCTCGTCGTAGTTGGCCCAGTGATATTCAGAATTGATTAGACGATAGCGCCAGTGAACGACCGTCCGGGCGGCGGTGTTCTCGATCACGCGAACGTGGGAATCCCGGCAGCCCTTATCCGACATCGGCTCGCAATCTCCGGGAGCGGTGGGCGTGAACCCGGTCTCGTTGAATTCCTGCGTGAGCCACTGATTGGATTCATTCACCAACATGGGGATGTAACTGACGCCGCGCCAGAAAATGAACTTGGTCGGAAGTCGGTCGAACCCCACGACGACATCGGGGTATTCGCCGAATCGCCACTGGTTCTCCCAGGTTTCGTAGTACTTCAGCCGGGTGTACCTGGCGCCGAAAAATCCGCCGGTGTCGTACGTGGGGAGACTTCGTCGCTGCATGTCCGGCGCTGTCGTCACCTTCTGGTCAGGTTGAAACCGGGCAAACGATTGTTCGATCTGACCAGCATCAAGGGCAGCCTGATAAACGCGAACTTCATCGATCAGCCCATCGAATCCGAAATCGCTCGCCAGGTTGTCGTGAGTTCCCTCTGTCGGGATTCGCAGGACGCCAGCCTTGCCTACGCGGACATCGGCCTTGGCGGTTTGCACGGGCCCTTTGGCAATATGCTTGCGGGCGATCTCCCGGCCATTGACATAGAGGCACATCAGGCCCCGCTCCGCGTGATAGGTTCCGGCGACGTGATACCAACGGAAGAGCGCCAAATGGTTGGCATCATCGTAGGGTGGCTTGCCCGTCACTGTAAGTTGGTGCCATTCGCCGTTCACTTTCACCTTGAAACCGGGGTAGCCGTGACTCTCGATCCCCAGGAAATAACCATCGTCATCTCCTTGCTGAATGATGGGCGCCCAATTCCACGGATAGGCTCCGATGGCGAACCAGCCCTCCAGCGTAAGTCCCTCGCCGCTGACCTCCGGGGCGCTGGCGGCAGGGAGTGCGATCGACGAGTGGTAGCCGTCGAACTGAAGTGCCGTGCCAGAGACGCCTCGCTTCCACAGGCTCTTGTGCCCTGCAATGGGCACGCTGGTGCGAGAGATCTCCTCCGTCGTCTGGTCGCTCGCTCCCTCGTCGAAGCGAAAGCAAAGAGCAGGACGCACGACGGCTTCGCGCTGAATATTGCTCCCCGGCACTTTGGCAGTCTGCGCGGAAACGAATCCGGCCCGGCGGTTCATCTCGCGAACGCCGTCCGGAGCCAGTCGAAGCGTCTGGAGTTCTCGATTGGCGGGGTCGTTCCACGCATCGACCTTCTCCGTACCCCGGCGGACGGTCCGTTCCATTTCACCGGACGGTCGCACGACAAACATCTCCTCCACGAAATTCGTCGCATGGACGGCCACGTGTGGATTCCCCGCCCCGAACGTCGCCAGATAGCGCCAGCGTATCACTACCCGCTGGGGCGTGTCCTCGATGATGGCCACATTCGAGTAGGTGTTGACGCGATCCGGCCGCGGCGCAACGCCGTCGCCGCTGCGCCGGACCCATTCGTCCAGATTCCACTGCCCCTGGTTCGTCTTCCAATACGGCAAATAGCTGTTTCCCCGCCAGAACACCAATTCGCCGCCAACCGCGGGCAGACGCACGACCACGTCAGCAACTTCGCCGCTGCGACAATACGATTCCCAATCTTGTCCGGTTTGCTTTCGAGTATAGAAAGCTTCCAGCGTGACAGACTCATCAATGTCAACTGTATTAGCTGGGGTCGAATCGGGAGTCCGGCCGGAGTTGCAAGAAATCAACGCGCAGCATACGAGTGTCGATAACACCACCAGGGCTGCGCATTCCGACACTCGATAACCATTGAGCATCACGCTTGCTTCACTTTCTTATGCAGAACATATCCAGCGAACATGTGGCAATACCTGCATACTGATCTATGGCCGCTGGAACTTTGCTGAGAGCTTGATCTTTTCATTGGCTCGCAACAAAGCCACACTGGGATCGGAAAGCATCGTCAGGCCCGTGAGGAGGAGTTCGCCATCGTGACGAGCAAGCGACTTCGCAGCTTCGTCCGAGAGCGATCGCAAGCCGGACAGATCGAGCTTGCCCTTGTGGGCCGCGAACGCTTTGGCCACGTCATCGGAAATCGCAGTTAGTTTCGCGAACTTCAGATCGCCCGGCTGGGCTGCGTATTTGGCGGCGAGCGACGCTGACTTGAGCGAGGTCAACCCGGGAAGGCCGCTGAGGTCGCCCTTGTACTCGGCGAGCGCCTGTGCGACTTCATCGGTGATCTCGGTGACGCTTGCGAGTGTGCCGTGCGGCCCACTGCGAATATCGCTTCTCTGCAGGGCTACGACAGCGAGCGCCGGTGAGGAGAGTTTCTTCAGACCGTTGAGGTCAACTTGCCGTGTCGGGGACGACTGCATCTGCTTCGCCAGAGCGTCGGCGGCCTCGTTGCTGATTTCGGGCCCGAAGAACCGGATGTCAAGAATCCCGCTCCCCTTGGCAAGCGCGGCCGCGGTGGCCGGAGAAAGCGTCTTCAAACCCCACATCCGCATGTTGATGTGGTTGGGACCCGACATGGCGGCGGCCGCCTCGGGGGAGACCGATTCGAGGCTGTGCATGGCGAAACCGTGGCGGCTCGCGACGATCGCCGCGCCGGCCTCGGGAGAGAGTTCCGTCAGCCCGATGTCAATCCAGCGATAGGGTTGCTTGCCATCCTTGTCGCGCGCCGTCAGGTCTGCCGGCGGATTGAGCGCCCGGGCAATCTCTGGCGTGATCCGCCGCACGCTGCTCAGCGACACGACGTTCTGCCGCCCCAACCGCTCCGCCAGCGCGAGGGACGTCAGGCTTGTCAGGCTGTCGAGCTTCATGTCACCGGCTCGCTGTGCCAGTGCTGCTGCTGTTTCCTCCAATAGTTCCGTCACTCCCAACGTGAGCGTGCCCGTGTGAGTTGCCAGTTCCTTGGCTCCATCCGCGGACAATTCCTTGACGCCCGAAAGATGCAGTGAGCTCTTCGTCGTCGCCAGCGCTTTGGCGATCGCGGGCGTCAGCGTCGAGACCCTGGGCAGTTCGATCGTGCTGGTGCGCGTGGCCAATGCGGCGGCCGTCTCCGGAGAGAGCGTTGCGAGGCCCTCAAAGCGCAGGTCGCCTTTGTATGTTGCCAACACCGCCGCAGCTTCGGGCGACAGTTCGGTGACATCAACGCGCAGTGAATTGGGCTTCTTGAGCAGCTCCTTCGCCTGTTCGATGGTCAATGTCTTGGCGCGCGTCAGATCAATATTCTGAGCATAAACTTGCCCCTGCACAATGAAACTGAAAAGCGTCAATATTGCTAACGGGGTACTGAATCGAGGCATGCAGCTCTCCATACTTCAACGGTCCCGGTCACTTCCCAGTGGGGGAACTTTCGCATGTCCGTCCGCTTGCCCTGCTTGTCGTGAAGGAGGGCACGACTCGGCTGTTTGTCGCCCTCCTTGACGAGGATGGCGACCGAACTTCGGCCAGCATCATCTTTGAAGGTGGCTACTTGCTCACACCCGCATGCGGATACTTCGACACCGTCTCCCAGGCGATCTGCTGGAGGATCTTCCGCTGCTCGTCGGTAATCGGCGCCAAATCGGCGAATGACTTGGGGTCCGTCGGAGCGGACTTGCCGCCGCCCCATTTGAGGGGCGAGAAGTCGGGATTCAGCCCGACGGGTGAGACGCCGTAAATCGTGGCGACGTTGGTGTAGGCGAAGAGGGTGCGCATGTGCGAACCAGGGACCCACATGTTCCCGTTGACCCACAACTCCACCGGGTCGGTGACTCCAGGGAACTTGCCCGCGGCCACCATTTCGATCAGTTTGCATGTCGCCTCTTCGACAGGGGAAATCACCATCACCTTCCGGCCGTGCTTCTCGTTGATCTGGTCGGTGAGTTTCTCCAAGGCGCGGAGGCCGTCCGGTGGGTCCTTACGGGGTTTCCAATCGAGCACCTTCTTGTCGCGACGGCTTTCGTCGGTTCGGGGCCAGTAATAGGATTGCCAGACGAGACGGAACTTCGGATTGTTCTTGGCACCCATGTCGCAGAGAAGCGCGGGAGTCGAATCGAGCCCGAGGTGGCCCGCCCAGGTTTCTTCGTGTGGGTAGCAGTGTGGCGTGGCGAGCAGCAGCATGTCGAAGTCGCCGCGCTCGAGCGGTTCCATCCGCTTTTTCTGCAGCGCCTTTTCCCCTTTGATGTCGTGCCACGTACCGATGTACGGTCCGGCCAGCCACTGATGTCCCTCGATGCCCGCGGCTTTGACAAGGCTGTTGGCGACGGTGCTTTCGCATTCAAAGAAAATCAGCATCTGGCCGACCCGGACCCCGGCCGGTTTGGCGGGCGTTGTGTCCGCAGCCAAGGTGATCGCCGCGCACAGGACCATCGCGGCCAACACACTCATTTGCACCATCAGCTTCATCATCTGCTCCGTTGCTGGTGACGAACACATGACTGCCGAACATTGTCGCGCGAATCGCTCACCTGCCCTGGTTCAGCCTCCGCCTCGCTTTGTTGTAGCCGGGGTACTGGAGGAAGCGTCCAGCCTTCAATCGCCCGCCCAGGTTGCCGACCAGGATCATCGGCCACTGCTTGCCTGTGCTGTGGTGTTCCTCGGCAGAGTTGTTTTCAGATAATGCCGCGCGGCGGCACGCTTAAGAATGGGACCGAAACAACTTCACGATTTCCAGGGTTCGAACTCCCCTCCCTCTTAGGGAGGGGTAGGGGGAGGGTCGGGCAAGCAGCCTGATTTCACGCACAATCACGCAGTGCGCCCGACCCTCCCCTAACCCCTCCCTAAGAGGGAGGGGAATCGGAAACGGCCAAGTCGGGAAGTTATTTCGGTCACGATCCTTAAGCGCGAAATCCAATTACCTGGCCAGGCTTATCTTCAAGTTCTTCACGGGGGTTTCGCCCTTCACGAAGCGCAGCGCGCCCTGCCAGTTGTTCTCGCAGTTCTGGATTTTGAAGACGATCGTGTTCACGCCCTTTTTCAGAGTCATTTGGTTGACAACGTCCTGACCTTCCTCAAGCTGGCGCGTCCCGTCAAATCGAAAGACTTCCTTCCCGTTCAAGTAGACCTTCGCCTGATCGTTGCTGCTGACGCCCATTTCCAAGCCTGTCATTTCCTCCTCGGCGGTCACGTAGCACACCGCATAGCAGACGACGTTGTCATGCTGGCCACCGAGCAGTTCGTTGATGTCGAAGTAGAACTCTTTGGCTTGGATCTTCTTCCAGACGAGTTCTTTGGCGCCGACTTTGACCTTGTCGCCTTCCTTCGGGGCGAGTTTGGCTTCATCGGAAATCTGCTGTTTGTCGAGTTCGCCGCCGCCTTCGTCATTGGCAACGGCGATAGGCGCCAGCAGCAGCCAGTTCCGGATGAAGCCTTTCCCGTCCGGCTTCATGTCTTCGGCGCGCGCCGCCTGCGAGGAAATCGCCAGGGCGATGGTGAGGATCGTTGCAACTCGTGTCATGGATGCGACTCCTGATAAGAGCAGGGAGTTCCCGGTTGGACCTGCGCCGACAAGCACCGCCGCCCATCGGTTCGCGGTTGTTCATTCTTCATTAGCCGATCCCATCGAATCCCGCGATGTGCTGGCGCTTAGGAATGGGATCGAAATAGGTTCCCGATTTAGCCGGCGGGCTTGCCCGCCGAGACGCCCTCGGCGGGCAAGCCCGCCGGCTAAATGGGGGACCGCCAATTCGCGAAGTCAATTCGGCCCCATTCCCTAGGGGCCGACTCCCTTGGGCGCGGTTCGCACGCCGCGCCACTTGTGCGACCAGAGCCGCTGGGGATCGGAGATTCCGGCGAAGAGTCGGTCGGACAGGCGGGCGCGAGGCAACTCCACATCCGTGATGTTGTTGAGTTGAAAGAATCCCGGCGGCTCTACCGCGGCGCGCAGCCGTTCGAGGTTCAGTGACGAGTAGTGGGTGCATCTCACTGCGGAGCCAACGGCATCAGACTGTGGCCAATCGGCGGGCAGTGCGGTCGTGCCGGCACCATGGGTACCTTTGAAGCGCAAGCCCGGCGCACACGCTGTGACCGGCCGCTCGCACTGCGGGTCACCCTTGAACGCATCCCAATCCACCCCGCCGAATCCGCCGACGCCCCAGTAGGAAGGGCCAACTTCTTCCGGGACTGGATCGCGGGGGCCGCGGACGGCCTTTTCGAGTTCCAGTTCCGTCATCGGACGCAGACCGGCCCAGGCGGCGAATGCGGCTCCGTCGGCCCAGGAGAGGCCGAAGCAGCCTGGCCCGCCGCGTTCTCTTCCTGGAGCACTGCTGTAGCCGCCCTTGGGATCCTTCAACACACGACCGTTCTTCCCGGAGTACACAACAGTATTGAAGACGCACCGTTCGTGACCGGCATACCGCTCGTCGGCTTGCTTCGGGTCGAGCGCGTTGAGGAAGTCGGCGTACTGAGCAGGGCTGATTTGAAACTTCATGCAATAGAAGTGGGAAAAGCCGTTGGGATACGAGGCAGGAATCTCACCCCCATCCACAAGCGGACCGCCGTGGCTGCCGGCCCAAAGCTGCCCCTGCTTTTTGCCAGTGGGGATCGCGCCGGGGCCGGCGACGCGGTAGGGCTTGCTCCTGTCCTTGCCATCGGTGTACTGGTGGAAGCCGCCCACCTCCGTGCCGCCGGCGCCGAGGGAGAAAGCCCCCTCGGGCACGTAAACCATCTGGATGCCGATCGCACGGATAAGGTCTTTACTGTCCGCCGCAATGCCCTTGACGGTGTCGGCATCGCAGAGCACGGTGATCCGGCTGGCCTTGAGCGGACCGCTTCCCGGCGCGGCGCGGCGGATGAATGCGCCGGTGAATCCGTCCTCCCCATCCGGCACGATGAGATCAACCTTCGTGCCGCCCTCGGCCTGGCCGGAACCGGTCGGGTTCACGACCCGGTCGGCAACAAGTTTCACATGCTGCCAAGCGGCAGGGTCGCCGGCCCGTGCCTTGAAGAAGACCCAGGCGGCGTCGTGATTGTGCTCGGTGCGCCATGAATCACTCCAGGCAACATCGAACGAGATCGCCGCGGTTTTCGCGTCCCGAGGATTCACTGTGACATTTGCGATCTCGACGGCGCACTGGTTGT
Organism: uncultured Phycisphaeraceae bacterium; assembly: GCA_964426135.1. Classification (GTDB taxonomy): domain Bacteria; phylum Planctomycetota; class Phycisphaerae; order Phycisphaerales; family Phycisphaeraceae; genus CAYRPN01. The sequence goes on along the minus strand of CAYRPN010000056.1, from coordinate 25,948 downwards.
CCCAACCGCTGCCTGCGGACCGCAGGACCTTTTCCGAGTTAGTCGCCACGGCAACTCTTTCCTGCGGCTTCGATTCGAATGGGACGATTATCGCGGTGCGGACGCAGCGGACGCCGAGCCACCGGCAGGAATACCGATCCCGAGCCGGCAGATGAGGAGATACGTAGTTCGCGGATTGGCGATCGGAGATCCTCAGTTCCACCGACTCGCCGGCGTTCAGGCCTCCGCCGCGCATGCCGAATCCCCAGCCCCAATCCTCGGGCGTCCTCAGATTGGTGCCTTTGCCGACCGTTGCGAAAGGGTCGGGCCAAGGACCGTGCGTACCTGCGAACCGACGGCCGACGATGTCGCCAACTGTCACGACACGCTCGCGGAGGTTGCCGCTCAGATCCATGATGCCCCAATAGGACGCGCCCGCGGCGACCCGATCGCTCTGCGGCGTGGCGAAGATCCCGCCGCGCAAGAACTGTTTCACAGCGTCGGAAAGATCTCCTCCCTTGGCATCCTTGCGGACCGCGCCGCCCCAGACGGCGTTGCCGCGAGAGGCATCGGGGCCGTTGACTCCCTGCCACGTGACACGTTCGCCAGCCCCGCCGGCATCGGTGACCACGTAGCCGTCAGGTCGGCCGGCAGTTTTCTTGCCGGTGTCTGAGCCCCCAATCGCCGGCGTCCCCCAGGCGAATTCATCCGCCACCGGACGCAACGGTCCACGCGCCGACTTCTCGAATTCAAGCTCCGTCATCGGCCTCAGGCCAGCCCAGGTGGCGTAGCGCGTATGCTCATATCTCACCAACCCATCACATGGCCTCAGTGGAGTCGCAGTCATGTAGGTCGCGGGCGCGCCTGGCTTGGCGGGCGTCACGACCTGGATTCCGTTGTAAGCGAGGTCTTTTTTCTGGTCGAAGAACGGAAGGATCCACCCCGGTTGGCCAGTATGGCCGAACTTTGCCGGAAGCTCGTCGGCAGATGGGAGTGCATTGAGGTAGTCGACGAACTGCCCCTCGGTGAGTTCGTACCTCATGCAGTAAAACGCGGCGTATCCCTTTGGAAAACGGGCCGGCAGCGTCTTCATCGCGCTGCTCGTGAAGTCGTCGCCGCGCAGTTCCACCCCGATCATTTCACGGTTGCCGATGCTCCTGGGGCTCTCGTCGCCGAGGGTGATCGCGTCCTCGCTCTCGACGCGGAAGGGCGCCGCGGTGTCACCGGCAGAGAACTGCGCGGCAATCGTTGAGGTCGAGCCGTCGCCGAGCCAGTACGCGCACTGCGGCACATAAACCATCTGGATGGCGAAAACCTTCAGCTCCGCGGCCCCAGGATCCGTCACGCCGTCCGCCTCGCTCAGCCATCGCAGTTTGACTCCCTTCCAGTCGTTGGGGCCGCTGCCGGCCGTCGCGCGATAAGCGAAAACACCGGCGCCCTTCGTGCCGTCATCGGTCAACCCCACGTCGAGCTTCGCCGCCGCCGGGGCCTGATGATCGCCCGCTTTCGCCGAGAGCGTCGCATGCGACCAGAAGTTGGCGCCGGCCTTGCGGAACTTGACGAAGACCCACGCGGCATCCCAACTTTCCAACTTCAACGTCCCCGTGCCTCCGTGCGCCTGCTCGGGCACCTCCCAGGCCGCGCGCCAGGAATGATCCCACGCAAGATCAATCGTGATGACGCTCTGTCCGGACGAACCTGTGGCCTTGATGTTCGCGATCCGGATCGGGTCGGCTTTGCCGGCGCCCCGGAAGCGGGCGGCGGCGGCGTCAGCGTCGGCCGCCTGTGCGTTGTGGTGCATGACCAGCAGCAGGCTCAAGGCGATCACAAGTGGGGGTAACCAAGCCGATGCGCAACGGTTGATTTCGTAGTTTCGTTTCGTCATGGTTTCAGTTTCAAAAATCACTTCGCTCGCCGACATTCGCCACCACGGCGGCAAGATCGATGTTGGTTGTCAGCACTTCCTCCGTCTGCGGGGCGGCCTTGAGCAGCAGTTTGCCATTCGGGGCCACCAGGTAGCTCGTCAGCGCCTGCGGAGGAGCAGCATTGTTGACGCTGCAAACGTACATGGCGTGCTCCAAGGCCCGCGCGATCAGCACGTGCTCCCAGATCGCGTCGTGCGGCTTGATGGCGTTGTTCAGATGGATCACCATCTTGACGCCCGCTTGTCTCAGCTGCGCCCACTGGTTGGGAAACAGCAGTTCACGACAGAGTTGGATCCCGACGCGGACGCCGTCGATGTGAAAAACGGGGACGAAGGGGCCGGGCCGAAAGTGCCTCGCGTCAAGGGCGGAGAGCTGGATCTTCGCATAGGTCTCCGCGGAGCCTGTCGGACACAGCACGACCGCCGCATTCTCCCATTTCCCTTTGGAGTGCCGGGCAGAGCCCAGGACACAGAAGCAGCCACGGGCGCGAACGAGATTGTGGATCTCGCCGATTGCCTGTTCGATTTCGGCGGCGTTCAGCCGGCTGGTGTAATGGGGATCATCCGGAAAGTAGCCGCTCAAGCATGCTTCCGGAAACACGACCCATTCGCCCGCCTGGACGCGGTCCAGGACGCGCTTGATCTTTGCGAGATTCACAGCCAATTCGGCTTCGACGACGAGTTGCGCAAGGTGTATTTTCATCCTGGGGTTCCTACTTTTTCGCCAGCTTTGAATCCAACCATGTGAAAGCATCCGCCTGCATTTTCAGGTCAAACCGATGCGTCCCTGGGTAGAACGCGGATTGGTACTGTGACTCCGCGCCTGCTTTTTTGTAGATGTCGCCGAGCATGCGATCGGCTCGCTGCATCTCCGGCAGCGTGAAGAGCTGATCGTGTTCGGCGTTCTGCACCAAGGTCGGCAACGGCGCCCGAAGGCCGAGGATTTCCGGGTAGTCCAGGTCGCGAGGAAGACCCGGCGGATAGATCATCCAGGTGTGCGTGTAGCTCTTGTTGAGACAAAAGTCCCGCCAGGTGGTCATCATTCCAACGCAGCACGCGGCAGCGACGCGGTCGTCCAGCCCGGCCAGAAAAAGCGTGCGCAAGCCGCCGCTGGACAGCCCGCAGCAGCCGACGCGACCGGCATCGACATCCTCGCGCGAGCAAAGGTAATCAAGGGCTCGCTGATCCTCGCCAACCACGACCCCCGGCATCGTGGTGCCAGCGCACAGCAGACTCTTCGCGACCTCGTGCTCGTGCTGCCTCGCCCAGCGGTTGTAAGCGACGATGTCCAAGGCGTTGTCCGGATTTCCTTCCACGAGCAGACCGCTCATGATCCGGGGCACCTGCGGCAAGCGAACCCTCCGGCTGCCAAAGAGAAAGACATCTGGCGCCAGAACCGCATAGCCGCGACGAGCCATCTGATTGGCCCACCAGACGCCACCGTAGTTCTCGTCCACATGCTGCTTGATGAGCGGATCCACGTCGCTGCTTGCACGGCTGATTTTTCGGTGTCCGAAATACTTCTTCCCCGAGTGATCGTGCAGCGCGAGGATCGCCGGCAGTCTGCCCTTCGCATTGGCGGGCTTGAGGAACATCGCCTTCGTCGGCGGGCCGTAAGGCAACTGCCACTGCAATTGCTCGATGCTTAAACCCTCGAACTCCACGTGGCTTTCGACCTGGGCCTTGGGGATTCCGCCCGAGTCCGGCATCGCCAGGCATTCCAGCAGTCGCGCCCGCGCCGTCTTTCGCCAGGCGTCAATTCCCGCACGGTTGAATTCATCGCGAAGGAACGAAAGTTTCGCGGGGCCATCCCCCAGCATCTTCTTCGCCCAGGGACCGTACTCCCCGAGCACGTTTTCGAACACGATGGGCTGGGACGGCTCCGGTTGTTCCGCAGCGCGTGCCGCTGAATCCGTCAGCACCGGATGAAGGGCGACGGTTCCAGCGCCAAGCATGATGCTCTTGAGAAACGATCTGCGGTCTGAGTCATTCATAAGCTGCGCCCAAACTCCCTCTGCTCACCGCTCCAGCCCCGGGTGCCCTGGAGGACAGACCGGCCGCAGCCAGCCATCGCGTGGTGTCTCACTTGAAAGATGGTTCTCGGCAGGCGAGTAACACTGGCGGACCGGCGGAGGAACCAATGCCTCGTCAGGATTCATGCCGATCAGCGCCAATTCACTGGCTCTTTACGCCATGATCTCCGCCAACGGACCAGCCTGGTTGACGTCGCGCAGGCCCTCCAGCGCCGGATCAATCTCGCCGAACGACTTCCGCTTGTCGCCGACGGCGTGCAGCAGGGCGAGGTAGAAATTCGCGATGGTTCGATGGCCGGCGCTTTGGTACGAGGGGAACTGCAGGAATCGCCCCGCAGTCTTGAGTCGCCCGCCGAGGTTGCCCAGCACCACCAGCGGCCATTCACTGCAGAAGCCGTGGTGCTCCTCGCCCGAGTCGCTCATCCAGACGATGAGCGTGTTGTCGAGTGCGGTGCCGTTGCCTTCCTTGACGGCGTCGAGGCGGCGAGCGAGGTCCGCCACACGCTCAGCGTGGAACTTGCGAACGGGAATAGACAGTTTGTCTCGCTGCGGATCGGTCGGATGCATGTGGCCGACGGAGTGGCCGTCCGTCATGACGCCGAGTTCCTTCCACGTGTAGTAGGCGGTCGGCGAGGCGTCGAGGTTCACCACGTTGGTGAGGCCGGAGGTAATCGCGGAGGCGGCAATCGCACATTGTGCCGCGAATCGGTCGGTCACCAACTGGCTGTTGAACTTGTCGATCGCCGGCACGTTTGCCTTGAGGCGATCCTTCATCGCGGCGATCTGGTCCTGACGCGTCCGCATCTGCTCGAACGTGTCGAGGTAGATGTCGAGCTTCTCCCGGTCCATTGACGGCAACTCGCTCTGAACTCGCTTGATGTCGCCACGGGCCCAGTCGAGGAGCTTGTTCCGGGCGTGGAATGCCTTGCCGGCGCTTCCCTCAGCCACGCTGCCGAAGAGCGACTGAAACGCCACGTCCGGCTGGCAGACCATGGGTTGGGGGCGTTTGGGAGCGATGGCCGAGACGGTGTTGACGATCACCGCCTCCGCCGACGGTTGGACCGCCAGGCCGACGACCGGAATCGGACTCGGTCGCGCCGAGGCCAGCGCGTGGTCGATCGTCTGCGCGAGCGGACCGCGTCGCCAGTTGAAGCCGCCCAGCGCGCCGTACTGTTTGCCGTGGTCGCCACCGCCGGAGATTTTGTGTGAGAGGTTCTGGATGATCCCCAGCCGCTTCTTGAACGGTTCAAGCGGCGAGATGGGGTCGGGCAGTTCCAGCTCGGCCATGGGTCGATCTACAAGCTGACTCGCTTTGTTCTTGTCGATGCCCTTCGGTTGAATGTGCGCCGGCCAAAGGCCGTTTCCTTGCATCACGAAGATGATCCGCGGCGGCGGTGCTTCGCCGCGTGCCTCGGCCGCGACGCGCTGCAGAAACGGTTGCAACAGTACGGCGCCGGCGCCAAGCGTGACGCCTTTGAGGACCGTCCGGCGGTCGAGTTGGTCGGGCGTGAACATGTTCAATGGGTTCGTGTTCATATCGATTCTCTGGTTCAGCCGCGCGCGGCCTATTTTTGCGAAGGAACGGTTCGGTACAGGAAAGATTCAGAACTCAGCAGCGACACCACCAGCGACTTGAAACTGCCGCCGCTGTCGAGGTAGGCCTTTTCCGCATCCTGCAAACTCACGGCATCGCCGGGGGTTTCGTTGCGGCCCAGGAAAAAACGGAAGGCGTGGCGAATGAACACCTGCCGCACGCGGTCGGATTCAGCCAGACGGCGGAGCATCTCGGGAGCGTCGCGCACCGGGCCGTCGAGCTTCGGATCGCCGCTGTGGCGGATGAAGCCGGTGGTGTCGAGCGGGGCATTGCGGTAGATCTTCGCGTTCTTGTCTTTGCTCTTCGTCACGGCTTCGAGGTCGAGCACCTCCTCCGCGCGCATTGGGAAGCCATAGTGCGTGGCGTTTTCGAACGGCAGCCCCAGTTCATCCATCCGGTAATGGCACTTCCAGCACTCGGCTTCGCGCGTCACTATCTGCCGCTGCCGCAAGGTGCGATGCGGGGCATCGGGGACCATCGCCGCCGCGTTGATCGGCAGGTCCGGCACGCGACCGCCCAGCAGATGCTCACGCACCCAGCGGCCGCGTCGGACGATGTCGTTGTGAAAGTTCGTCGACCACGCCACCTGCCAGCTCGGCTGCATCAGGATGCCGATGCGGTCGGGTGACTGCGGCCCCTGATTCTCACGTGCGTAGGGCGGGAGATGCCGGAAGATCGAGCCGTCTTTCCCCGGCCAAAACAGCTCATGGCTGCGGTACCTGGCCGTTGTTGTCAACAGTTCCTTCAGCACGTCCTTGTCATGGGCCAGGATGTTCAGGATCGCGAAGTCCGTGTCATCGACGGTGCTCCGGGGGTTGTAGTAGATGCCGCGGCGCGTCATGTAATCGGGCAGCGGATCCTTGAACACATCCGGGGCGCGGTAGTAGTCGAAGTACTCGCGGAAAAACCAAAGCACCTGGGACTTGTCGATCTTCGGCTCGTCGAGGATGCGGCGCACGCTCTGGGCGACTTCTTCGCGAGTGGTCAACTTGCCTTGCGCGGCGGCCGTGAGCAGGCTGGGATCTCGTTTGCTCGACAGGGCAAGGCTCAGCGCGAAGGCGGTCTCGCGGGGCGACAGCATGCGGACGCCCGGCCGCACCTGGGCTCCCATGCCCACCTCGAACCGCAGAATGGCCTCCGGTGTGAGCATGGGCGTCATGAGGATCGTCCTGCCCGCGAGTTGGAAGTCGCCTTCCTTCGCCACGTCTTCGTACAGAGCCAGAACGCCGGCGAGTTCCTTTTCGCTCGGCTGCCGGGCAAGGGCCGTCTGGTACTGCCCTCGGATCGCCTTCTCCAACTCTTCCTTCGTTGCCCGCACGTTTGGGTGCATGAGCGCAGCGAGCGGCCCATTTCCCTGCCGCACCCGAACACCCTTTTTCAAGAGTTCGCGCTCGGCGTCGGTCGCGGTCTTGATGCGGGCCTCGTTGGGCCAGAGGTTTTCCTTCGCCGCGGCCGGAGTGTCGATGATGTTCACGAGTTGGTGAGCGCGGACCTGAGCGGCGACGACCAGTTCCGCATTCGACAAGAGCAGACCAGTCGCTCCCTCGTCAGGTGCGTACAGGGAGGCGAAGTCGCGGAAGCCCGTTTCCTGGATCATGCCAAAGGGCTGTTGCAACCCGTCCGCTTTGAACTCCCCGAGCCATCTGGAATAGGCCGACGGCGACAACCGCCAGAGGCGCGGCGGCGGCGGCACGCTCGGCCCGCGCGGCCCGCCGAACAGAATCGCGTTCGGCAGCCGGTTGCCGTCGATCGGCTTTTCCTTCACCGCGTAGTACGTCGCATCGCCCGCCAACGGCGAGTCGAGCTTCGCCTCAATCCACTTCACCACCCCGGCGGCCTCGGCGGCGTCGGGACGTTTCTTCTTCGACGGAGGGGGCATGTCGCCGGCGCGCAGGCGTTCAAGCACTGAGGCGTAAGCCACGCGCCCCGCCACATCGTCCTTCACAACTGCGTCCAGCGTGAACTCACCCGACCTGGTGCTCGCGTCGTGGCAATTGGCGCAGTGGGTGTCGAGGAAGCTGGCAACAAACGCCGCGTCGATCTTGGCGGGTTGAAGAACCAGGGCGACGCGGAACTTCTCAGGGAGCGCGGTGCTGGCGTTCGCCTTCAGTCGCTTCACCGCCTCGGCGGAGAGGTTCGTCAACCCCGTGAGCGAGACAACGCCCTGATGCTGCGCCAGTGCCGCGGCGGCCTGATCGGAAAGAGTCGGCAGACCGTCGAGAAACAGCCAATCGCCTCCGTGACCGGCCAGCGCTTTCGCCGTTTCATCGGATACGGTCGTCAGCCCTGTGAGGGACAAACGGCCGCGGTGTGGCGCCAGCGCCGCCGCCGCCTTGTCCGACAAGCTCTTCAGTCCGTTCAGCGACAGCGTGCCGCCGCGGTGATTCGCCAGCGCTGCCGCGACATCCTCGATCAGCGTCGTCACCCCGTCGAGCGCGAGGTTGCCCTCGCGCAGAGCGAGAGCTTGAGCCGCATCGGCCGACATCGTCCGCACGGCTGGAAGTTTGCCATCCCATTTCCGCGACGAGGCGAGTGCTGCAGCGCCTTTCGCGGAAAGCGCCGGCAACGCAGGAAGTTCACCGCTCCACTTGGGCCATGCCGCCAGGATTGCGGCGCCATCGTCGGAAAGCGCCGTCAGACCCTGGAGATAAACGGTGGGCCGGGCATGGCCTGGAGCCTGATGCTCGGCGAGCGCCTTGAGCGTTTCATCGGTGATCGTGGTCAGGCCGTTGAGATACAGATCGCCTTCGCGCTGGCAGATCGCCTTGGCGGCAGTCGGAGTGAGCGATCGGAGGCCGTTGAGATGCAGGTTGCCGCGGCTGTCTTTGCCGCCAATGGCCAGGGCAATCTCGTCGGGCAGCGACGTGAGGCCATCAAGATGGAGCGAGCGATGGAATTGTCCCGGGATGGGGCCGATGATCGCCTTGGCCGACTCGACGGTGAGGGAAGTCAGTCCTGACAGGTCTCCGCCCAACCTTCCCGTGAGCGCTTTGGCTGCCTCGTCCGAGAGCGACGTCAGTCCTTCCAGGGAAACGCCTCCCTGTCGTTGGGCGAGCGCCTGGGCCACGTCTTCGGGCATCGTCTTCATCGCGGGCAGCCGACCATCCCAGGTATGACCTGGCGATGCCGCCAACGCTTCGGCCGCGCCGACCGAAAGCGTTTCCAGGCCGTCGAGGCAAACCTTATGCGTCGGCCCGCCGCCCTTGCGTTGCGATAGTGCCTTGCCCACTGTCGTGGAAAGAGACTTCACCCCCTTGAGATAAAGGCGACCGCCCGTGTGCTTCGCCAGCGAGACGCCCACCTCGTCTGAGAGCGACGTCAGCCCGTTGAGCGATAGTTCGCCGTTGTGCCCGGCGAGCACCTGGGCTTGCACCTCAGAGAGCGACGTCAACCCATCGAGGTGCAACTGTCCCTTGTGCGCAGCGAGCGTGACGGCCGTCTCGTGGGAGAGCGACGTGAGACCATTCAGGGAGAGCCATCCCTCGGACCGGGCCAATTCCGCGGCCGCTTCCGTGGAAAGTGTGGTCAACCCGTCGAGCAGGAGCCGACCCCTGGCTTCTTGCACGAGTCGCTTGGCATCTTCCGCCGTGAGCTTGGCAATTGGAGGGGGAGCATCGGCGCCGCAGAGGGTGACGACGTTCGCGAGGATCGCAAGACCATAGAGGAAGGATCGCATGGCTATCTTGGCGTCTTCACGAGATTCCGCGGATCAAATCAGTTCCCGGATCGGCTCGCCGAACGGCAGCAGGTGCTGCGGGCGGCCGGTGTAGTCGTTGATCGCCGTGTGTTGGTCGATGCCCAGATGCTTGTAGACGGTCGCCCACAAGTCGTTGGGCGTCAGCGGGCGGTCGTGCGGATGCTCGCCTTTGTCGTTGGTGGACCCGATCACCTGCCCGTGGCGCATGCCGCCGCCGCTGACCAGAACGCTCATGGCATTGGGCCAGTGCTCGCGGCCGTAGCGCGTGCCTTTGGGCCCGTTGAAAACGCTGATCTTCGGCGATCGGCCGAACTCGCCCGTGACCACCAGCAGCACCTTCTTCGACAGTCCGCGATCGTAGAGATCCTCGACCAGGGCGCTGATCGTCTGGTCGTAGCGCGGCAGGCGCAGGCGCATGTCGAGGAAGTTGTCGTGGTTCGAGGCGTGCGTGTCCCAGTTGTAAAACGTGCCTTCGATGCCCGGATTCTCCAGCACCACGGTGACAAAGCTGCAACCAGCCTCGATCAGCCGGCGGCCAAGCAGAGCGCGCTGGCCCCAGGAATTGCGGCCGTAACGATCCCGCAACCGCGGCGATTCCTTCGACAGGTCGAACGCCTCGCGGGCCCTTGAACTGGTCAGCAGGCTGACGGCGTCCTGGTTGTACTTGTCCATCGAATCCATCATGCCGCTGGAGTCGATGCTGCTGCGCATGCGGTCGAAGCCCTTGAGCAGTTCCAACCGGCTATCGAGCCGCTGCGCCATCTCGGGGTTGAGCGAAACGTTCTTCATCTCGAACTTCGGGCTGTTCGGATCGCCGCCGACGATGAAGGGAATGTAGCGCGGGCCCAGGTAAGCCGAGCCCATGGCGTAGGTGTCAACTCTGTCGCGCCCGCCGTCGGTGAGGCCGATCGTGTTGGGCAGGCCGATGTCGATCTGCTCGCGCAATTTCGCCACAATCGAGGTGATCGACGGGGCATCGTTGACGGTTTCCGTGGGCGTGGCGGGGATGCGGCCGGTCATCACCCGCTTGCTCCCTCCGCCGTGATCGCTGAAGGTGTGGGCGATGCTGCGGATGAGCGTGTACTTGTCGGCGCATTTCGCATGCATCGGCAGCAGTTCGCAGACCTCCATGCCTTTCACATTGGTGCGGATCGGGTTGAACGGGCCTCGATATTCCTCCGGCGCCTCGGGCTTCATGTCGTACGTGTCCAGATGCGGAGGCCCGCCCGCCAGCCAGACAAAAAGCACCGACGTGTCCGGCGCCGCGGTTCCCGTTGCCGCCTGCTGCGCCGCCTGCAGGCGCAGCACATCACCCAGGCTCAAGCTGCCTATGCCCAGCGCGCCCATCTTCAGGAATGAGCGACGGGAGACGGGGCCGGGGCAGGCGGCGTGGCGGGTGGGTTTCATGGTGTTCACGTTGCGTATTCCTGAGTTCAAACACCCTGGAAACAATTGGGCGTCGGGAGCGTCGAGTTTCGAACCACATCGCAATTCCTGACGTCGCTATCGATCACTCCAGAGCAGTCCCGGCCGACCGTCCTCGACCAGTTGCTTCACCTGCCCGCTGGACAAGGCGCGGCTCCAGATCGCCAGTTCATCCACCCGGCCGCGGAAGGCGCGATTGGCAATCCCTCCCGCGCGGGGATCGGGGATCCAGTTGCCCAGCCGGCACGAACCGGGGCGCAGGATCTCATCGTCAGGCCATTGCCGCTGGCGCGCCAGGACTCCATCCACATAGATCTGCTGCGAGCGTGTTTTCGTGGAGAGGACCGAGGCGACGTGGCACCAGCGACCCACGGGAACCGGGTTGCCCTGGACCTTTTCCTGGTAGAGGCCGGCGATCACCACGCCGCCGCGCGGATAACCCTGCCTGGTCAACTGGAAGTGGATGTCACCTCGGTCGTAGCCGTCGGAGTTGAGGATGGCGTTGAGTTCGAAATCGAGGCGGTCCACTTTCAGCCACGCAGCGAGGGTCAATTCCTGATGCTCGCCGGGAATGTCGATCTGCACGTAGTCCGTGTCGCGGTCGAAGAGCAGCGCGTCCTTGCCCGGCCAGCGTCCCGTCGTCCAGCGGGCGCCGGCGATCCGGCCGGCGGCCATCGCGTCCTCACTGATTCCGTTGGCCAGCACCGACTCGTCCGCCGCCCTGCGAAACGGATAGAACGCCAGCAGGCTGCGATCCTGCCGCATCTTCTCCGCGTACTGCTGCCAGCGCTCAAAGCCGATCGTCCCGGGTGTCGGGAAGTCGTTCTCCTTGAGCGTCGGGGCGGCGGCGCCGACGCCGTCAACATGCCTCGATGATCCGCCCTGCGTGACTTGCGACAGGACCTTGCCCGAGCGGCGTTCGGCGACGTTGACCTGGCCATCGAAGACGTACAGATCGCTCGCGCCGCTGCCCGGATCAACGCTCAGGCCGAACTCGGTGCCCAGATCGACGTAGTCGGCCGCCTTCGTGGTGATGGTGAATCCCTTGGCCGTCGGCGGCGCGATGACGCGGACCTTGCCGAACGCCAGGCGGGTGTGCTGGGCGTCCGTCACTTCCAGCCGCGCGGGGCTCGCCAGCACCATGTCGGCGCCCTGGGCAAAGCGCAGATGCACGACACCCTTGAGCAGTTCGTACTCGCCGGGACCGAAGCGCACGCCGTCGGGCGCACGGTCAGGGGCGAACTGGGCGCTGACCTCGTCCACGAGCAGCGCGGCGATGGCGGTGGCGGGCGACACCTTGTCGCCAGCGCCGATCCTCGCGGCAGTGGACTCCGTCACCGGTTTGCCGGCCAGCGAACCGCTGAAGAAAAGAATCGCGGCGACCGCCAGGCACGCGGCGATCGCGCCGGCCACAAACACGGCAACCCATTTCCATCGCGATGCCTTGGCGGGCAGCGTCGAGGTCACGGGCGCCACGGCTGCGACGTAATCCCAATGCAAGGCCGCGTGCAGCGCCATGAACCGGCGGTAAGCCTGCCGCGCTTGAGGGCTGGAGCGCAGCAACTCGCCCAGCCGCTGTTCGTCCGCCTCCGAGGCCAGACCGTCCGCCAGACGATTGAAGAGATCCTCGATATCCGCATCGATCGGGTTCATGCGAAGGCCTCCTCCGCAAGTGTTTTCTCAATGCACGCCAGCAGTGCCTGGCGGATGCGCCGCAGCCGGTCCGACACCGCCTTGGGCGTGATCCCGCCCGACTCTGCCATCGCGTTGACCGACGCGTCCGGTTCGTAGCGCCGGGCGATCAGCTTGCGCTGCTGGTCCGGCAGCTTCAGCAGGCACGCCGCCAACGCCCGCCGCCGGGCCTCGAACACCGCCTCGTCCGCCGCCGCCTCTTCAGCCAGCATCGCGACCAGATCGTGATCGAACACCACCCGCTTCTGCAGGTGATGCCGCTTGAGCCACGCCATCGCCTGCAACTGGGCAAACCGCATCGCCCACGGCAGAAACGGCCGGCTGCCGTCGAACTCCGCGGCCTTCTCCCACAGCGCCAGGTTGGTTTCCTGCAGCACATCATCCGCCTCGGCCGGGTTCCAGACCAGCGACAGAATGAACGCATGCAACTGCCGCTGCGAGTGCGTGATCTGAACCACAAATTCAGCGGATGCCGCCATGGGAAATCGCCTCACACACATCGGCCAACAGCCGGCTCCCGCCTATCACCGCCGATTACCTCTATCGGCGGACGGCGAGAATCGGACCGATGTAAACCACACGATTATTTAGCCGCAGGCAATCGAATCCCGCGATGTTTTTCCGCTTTTGTCTGGAATCACGCCAACGATCGCATGGGGCCGCGACCTTCGGATAGCTGTTGTGATCTCTTCTTCGATCCGTTCGTTTGGACGCAGATTGGGACCGCCTCGCCAGAGCCGGCCCCTGGGCGGCCGGGCCGACCAGAACCGCGCGTCCACAAACGCCGGGCTAAGCAGTTTCCCTTTTCTTCGCCGAGTGCCTGAAAAAAAATCAGCCCGCGGTTCAACCGCGGGCCGATGCAGGCATTTCGATAGGCTGACTGTCGATCACGCCCGCCGACGTCGGCGAAGCGCGGCTGCGCCACTCAGCGCCAGCAGCGACATCGTCGCAGGCTCGGGGACCACGACCGCCGAGGGAGTGATGTCGCGCAGGACGTAGGCATTGACGACGGGGAAATTGTTCACACCGTGCGCAAAGATACTCTGCGAGGTCGCGGAAGCTGTGAACGTACCGATCACGAACGGGCTGTCACTTTCGAGGAAATTGCTCGTCATGTTGCCGGTAAGTGGGGTGACGTTGTCGCTCAGATACATCAGGCGGCCGGTGCAGCAGGTGCGGTCATCCGAAGAAAACATTTGGATCTGGTATTGCCGGCCGATGGTCAAGCCAAGCACATTCACGGTCAACGGATCGGCCGTATTGGTAAAACCGCTCAGCACCGTGTCGAAGTTTGCATCGAACCCGCCCGGGGCAGCGAAGACTGGGGCTTGACCAGGCTCCCCAAAAACACCTCCGCTGGAGAACGTCACGCCGATATTCGTATTGTTGCCGGGGCGTGCGACAAAATTGATGACCTCCGGACCCGAGGTCACTGCAACCGACTGTCCAACGGTAAAAGAGCTTCTCCAGAAGCCCGCCTCGACAAGAGTGCCGTTGAGGCTGATGTCGTTCACGCTCGCGGTGGTCGTGGGGCCGGCGATCCAACTGATCAAGGCGGCCTGCGTCGGTGCGACATGGCTCAATGCCATTCCGGTGGCCAGTACGATGGCGAGTGATTTCATCTGCACGGTCTTCTCCTAGGTGAAAAGGGATTGTCGGTTATCTGAAATTTCCCATCTGACTTTGGCCAGCGAACACCGCTGGTTCTCCGCGAAGGTTGCCTTCTGCCTTGATTCCAGCCCACCGCAAAGGGTTTTGAGCAGGAAAAAGCACCGACGCATTCCTAGTTAGCCGTCGTTCATCCAATCCCGCGTTGCTTTTTCACTTTTCTTGAGAAATTTTCTTGTGCTTGAAACCAGGACTCCTCCGCCACCAGTCGATGCCGCGGAAGATCAAAGCAACCTACGGCCAAGGGATCGCCACCTCCGCCGACCGGCATCCCCGGGGCGGAGCATTGGAACGATTTCTCGAAAAATGCCAAAAACAACGCGGAATTGGATGAACTTCGACTAAAGTGTTGATGCGGTCGTTCCCGGATCGATTCTGTTCGCAGGGCGGCGATGGCGTCGGGTCGGAGTCAAGGCCCAGCGAACACCGCAGGCACCAGCTCGGATGGGCTGTCGCCCCCATTCCATGGACTTCATTTTCGACAAGATTGAGACCATCAACTGTGCTCACTGCGGTGAACTCGTTGATGTCGCCGATCAGCCCGCTTTCAACGTTCTGCCTTGCCCGCACTGCAACGGCGACGTCCGGATTCCCGGCAAACTGGGCAACCTGCTGCTTGAGGAGGAGGTTGGACGCGGAGCGGCTGGCATCGTCTACAAGGCGCTGGATGCGACCCTGCATCGTCATGTCGCGGTGAAGATCCTCAAGCCTGACGGCGGTGAGGACAACAGGAAAATCGTCGAGGCCACCGTCGCTGAGGCTCGTGCTCTGGCGGCGATCAATCATCCCAACGTCGTTCACATCCACACCATCGGCTTGCGGCATGGTCAACCGTTCATCGTCATGGAGCTGCTGCAAGGTTCGGGCAAGCTCAATGTGATGCTCCAGGAAGGCTGGGTTGCCGATGAAAAACGCGGACTGGAGATCGGCATCGATGTGGCGCAGGGGCTTCGTGCGGCTCAGTCGGCTGGGTTGCTGCATCGCGACGTGAAGCCGGGCAATATTCTGTTCAATGCCCTGGGGGTGGCGAAACTGCTGGATTTCAGCGTGGTTCATGCCGCCGCCGGCGATGGCGAGAAACTCGTCATCGGCACCCCGTATTACATCGCTCCCGAGGCGGCGCGCGGGCTCGAGGTTGATTTTCGTGGCGATCTCTACAGTCTGGGCGCGACGCTGTTCCATTTGATGGCGGGCCAGCCGGTGTTCAATGGCCAGACGTCGCGCGACGTGGTGCGGGCCAGGCTCAAAAAGCGCGCGCCCGACATACGCACGATCAAACCGGGGCTCGGTTCCGCGACGGCGGCGATCCTGGCGCGGATGCTCGAGATCGACCCGAACGATCGCCATGCCAGTTACGACGAGCTGATCGCTGACCTGAAAGCGGCGCTCGAGTCCTTGCACCACGGCGTGGCTGAGTCTGCCGGCGGCAGCGAACTGGCGGAGTTGCACGATGCGCTGAGCGGAACGGTCAGGTCTGCTGCGACGCGGGCGGAGGCACCGACGGTGAAGCGGAGGATGTCCCCGACGCTGATCGGCATCGCGGCAATGGCGGCGATCGTCGCGGCAGGCGGGATCATCTGGGCGGTGTCTGGCGAAAAGGGCAAGAGCGGTGGCGGCAAAGAGGGTTCCTCGCTGGCGACGAACACCGCGGACCCGCGTCTCGATCGTCAGGTGGTGCCGGCACCGCCCGACCAGCCCAGGCAGGAAGAGAAAACCGAGCCGGCATCCGTCACGCCTCCGATCAATCCACCCGCTGTGCCGCCGACCGATCCACCCGTCGCGCCGCCGGTCAATCCTCCCGCTGCGCCACCGACCACGCGGCCAGCCGATCCACCTCTTGCGCCGCCGACCGATCCTCCCGTCACGCCGGCGGTCAATCCTCCCGCTGTGCCGCCGACCACCCGGCCAGTTGATCCACCTGTCCGGGTAAAGCCCGCAGGCGGGCGCGTGGCCTGTGTGCTGCTCGTGAACGAGGCGGTGACCGAAGCCGTCGTCAAATCCGCGAACGTCCAAGGCCACGCGAGTGTGGCCGCGCCGTACGTCGGCGCCTGGGTTCACTTCGTGAGGGGGTTGGACCAGATTCCCAAGGGGCGACTCGATCCGGTCGAACGGGGCGAGATCGACGTGATGATCATCGGGACGCTCATGTGCTATCCCAATGCCGAGATTTGGAGCAACCGTCTGGGGCCGGACGACTCAACGCTCGGGGCGATCGCGGCACTGGGTGTCAAGAACAATCCGAAGTTCCGCATCGTTTGGCAGACGTACTTTTGGCCCCGCGGTGAAGAACCCAAGGGCGGGAAGAAGACGCTCGACGTGGCATCCGCGAAAGCGGTCGCCACCAGCGCGCCGCTGAAAGACTTGGAGAAACTGGTCGATGCCATCAACGCAAAGCACGGCCGGCAGGTCGTGCTGATCTCTCCGGTTGACCTGGCCACGAGAAAGCTGGTGGAGATGGTCGCCGGCGGCAAGTTCCCCGGCATCACCGATCCTGCCGACCTGTGGGCCGAATTCAACATGAACTCCCATCGGCACGTGCAGGCGCTGACCGCCTACTGCAACCTGGCCACGATGTACGGCGTCTCACCCGTGGGACTCAAGCCGGACTTCTCGAACGTCGGATACAACGGCGGCGTGTCGGGCATGCAAT
The DNA here is from genome assembly GCA_964426135.1 of uncultured Phycisphaeraceae bacterium. Lineage (GTDB taxonomy): Bacteria > Planctomycetota > Phycisphaerae > Phycisphaerales > Phycisphaeraceae > CAYRPN01. The sequence continues at coordinate 9,286 of CAYRPN010000056.1, read as the reverse complement.
CGATGGAGGGCATCACCGACGAGCAGAATGCGATTCTGCAGAAAATCGCGTGGGAAACAGTCTCGCAGTATCCGTATGCCGACGCGACCAAGGGCGGTATTGGCACGGGCGGCTCATCGCTGGCGACGAACTCCGGCGACCCTCCCAAGCAAGCAGAAATCGCCAAGCCGCCTGGCGTCGCGCCCCCGGTTGATCCCCCGGTTGATCCCCCGGCGGTGCCGCCCAAGCCCGCCGGTCCAGCGCCGCCGAAGCTTGATGCCTTCACCGGCATCGAACTCTCCAAGGTCGCGGATAAGAAGCTCTACAACGCCCAGCCCAACGCCACCGTGCTCATCCCGCGTTTCTCCGCCTGGCATGTCTGGGCGAGCGAGACGCCGGTGCCCGCCGGCTGGTCAACCGCCGATTTCTACGCCACCGGCTGGTCGCTTGAAGAGGCTGCGCTTGGCTTCGGCTTCGACAATGTCCGCACCCAGCTCAAGGACATGAAGGGCCAGCATTCGGCGGTCTACGCCCGAGCCCCCTTCACTGTGCCCGACCCGGCCAAGATTCAGGACCTGCTCATCCAGGGCCGCTTCGATGACGCCATCATCGTCTACATCAACGGCCAGCAGGTCTACCGTTCGCCCAATCTCGTCGGCGAAGGCGCCAGCACCAAGGTCAGCCAAGGGGCCACGCGCTCGCCGCTGGCCTCTTACGAACTGAAGGATGCGAAGAAACATCTGAAGCCCGGCGCCAACGTCATCGCCATCGAGTGCCACAACCTCTCTAAACAGGATGCCGATTTCATCCTCGACCCCGCCCTGGTGGCCACGCCGATCACCGAATCCCGCAAGCCCATCGACAACAACCAGAAACTCGACTGGACCGGCGTCGATGGCAAACTTTTCAGCGACGCCGACGGCCTGCTCATCGACGGCGCGGACAAGCCACCCAAACTCGTCAACGGCGCGACCAAGACCGACTTCAATGACCGAGCTTACAACGTCCTCGTGCTCGTCAAACTCAAGACCACGAGCGCCGGGGCCGTCAAGCTCGATGCACAATCCAAGCCCAAGAACCTCAACAGCCTCGTGACCGACAGCGACACGCAGACCATCACCGTCTCCCCTCGTTCGCGCAGTCTGGCCTTCAAGGTGAAAGTCTCCGGCAAATTGCAGGGGCTGACGCTGCACCTGCCCAAAGGCGAATCGACCATCGAATCGATCCACATCATCAACGAACGCGACAAGAAGGAACTCGAGTCGTGGGTTTTCGATAAGTGATCTGCTCTGACATCGTCCCGTCTGCGGCGACCTCATCGCCCCAACGTCCGGCATCGCAAGATCGTCTCATCCTTGTCCAGCCATTACAATCCTTTGGAGCCGTGCAAGATTGACTCCACAGATTCGAATCGCTTCGCTCTCAGCCGGACGACTTGGAAAGTCGTCCCACATGCGATGTTGATCCTGCGCGGCTCCTTTGCGGGACGAACGCTTCCGCCCCTGTTACTCCCATTTTGATTCAACAGGTGACCATGCGACTCTTCCTTCTCGTGCTCATCTATTCGTCGCTCACCGCGCCGGGGCTTCTGGCACAGGTGAAGGACTCCGTTCCCGAGAAGGTCGTCCACGACGAGGCAAAAGACGGCGACTTCAAGCAATCGAAGCCGGAGGACAAACCGGCGATCCGCCTGGGCGAACGCGGCACGTTCGTGGTCCAAGGGCACGGCATCGACAACGTCGATGACGTCGATGCCTTCGTCTTCGAGGTGGCGGCGGGCAGCGTCTTTGACTTTTCGCTGGTGGCTGAGGCGGCGGAGTTCAAGAAACTGCGGGCGATCGACCCCGAGGGAAAAGCCAAGGAGATCGGCTTCGGGTCCACGAATCCGTCGTATCGCGTGCCTCGAAACATCTACCTGAAAGCGCTGCCGCCGGGGAAGTATCAGGTCGAGATGTACTTTGGACCGGGCGGGGCAAGCGGGCCGTGGATCGCGAAGATTGCCGTGCGCGGCCAGAACGAGGCGGCACGGGAAGATCTGCATCAGGAGCCGAAACACCTTTCGTCGGCGGAGAAGGTCAAGGAGATCGACTGGCCTGGGGCGGTGTCGATCTTCATCGGAAACAACTGGGGCAAGGACGACAAGTTTCCCGCCGCCCTCAAGGAACTGGGCTACGGCGCCGCCGGCGCGTCTGAGGGGCAGATCGAGGAATGCAAGGCCGCGGGGCTGCGGGCGTATGTATTCATCTGGGCACACGAGGCGGCGACGATTCCCGGTAAATACAAAGATGACAAAACGGTGCTGAGCTACTACTGCTCGGACCGGATCAAACCATCGCAGTGGCACGTTTGGGCGGCGACGGAGAACGCCGCTTACGCCGCCGATCCGCGGCATCCGGCGATGTTCACGATGTCGTCGGACCTTGGCGCCATGGACACATTCTGCGACGCGGTCAGGGGACGGGCGATGGAGTATTACCATTACGATTGGGACGCCAAGCGCCGCCCGGCGAATCGGTATCTGTACCTGGAACAACTCCGTGGCGCATCGATCAAGAACGGAGACGTCCCGGTGTGCCGAATCATCGAGGTGCGGCCCGAAGACATGCGCAAAACGCGGCACACGGCGTTCACAAGCCTCGCCTACGGCGTCCGCGGCTTCAAGATGGGCGGCGCGATCTTCGATCTGAAAGACCGCGACGACCGCGGCTTCCCCAAGCCAAACACGTATGGCCAGGAAATCAAGAAGATCAACGCAGCGATCAACGGCTGCTCGCCGATCTTCGCGGACCATCGCTGCGTCGCCGTCTATCACACGGCCCCGCTGCCGCCGGGAGGCCACGCGCCGCCCAGGGATTCGTGGGTCAATATCGAAGGGGCGGAAGCGCTCGTCGGTGTGTTCCAGGCAAAAAACGACGACGCGAAAGCCCCCAGGTACCTGATGGTCGCCAATCGCGATGCCTTTGTGGCCAGGACGGCGACCATCACGATCGCCGGGAACGGCTCGACAGTGCAACAGCTCGACTGGACGACGGGGCGCTGGAGCAACGTGGCAACGAAAGCAGCCGGCGAGACGGCTCAGGTCGAGATCGCGCTGGACGAAGGCAGTGGCGCGGTGCTCAAAGTAGCGAGCCGCTGACGATCGGCGACGAACTGAACCCGCACCTCCCTCATTTGGATTCAACCCCTCGACTGATCTACTGCCACTGCACAAACGAGTGATGAATCCGCCACCCATCAATTGACGATTTCAAGCGCCAGACATTTACAATGCATGATAGTCATTGGTGAGATAAGTACCTGTTATTAACCCGGATTATTCGGGGCTTCAGAAGGAGCCGCGCACGAAGTAAGCGGAGTTCGCAGCGTTTTTGACGACCTCGACCTTCTTTCGCGGCCGGACAGGATGCGCGGGTCGTCCGTGTGAAAATGACGCGCGTGGAATCTGAAGAATCGCTTACTTCGTGCGCGGCTCCTGTGCAAGCTCATGAATAATCCGGGTTAAATGTGCTGCGCACTGCTTGGCCGATGGAAGCCTTGCTGGCAAAACCGAGTCCGCGAGGCCCACCCGTTGGCTCACAGGTGGCCCTCGCGGAGTCGGGCCGACCGCTAACCTGCGGACTCGGGCCGACCGCTAACCTGCGGAGTCGTTCTTGCCCGGCTCCGCACCACCGCACCCGTTGCCGTCGATGGGGTGCCGCGCAGATTAGCGGGATTGGAGAGTTTCACCAGCGCTGCGATCTTTAGATTCTGACACCGTCACTCTTGGGCACGGCGCACCGAGGTCTGCATCGGAAAAGTCAAAATAGTGAATGCAAAAGTCAAAATGCAAGAGTCAAAATGCAAAAGTCAGAGCGCATGGGCGCGTCAATTTCTGACTTTTGACTTTTGCATTTTGACTTCACTATTTTGACTTTTCCCGGCTCTGCCGGCTTAGGCGAATGCAAGGTTCGCACCTGGGCGTGATTCGACCGCCCGCAGTCGTTGACCGGGGATCGGTCGAAAATGATAACCAGCGCCGGACTTACGTTCGAAAAACGTCGAAAGTCGATGTCAGCAAAGACCTTAGATTTCGGTCTTTTGTTCGTTCGGGGACGGTTGACCCTTGCGTAGGACGCTTTCATTCTTGGTTTGCCGGTCGCTGCGCGGTATCATCCTTCTCACCTTGGCGGGCTGACCTTGCCGAGGTTTGAGACTGGAACCACCCGCGCAGGCGAACTTGGCCTGCGATCAAAGCCGACCCATGAGGTACGGACACGGGCGATGCGGAACGACGGCGTCCGCGTGGCTCGTGGATCGAAACGCTTCGCACGACTTCCGCACGACGCTGAGACAACTCAGCGAACGTCATCGATCGGGCTTCCAGCTCAATGCGTTCCGCACACCCCGGATGCCTCGGCGTCCCGGCGTCCCCTTCCCTGGGCGACTCCTGGTTCCAGGCTTCCAACGGCGCTTACCCCGATGGCGATCGATCCTCGTTTCATTCAGAACGGCGGCCGCGAGGTCTTCACCGGCAACGAATTGCTGGTCAAGGGCGCGCTCGAAACCGAGGGCGGCGTCCATCTCATGACCGGGTATCCCGGTTCGCCCATCGCCAGCTTTTTCGATGTGCTCAGCGACCTGGCGCCGCTGCTCGACGAGCACGGCATGGTCGCCAAACTCGCCAACAACGAAGCCCTTTCCGTGGCTATGGTGAATGGCGCGCAGATGGCCGGCTGCCGGGCGATCACCGCGTTCAAGTCCGTCGGTCTTCACGTCGCCAGCGATGCCCTGGCGCTGGGCGTCCTGGCGGGCACGAAAGAAAACAATGACGGCACCGGCGGCAGTTCCGGCGGGCTGATCATCTGCGGCGACGATCCTTGGTCCGATTCCACGCAGGTGCCCGCCGACAGCCGATACCTCGCCGAGCATGTCCGCATGCCGGTGATCGAGCCTGCCAACCCGCAGGAAGTGAAGGACTGGGTCAATCTCGGCTTCAAGCTCGGCAAGGCGGGGCAGATTTACATCGGCTATCTCATCACCACCAACCTCGCCGACGGCGGCGGCACGGTGGAATGCCATCCGAACCATTTCCCCGCGTTCAACCAGCACCAGAAAAAGACGCTCAGCTACGAGCGCGACATCGAGCCCGATCTGGAAAAGACGGTGCTGCTGCCGCCGCGCACCTGGCGGCGCGAGCTGGAGTTCGATCGCCGGTTCGCCGCGTTGAAGCTGGAAGCGCGCAGGCTCGGCATCAACCGGATCCTGCATAAGCCGGTGAAGGACGAAGTGGTGCCGATGGGCTTCATCGCGGCCGGCGGGGCGTACATGTACCTGGCGCACGCCCTGCAGGAACTGGGCCTGGCGGGGCAGATACCGATCCTGAAACTGGGCATGGTGTACCCGGTGGATGAGGCGATCGTCACCGACTTCGCCCGCCAGTGCCGGCAGGTGTACGTCATCGAGGAACGCCGGGGCTTCGTCGAGAAGCAGGTGCTGGAGATTCTCGCGCCGATGAAACAGGCGGGCGAAATCGATGTCGAAATCTACGGCAAGGCGTTCCCCAAGCCGTTCACCGGCATTCCGTCGACGCGCGGGCTCAATCCGTCCGTGCTCATCGAACGACTCGTCCCCATCGTCCAGAAGCATCCGACGCTGCCGCGAGAGCTGACCAACGGTCGGCTCTCGGCGGAGCTCGCCCGCATCGAGGAAACCGCCACCTTCCAGGTGCGCGTGCCCTCGCGCACGCCCAGCTTCTGCCCCGGCTGCCCGCACCGCGATTCGTCGAGCGTGCTGCTGGAGCTGCGCAAGGACATGCTCGATCCGCAGTACATGCTTTCGCATCACAAGCGAAAGCCCGTCGATCTGGTCTCCCACGGCGACACCGGCTGCTACACCATGCTCATGTTTGAGCCGAACAAGCCGCTGATGCACAACTACAGCGGCATGGGCCTGGGCGGGGCGACGGGCGGCGGCGTCGATCCGTTCATCGACAACAAGCAGATCGTCTTCATGGGCGACGGCACGTTCTTCCACTCCGGACAGGTCGCCATCAGCCAGTCCATCTCCAGCGGCCAGGACATCACCTACATCATCCTGGAGAACAAGACCACCGCGATGACCGGCCACCAGACCCACGCGGGCCTGGAACTGGATCTGATGGGCAAGCCCAGTTTCGCGCTGGACATCGAACGCATGGTCACCGCGATGGTGCCCAAGGCTCTGGCCAAGGATGTGCGCATCGTCCGCATCAACCCGGCGGACCGCGATCGCTATCGCAAACTGCTGGAGCAGACGATTCTCAGCGACGGCGTGAAGATCGTCATCGCTGACAAAGAGTGCGGCATCACGTTCCATCGCCGGGCGCGGGCGGAGGAACGCAGCACGTTCAAGGAGCATGGCTACATCCCGCGCAAGACGGTGATGAACGTCAGCACCGACGTGTGCGAGTTCTGCCTCGAATGCACCAACGCCACGGGTTGCCCCGGCTTGAAAATCGTCGATACCGATTACGGGCCGAAGATTCAGACGGATGCTTCCCTGTGCGTCAATGACGGCGCGTGCATGCGCATCCATGCGTGCCCGAGTTTCGAGGAAGTGACGATCATCCGCAGGCAGCAGCCGCGCATGGCGGATGAGCATGTGAACCTCTCCGACCTGCCCGCGCCGCCCCGGCCGCTGCACGCCGACCAGGACACATGGCGCTGCTATCTCTCCGGCGTCGGCGGCATGGGCATCGGCCTGTCCACCGCGATCCTCGTCACCGCCGGCCACCAGATGGGTTACGACGTGCAGTTCCTCGACAAGAAGGGACTGGCCATCCGCAACGGCGGCGTCTTCAGCCAGGTCGTCTACACCCGCAAGCCCAGCGAAGTCCCCGGCGAAAGCAGCAGCGACCCCAAGCCGTTCTTCACCACGCCGTTGATCCCGTATGGCAAGGCCGATCTGCTCCTTGGCATCGACCTGCTCGAAGCCACGCGCTCGCTCGATCCGTCGCAGCCGTACCGCGTCGCTTCGCCCGATCACACCAGCGCCGTGATCAACACCTCCAAGACGCCCACCATCATGGCGCTGATGGGCAAGGATGATTTCCGCGTCGGCGATCTGGAGTCGGCGGTCAAGCAGTACACGCGCGAAGGCCAGTACTTCGGCTTCAACGTCGGCGATCTGTGCGAGCGCGTCCTCGATTCCAAGCTCTATGCCAACATCATGATGCTGGGCATCGCGTTCCAGAAGGGCTTCCTGCCCCTGACGCCCGAGGCGATCGAGAAGGCGATCCGCACCGTGATCCGCAGCGACGTGGAGCGCAACCTGCGGGCGTTCAACATCGGCCGCAAGATCGCCGTGCGCCCGGACCTCTTCATCGTCGAGGCCCGGCACGAATACGAAACTTCGCTCAAGGCGTTTCGCCGCAAGGTCAACACGCTCCGCGCCTGGTACGGCGGCGGGCGCAAGGCCAAGCGACTGGCGAAACAGTTCCGCGTGCTCATCAAGAAAGTCATCCGCAAGGTGCGCGGCCTGCGCATCCCCGACGCCCTGATGCGCGATTTCGTCGTCCGCGCGTACGACTGCCTGATCTGGGGCGGCGTCGAATATGCCGAGCGATACGCCAATCAGGTCGTGAAAGTCTTCGAGCGCGATGACCCGACGCGAGGCTACCGCATGACGCGGGCCGTGGTCTGGAACCTCGCCAAGGCGATGCTGATCAAGGACGAGGTGTATGTTTCCGCCCTGCTCACCAGCCCGGAAAAATACAAGTCCGATCGCCGCCGCTTCAACGTGAATCCCGTCAACGGCGACAAGGTGATCTACCGGCACCACAACCGCCCGGAGTTCGTGCTCTTCGGCCACAAGTTCCGCTTCGGCGTCAAGACCCGCGACTGGCAGTTGCGCCTCATGTCGCGCCTCGGATTCCTGCGCCGGCTGATGCCCAGTTGGCACCGCACCGAGCGCGAGTTCCGCGACTGGTACGAAGCGCTCGTCGGCCGCATCGACTGGTCGCCCAGCGGCGACCACAGCGCCCGCGCGTACGAAAAGTGGATCGCCATTCTCAGCGTGGTGGAGCCGGTGACCGGCTACCGCGAGGTGCGCTACCCGAAGATGGAAGTGGCGCGGCAGCGTGCCGAGCAACTGCTGAAGCTGGACACGGAGCTCTTCGAGCCGGCCGCCGCCCACGTCATCGCCGACGCGATCGAATCGGTCGACGCGACCAAGCCGGAGCCGCCGATTCTCTCGCTGCCGGTGATCAAGGTGACGGACCCTGGGCAGCTGCGGCGCGGGACGCGGGTGTGATCGGGAAGCCGGGAGATCTTGGTCATGTTATATCGCGTGAACGGACAACGTCGGGATTCGCATCAACAGGTTTCATTCGAGGTAGATGTCGCGAATGAAATTGACGCGGTGATGGCGGCGAAGGATCGGGACATTCAAGTTGTTTCAGTCGTCAAAGTTTCGCAGGCATTACCATCTACACCACCACCACCACCACCACCACCACCACCACCACCACCAGCGCCACCACCACTTCCTTCGGACGCGTCACTTTTCGTCGCCGGAGCCCTCGATTTTTCTGCGGTGGTCACGATAATTGTTAGCGTCATTTACGGCGTGATCATGCTCGCCGTAATGCACGAAGCCAAGACGCTTGGCGTACTTGTCGCTACATTCATCGGGGTTCTCGTTTTCACCACGCTCTTGAGCTGGGCGACCTTGAGAGGGTTTTCCGAGGTCTTGCGTTTGCTCACGCGAATCGAAAAGAACACGCGCCGTGACGATCGCTGATGAACACCCGGCCGTTACGGCGCGGGACGCCGGACAGTCGCGCGGGCGACAAAGTGTGATGGTTTGAAGCCGCAACGCGGCACGACAGCCCAGCCCAGGGCAACGCCCTGGGAAACGGCGTTGCGCAAGAATTGGAAGCCCTGAAGGGGCGTTACAGGTTGCCGCCTGTAGCGCCCTTTCAGGGCTTCGATGTAGATGGTCATCTCTTTCCCCAGGGCGTTGCCCTGGGCTGGGTTGTTGTGCCCCTTTGGGGCACAAACCTCGGAACGGCGCGCTTGCTCGTGTTGCTCGGACGATCTCGTCTTGCTCGGAAGACCTCCAATAAAAAAACCCGCCTCGCGGCGGGTTCATTTGTTCTTAATCCCTTGGCCCTCGGCCCTGTTCCCTTGCCCCTTCGCTCACACCGCCACCGCCATCCCCATGCGCTTGCGACTTGCTCTCGTCGATCCACGGCGGGCAAGCCCGCCGGCTAAATAAAAAAGGTTCATCCGGCTGATGCGTACTCGTCTTGGCAGAGCCGGAGTCTGTGACTCCGGTTCGCCGAGCCGGG
>CAYRPN010000055.1:0-35998 GCA_964426135.1 uncultured Phycisphaeraceae bacterium | reverse complement strand
ACCCTCTCCCTGGAAGGGAGAGGGAATCGAGCCCCCCGGAAATTTTGGCACACCCAATCCCGATTTCCCTTTCCTGATTCCATTTCCCTCGCCTTCTTTTCATTACAATCCCCCGCCTTCTCCATTCGATCAGGAGCGACGATGGGATTTCATTCTGGACGAGTCACGTTCTGCAGGTTCCGCGTCGTCGGCGATGCGCCGGTCACCGTGGATGAAACGGTGCTGGGCACGTTGAAGGATCACGCCTTCGCCGAGATGCCCGTGGCCGCGCCTGACCAGGTCGAGGCGGGTTTCACCACCGGCGTCCACCTGATGGACACCGATTTCACCTACGAAACCAATGCCTACGGCGACCCGGCGGGCAGCCTGCTGCTCTTTGCGCTGCGCATCGATTCGCACCAGGTGCCCGGCGAAATTCGCCAGGCGTACCGCGTGATGGAGGAACTGGCCGTCGCCAGCGCGAACCCATCGGGTTTCGCTTCCCGCGCGCAGAAGCGCGACGCGGCTGACGCGGTGGATCACAAGCTGCACGAAGAGATCGCCAGCGGGAAATATCGCCGCAGCAAGACGGTGCCGGTGCTCTGGGATCTGGCAGGCCGGCAGATTTATCTTGGCGCCGCGTCGAACAAGGTCATGGAGCAGATGCACCGCCTGATGAGCGAGGCATTCAACGTCACGCTTGAACCGCTCACTGCCGGCGGCTTTGCGCAGGAGGCATTCGCCGGCAACAAGCGCGATTTTGAGGATCTGTCGCCCAGCGCCTTCACGGCGCCGCCGAAGGATCTGCACGCCGACCACGAGGATGCCGAGGAAGCGCCGCGCGATGCGAAGGTTCCGGTGACGCCGTGGGTACATGCCTCGACGAACACCCGCGATTTCCTCGGCAACGAACTGGCGATGTGGCTCTGGTGGCGCATCGAAACGGAGGGCGGCGTGATCGAGACGGCTGATCTCGTTGCCGGGAAGAAGACGGGGCGCAAGAGCAGAATCGCCGTGGTGATCGACCGCTCGCTGGACATGGAGTGTGCATGGGAAGTGACCGGCAAGCAGTCGCTTCGCGGCGGCAAGCCCACGCACCTGCCCGAGGCGGCCGAGGCGCTGCGCGAGGGCAAATGGCTGCGGAAAATGGGCCTGATTCTCGCCGATGCCGATGACGAAACGCAGTGGGAGCTGACGCTGCAGGCGGATCGCTACGTCGTCTCGGCCGCCGCGCTGCCCAAGGCGGAGGACGCCACCTCGCCCCGGCAAATCAGCGAAGCGCGCCTTCTTTCGGTGCTGCGACTGGCAGGCGTGATCGATGGCTTGTTCATGCTGTTCCTGGACGAACGTCGCGCCAAGAGCTGGCCGGCGCGGCGCGATGCGATGCGGGAGTGGATCAAGACGCGAAGACGCCGACGCGGGTGAGGAAGCAAGACCCCGACAGGCATTCCCTGTCTGTACCGCCGGCGGAGGCCCCGCGACGTCGGGATCGTGCCCCGAGCCAGGTTCTGGCGGAATCTCACTTCACCAGCGCCAGCACCGCCATCACCGCCAGCGCCAGCACGCTCAGCGCCATGAACACCAGCAGGACGACTGCGACGATTTTCGTTCGCGGTCCGCGCGGCGCGTGCCAGACGGCGTCGTCCATCGACGTTGTTTCAGTGTCAAGCGCAGCCTCGCTCCCGGCATCATCAGCGCTCCGCATTTCCTGGGCGACATCGTCGACAGGTTCGCCATCCGACTCGTCGCCCTCGTCGAACCGCTCAGTGTCCATTTCCCTGTCGGCGTTGCCGGACGCTGGCGCTGCTTCGGCGGGATTCGGGCTGGAGTCAGGTGCGCTTGCCATGTTGGATCCGGTCTCAGGAAAAGGTGCGCCTCATTCCGCACGTCATCGCATCATCAGGCCGCCGCGAGCCGCCATCCCGCGCGCCGGAATGAACGCCCACCACCGCCGGCCTCGGATCAGCAGCCATCCCGCCGGCGCCGCGAGAACGGATGAGTAGATCACATCGAGCACGCGCTGCAGCAGTTGGGCGCCGCCCTCAAAGTCGGGAACTTCGTCCGTGGGAAGCCAGCGCCGCAGCAGCACCAGCATGACCAGCACCAGGTGAACCGCCAGCCCCGCGGCGAACGTCATCACGATCATGGTGACCGGCGAATCGCGATAGACGATGGTTCGAAACTGAAGCAGCACGTAGGCGGCTGCGACATGTCCGAGCGTCGCGGGGCCTAAGAGCACGATGTCGCGCACCGGCTCGACCACCGCCAGCGGGCGCGACAGGTCGGTCAGAACGCCGAGGATGAAAAGGCCCGCGTACACCGACTCGCGCGGAGCATGCAGGCCGACGAACACACCCAGAATGAGAACGAGACTCGGTGCGGCATCGAGGTACGGGCCGATGGGCAATGTCCACAGCGACCGCAATCCCAGTTCGAGCACCAGGGCAAGCAGAGCAAAGATGAAGAAGACGGACCAGCGCATCGCGTTGGTTTATAACAGCGCAGTGGGTCGAGAGCGAGGTGGCGGCAACGAGGCGACGATCTCGCGGACGCCCCGTTGCTGTCGATCACAGGCTGAATCTTCTACAATGCCCGCATGATGACGCCGACCGATGCTCCGCTTGATTCGTCGCTCACCGTTGGCTCCCGCACGCTCACCTCGCGTCTGATCGTCGGCACCGGCAAATACGCCGACTATCCCACGATGCAGAAGGCGCTCGATGCCAGCGGGGCGCAGGTGATCACCGTCGCAGTCCGGCGCGAGCGGCTGGTCGACAAGGAAGGCCGCAGCCTGCTCGATTTTCTGGACCTGAAGCGTTACACGATTCTGCCCAACACCGCAGGTTGCTTCAATGCCGAGGACGCGGTGCGCGTCGCCCGCCTCGGCCGGGAACTGCTCGATCAACTGGACAATCCCGGCAAGGACTGGGTCAAGCTCGAAGTGCTCGGCGACAAGAAAACACTGCTGCCCGATCCGGTCGGCACCCTCGAAGCCTGCCGGCAACTGGTGAAGGATGGCTTCCAGGTTCTTTGCTACACCAGCGACGATCCGATCATGGCCCAGCGCATCCGCGACGCCGGCGCCACCTCGGTCATGCCCGCCGGCTCGCCCATCGGCAGCGGGCAGGGCGTGCTCAACCCCAACAATATCCGCCTGATTCTCGAACTCCTCAAGGACAAGCAGCACGGCGGCGATCCGCGCTATCCCGTCATCGTTGACGCCGGTGTGGGCACCGCGTCCGATGTGACGATCGCCATGGAATTAGGTGCCGACGGCGTGCTGCTCAACACCGGCATCGCCCATGCGAAGGACGCGGTGCGCATGGCGCACGCGATGAGGCTGGGCGTCCAAGCGGGCAGGCTCGCGTACCTGTCCGGTCGCATTCCCAAGCGGCTCTACGCCACGGCGAGCAGTCCGTGGAGCGGGGTGATCAGCTACATCCCGGGGGAGTGAGCGAACCTGCCGCGACCGCGCTGGCTCATACGTGCCACTCCCAGCAGCGCACGATCGCATCGCCTTCCACCGCCACCGTCGCCACGTGCGATTCACCAGGCGTCAGGTGAAACATTTTCCAGGGCCCGCCCGCCGGTTCGAAGCGGATCGCGCCGACTCCCGCGCGCTCTTGCGGCCAGAACTCCACATCAAACGAATCCAGCGGGATCGTGATGCCCTTGCCCGTCGCTTTCAAGAGCGCCTCTTTCCGCGTCCAGCACGTGAAGAACGCCCGGCGGCGATGTTCCGTCGGCACCGCCATCAGCGTCGCCATTTCCGCCGGTGAGAAAAAGCGCCGAGCGAGCGCTTCGCAATCGTTCTCGCGCTGCGTGTACTCCACATCGACGCCGACAGGACTGTTGCGGGTCAAGGCGATCAGGCACAGTCCGTGCGAATGGGAGACATTGAACTGCACGTTCAGCGGATTGTGCTCAGTCAGTAGCGCAGGTTTGCCGTGCACATTGGAAACGAACTCCAGGTCGCGTGGATACACACTGGTCGCTCGGAACAGAAGCGCGCGCAGCAAGCCGCGCGTGATGATGAACTCGTGCTGCTTTTCGAGAATGCGGTAAGCGCCGGCACGTTCGTATTCGTCAGGGGACAAATTGTGCCGGAAGAAGTTGAAGGCGTCAGTTGGCAGACGCGTCGAGCATCGCCAGACATCGACCACGCCCGCTTCCGGCGGCGGCGCTGAGTTGGCCTTGTGCCACGTGACCTCGTTGCTCACGGCTTGCCTCCGCGCAGCGATTCGGCGAGGCGCTTCATGCCTTCGTCGATCGGCATCGTTGGCACATATCCCAGATCGCGCTTCGCCGCGGTAAGGTCATACCAGTGCGCGGTCGAAAGCTGCTTGGCGACAAATCGCGTCATGATCGGCTCACGCTCGATGCCGAGCAGTCGGTAGACCGTCTCGAGCACAGCGCCGGCGGCGAACGCCACGCGCGGCGACACCGATCTCATCACCGGCGGCAATCCCGCCGCGGCGAGGATGCGGTTGATCAGGTCCGCCATCGCCAGGGGTTCGCCGTTGGAAATGAAATACGCCTTGCCCGCGCAGGCGGCGCTGTTGCCGCGCTCAATGAGTTTGTCCACGGCCAATACGTGCGCCAGCGCGGCGTTATCGATGTAGGTGGAGTCCACGAGCTTGCTGCCGTCGCCGACGAGTTTCAGCTTGCCGCGCCTCGCGCGGTCGACGATGCGCGGCACCAGATGCGGATCGCCGGGGCCCCAGATCAGGTGCGGCCTTAGCGCCACCGTCGCCAGTTCGTTGCTGTTCGCCTCCAGCACGCGCCGCTCCGCCATCGCCTTGGTGCGCGGGTAATCGGAGAGATACCGCGCCGGGTACGGGGCGGATTCGTTGATGCCGTCTTCATCGTGGCCGCTGTAGACGACGCTGGGCGAACTGGTGTAAACCAGCCGCGGCACCTTGGCCCACAGGCACGCGCGGATCACGCCCTGCGTGTAAACCTCGTTGGCGTTTTCGTAGTCGGCGGCGCGGCCCCACACGCCCGCCTTGGCGGCGGTGTGAATGACGACATCGCAGCCGCGCACGAACTCAGTGAGCTGCGGAATCCAGATGTGCTGCGAATCGAAATCGATGCGCTCGGCGCGGTGGCATTTCACGTCGAGCTTTTTCAGGGCCGGATAATCGCCGCGCTGGTACGTGCTGACGCGCCAGCCGCGCGACAGCAACTGGCGCACGACCGCACCGCCCAGGAACCCGCCGCCGCCGGTGACGAGCGCTTTCATGCGGGTTCGCCTCCCAGTTGCTTCGCAGCCCACTTGGCGAGCAGCGGACGGTTGATCTTGGAGTTGTGGCGGATGTCGGTGGGGAAGGGCTGCGGATAGAGAAAGTACTGCGTGATGCCGCGCGTGCAGGCATGCTGCGCCGCGAGCGACGCCAGGCCCTCGCGGACGGCGGACCAGCTTCGGCGGTCTCGCACGCCAGGCGTGTGGTGAAGTTCGACACACACGCCAGGCGCGATCGCATCGCCGATTCTCAGCGGCACCAGTGCTGTGCGCTCGACCGTAACCAATGTGTCGAGCACGCCTTCGCACGGGGCTGTGAAGTAGGTGCGCTCGGCTGTGACGACGCGTTCGCTCTTGCGTCCGCAGTACCAGAGCCTGCCTTGATCGTCGAAGTAGCCGACATCGCCCATGCGATGGAAGGCGCCTCCGTCGTTCGAAATCTTGCCCAGGCGCGTGGAGCTTTCGCGGTTGAAATACTGGCGTGTGGCCTGTCCGCCGCGCACGACGATCTCGCCGATCTCGCCGGGCGGTAGTTCGAGTGAATCGCTCCATCGCTCGATGGGCTCGTCGTCAATGCGGATGACGCGGACATCCAGATTCGGCACCGGCCGGCCAACGCAGATGCCTTTGCCTTGATCGGTCAGCGCGGAAGTGTCACCAAGAATCTCATCACTTCCGATGCACGCGACGGGCAGGCATTCGGTGGCGCCGTAGGGCGTGAAGACCTGCACGTGTGGGGCGAGGAGCGTGGTGATCCGCGCGATGGTGCGGGCGGGCACCGGAGCGCCGGCGGAGATGACGCGCTTGAGTGTGGGAAGCACAGGCGCGGACTGCGCCGTGGTGAGAAGCGGAGGCAACGCCGAGGGACTCCTGTCCCTCGGTTCGTGGGCGTCATGGGCGTCGTGGGCGTCAGATCCGAGGGACGGGAGTCCCTCGGCTTTGGGTGTTGGTTCCGTTTTGGTGGTGACTGGCGGCGCGATGCGCTTGAGCAGGGCGGGGGAGCCGAAGAGATTCGTCACGTTGAAGCGTTGAATCGGCTCGATCACTTCCTTGGGATCGACGCTGCCCGGTCTTGTGAAATCCATGCGCGGGACGATGGCGCTCATGCCCATCGCCGGGGCGTAGAGTGCAAAGAGTGGGAACGTGCATAGGTCGATCTCGCCGGGTTTGATCTGGAAGAGATCGATCAGGGCGCGGACCTGGGCGTCGAAGTTGCCGTGGGTGTAGACGGCGCCCTTGGGGATGCCGGTGGAGCCGCTGGTGAAGAGAATGGCGGCGGTTTCGTCGCGCGTGGTGGGGGCGAGGACGGGATGCGAAGAGGCAAGCCCGCGCTGGCGGACTTGTGAGATCGCGATGGTTTTGCCGAAGGGGAGGAGTTTTCGCCCGACGAGGACGTTGATGCGCAGAGTGTCCTTCGCCCAGCCCAGGAGTTTGCGGGCGAAGTGTGCCTTGCGGATGCCGATAAACGCCTCCGGCTGTGCTTCACCGAGGCAGGTCTTCAGGTTCTTCACGCCCATGCCCGGATCGACGGCGACGAGCACCGCGCCGATCTTGAAGAGCGCGAAGACGAGAGCGAAGAACTCGGGGCTGGGCGTGACCATGAGCACGGTGCGCATGCCGCGCGCGATGCCGATGGACAGGAGGCCGCGGGCGATGATGTCGCTTTCGTCGTTGAGCTGTTTGTAGCTCCACTGCAGGTATTGGCGTTGCGCGACGGGCTTGCTGTCGAGTGGAAACGCGACGGCCAGCGTGTCCGGCTGCTGCTGGGCGCGCATTGGAAGATACGACGCGATGTTGACGGTGGCATCGGCGGGTGGGGCGGCTGGGGGAATGTGCGCGGCGGTCGTCATGTGAAGCGAGGCATTGTAAAGCCGGCGCGGCGTGGTGCTTGGCTGGCTCGGCGGGATGGTGCGCCAAGAAGCACCAGGGCTTTTCAATTCTCGGTTTCCGGATAGGTACTGGATCGCCGGTTTGAACACAAAGGACACAAAGCCACGAAGGGCACGAAGAATTTCGCAGAGAATCAAGCCCTTTCATCTTCCTCTTCGTGACCTTCGTGCCTTTGTGTTCTTTGTGATTCCTGGGAACAACCATTGGTCTGCGAGAATTGAAAAGCCCTGAAGAAGCACCGGCTGCCTTGCGTCGAGGGAAAATATTCGGTATAATGCCTGTTCGACCGGCGCGGTTGGTGCGCCATGCGTTCTCCATGTCCTGCCGCTTGATCCATCCTGTCGTCGCGCGTGTGCCCGTCATCCGTTCCGCGGGGAAAGGGATGCCGCCCTGTGGCCGGAAAGTGTCCTACCTTTTTGGCAGTCGATTTGATAAATGCTTGCTGGAATGGGGGTTATCCGCAAATGCGAGGGGGTGGGGGTATAGCGACCGGCCACTTTCCTGGCCATTGAGCAGGTCACCCGATGAAATTGGCCACCAGCGGGACGATCTCTTCGTACGCATCCTCCAGCACGTAGTGCCCCGCGTCGTCGTAGCGATGCACGGTGGCGGCGGGGAAGCGCTGCTGCCAATCCGCGAGGAAGTGATGATCGAAGACGAAATCGCGCAGGCCCCACGCAATGAGCATCGGCCGATCGCGGAACTGCGCGAGGTTGTCGGCAATGTGCCGCACATCGGCAAAACTCGGATGCTGCGGCGACAGCGGGATGTCCTGCACGAAACGCATCACGGCAATGCGGTTGGCCCAGGAGTTGTACGGCCTCAGATAAGCCTCGCGCACTTCCTGTGTCAGCGGCCGGCGCGTGACGCACGATTTCACCGCGTCCCGGCTGAACCCATTGAACCCGCGCACCAGCAGCGGCCCCAGCGGCGAGCGGCAGAGCTTCAGTTGCCACGGCATCTTCTTGCCGGCGGGCAGGCCGAACGCGGCGGTGTTGAGGATCACGAGCCTGGCGATTCTTTCGGGATGGCGCACCGCGTAGCCCATGCCGATCATGCCGCCCCAGTCGTGGACGATGAGCGTGATCGGCTGCGTGAGTTTCAGCGAGTCGAGCAGGGCTTGCAGATCATTGATGCGCTGGCGGAGCGTGTAGGCATATTTCGCGTCGCCGGGCTTGTCGGACAGGCCCATGCCCACGTGATCCGGGGCGATGCAGCGATGCGTTTTCCTCAGCGCGAGAATGACGCGACGGTAGTAGAACGACCATGTGGGGTTGCCGTGCACCATCACGACGGTGCCGGTAGGCGAAGCAACGGTCGCCGGGGCTTCGTCGATGTAGTGCAGACGGATGCCGTCGCCGCGATCGAAGTACCGGCTGGTGAAGGGATAGTCGGGGAAGAACATGGCGGGAGGCGGAGGCGCAAGCGTGGTGGGTGGGCGTGCGTGAAATTCGGCAGTGTGCGGGCGGCAGGTGCTGGCGGCAGTGGGCGGGCGGCAGTGTGCGGGCGGCAGTGTGCGGGCGGCAGGTGCGGGCGAGCCGGGGTGGCTCACCAATCCCACCCGAGCATGAGGCAGTTGAGGCCGCTGCCGATGCCGAGGAATCCGACGCGGTGGCCCGGCGCGAGGAAGCCGCGCTGCTCGGCGATGGCGGCAGTCATGGGCAGCGACACGGTGCCCATGTTGCCCAGGTACGGAAACGTGGGGAAATCCTTTTCAGGTGCGATGCCCAGTTCGCGCAGCACCGTGGCGCGGTGGCCGGAGCCGACCTGATGGCAAATGACCTTATCGACCTGGTCCACCGCCCAGCCGAGCCGGCTGAGGAAGGAACTCCACGTGCGCAGGCCCAGTTCGACGCCGTGCTTGAGAACCGCGACGGAGTCGGTGGACATGAACTGCGTCAGCAGCGCGGGCAGTTTCTGCGAGGGCAGCATGCGCTGGATCGGCGATGGTACGAGCTCGTGCGTCATCGCTTCCTTCAGCGCGCCCGGCAGCGTTTCGGGCTTGAAGATTTCCTCCATCGCGATCTTGAGTTTGTCGGGCGAGAACATGAGCTTGGTCAGGCCGACGGGCGAAAGCGTGATGCCCCAGCGGCAGAGTTTGTGGTGCTGCGGGGCGGCCTTGGTGGCGCCGCCGAGGAGCCGTCGCTGCTTCGCCTTGGCGAGCGATGCTTCGGTGAGGATCACCGCCGCCGCGCCGCTGCCGCCGGTCAGGGTGGCGAGGGACTTGGTGTAGAAATCCATCGTGCCTTCCTGGATCATGCGCGGGATCATGATGTCGTTGATCTCGCGGGCCGATTCGCAGGAGACGACCATGCCGGCCTTGATCTGCTTCAGCTCGATGCGGTTGGCGATGTCGATGATGCCGTTCATCACGCCGAGACATGCGTTGGAGATGTCGAAAATCTGGGCGTCGGGGCTGATGCCCAGGGCATCGGCGACGACGCAGGCGGTGGCGGGCTCGAAGTTCTCCCGGCAGACGCCGGCGTAGATCAGCACTTCGATGTCTTCGGGTCGGACATTGCTCTGGGCCAGCGCCTTCTTCGCCGCGGCAATCGCGCCCTGCGACACGGGATAACTTTCTTCCCACCAGCGGCGTTCGGTGATGCCGGTGAGCGATTCAAGCGTGCCGGGCTGCAGCCGCAGCTTCTCGTAAAGCGGCGACAGACGATGCTCCAGTTCGTCGCTGCTGACGACGACGGGCGGCAACTCGTAAGCGAGCGATTCGAGATAAACGCGGGAGTATTTCATGCGGGAGGTTCCGGGCAGTTGCGGCCGTGCAACGGCGCCGATGCAGGCGAATGATAGCGTCAATCATGAGTACTGTCTGCGTCGGAACCAGCTCTGGATGTGAGGAAAGATGATCTTGCCTGCAACGATACACCAGATCAAGAACACGTTGAGCTGAATAAAGAAGACGATCCAGCCATACTCTGACAATGTCCACCCGGGTCGAATCCGAAAGTGAATCCACCATAGTTGAATCGCTACGAGACCACAAAAACACACCGCACAGGCGAACCAGGTAACCAGAACTGGGAGCAAGCTTCCTTTCTTTCGAGTCGTTAGTTCAATGCGAAAGCTTTTCGGGTCGTGTAGGTCAAAGGATCTACCGCACTCTGGACAGGTTGTCGCGGCGATGCCATCGAGTGGATATCCGCAGGAAAGGCAAAGACGAAGAACAGTTCTCCGCGGCGGCGAGACTGTGGGTGGACTGTCAATCATGGCATTCAGTCGGACTGAAAGCGTAGATCAGGTGACGCGAATCGAAAAATCAGCCATCTGATAAATCACCCGCCCATCGACGATAAGAAATCCATCAGCCATGATCAATCGGCGATTACTGTCGATCTGCTTGATTGCGGCTTCTACCGTCACGCGTTTGTCCGTCGGCAGCACCTGGCCTCGATAAATCCACGTGTGCTTCGCGCCAATCGCCGGCGTTTCAAACTCGACATCGCTGTCCCAATGATTCGCCGCAGCCACTTTCAGGAGCTGAAGGAACGACTCAAGCCCCAGCGAGCCAGGCCACACCGGGTCCTGGAAGAAGTGCGCCTGGAAAAACCACGCGTCCGGGTTGACGCGGGTGGTGCCGCGGATGAAGCCCAATCCGTGCGGGCCGCCGGCGGGATCGAAGTGTTCGATGCGATCGACCATGCGCATGGTCGCGTCGGGGAATGGCGCGGCATTGGGAAGATCGAACGCGGCCAGTGATCGCACGTGTTCCTCCGCCCTCGGCTCGTGTCGCTTCGCTTCACGGATGCCGACCTGATTCGCCAGGGCATCGCCGCTGAAGAAACCGAAGTACGTGTCGCCGCGGTACACCTCGCCGGCGTCGCTGGTCATGAGCATGTCGTAGTTCTGAATGATCATGCCCGCCGACTGCGACACGCGCGTGATCTTGATGCGCGTGGTGAGCGTGCCGAGGTCGGGGCCGACGGGCATGAACTGCGTCGCGCTTCCGCCAAGGTTGCGAAAGCGAAGATCGACGTCGCTGGTCAGCGCCGATCCAAGATAAGCCGCCAGCCAGCCGCATGGCTGCAGCGCCGCCTCCAGCAGCACGGCGAACGGCATGTGCCTCTGGCGATTGGCGGCGAAGTACCACGCGTCCGGGGGCACGTCGTACTCCGCCTCGATCACGCCGCCGGCCGCGAGTTTCCACTGCTCGCAGTCCTTGATGGAGACGATGCGATCGAGGAACTGGTAGGGCGGCCGTGGCAACCGTGCGATCCGGCGATCGTGATCGAACACGCGGTAGCGCTCGCCGAACGCATCGGACGGATTGCCGTTGGCGAAAGCGTAAATGCTGTCGAAATCGAAAATGGCGCGGCGACGCTGTTGACCGACGCGCGCCAGTGCATCGTCCGATGCCTGCGCCTCCGCATGGTCGCTCTCCCGCTCCGTCGCCTGCGCCTTCGCACTCGCTTCCTTCGAGCCCCACATCGCCTCCAGCATCCCGCGCGACAATCCACTCAGCCGCAGCGACATGTTCTTCATTTGCACGATGGGCTTGCCGTCCGCGTACATGAGGGCGTCGGCGATGACGTAGGGAACTGCAGTTGTGTCGTCGTGCGAAACCTCGCCCTTCGGGCGAGCGCTAAACGACGCACTGTGATCGCTCGCTTTCTGACGCCTGCCTCCTGTCTCCTGACTCCTGTCTCCTGCCTCCTCGCCGTGATATCCGATCTCCTTCACTGTGATTTCGTACTGCACCTTGCGCGTGGTCGCTGTGACCTGGCCGCGGCATTTCAACTGTCCGGGCACTTCGGGAATCGGCTCATAAACGACGGCCCCGTGCTCACCGACCCAGCCGAGTCGCAGCAGAAACACGCGCAGCGTGTGCAGACAGCATTCGTACATGAGCGTGCCGGGCATCACACGATCGTCGACGAAGTGACAGGTGAGGAACCAGTCGTCGGGATGAATGTCCGCCTCGCCCACGATCTGACCGAGGCCGTAGCGACCGCCGGTGGCGTTCAGTTTCAGTACGCGATGCACCAGCGTCATGCGCTGATCGCGCCCGCCCGGTTCGCCGCCGGGCAGGCCCACCGGTTCTTGCAGCGGCAGCGCGGCGAACGCGTCGCCGAAACACGCCGCCAGGTCGCGCGTCGTGCCGCTGCGTATTCCATGGATCTGCGCATCGCTGTAGCTTTCGTCTTCCGCCGGCCTGGGCGCGAGCCACTGGAACCCGCCGGTGACCATGCCTTCCATCGGCCGCCGGTCGATCGCGGTCTGCACGATGCCCTGCCCTGCCGCCAGTTCCTGCTCCGTGAAGAATCCCGCGCAGCCCTGCCGCATGGTGAGCACGCGCTGCCCGTCCACGGTGCCGTCAAACTCGAATCGAAACAGGTGCGTGTCGCCCTGGCGAAAAAACTCGTTGATGCGGATGTCGTAGTTGATCGTCTCGCCCGGCACCGGCAATGCGCGATGAAACGTCACCACCGCGTCGAGCAGGCGATACACCGCCTTGCCCTTGGTGATGAAATCGATGCCCAGGTAACCACTGAGGAAAAGATCCGCCTGTCCTGCTTCGACTGCGATGCAGGTGGGAATGCGGCCGCAATCGAGATACCACGCACTCGCAAGCACATCGTGCTCGGTCACCACTCGGCCGCGCGTCATCGAGCACGGCTCGCCCTCCACTTCCAGAATACGATCCACGAGCATGAGCGGTTCATCCGGCAGTCGCACGCGCGTCGGATGGGCGTCGAGCGCCGCAAACATCGGCCCTAGCGCGCTTCCGATGGATCCGATGGCGAACTCCAGGCACTGTGCGCGGTCGAGAAAAAACGTCGAACTCGCCGAGGCCCCCGAGGCCCCCGAGGCCCCCGAGGCCCCCGAGGCCCCAAAATCGTGCAGGTCGAGGCTCTTCAGAGCCTCGCCTCGCCCCCCCTCGCCGTCGCACAGGCAGGTCAACGCATCCGCCTGAAACGCTGCCGCCCGCGACAGCGCCGACGTGATCGTCGAAGTCACGCGCAGGAAGGACGCCTCAGCCGCCGCCTGCGCGACACGGCTTGAAACCTGCGCCGCGACCACGCCGGCAATCCCGGCGTACACGCTCGGCGAAAAATCCAACGCGTCGGCCGAGACGAGTGCCGGCGAATCAACTTTCTCCTCCGCCGATCGGCCTCCCGAGCGAGGGCGATCAATGAGGTGAGTGGGCAGTGCGTTATCGCCTTCAGCGGCAGCACAAGCCAAAGGATCCCGATCCGCGCATTCAACAGCCACCGCGTTCTCCTGCGAATGACCAGAAATAACGTCGCTCCACTCTTCGGGAACATGCGGATCAAACGCAGGCCCGCCGGTCTCCACGCGGATTGTCGCCCCGCGCGGCGTCGCCGACGCCGCATGCCGCGCGGCGCCCAAGGTCTTCTCCACATCCACGCTCACGCCCGCCTCCTTGAGTTTCGTCAGCGCAGCAATCATCGTCGCCACCTCATCATTTCCTTCCACGCATACCGACATCGCCACGTGAGGCCGGTCCGCCAGAATCTGGCGAATCATCCGCGTGCAGGACTCGCCAGGCCCGGTTTCGATGAAGACCCGCACGCCGTCGGCGTGTGCGGATTCAATCACCTTCGCAAAGTCCACCGGCGCCAGCGCCTGTGCCGCGATCGCTTCGGCGGCGCTGTCGGCGGTCACGTCATAGGCCCGGCCCCACGCGCCGCTGTACACCCGCGGGGTTCGATCGCCCTGAGGTTTCGACTGCGTCTGGTTGAACCGGTGCAACGCGAGGTACGCATCTTTCACCGGCTGCACGACCTCGCAGTGAACTGTTGTCACGCCCTGCACCGGATGCAGAATACAGCGAAGATCGGCTGCGAATTGCTCCACCTCGCGGCGGTCGCCGCCGATGACGCACTCGTTCGGCGTGTTCACCATGAGCAGATAGGCGCGCGATCGGCCGCGAATCGCCGCCTCCACCTGTGCCTTTGCAGCGGAGATCACGCCGACGAACCAGTCCACGTTCTCATCATCGCGCAGTTTCCAAGTCCGCCTCGCCGCGTCGCAAACGCCCGTGAGATCGGATGCGAACAGCGGCGATTCGTGCAGTCTCCGCAACATCTCGTCGCGGCAGGGATTCGCCGGCCAGAATCCGCCTGCGAACATCGACGTGGTCTCGCCGAGGCTGTATCCGATCAGCGCATCGGGCGTGATGCCGAAGCTGCGCAGCAGGTCGGCGATCATCGCGCCGAGCCACACCTGGCCGAAAATCACGTCGCGGTGGCTCAGATCTCTGAGCGACCGCGCCGACCAGAAACGGCCGCCTGCAAACTGCGAAGCGAGGCGGTCGTTGTGGTGCTCCTGTTCGCGAATCGCCTGCGGCCAGCGCGCCGCCAACTGCCGGCCCATGCCCAGGTAGTGATTGCCCGCGCCGGGGAAAACGAAGGCGAGTTTCCCCGCGCTGGTTCGATCATTCGCGATCGCGGTGCGGCGCAGAATCTGTTCATGTTCGCCCCGCGCGGGTTCAACGGAAACCTTTGCCCGCTGCACGTTCTCAGGCGGCTCCTCCAGCACGACGTGCGCACAGTTGCCATCGACGCTCATCGCGGCGCACACGGCGCGGCGAGGCCCGTTGATTCGGTCGTGGAGCCAGTATTGCCTGTCGTTCGGCCCGTAGAGTGGCGTCCCTTGCTCCAACTCCATGCGGAGCGATTCGCAGCCGCGCAGGGGAGGCAGTATGCGCGACGAAAGACAGATGGCGGACTTCACCAGCGACGCGAGCCCCGAAGCCGCGCCGGTGTGGCCGATGTCTGCCTTGACGCTGGCCAGGGCAACCGGCTGCTCCCGCGGTTGATCGTGCAACCACGACGCGAGCGCCAGCGCTTCGACGAGATCCTCGCGCGGATCGCCGCTGCCATGCGTTTCAATCATGCCGATCGGTTCGACGTCTGCGCCGGCGAGTGCTCGCTGCAACGACTGCGTCCATGTTGCGGGCGACGGAACCGCGTCGGATGAGTCGCCGCCGCCGGCCCCGCCCAGCCCGGTGATTACCGTGTAAACCCGTCGGCCCTGACGCTGGGCATCGGACAGCCGCATGAGAATGACCGCCGCTGCGCCTTCGCCGAGGATCGCGCCATCGGCGTTCGCATCCAACGGTCGGGCGACGCCGGTCGGCGAGACCGGCCTGCGATCATGCTGCCCCAGCGCGGCGCGCACATCGCCGGCGAGATCCACCGCGCCGACGATGGCCGCGTCAATTTCGCCGCGCCTCAGCATGCCTGCCGCCACTTCCACCGCCTTGAGTGAAGAGGCCTCTTCCGCGGAAACGGTGAAGCTCGGCCCGCCGACATGGAACGCGCGGGCAATGCGGCTGGCGACGATGCCGCCCAGCGCGCCCATCGTGCGGTTGGCGCTGAGCGGAGGGCCAAAGTCCTCGCGCCAAGCGAGCGTCCAGCGATTCAGTTGCTCCTCCGTCGCGTCCACGCCGGCCTGTGCCGCCCATGGCGCCGCCTTGTTCTCCATCGTCCATCGCACGTGAAAATGGGTGGTGTTCAGGTCCAGGCCGATGCCGACAAAGACGCCGGTGCGCAGGCGCGGGCCGTTGCCGTGTTCCATTCCGGCATCGGCCAGCGCATTGGCGGCGACGTTGAGCATGAGCGACTGCTGCGGCAACATCTCGCGCAGCTCATGAGGCGGAATGCGGAACCGGCCGACGGGCAGATCGACGTGATCGATGAAATAGCCTTTGAATCGTCCAGCTTCCGGCGATCCCCACCAGTTCACCGGCGACTGGGGAGCAGCATCGGCGTCGCCGCCGAGCACGCGCTGCGCAAAAAGCTCCAGCGAGTTCCATCGGCCAAAGTGCGCATCCATACCGACGATGGCGATGGGTTCGCGCGATTTGTCCGGGTCTTCCACGCCGATCGCGATGCGCGGCGAAGGCGAGTGCGCTGCGCGACTGCCTGCTTCGTCCCACTGTTCGATCAGCAGGTGGGCGTTGATGCCGCCGAAGCCGAACGCGCTCACCGCGGCCCGCCGGCCATGGTTGCCCGTGCGTCTCTCCCATGGCGTGGCGGAGCGCTGGACTTCAAATGGCGATGCCTCCGATGCCATGTCGCGAGCAAGCCCCTCGAAGTTCGCCGTCGGCGGGAGCGTCGCATGCTCCATTGCCAGCAGCGTCTTGATGACTCCAGCCGCGCCGGCGCCGGTGAGAAGATGGCCGACGTTGCTCTTCACTGACCCGAGGACGCAGCGTCGAGTTGCATCTTCATCGCGCCATAATTCGCGCAGGCTGTTCCATTCGACCCGATCGCCGGTGGGCGTGCCGGTGCCGTGACATTCGATGTGATCGATATCGCCCGGCCGCCAGCCGGCCTGCTGGTAAGCGGCGCGCATGGCGCGGAGCTGGCCTTCGGAATCCGGCAGCATCAGGTTGCCGCCGATGTCGTTGGACAGGCCGATGCCCGCGATGACGGCGTGGATGCGATCGCCGTCGCGCAGTGCATCCTCGACTCGCTTCAGCGCGACGATGCCGCAGCCTTCGCCGACCACGAGGCCATCCGCCTGGCGATCGAAAGGCGCGCAGCGACCCGTGGGCGACAGAGCCTTGAGCTGGGTGAAGCCCATCTGCGTGTACAGGCTGTCAGGCCGCGACAGGCCGCCGGCGAGCATGAGATCGGCGCGGCCGGCGGTCAGTTCATCGCATGCGAGCTTGATGGCGTACAGCGAGGAAGCGCACGCTGCATCGAGCGTATAGGTACCGGCGCCGAAGCCCAAGGTCTGTGCGAGAATTCCGGCGGGCAGGCCGGCGACGTAACGGTTCAGCGGCTCCACGCGGCGCGGCTGCGAATGGTTCTGATGAATGCCGAGTTTTCGGAAAAGGGCGGCTTCGAACTGGCGACCGAGGATCTCCTCCGCCATGGCGGATGACGCATCGGTGGGCAGCGCGATGTTGCCGATGATGATGCCGCAGCGGGAGCGGTCGATGCCGGCGGTGCGGGCGCCGCTCCATGCCTGCGTTCCCGCGTGCAGCAGCAGGTGAAACATCGGATCGAGGCGCGGGAGCAGTTGCGCCAGGGCGTCCGGCGGATTCGCGCCATGCAGATCGAGCGTGAAATCCTCGACGAAACAAGCACGCTTCGAAGCCACGTGATCCGGCCGCAGCGTGGCTGACCAGGCTCGCTCGGCGGGAACCGCCCATCGACCTGCCGGCGCTTCACGCGCGACGCTGCGGCCGGCGCGGATGTGCAACCAGAACGCGGCGAGATCGCGCGAGCCGGGGAAAGCGCCGCCCATGCTCACGATGGCGATGCGCGGCGGCGCTGAGGCCGGGTAAATCGAAGATGGAGAAGTTCCGTTCAAGGTTGGTCGCGGGTGCGGGAATGCCGCGTCACCCGGGTCAGGCAGGTGTGTGCTGCGGCAACTGGTTGCGGCCGAACGCATCGCGCAGCGAGGCGTCGATGACGAACTCGAAACCCTCCATGCCGGCGACGACGTTGTTGGCCGCATCGATGAGCTGCACATCCATCGCACCGGCATGCTCGGCGGCGCGGACGACGCGCATGACGGCCCGGCAGCCATCGAGCGGGAACTTGCGCTGGTACTGGCGCAGCCGCGCGACACCGGTGGGCAGGCAACCGGCGCCGCGCTGAACCTGCGACCAGAGAATCGCCAGTTGAAACACGCCGTCGATCACGAGCGGGTCGGCGATCCAGGTCGCGCGCATGGGCAGCGACATCCAGGTGGAGGGCGGCGGGGCGGCGCGAAGGTCGGCGGCGATCGCATCAGACGAGCAGCCCCGCACCTGGGTAATGGCATGCAGCGAGGAGCCATGGAACAGCAGACCGCCCTGGTAGGGCAATGCAAGTTCGGGAGTATGCGGGAGTGCCGGCATTCCGACGGGCGAAGGCCGCGGCGGCAACTGGGCAGCGAGCACCGCCACCGCGCGGGCATGAACGATCGCACCACTGCGAAGTTCAACAGGCACATGCACCGCGCCGCTCTGATCGGGTGCGTGACCGGCGGCGACTTGCAGCGCAACGGTTTCGTCCGCGTCGAGTTTGACGCCGCGAAGGACGCGGAAGTTGTCGAGGCCGTGAAACGCCAGTCCGGGGTGGCCGTGCAGTGCCCCCTGGGCAAGCCACTCGATCATGATCGCCGCGGGCAGCACCGCCTTGCCGCCGAGCACGTGGCTGCGCAGAATCGGCATGAGGTCGACGCTGACCTGCCGCTCGAAAGCGACGTGCAGGGAAGGCTGCCTTGACGAGTCGGGGAGCGGCGAGCGTTCGGGCGGATTCTTTTCTTGCTCCGCCTTCGCGTTATCTGCGATCGCCGTGTCCTGGCCGGGATTTGCAGGCGGCACACTGTTGAGCACCACGATCTCCACGGGTCCGCCCGGTGGTGTGGAGAGTTGCTCGACGAGCAGCCTCGCGCCAGCCGCAAGCGGAATCACGCCGACGCCTTCGCTTTCAAAAAGGTTCCGCAGCGCGGGCGTGACCATGCCGCCGTCCCACGGGCCCCAGTTGAAGCTGATCACTCGGCACCCCGGGCGCTGCCGCGCTTCGTGCTGGGCCAACTTGTTGAGGACCTCATTGGCGGCGGCGTAATCGACCTGCCCCTTGCGACCGAAGCGGGCGGTTGAGGAGGAGAACGTCGCAAAGACCTTCACGTCGTCGCCGCCGGCGGCTTGGAGGAGATTGGCGAGGCCGGCGATCTTCGTCGTGTAGACAAGCTCGAACTGCTCGCGCGTTTTTGCCTCGATCAGGCGGTCGGCCAGCACGCCGGCGCCGTGAACAATCCCGCGCACGGGGCCGAACGCTCCGCGTGCCTCGGCGACGGCGGCGGCGATCGCTTCCGCATCCCGCACGTCGGCGCCTCGGTACATCGCGCGGCCGCCCGCCGCTTCGATCTGGGCGATCGTGTGGCGAATCTCGCGGCCGGCGACGATCTGTTCGTATGCTTGCTGCACCGCCTTCGGCGAGGCGTGGGCTTTGTCCGCCCGGTGGGCGATGGCGCGCTTGATCTCCTGTTCGCCCGTGAGGTGGGCAAGCCAGTCAGGCTCAGGGGCGGGGGCTGGACTGCGGCCCAGCAGCAGCAACGATGCCTTCCACGCGGCGGCGATTTCGACGGCGCACTGCGCGGTCACGCCGCGAGCGCCGCCGGTGATGACGATCAGATCGCCCGGCGCCACAGGCGGCTTCGGGTGATGGGCGCCAGTGACAGGATGGAGCGCCACGGCGTGGCGACCTTGCCGATCGATGGCGATTTCCAGCGGGCCTTCACGAAGCAACTCATCCACCACCTCGCGAACGGCGTCGGCCGCGGCGATCGTCGGCGAAACGTCGATGACCTTGCAAGCGAACTCCGGCCATTCGTGCGAAGCGGTTTTGACGATGCCGCACAGTGCCGCAGCGCTGGCGGCAAGAGTGCCGCCGGTGAGCCCGAATTGGCCGTCCAGGCGGAGAGCGGCGGCGATGACGACATTTCTGCCCGCGGCGGCCTGGCGCTTCAACGGAGCAGCGGCTCGCTGCAGGAGCGCCAGGGCGTTCCACGATGATTCGAAATCGGTTGACTGCGACGAGGGCGGCGCGGTCAGCACCACGCCCGCAAGATCACCTGGCAGCGAGTCGCCGGCGGCGATGATCTGCGCCCGGACGCCGCGAGACGAGAGACGATCCGCCAGCGCCGAAGCGAAGGCGGCATCGTCATTCGTGATCGCAAAGGTGGCGTCCGGGCTGAACTCAAAAGGGCGGCGGCCCTCCGATGTGGCGGCGGCCAACGTGGGCGTCGTCACTTGCAGTGCGTCAATCTCGTCGCTGTTTCGCATCGGCTCGCGGGGTCTGCCCGGCGGCTGCCCCGGCGGGCTTCCACTTACGCCTTCGCTGAGAAATGCCACGATTTGACGCAGCGTCTGCAACCGGCCCAGGTCCTCGGGCTTCACAATCGGTGCGTCGGGCAACCGCTCCTGAAGCGCGGAGAGAATCTCGACTCGCTTGATCGAATCGATGCCCAGGTCGGCGTCGAGACTCATATCCAGTTCGAGCATCTCCACGGGGTAGCCGGTCTTGTCGGCGACGACTTTCAGGAGCGTCGGTTCGATCGAGCTTGAAGCAGCAGCAGCGCCAGCGGAGGCGGTGGCTGCCGGCGCGGCAACGTTGGAGGCGCGTGCCGCAGGGGCCCCGGCGTTTGTCGCGGCGGCGCTTGGTGCGGCAGAGACGCCAGCGCCGAGGAACTCCACGATCTGCCGCAGCGTCTGCAACCGGCCCAGGTCCTCGGGTTTGACGACAGGTGCGTCCGGCAGACGCTCCTGCAGCGCGGAAAGAATCTCCACGCGCTTGATCGAATCGATGCCCAGATCAGCGTCGAGGCTCATGTCCAGTTCGAGCATTTCAACCGGGTAGCCGGTCTTCTCCGCGACGACGGTCAGCAGCGCGGCCTGCATTCTGTCGAGGCTCGGCGAGGCGGCGGCGCCGCGCGATGTGGTCTGCGGCGGGGGCGGCGTTGACACCTGTCCGGCGGAGGCCGGTGCAGGTGAAGGCTTGGGCGTCGCCGGTGCAAGTGACGTGGCCGAGCGAGCCGTCGCGGAAGGTGGAGCCGCTCGCATCGCTGGCGCGGCCGGCGGTGCGAACGTCTGCGCGGGCATCGCCGAATGCATCGCCGGCAATGGCGGCAATGGAGTCAGCGCCATGGGCGCGGGCTGCGGCGCGAACGCGGGAGCCGGCGCTGAAGTCGCCAACGGCGGCGGCATGACCGGCATCTGCCACGGCTGCCCCATCGATGCGGCGAGCAACTGCTGCTGCTGCTCCATCATCTGGTGCAGCGTGCGCTGCGACTGGTCCTGGCTGTCGAGGTATTGCTTGTGCAGCAGCGCCATCTGCTCCTGCATGCGCTGCAGGGCGAGAATGTTGTGCTGCGTCAACTGCAGCGCGTAGCTGAGTTGTGACGGCGCGGCCGGATTCGGCGGAGTGGGTGATGAAGTCATGGTGGTTCTGGGTTGAGGCGAAACGGGAGACGGCGGCGTGTTGCGCGAAGCAGTCACGGAACGCGCAGCAGGTGCGGCGATTGGCCCCCTCGCCACCGGCTCGGCGGGGGAGAGGGTTGGGGTGAGGGGGTTATTCGGTGAACCCTGTGGATACGAAGCGTCACGGGCCTTTGGAGAATCTGGCGCGCTCGAAAGCGCAGGGTTCTCCGGCCCCCTCACCCTGGCCCTCTCCCCCAGCGGACTGGGGGAGAGGGGATCGGAAACTTCGCTCGCATCCTGTGTTTCGCTTGTCGGCAGCTTCTCGCGCGGCGCACGCTTCTCGCGCGGCGCACGCCTATCGCGCGGCTTCACATAATTCGCGCCGCTCAGCTTGATCGTCATCGCCGGCTTGCGCGACGCCGGCGGCTCGGCAACCGGCGGCACCTCGTCCCATCGCGGCAGCTCCACGGGATATCCAAGCACCGCCAGCTGCGCCAGCAGGCACGCCAGATCGAACTCGCCGCTGCGCTTGCCCGCGCTGGCGTCGAGGCTGACGGCGGTGTGCGGGCGATCGCCGAGGATGGACCGCACCAGGCCGGTGAGCGTGCGGCCGGGGCCGACTTCGACGAACGTCCGCACGCCGTCGGCGTGCATGCGTTCGATCATGGCGACGAACTGCACAGGCTTGGCGAGCTGTTCGGCGAGCAGCGCGCGGGCGGCGGAGAAGTCAGCGGGAAAAGGCTCGGCGGTGGTATTGGCGTAGACCGGAATGCTCGCGGGATTCCACGGCGATTGCGTGATCGCGTCCGCAAACGGCTTGGCGGCGGCGCTGACGGCGGGGCTGTGGAACGCGGCGGCGACGGGCAATTGCTTGGCGCGAATCTTGCGATCGGCGAATACCCGTGCGGCTTGTTCGATGGCGGCGGCGGGGCCGGAGAGGACGACCTGTTCGGGTGCGTTGTGGTTGGCGATTTCCAGCGCGATGCCTGATTGTGAGAGAGTTTGTCTCACTGTTTCGATCGAGGCGAAGACGGCGAGCATGCTGCCCTTTTCGCCGCTGGCATCGCCCGCCTCGGCCATGAGCTGTCCGCGGCGCTTGGCAAGTTGCGCCAGTGTCGTCGCATCGAACACGCCGGCGGCGTGCAGCGCGACCAGTTCGCCGAAGCTGTGGCCCGCGACGGCGGCGGGCTTGACGCCGAAGTGCTCCAGCACGCGCAGAGCGCCGCGGCTGACGGCCCCCAGCGCCGGCTGGGCGATGCGCGTGTCGCGCAGGGCCTGTTCCTGCTTCGCGCGGGCGGCATCGTCGAAGGCGGGCACGGGATAGATGAAATCGCTGAGGCGCATGCCGAGGGCCGACGGATCAGCGGAGAAATGCGCGTTCGCTTCGCTGATCGTGTCGAGCATCTGCGGGAACTGGCACGCCAGATCGCGAAGCATGCCCACGGATTGCGCGCCTTGGCCGGGGAAAAGAAAAGCAAGTGTGCCCCTCGCCGTTGCCTTGTCCTTCTGATAGCTGACAGCGGAATGCTGACCGCGCTCTCCCGCGAAATAGACGCCGTCCGGCAGCGACCAGTTCGCGGCTTCGGGTTGCTTATCGAGTTGAGCGATTGCCGCCGCCACAAGCCTGGACAGTGAGGCGCGATCCTTTTCGATGGCGATGACGAGCCGGCAGTGTTGCGTGCTCTTGAACATTCCTAGCGTTGCGCGAGCCTCGCGGCGAAGCTGCGACCAAGGGCGGTCGCTTGCGAACGCTTGCAGTTGACTCTTCAAATCATCGCGCGTGTCGGCGCTCAGTGCCAGCAGCAGCGTCTGCCCGCACCAGTCGGGCTTCTGGTCGTTCACGTTGGCCGCGACACCTGGGAACTCCTCCAGCACGCAGTGGAAATTGCTGCCGCCGAAGCCGAACGCGCTGAGGGCTGCGCGGCGTTCGTGATCGCTGGGCGCAACCCACGGCCGCGCCTCGGTGTTGACGTAAATGGGCCCGTCGGCGGCGAATGTGTCGAGCGGTTTCGTCACCTTGATCGTCGGCGGCAGCACACGGTGGTGCAGCGCCATCGCCGCCTTGATCAGGCCCGCGACGCCCGCCGCGGCCTTGGTGTGGCCGATCATGGATTTCACGCTGCCGATGGCGCAGAAGGGAGGGGGTTTGGGGTTTGGGGTTTGGGGGTCGGCATCGCGGGTGGTGGTGGGCGCGATGTTGCCCTCGCCGTTCACCGGAACAGGCACCTGCGGTGCTTCCGCTAAACGCGATTCATTCGTCGCTTTCCCCCTCCTGTCTCCTGTCTCCTGTTCCCTGTCTCCTGTCTCCTGCTTCCTACTCTCCCCAAACACCTCCGCCAGCGCCTTCACTTCCGTGGCGTCGCCGACTTTGGTGCCGGTGCCGTGGCCTTCGACGAGTTCGATGGTGTCCGGCGTGACGCCGGCAATTTCGTAGGCGTTGCGCAGGCACTTCTTCTGGCCGGCGGCGCTGGGGGCGTAGATGGCGTTGCCTTTGCCGTCGCTGCTGGAGCCGATGCCGCGGATGACGCAGTAGACGCGGTCGCCATCGCGCACGGCATCATCGAGGCGCTTGAGCACGACCACGCCCAGGCCTTCGCCCAGGATCGTGCCGTCGCCGTTGGCGTCGAACGGCTTCGCGTTGCCGGTGGGCGAGAGCGCCGGCGTCTTGCTGAAACACATGTACATGAAGATGTCGTTGAACGTGTCCAGCCCGCCGGTGAGCACCATGTCGCTCTTGCCGGTTTGCAATTCCATCACCGCCAGGTGAATGGCCGAGAGCGACGACGCGCACGCCGCGTCCACGACGCAGTTGGTCCCGCCCAGGTCAAAGCGATTGGCGATGCGGCCGGCGGCGACGTTGCCGAGCAGGCCGGGGAAGGAGTTCTCCTGCCACGGCACGTAGCCGTCGGCGATGCGCTGCACGACATCTTCCGTCGTCGCGGCATCGACACCCGCTTCGGTCAGCGCCTTGCGCCAGATCGGATGGCCGAGGCGAGCGCCCAGCGGGATGACGAGTTCCAGCGTGCCGGTGACGCCGAGGATCACACTGCAGCGATCGCGGTTGAACGGCTTGCCATCGCCGACACCGCGGCCGGTTTCGTAGCCCGCGTCGCGCAGCGCCTGCTCGGCCACGACCATGCCCAGGAGCTGCGTGGTGTCGGTGGCTTCGATATTGTTGGGCGCGATGCCGTGATGCAGCGGATTGAAATCGACCGCATCGATGAACCCGCCTCGCCGGGCGTAGGTCATGTCGGGCTTCGACGGATCGCTGTTGAAATAGTCCGAAGGATTCCAGTGCGTGGCGGGGATGTCGCTGATGGCGTCGACGCCGCGCTTGATATTGGCCCAGTACTGCTCGACGCCGTCGGCCTTGGGAAAGAGACAGCCGATGCCGACGATGGCGAGGGGCGGCGGTGTCTCGCCGGCTGCTCGGAATGGTTGCGTGGAATGACTCATTTGGAGCGACTCGACTTGCGATCACTGATCCTCTGCGGGCAGGGATGATGCGACAAACTGGTCGGGCGTCACGATGCGGATTCCGCGAAACGGATCGAGCACCAGGAGATCGATGTCGCCCGTGATGATGGCTTCGGCAGATCCCGCGACAGCCAGTTCCAGAATGGCGTCATCGTCGGGGTCCCTGCAAACCTGAATCCTTTCCTCCACAACCGGCACGAGGGATGACGAAACGACTTTGCGTATGAACGCCATTCGGTCATTCGCATCGACGTAGCGGTCGAACTTGGGGCGGGACAGCACTTCGAGCAGTTCCATCGCGGTTGCTTTGTCCATCAACAGGCACCCGCGTTTCCGGGCAATCGCCAAAGCTTGTGAAGGCTTGGAGCCGGGAAAAAGCACGGCACTCACCAACACATTCGTATCGACGACGAATGCTTCACTTTTCATTGAGGATGGCCTGTAGGATTTCTGGTGTCAGGCCGTTCCTGGCCGCTTGTTCGCTCATCTCCTTCATGA
Organism: uncultured Phycisphaeraceae bacterium; assembly: GCA_964426135.1. Lineage (GTDB taxonomy): Bacteria > Planctomycetota > Phycisphaerae > Phycisphaerales > Phycisphaeraceae > CAYRPN01. Next base: position 11,012 of record CAYRPN010000055.1, on the reverse strand, counting down.
TCTCATCGAGGGACCTTCGCGGGCCGGTTGCTTCGCGGATGTCCAGGCCGATGAGAATCTCCAACTTCCGTCGATCCTCATCCGAGGCGCTGCGATACCGCCTGGCCGTCTCGGGGTCCACGCGCACTTCAATCGTTTCGAGTTTCATGACCAGTTCCTTGGCTCGACAAGCAATGTTTCCGCGGGGAATTGTACGCCCTGCGATCGCAGCGCGTTGAGCCGCGTCACCACGGCCGCGCCGTGCATCAGGTTCATCGCCACGACCGCCGCGCGGCGATTCTTCGGCTCGGCGAGGAACGATCCGCGCGTCCATTCGTTGAACGCGCCCATCGCAGGGCCGCACCAGACCTGGTAATCCATCGTGCGCGTGGGTTCGCCGGCGTTGGCCCAGCGACTGGACAAGCCCAGGTACCAGCGGAACACGAGCGCCATCTTGTGCTTCGGATCGCGCTCAGCCCGCTCGACTTGCGCGGGATCGAAGGGCACGAAAAACTCGCGCGTCTTCCGCCAGATCTCGTCGAGCGAAGCGCGGAAGATCGTCTTCTCCAGGTTCGCGCGCTCCGCGGCGGGAATCTCTTCCAGGCTCGGGCACGAGCGATAAAGTTCGTACAGTTTCGCGGCCCGCATGGGGAACATGGTGCCGCGCTTGAGCACCTGCAGCTTCACGCCCATCTCGAACATGTCCGCCGCCGGCGCCATGGCGACATCCGCCTGCTGCGCCTCGGCCAGCATTTTTCGCACGGCATCGCTGGAGCCGCTTTCGACGCACGCCTGGTTGATCGAGCCGGTGACGATGTAGGCCGCGCCCATGGCGAATGCGGCAGCCGCGCTCATGGGGGTGGCGATGCCGCCGGCTGCGCCGATGCGCAGCGGTGCCGTGCGCGGGTCGAAGCCATGCTCGCGCTGCAAACGATCGCGCAGGGCGATGAAGGTGGGGATCAGCGTGATGGCGGGGCGGTTGTCGGTGTGGCCGCCCGAGTCCGCCTCGGCGGTCATGTCGCTCGCCATCGGAATGAAGCGCGAAAGCTCCGCCTCTTCGCGCGTGATGTGGCCGAGGCGCACGAGTTCCTCGACGAGTTTCGCCGGCGCCGGGCTGAACCACTTGCTCGCCACCTCGACGCGCGAGGCCTTGGCGATGATCTGGTTCGCCGCGACCGCCTGGCCATCGGGGCCGCGGCGCAGACCGGTGAGGCGGTACCGCACCACGGGCAGGGTCAGGTCGAGATACGCCGACGCTTCGACGCGCTTCACGCCGCGCTTCAGATAGAGCTCGACCACGTGCATCTCATGCGCGGGTTCGTTCGGACTGTGGATGAGATTGAACGCGTAGGGCAGGTCGCCGAGACCGGCTTGCAGGCGGTCGACAGCGCGGGCGATCACGTCGATTCGCTGGCCCGCGGCGCCGTAGCTGGCGAGCATGCCGGCCCCGGCGATGGCTTCGACGAGTTCCACCGACGCGATGCCGTTGGCCATGGAGCCGGCCATGCAGGCGTAGCGGATGCCATGATCGCGGCAGAAGGTGTCGTCGCCGAGTTGCTCCGGCGGAAGGGCGGGAGCGATGGCGCGAAGAGGAATGCTTGGCAGCGCGCTGTCTTCTGCCGGCAGCGCTTCGCCGCCGAGCGTCATCACCGCGCGACCGCCGGTCGCCACTGCCATCGCGCCGTCGCGCTCGACGATCGCCACGGGCCGATGAACATCGTGGATCGCCTCGCGCATCGCCGCGGAGTCGGCAAGGAGTTCGCTCTCATCGCCAATCCAGATTCCTTGCCCCTGCGCCGTGCGCGGCGCACGGACCTGCCGCGCTGGCGATGAGGTGAGGCTGCCTGTTTCCAGCGATAAAGTCACGTGGGCGTTCCGGGCAAACCAGTCGCGGCGAGCCGACATTCGGACGAAAATCGAGGCCTCCATGAGGGAGCGGCCAAGCCCTCCATTATAATCGCAATCGCATGACCCTGCCCGCCCGCCAACGTGGTTCGTTTACTTTGGTTCTCCGCCCTTTTCTGGTCACTGCCGTGCTGGTGACGGCGGCGCCGGCAGCGGCGGAGCCCTGGCCCATCCGCTTCACCGACGCGGCGGAGTCGTCGAAAGTGAAGAGCCTGCTCGCCGGCATGATGGGCCACGGCGGCGCGATCGGCGATTTCGACGGCGACGGCCGGCTCGATCTTTTCGCCGGCGGCTTCTGCGATCGGCCTGATGCCGAATACGCGCCGGCCAGCGGCCCCGTGCCCGCGCGGCTGCTGCGCCAGCTCGAGGATCGCACGTTTGAAATCATCGATCAGCCGGCGGTTTCTTTCCACGCCCGCACCAGCGGCGCGGTCTTCGTCGATCTCGACAACGACGGCACGCTGGAGCTGTATGTCGCCAACAATGCCCGACCGAAGGCCGGCACACGCGGCGGCGATGTCCAGAAAAGTGCGCAGACCCGTCGCAGTTCGCTGCTTCAGATGAAAGACGGCAAGTGGCACGACGTGGGCGAAAGCAGCGGCGCGTGTCCAGCCACGTTGCTTTCCGCACGCAACATCGGCCTCTTCGATTACGACGTCGATGGCAGACTCGACCTGCTCGTCGTCGAGGATCGTTTTGTGCCCAAGGGCGTTACGCCGCGCACCACACTGTTGCGAAATATCATCGACAAGAACGGCTTGAAATTCGAGGATGTGAACGCGAAGGTGGGCCTGCCCGACGGCGTCTTCGGCCTCGGCTGCGCGGTCGCGGATGTGAACGAGGACGGCAGGCCGGACTTTTTCGTGGGCCACAGCAATCGCCTTTTTCTGAGCACGCCGGGCGGAAAGTTCGTCGAGTCGCCGTTGCTCGTCAAGACGTTCGCGTGGCAGCCGCTTGACGGCGAGGACTGGCCGTGCGGCGCCGCGTTCGGCGATCTGGACCGCGACGGCGATCTCGATCTCGTCGTTTCCATTCACAGCGTCAAAGCCCGCAACCGCGTTTACCTGAACGAAGGCGTGAAGGACGGCGTGCCGCTTTTCCGCGATGCGACGAAAGAAGCCGGCCTCGACGAGATCGTGCCGGTGCGCTGCCCGCATGTGGAGATTCAGGACTTCGACAACGACGGCTGGCCCGACATCTACATGAGCGCGGCGTGGCGCGACGAGGATGGACGCGTCGAGCCGCTGATCTATCGCCACGCCGGCGTGAAGGACGGCACCCCGCGTTTCGCCCTGCCGCGCAAGTCGGGCGACGGCGACGGCCTGAAAATGGTGTACTACCCCGCGGGCCCGACCGGCGACATCAACGGCGACGGCCTGCTCGATATTTTCCTCATCAACTGGTTCGCCGGCGACCACGCGCACCTTCTGCGAAATGACTCGACCTCGAAGAACTGGCTCGACGTGCGCGTCGTCGGCAAAGCGAAACTCAACCGCATGGGCATCGGCGCGCGGGTCAGGCTCTATCGCGCTGGTCAACCGCACGAGGCGGCCAATCTTCTGGGCACACAGGAAATCGCCACGGGTTTCGGCTACGCCAGCGGCCAGCCGGCGCAGGCGCACTTCGGCCTGGGCGAAGTGACTCGCGTGGATGTGCAGGTGACGCTGCCCGGCGGTGATCTGGTGGTGAAGAAGGACGTGGCGACGAATCGAGCGGTGGTGATTGAGGAGCCGTGAAGCCCGCAACCCAGCTATTAGCCATTAGCCATTAGCCATTAGCCGTTAGCCGATAGCCGATAGCCGTTTAGCGACGGGGCTTGCCCCGTTCCGTCGCACCTTGCGAACTCTGACACCAGCAGAATTCACCTGCAACAACAAGCACCCATGCATACCCCACGCTGCATACTCGTTCTGCTCGTCGTCCTGCTTGCCGCGCGCGCTTTAGCCGAGCCCGCGACGGTGACAGTCTCCGACGCATCACTGCTCTCCGCGCCGCCGGCGCTCGCTCAGAAAGCCGGTGACTTCACTGTCGCCAAATCACCGCCGACCATCGACATCCACGTCATCACCGGCCTGCCCGACAAGGGCAAGCAGACGCTCTGGTCCACCTGGGGCGATGGCTGCTACGCCCGCGGCGGCAAGTACTACACCAGCATCGGCGATCACCTGGGCGTCGACGCGACCAGTCACATTTACGAATACGACTCGGCGACGAAGAAGCTCACGCTCGCTGTCGATGTATTCCGCGACCTGAACATCAAGCCCGGCACCTACGGCCACGGCAAGGTGCATTCGAGCATTCACGAGGCCGCCGATGGCTGGCTCTATTTCTCCACCTACTGGGGCAAGCATCGCGAGATCGACGCCCATTTCGGCAAGGATTTTGAAGGCTCCGTCCTGCTGCGCTTCCATCCGGATTCGAAAAAGCTGGAGAACCTCGGCGCCGTCGCGCCGCGGCAGGGATTGCCGGCTTCGCATTTCGACGCAACGCGCGGGCTGCTCTATTTTTACGCGGTCTACAAGAACGACGTGTGCGTCTACGACATCAACAAGAAGCAGCGCGTGTTCCTCGGCGGCGGCGAAATCGTGGCGGGCAACCGCACCTTCATGCGCGACGCGGAAGGCCGGGTGTATTTCACGGGGCAGGATGAGTGCCTGCACTACTACGAACCGAAGGCGGGCCAACTCGTGAAGTCCAAAGCCGCTCTGCCGCAGGGCGCCAATGAGAAAGCGAAGAAGGGCGACACGCTCCGCGCCGCGGTGCAGCGGCCGCTGAAGTCGGGCCTGATCTGCGGCATGACCGCGACGGGATCGCTGTTTGAGTTTGACCCCGCGAAGCAATCGGTGCGCGACCTCGGTCCTAATTTCGGCGCTGGACATTACACGGCGGTCATGGTCGCCAGCCCGGATGATCGCTTCCTCTACTACTTCCCCGGTGCTCACGGCAGCAGCGGTTCCACCGGCACTTCGCTGGTGCAGTACGAGATTGCCACGGGCAAGCGGAAAGTGCTGGCGTTTCTCACGGCGACGCTGCTGGAGAAGGCCAAGTGGAATCCCGGCGGCACGTACAACCTGCAGATCGACGAGAAGGGCGAGCGGTTGTTCACCACATTCAACGGCAATCCCGCCGATGCCGCGAAACCCAACGGCTTCGGCCTGCCGGCGGTGATGGTGATCCATGTGCCGAAGGAGGAACGGTGAGGGAGGAGGGGACAGGGGACAGGGGACAGGGGACAGGAATTCGCGGCACGGTACTTGTGTTGCACATCGCCGTTTAGCGTCCGCTCGAAGAGCGGAACCCCTGCCTCTCCATTTTGCTCCCCGCATCTACGTGTCGTTCAAAGCCGTCCGCAACGTTCTCCATCACCGCGTCGCCGTTTTGCTCACGACGCTGAACGTGCGCTCGATGCGCGTGGCGTTGCCTTGCTTGTCCTTGATGGACACGACAATCCGTTCGCCGCTCTTGTTGCGCAGCGGTTCGGCGAGTTTCAGTTCGTAGATGCCTGCGCCGACGCGTGTGAACTTGCCCGCCAGGTTCTCTCCCGCCTTGATGCCGTTGAGGTCGACGCTGGCGGTGACGGTGAAGCTGGATTCGTCGAGTCCGCCGTAGTCGTACATGCCCACGAGGATTCGTGCGAGCTCCGCGTTCTCGCCTGCCTGAGGCGAGTTCAACGTCAAGGTTGGGCGCTGGTCGTCGCAGTACCAGCCGAAGGGCTTCAGTGCCGCGGGCGCCGCGACGGGTTTCGCTCCTTGCGGCTTCGCATTCTTTTCCGCGGCCGCTGCGACGTTCGTCGGGGCGGATACGCCCCGGCTCGCCGAGTCCAGATCGATCGGGCAACCTAAATCGATCCAGCGTGCGATCGTCCGGCGGTCCTCGTCCGTCAGCGGCTCCACCTTGATCGTCTTGCCTTCCGCATTCTTGTACGTGCCTGCCACCGCGGCCTTGGGCGGCATTTCGCTGCCGACGAGGTCGAGGTCGTAGTACGCCTTGTTCTTCTCGAAAGGCTGGCCCTTATGCATGAGCGACTTGGCGCCCGGTTCCGGCGGCGAAGGGTGGTCGTCGTTGCTGAATCCGTCGAGACGCTGGCCGGCGATCTTCCACATCAGCAGGCTTCGCCGCGATTGCAGCTTGCGGATGTAGCGCGACGCATTCGGATAGCCCCACGAATCGTAGGTCGGCGGCTTGTGCCCGAACTTGGCGCGCTCATCCTGGGCGAGGCGAACGTAGGTGCCGGGGAACTTGCCGCTGTTCTCGATGCTGAGCCATTCGTCATCGCCGTCGAGCACGAGATTGCCCGCCGGCTCCTTCGCGTCCTTCGTGTGGCAGGCGACGCAGCTCTTCCGCAGGATCGGCTGGATGTCGCGGAAATACTCGACATTCACCACCGGCGTCTTCGCATAGACAAGCCCCGCTTCGTCGTGCGCGTCCCACTTCTTCTTCGACTCGTCCTTCGCCTTGCTCGTGACCAGCGGCGTCTCCTTCGTGAGGTCCCACAACTGGTAATCAGGTTTGGCGGCTGCGGTGAGACTGAAGTCGGTGGGCTTCTGGCTATGGGCGTGGCAGCCGCCGCAGTCGTGGCGCACTTCGCCGGCGCGGAGCTGGTGCCAGGTCTGCGACGTGTTCAGCACCCGGCCTTGCGTGTCGATGGTCTGGAAAGTGAAGGCAACGTCGGCGGGAATCATTGCGAGGAAACTGGTGTCGGGGTTGTTGTCGGGATCGAGAGGCTGATCCGATTTCGGATTTGGGATTTCGGATTTCGGATTTGTATGGGCCCCTTGGCCCTTGGCCCCTGGCCCTTGGCCCTTCACATGGGAACCCCCGGCGGTGCCGGGGGCTAATGGGAACTTCCGCAGCGGTATCTCGCCGAGGATGCGCAGGCGTTCGCTCGCATGACTGTGGAACTGCCGGCCGCTGCGTTCGCCGCCTTTGCGGTCCGTCGTCGGCTCCATGGCGATGATGCGCACCGCGTGGATGTCGTCGTTGGTGTAGAGCGACGTCTCGCCGCCCTGGTTGTGGAAGTTCGTGGGCATGCCGTAGCCGTGGCTGCTGAACGCGCCCAGGTCTTTCCACGGATCGTCGCTGTGTCCCTTGCCGCGAGTCGCGTAGGCCGATGTCACGCTGCCGGCGGGCACCACTCCATTCGGATACGACTCGCGCTTGTAGAAACTGCTCGTGCCCACAAGACCAAACGGCGTGCCTGCCGGCAGGTGCGGCGACAGCTTGCCGTCGTTGGCGATGGGCGCCAGTTTCTTCGGCTCGTCCACGCCATAGATGCGCTTGTACGGCACCACCGCGCGCGGCCAACTCTCGTTGTAGTTCGGATCGTTCTTGATCAGGCGAAGCTGCGCCGGCTCGGTGACCACCTTGCCGTCCTTCGCCAGATAAATGCCGCCGTCGAGCTGCGGCAGGAACGTGTACTGGTGATTCACCGGCCCCGGCGAATACACCGTGAGCATGTGATTGTCCGGCGCGCCGCTGGGATGCGTCACCTTTCCCACGGCCGGCGAATTCTTGTCGCCGCGGATGGAGCGATTCGCCTCGCCTTCGCCGTTGTCGGCAAAGGGCGTGAAACTCCGCGCCCCGGCGGTCATGAAGGACATGCGGTAGTACCTGCCCTTGCCGTTGTCGAAGCGCCCGAAGCGCAGCGCGGGATTCGTCGGATCGTTGCGATAGGCGGTGGTGAACGCGGGATACGGCGCCTTTTCCGGCGCGGGCAGTTGGATGTAGGCGCCGAAGCCGCTGTTGTTCTGGTTGTAGTACTGCTCGATGATGATCGAGCCGTCGGAGAGCTGCGTCTGGAAGTGGAAGCCGTTGCTGGCGCCGCCGGGGTCGAACGCGCTGACCAGCGGCCCCCAGTTGCTGCCGTCGGGATGGATCGTCCAGATGCCCCAGGAAATCTCGCTGCGGATGCCCTGCGACTCGAGCGTGCTGAACATGATGCGCCCATCGCGCAGCACCACGGGATGCAGAGCGCCGGCGATGTTCAGTTGCCCGATCTTTTCGAGGTTGCGCGGAGCGGGATCGTTGTCGCCGATGCTCTCGTCGCGGTCGTCGATGGTGAAGAGTTGCAGGGCGATCGCGGGATAGCCTTTTGACGGCCGGAATCCGTCGCGGTTGCTGGTGAACGCGATGCGCCCGCCCGGCAGCGGGCAGGGGCCCATGTTGAAAACGCCATACGGGAAGGAGTTCTTGCCGTGCGAATCCTTCTCCGGACGATAGCTGGCCGTGAAATGGCCCGCGCCGGTGTTGGGCTCGAACACCTGATTGGTCAGGCGCACGATCTTGCGCGACTTCAGATGGATCTTGAAAATGTCCGCGCCTTCCTTCGGCGGCTCCCACTGGCTGCGGTTCTTCAGGTTGTAGATGTGAACGTAATAGCACCACTGCCCGTCGAAGCTGATCATCGGATCAGTGATCGAGCCTTCGCCGCCTTTGACCAAGAGTTCCTCGCTGCCGTCGGGATGCAGCAGCATCAGGTCCGCGCCGCCTTCCATCGTGACGGGCTGCGAGAAGTCGGTGTAGTAGCGTTTGTGAATCTTGTCCCCGGCCCGGCCGGCGCGGACGTAGACGATGTCGTAGTCGTAGCGCACGCTCGTGTCGGTGGAGATGTGCGGAATCACCACGTCGATCGGATCGTTGAAAAGCGGCTCCTTCTCCTGCGCGAAAGCAGCACCGGCGAATACGGGCAGGACCGCGAGCAGGGGGGCGGCGTGGCGCATGAGGGGAGCCTCCATTCGGGCAGTGGAAAGGGTGGCCTCGCGCGATATTGAGCCATCGCGGAAGCGGGTAACGCTGGAACGCCCACGGCTGCGAATGGCCACGATCAGCGGCGGATAGGGGTGGGGATGGCGGAACGCCCGGCGATGAGATCAAGCGTGCAGGAATCGAATACACCCGACAGGAGTTGAACCTGTAACCTTCGGCTTCGGAGGCCGACGCTCTATCCAATTGAGCTACGGGTGCGTGGGGTGCGTGGGGTGCGTGTTGCTTTCGCGAATGGTAGGCGGCGGTCATCGCCAACCAGCAGGAAATCGCCTGAACCTGCCGCGAATGAGTGAGTTCGACGCGAACCTGGGTTCTTTGGCGGTTTGGACCTGGCGTCCTCAGGCTTCAGGAGCCGGCGCTTTTTCGGGAGCGGGCGCTGGCGCTGGGGCCGGCGCCGGGGCCGGTGCGGGCGCTGGTGCAGGAGCGCCGTCTTTTGCAGGTTCCGGCGCCGGTGCCGGTGCGGGAGCCGGTGCAGGTGCAGGAGCCGGTGCAGGAGCCGGCGCCGGAGCGCCGTCCTTTGCAGGTTCCGGCGCCGGCGCTGGTGCAGGCGCCGGTGCCGGTGCAGGTGCGGGCGCAGGCGCGGGTGCCGGCGCCGGTGCGGGCGCAGGCGTGTTCACATTCGACGCCGCCGTGGCGGAGCCGAGTTTGTGGCGTTCGATGCGGGCCGCATTTTCGCTGTGGAGCGTGCGCGTCGATTTCACAACGCCGGACGCCGCGGCACCGGCGCGATCGTCCTCCTTCAACCCTCGCAACGCCTCCTCGTTGAGCGCCTTGGCCACCGCGTCGCCGGCCTTGGTGGCGTCGGCGATGAACGCTTCGTGCTTGGTTTTCAGGTCCGTCAGCGTGGCGGCGATGGGGCCGGCGTAAGCGGGGATCAACTGGCCCGCACGGACGCCGACCTGATCGCTGACGCCCGCGACCCGGCCCGACGCCACCACCGCGTCGGCCAGCACGTGCATGCGCTCCGCCGCGGCCCCGAGCTGATCCAGCTTCAGCGCCAGCTTTTCTTGCGGCGAATCGGCCAGGCTGTTCGCCTTGTCCAGAACGTCGATCGCGTCCTGTGCGTACTTGGACGCGCGGACCAGCTTCGTCTCCACCGTGTCGGTGTAAGTCTTCCTGAGCGATTCGAACTGTTCCGCCAGGAGCTTGCCGCTCTTGTCGGTGGTGTCCTTGATGGTCGTCTCGAACTCCTTCAGCTTGGCCTGACGGGTGCCGGCGCTGTCGATGCCGCCCTTGGCGACGCCGACCCATTCCTCCGTCAGCTTCACGTCGCGGTCCACCACCGCCAGCTTCGCCTTGGCCATGCCCAGTTCCTGCTTCAAGGTGGCCGCCTGGGTCTCGGAACCGTGGCCCGCGCGGTCGAAGTCGATCGCCTTGATGCTCAGGTCGTACGCCTCCTGGCCCTTCTTCGGGAACGCCTCGGCGCGCAGGGCCGACGCCTTCTTGAACGCGTCATCGCGCTTCTTTTCCAGATCGGCGATCTTGGCTTCCAGGTCGGCGACCTGCGCCTTCAGCGCCGTCTGCTCCGCCTTGGTCTTGGCCAGCGAATCCTCGGCGGCGTTCTGATCCTTGATCAGTTTCTCCACCGCGGGCTTGTCGTCGCTGGAGAATCGGCCAACCAGCTTGCCCACACGCTCCACCAGCAGCACGTACTGCTGAATGCGATCGGTCTGGTCGCCCGTGCTGTCGCTGGCGAGCATGGCATCGATGCGCTCATTGGTCGAAAGCGTGACGTACAGACGCGCCAGCATCTGACGCGCCGACAGACGCTGCGAGTTGGGGCCCACGTCGATGACGGTCTTCAGCTTGCCTTCCGCCTGCGAAAGCAGCGCGTTGCGGTAGCCGCGAAGGTCCCCGCTTTCGATCGCGGCCTTGATGGCGGCGTCGTCGAACTGCACGTCCTTCGGCTTCTTGTCGCCGAGCTTGGCCAGGCCTTCCTTCGTCGGCACGGACGATGTCTGCGACAGGCTCACCAGGGCCGTGGCCTTGCGGTAATTCTCGCGGGCTTCGCGGACGGATTTCAGATCGGGGTTCTCGCCGCAACCCAGCGGCAGAACCGTGGCGGCACCCAGCACCAAGGCGACAAAGGGAGATCGACGCACGGGAAGGACTCCTGGATGGGTTCAAACACAATGAGCGCCGCGATGAAAAACGAACGCCCATCAAGCGCAGTTGACGAACACGTCGGCGGACCAGCCTGACCCCGCCGGGCGCAGCCCCGCCGGGGTTGTGAGCATAACCGAAACCGCGCGGGGCGGAAAGCGCGGGAGGAACGCGTGTTCGCGTTTATTGACGGTCACTTTAGAATAGGCCGCGGTTCGATTCCCCTCCCTCTTAGGGAGGGGTTAGGGGAGGGTCGGGCG
>CAYRPN010000054.1:0-36765 GCA_964426135.1 uncultured Phycisphaeraceae bacterium | reverse complement strand
CAGACCGAGCCAACGACGACGGTAGAGAGATTTACAGAAATGCGGTTGCTTTACCAATCGCGCCAGACCGTGTGATTGCCTGCCACAGACATGGCCCTTGCAAACAGCGCTGTGCTGCAAAGCGCATTCGGAGTAATTGTACATCATCATCATCAAGCCGAGGTCGTATTGTAACAAGAATTATCCCGGCTGGATCTATTAAATGATAACTAGGGTCGAATGAATTAGGCACCTGGACCTTAAACTCCGACGGATACTCGAAACTAAGCCAGTTGTCGCGAAATATGGAACAGTTATAAGTCATAGGGCGATCAAAGGGGACATTCTGAATATTGTCAGTGTAACAGCAAGTAGGGTCGCACTGCCCACCACGGCAAACCCCGGCGATTGCGTTTCCGGCGTCTTGTTTCTGCACATCTGCCGTGCGAATGGGTGTGGTTGTTCGGTGGCGGCCGTCCCGCGCTGGTGGTGGGCGGTGCCCACCCTGCAAGGGATGACTCACCCTTCACTCGCCGCCGTCGCGACGCCGATCGTTGGCACGACTTCCTGCCTGGTCGGGTCGAGCTTGTGATCGCGCGGGATCAGGCTTTCGCGCTCGCCCCAGCCTCCGTCAAGCATGAGATTGATCGCTTGCTCGAGCTCTTCCACGAGGAACGGTTTGCCCTGGACTTTGTTCAGGCCCTTGGCGTCGACGAGGAACTTGCCGCGGATGAGCAGGCGCAGCTGGCCCATGTTCAGTTCGGGGATGAGGACTTTCTTGAAGCCTTTGAGGACTTCGCCGAGGTTGCGGGGCATGGGGTTGAGGTAGCGCAGGTGGGCCGACGACACTTTCAGGCCGCGGGCGCGGGCTTTGTCGACGGCTGAGAGGATCGAGCCATAGGTGCCGCCCCAGCCGAGGACGAGCAGATCGCCGGTGGGGTCGCCGTGGGGGGTGAGGGGTGGGATGTCGTCGGCGATCTTGGCGACCTTGGCGTGTCGCAGGTCGGTCATGCGCTGGTGGTTGCTGGGGTCGTAGTTGACGCCGCCGGTGATGTCGGCTTTTTCGATGCCGCCGATGCGGTGCATGAGGCCGGGGGTGCCGGGGATGCCCCAGGGGCGGACGAAGTTGGTGTCGCGGGTGTAGGGCTTGAAGGTGGCCGGGTCGGTGGGGTGGTTGATCTCGATGGGCTTGAAGGTGCTCAGGTCGGGGAGCTTCCACGGTTCGGCGCCGTTGCCGAGGTAGCCATCGGTCAGGAGCACGACGGGGACCATGTGCTGCATGGCGATCCGGCAGGCTTCGACCGCCATGTAGAAGCAGTCGGAAGGGGACTGCGGGGCGACGATGACCAGCGGGCTGTCGCCGTTGCGGCCGAACATGGTTTGCAGGAGGTCGGCCTGTTCGGTTTTGGTTGGGAGTCCGGTGGAGGGGCCGCCGCGCTGAACATCGACGATGACCAGTGGCAGCTCGGTGACGATGGCGAGGTTCATGGCTTCGGACTTGAGGCAGATGCCGGGTCCGCTGGTGCCGGTGACGCCGAGCTGGCCGGCGAAGGCGGCTCCGATGGCGACGCAGATGGCGGCGATTTCATCTTCCGCCTGGCAGGTTTTGACGCCGAAGTTGCGCAGGCCGGCGAGGGCTTCGAGGATGGAACTGGCGGGGGTGATGGGGTAGGAGCCGTAGACGAGGGTCTTCTTGGCGAGGATGGAGGCGGCGACGAGGCCCATGGCGACGGCCTCGTTGCCGGTGATCTTGGTGTAGGTGCCCGGCTCGACCTGGGCGCGTTCGATGCGGTAGTGCTCGGTGAAGATTTCGGCGGTTTCACCGAAGAAGAAGCCCGATTTCAAGGCGCGGATATTGGCGTCGGCGACCTTGGGGAGGTTCTTCTTTTTTCCGAAATAGGTTTCCAGATAATTGATGGTGACATCGAGCGGCCGGTCATAGAGCCAGTAGGCCAGGCCGAGGGACCACATGTTTTTGCAACGTTCGACGTCCTTGGCGCCCAGGCCGGAGTCTTTGAGGGCCTCTTCGTTGAGGCGGGTGATGGGGACTTTGAAGAGGCGGTATTTCTGGCTGAACTTGGGATCGTCGAGGGGGTTGTAGCCTTCGGGGTAGGCGGCTTTGCGGAGGTTGACCTTGTCGAACTCGTCCTCGTTGACGACGACGATGCCGCCGGTCTTGACGTCTTTGATGTGGGCCTTGAACGCGGCGGGGTTCATGGCGATGAGGGCGTCGACTTCGTCGCCGGGGGTGTGGATGTCCTGAGAAGAGAAGTTGACCTGAAAACCGGAAACTCCTGGGACCGTTCCGGCAGGCGCCCGAATTTCCGCCGGGAAGTCAGGAAAAGTCGCAACATCATTACCAAATATTGCTGAGGCGTCGGTGAACTGCGTGCCTGCCAGTTGCATGCCGTCGCCGGAATCGCCGGCGAAGAAGACCACAGCCGATTGCAGCGGGCGCGTGGGTTTCACACCTCCTCCGATGGATGAAGCGGCAGTCATGGAGCAACTCCTGATTAGGTTGTGGGAACGTGGAACCTGACCCGCAAGTCATTCTAACGGTCGGGCGACAGTCGCCAAGTCGATCTTGGGCACGTGACGGGGCGATCGGGTGCGGGGCGAGCCGAGGTTTTGCGGTGACGCACCGTGTGGGATCAACCTCGATCAATGAACGAAGCCTCAAGAAAAAAGGGCTCGTCCGGGGAATGCGAGCCTGCCTTGTCAGAGCCGGAGTCTGTGACTCCGTTTCGCCGAGCCGGCTCGATGCCGGCGAGGCGAAGTTCGACGCAGCGGACGCATGTGCAATCGGGAATGCAGGGCGCGAATTCGATTTGAAGCGGCATTGAGCCGCGTCAAATCGACCGGAGTCACAGACTCCGGCTCTGTTCCGGACTCCGACTCGCCGATTTCAACCGTGGCCAAGTACGCAAATGCCGGTTGAACCGAAAAGAGTACGTCCAACATGGTGCGTCTGCGCAGAGCCTTGACACACCCTACGTGGGGCATCGGCACATGCGATTGGGCTGGAGTTTGTGGCTCACGCGCGGCGGTCGTTGCTCGCACTCATGACTGGCCGCCTCATTTGGCGAGCAGGTCGCGCACGTCGGCTGGCGCGACCTGGGCGGTTTCCTTCAACTCGATGTGCTTCCAAAGGGGTGTGTCGGTGTTCTTGGTTTCGCCGCCGGTCGTGAGAAAGAAGCGCTGCGGCATACCGCCCTCGCTTGCGATGGTTCCCGCGTTCACATGCATCGCCGGGTTGTTGTCGGCGGTGAACTGGGCTCGCTTGATCGGTAGCCACTGATCGCCCGTGCGCACCCAGCCGTTGCCGAACTGAGCCTGCCGGGCGTGGGTGGCGGACACTCGATTGCGACGGAAATCCTCGACGAACGAGTAGTACCCGCCCAGCAACCTGCCCTTGTGCAGGGTGGAGAACGTCACCAGGTGCTTCCACGCCTTCATCTCCGGCACGAAAAAATAGCCTGCGAACTTCGTGCGATTCCCGTCCAGTTTCGCATGCACCGCGAAGCGATAGGTCTCGCCGACCTTCCAGTCATAATCGAGGAACGACTGCCCGCCGGTGCCTTCGCCGCCGAAACGGCCGGTGCGGACCTGCTCGTCCTTGTGAATAAGTTGAACGCGCTGCTCCTCCTTGACGCTTTTGGGATCGTTCTGGTTGCCCGGGTCCCAGACGGAGAAGATGACGACCTTTTTGCCCTTGGTCAGTTCCTGGATGCCGAAGTAGCCCGCGTCGAATCCGCAGACGCAGAAATAGGTGCCCTCAGCTGATTTTTCGACGGTGACCTCGTTGTAGAAAACGGTTCCGCCGGCTTTGGAATCTGCCTTCGGTGCTGCACCTGCAGGCTTAGGCGTAGAGTAACTCAGGTGCACCGATCGACAGGCAACGTCCTTGAGTTTCTCATCCGCTCGCACTGTCGAAGCAAAGATGACAAGCGTCAGGACGTAGCAGAGCAAGCGAGACATGTTGACTCCTTGGATGCAGGCCATGGGCTCAGTGTAGGACGGTTCGAGGCTCGGCGCGAATGGACCGCACTGGCCATCGGGTTGGATTGGCACGCGAGAAAAGCGGTCATCGTGAGAATCCGGTTGTTTTTCCACATGTTATTCACGAGCGAAACGCTGCGGTAAGTGCCTTTCAAATCGGGCAAAAGAGCAAGGCCCCGGTTTGCCGATGGCGTTGAGCGAGGCCGGCGACTTGACAGCCCATGAGGGATCGCTAAACTTCTCCGCTCGCCTGATGAAGGTGCGGTTGCAGCCGACACGCGACTGCGGCGGCCTGAAAGGCGAACCTGATCGACTGGAACATCGCAAGGCCGCGTCCAATGCAGCCCGGTGGTTCAGTTGACCCAGGTCAGCAAGGCAGGTTTGATCGGTTTGGTGAGTGAAATCAGCCGAGTTGACAACGGAACTGATTTCGCGATAATGCTGGGTTCCCGCATCGAGTCACGCAGTCCTGAAAGGGCGACGCGACCTGCTGCGGCAGGAAACGATCAAAAGTTGCCGAGGCCCCGATTCGTCGGGATCAAAGTGATCCTGATCGTGATGCTCTTTGACAAGTGGATAGTTGGGTCGTCGCGTGTTGTTACACGCGAGACCGAGTTTTGAGCGCTGAGGGCTTTCTGGCTCTCGAGGGTTCGAACGCATTCAGGCTTCACAGCCTGCTTGCCTCTTCGCATCCAAGAGAAGCACAGAAGTTGAGTTGGATTCAATCGTATCCAACCTTGTGACGCCGACTGATGACCTCCCCGGTCTGAGGTCGGTGTGATCAAGTTACTAAGGGCGCGCGGTGGATGCCTTGGCGTCAAGAGGCGATGAAAGACGTGGTAGCCTGCGATAAGCCCAGGGGAGCTGGCAAACAAGCTTTGATCCTGGGATTTCTGAATGGGGAAACCCACCCGAAAGGGTATCAACATCTGAATGTATAGGGTGTTGAAGCGAACGCAGGGAACTGAAACATCTTAGTACCTGCAGGAAAATAAAGAAACCTCGATTCCGTCAGTAGCGGCGAGCGAAAGCGGAACAGCCCAAACCGGGCTTCGGCCCGGGGTTGCGGGCACCGATGTGGTCAAGGACAAGTTCGTCGAACCGGATCCGAAAGCCGGACCAAAGAAGGTGATAGTCCTGTAGCCGAACAAGTTTGCGACCTAGGTGTACCAGAGTAGCACGGGACTCGTGAAACCCCGTGTGAAACAGGAGGGACCACCCTCCAAGGCTAAATACTACTTGACGACCGATAGCGTAACAGTAAGGCGACTGAAAGGTGAAAAGTTCCCCGATAAGGGAAGTCAAAAGAACCTGAAACCGCGCGCTTACAAGCGGTCGGAGCTTGCCTTCGGGCGAGTGACGGCGTGCCTTTTGCATAATGAGCCGGCGAGTTAACGTTTGCGGCAAGGTTAAAGCGTACACCGCTGTATCCGTAGCGAAAGCAAGTCTTAAAAGGGCGATAAGTCGCAGGCGTTAGACACGAAACCTTGTGATCTACCCATGGCCAGGATGAAGGGAGGGTAAAACCTCCTGGAGGTCCGAACGCGTGACCGTTGAAAAGGTCTGCGATGAGCTGTGGGGAGGAGTGAAAGTCTCATCAAACTGGGAGATATCTTGTTCTCCGCGAAATAGTTTTTGGACTAGCCTCACGTCAATACTGCATGGGGGTAGAGCAACTGGATGGGATCGAGGGAGTAACATCTGCTCGTCCTAACCAAACTCCGAATACCATGCAGCGTACCGTGGGAGTAAGTCGGTGAGCGATAATGTCCATCGTCAAAAGGGAAACAACCCAGACCGCCAGCTAAGGTCCCAAATCAGGACTCAGTTTAAAAGAAAGTTAGGATGCAATGACAGCCAGGATGTTGGCTTAGAAGCAGCCACCATTTAAAGAGTGCGTAATAGCTCACTGGTCGAGGATCCTAGCGTCGATAATGATTGGGTATAAGTCCTGAACCGAGGCTGCGGACTACGTAAGTAGTGGTAGCGGAGCGTTCCTGCCAGCTGTGAAGCGAAACGGACAACGTTTTTCGTTGAGCGGCAGGAAGCGAAAATGCCGGCTTGAGTAACGATAAAACGGGTGGAAATCCCGTTCGCCGAAAGCCTAAGGTTTCCTGGGGAAGGTTCGTCCTCCCAGGGTTAGTCGGATCCTAACACGAGGCCGAAAGGCGTAGTGGATGGACAGCAGGTTAATATTCCTGCACATTGTCATGCGGTCGAAGCAACGTGACAGATCTCAAAGTTCAGGCGGCCGTTTAGTTGTGGCCGTTGCCGCAAGGCTAAGGTCTTAGATGCTGATGCTGGATAGCGAGGTCTCTAGAAAAGCCGTTGTGGACAAGTGATGATTCCGTACCAAAACCGACACAGGTAGGCGTGGTGAATAACCTCAGGCGCTCGAGAGAACGGTTGTTAAGGAACTAGGCAATATAACCTCGTAAGTTCGCGACAAGAGGGCCCTAACCCGCAAGGGAAGGGCGCAGAGAAAAGGCCCGGGGAACTGTTTATCAAAAACACAGGACTGTGCAAACTCGCAAGAGGACGTATACAGTCTGACTCCTGCCCGATGCCGGAATGTCACGGAAGCCGGTCAGCCGCAAGGCGAAGCTGGCAACCCAAGCACCGGTCAATGGCGGCCGTAACTATGACGGTCCTAAGGTAGCGAAGTTCCTTGTCGGGTAAGTTCCGACGCGCATGAATGGAGTAATCACTTGGGCACTGTCTCAACAACCGACTCGGTGAAATATAAGACGCGGTGAAGATACCGTGTACCCGCAGCAAGACGGAAAGACCCCGTGGACCTTCACTGTAGGCTGGTATTGGCCACGACTGCATCATGCGTAGGATAGGTGGGAGGCTTTGATTTCCCGGTTCCGGCTGGGAAGGAGCCAACGTTGAAATACCACCCTTGATTCTGTTGTGACCTAACTTCGTCCCGTTATCCGGGCGAAGGACCGTGCTAGCTGGGCAGTTTAGCTGGGGCGGCTTCCTCCCAAAAAGTAACGGAGGAGTGCAATGGTCAGCTCAGCGTGGTTGGAAACCACGCAACGAGTGCAAGAGCATAAGCTGGCTTTACTGTGAGACATACTCGTCAAACAGTTACGAAAGTAGGTTCTAGTGATCCTGCGATCCCGTGTGGAAGGGTCGTAGCTCAACGGACAAAAGGTACCCCGGGGATAACAGGCTGATCGCTACCGAGCGTCCATAGCGGCGTAGCGGTTTGGCACCTCGATGTCGGCTCATCACATCCTGGGACTGAAGGCGGCCCCAAGGGTCGGGCTGTTCGCCCGTTAAAGTGGTACGCGAGCTGGGTTCAGACCGGCGTGAGCCAGGTCGGTCCCTATCTGCTGTGGGCGTAGGAAACTTGAGAGGAGTCAACTTTAGTACGAGAGGATTAAGTTGGACAGACCCCTGGTGCGCCAGTTGGACTGCTAAGTCCACCGCTGGATAGCTACGTCTGGCAGGGATAACCGCTGAAAGCATCTAAGCGGGAAGCCCCCCTCGAGATAAAGTTTCCATGCCGCAAGGCGAGAGACCCCTGATAGACCATCAGGTTGATAGGCCATAGCTGTAAGGGCAGAGATGCCTTCAGGTGAATGGTACTAACGGTCGAATGCTTGATCACACCGACCCCGGATCGGAAAGAACAGAAGCCAGGAGCCCAAAGCCGCTAGCCGATAGCTCAATGCTAAACGCGAACGCTTGAAAGCCCAATGGCTGAGACTGTGAACTGTTGCCTTGTAGCTAATGGCTAAAGGCTAACGGCTCAAAGCTTTCCTCCGGTGTCCCCTCAGAACTCATAACCTCGTTCTTGTATGTAACAGACGACTCATTCATCCAGCCGGGCTCAACCCCGGCGAAAATGAAGCGACCCAACTACCACTGAGCATCATCGCCGGCGCCGCCTTAACGCGACGCCGACGCTTGATGGTCGGCTCCGCCTGACCGCGAAGCCGACCTTTGCCGGTGACCACAGCGACAGGGCCACACCTGATCCCATCCCGAACTCAGCAGTTAAGCCTGTCGCGCCAATGATAGTGCATCCGCGCGAAAGTAGGTCATCGCCGGCTTTACCAACCCCGTAGGCTAATCGCCTGCGGGGTTGTTTTTTTTCAGGCCTGAGCCCAGATCCGCGGTTGTGCCATTATCCTGATTCCATTTGAATCGAGCGCCGACCTTAGATTAATGCCACTGGCAGGCTCGGCTGCCAGTGCAAATCGCACGCGGAACACTGGCAGCCGAGCCTCCCAGTGGCATCAGCGCGAGAATCAAGTGGCATCCGAGTTCGCTCAGGGCTCCGCCGGGGGAAATCGCGCGGAAGATCGCTGACCGCAGACGCCCTTGGTGGCTGGTTCTCTTCCTCTCTCGTTACCCAACTCTCCCTATGTTCAATCTTCGGTTGAGCCTCGCGCTCGCCGGAAATGGACATGAATCCCCTGCAATTTCACTACCCCTGCGGCATCACCCGCCGACAGTCCCTCGCCCAGATGGGCAACGGCTTCTTCGGCACCGCCATGGCGTCCATGCTCGCCAACGACGGGATCCTCCGCGCCGCGGCCGGCGCCCCCGCAGGCACGGGAGCTTCAAACTCCCGTGCCGATGCTGCGAGCGCGCCTCACTTCGCCCCCAAGGCCAAGGCCTGCATCTTCCTCTATATGGTTGGCGGCCCCAGCCACATCGATACCTTCGATCCCAAGCCCAAGCTCACCGAACTGCACGGCAAAGATCACAAGGTCCAGGCGTCCAGCGCTCAGTCCCAGAAATCCGGCGGCAAATGCAAGGGATCGCCTTTCCAATTCTCTCGCTGCGGCAAGAGCGGGGTCGAAATCTCCGAGTTGCTCCCCAACCTGCACACCGTCGCCGACGATTTGGCCGTCCTGCGCGGAATGCACTGCGATTCCGCGGCCCACGGCGCCGCCACCTTGCAGATGAACACCGGCTACATCCGCCAGGGATTCCCCTCGCTTGGATCGTGGGCGGTCTACGGCCTGGGCAACGTCAATCAGAACCTCCCCGGCTTCGTCGTCCTCGTCAACGGCGCGCCTTATTCCGGCGCCCAGAACTGGTCGGCCGCCTTCATGCCCGCCGCATTTGCCGGCACCGTCTTCCGCGGCGGCAGCGAACCGGTGGCGAATATCAAGCCCGTCGGTGGCACGCCCCTCAATGAGCAGCGGCAGCAGCTCGATCTCCTGAGCAAGCTCAACGGCATGCACATGGCGAGCGATCCGGCGAATGCCGAGCTATCCGCCCGCATCGCCAGCTACGAACTGGCCTACCGCATGCAGGCCACCGCCCCCGAGGCCGTCGATCTCTCGCAGGAATCCGCCGCGACGAAAGAGATGTACGGCATCGCCGCCAGCAGCACCGGCGCCAGCACCGCCACCGGCAGGGCCGCCTCGAAGAACTTCGGCGAAAGCTGCCTGATGGCGCGCCGGCTCGTGGAGCGCGGCGTCCGCTTCGTCGAAATCTTCCACTCCAACTGGGACACGCACGGCGACAACGACAACCGCCACCGCAAACTCTGCGGCGAGATCGACAAGCCCTGGGCCGGCCTGATTCAGGATCTGAAACAGCGCGGCCTGCTCGAGTCGACCATGGTGGTCTGGGCCGGCGAGTTCGGCCGCACGCCCTTCGGCGATGGCGGACGCGATCATCACGCCGCGGGCTTCTGCTCCGTGCTGGCCGGCGGCGGCATCAAGGGCGGCACGACGCACGGCGCGACGGACGACATCGGATTCTTCGCCGTCGAAAACAAAACGCATGTCCACGACCTGCACGCGACGATCCTGCACCAGATGGGCCTGGATCACGAGCGGCTGACTTACAGATACAACGGGCGCGATTTCAGGATCACGGATGTGGAAGGCAGTGTGATTCGTGAGATCATCACGTAGTTCGCCTTAGGATCGTGACCGAAGTAACTCCCCGACTTGGTCGTTTCCGATTCCCCTCCCTCTTAGGGAGGGGTTAGGGGAGGGTCGGGGCGCACTGCGTGATTGTGCATGAAATCAGGCTGTTTGCCCGACCCTCCCCCTGCCCCTCCCTAAAAGGGAGGGGAGTTCGATCCCTGCAAATCGAGATGTTATTTCGATTCCATTCCTAACCGGCGATGCCGACACGTGAAGATGAATGTTGGCGGGCCGTAAGCGCGCGGCGGTGGTGTAAACTGTTTTCCACGCAACCCCCGGGTTCCGCCAGGGGCGATTGCGGTTGTTGCGAAGGTTCCTGTCCTGGTTCGCCAACCCATGTCTCGGAGACGCATCATGTCCAATCTCTCCCGCTCCTGCCCGCCATGTGATCGCAACGCCTCCGCGGTGCCGCCCGTGACACGCCGCGATTTTCTCCGCGTCGCCGGCGTCGGCGCTGCCGCCGTCGGTCTCGGCGGCGCGGCGGTTCCGTCGCTGGCGAAACCCGCGACTGACGCGAAGCCGCCGGAGACGCTCGTGAAGGCGCTTTACGATTCGCTCAAGCCGGAGCAGAAAAAAATCATCTGCTTCGACTGGGACTACAAGGAGCGCGGGCACGGCACGCTGCGCACGCATGTCTCCAACAACTGGCGCATCACGCCGCCGGATTTGAAAAGCCCGTTTTATTCAAAGGATCAGCAGCAGCTCATCCGCGACATCTGGGAGGGACTCGTGAACCCCGACTGGATCGAGCGCTTCGACAAGCAGTTCAAGGACGATCTGGGCGGCTTCGGCAAATCGCAGGGCATCGCCATCTTCGGTACGCCAGGCGGTGAAAAGTTTGAATGGGTGCTCACCGGTCGCCACGGCACCGTCCGCTGCGACGGCAACACCAGCGATCACGTCGCCTTCGGCGGCCCCATCGTCTACGGTCACGCCGCCAGCGGATACTTCGAGAAACACAACCATCCCAACAACGTCTTCTGGCACCAGGCGGAAGCGGCGAACAAGATTTTCAAGATGCTCGACGGCAAGCAGCAGAAGCTCGCCCTCGTCGAAACCTCGCCCGACGAAGCCTCCATCGCGTTCCGGCCCAAGGAGAAAATCGACGGCGTGCCCGTCGCCGATCTCTCCAAAGACCAGAAGGAGCACGTGCAAAATGTGCTGAAGCTGCTCATCGAACCGTACAGAAAGACGGATCAGGACGAAGTCGTCGCCGCGCTGAACAAGAACGGCGGACTCGACGCGTGCCGGCTGTGTTTCTACGCGGATGAAGACATGGGCAACGACGGCATTTACGACAACTGGCGGCTCGAAGGTCCCGCGTTTGTCTGGCACTACCGCGGCGCTCCGCACGTGCATGTGTGGATCAACGTGGCGGACGATCCGACGGTTGCCTTGAACAGTCAGAATCGCTCCGGCCCGCTGCACGAGAAGGAAGAGAAGAAAAAATGAACGTCGCGCCATTTAGCCGGCGGGCTTGCCCGCCGCGGGCCGCCGAACACTGGAATCGCAGGGTTTGCGTGTTGCCCCGATGTTCGATGATCCGGTGACGTTAGCGCATTGATGATCCGGTGACGTTAGCGCATTGTTGATTCGGTGACGTTAGCGCATTGATGATCCGGTCACGATAGCGCATTGTTGATTCGGGTGGTTTCCGCGTTTGTCGATCCTCGGCGGGCAAGCCCGCCGGCTAAATGTCTGGTTCTATTTCAAGGAGTCCCCATGCCCCGCCTCGCACTCGCCTTTTTTCTTGTGCTGTTCCTCGCCATGAATGTTCGCGCCGCCGATGCGCCCAAACTTCCCGCCATCAAGCCCGACGTGATCGAGAAGATCAAGGCCGCGCTTCCGGAAAAAGCATTCGCCGCGCCCAGGCAGGCCCGCAAGATTCTCGTCTACAGCAAGACGCTGGGCTTCCGCCACGGCTCCATCCCCGTCGGCGCCAACTCGATGGCCCTGCTCGGCGAAAAGACCGGGGCGTTCACCATTGTCCACAGCGAAGACCCCGCCATGTTCGATGCGGAAAATCTCAAGCAGTTCGACGCCATCCTCATGCTCAACACCACCGGCGACTGCCTCTCCACCGGCAAGAACGAGGACAAGGAGAAATTCGAGCAGCGCAAGAAAAACTTCGCTGAGTTCGTCAAGAGCGGCAAGGGGCTCGCCGGCATGCACTCGGCGACGGACACGTTCTACTCCTGGCCCGAATACGGCGACATGATCGGCGCGTGGTTCCAGTCGCATCCCTGGGGCAAGGCCGCCACCAAGATCGATTCGCCGAACCATCCGCTCACGCAGATGTTCGACGCGGAGAAAGGCTTCGACGTCAGCGACGAGATTTACATGTTCGGCCCCAAGACCGCGGGCAAGGCCCAGCCCTATTCGCGGGAGAAGTTGCGCGTGCTGCTGAGCCTGCACGCGGAGAAGATGGACGTGAAGGGCGGCGCCCGCGAGGACAAGGATTACGCCATCAGTTGGATTCAGCAGTACGGCAAGGGCCGGGTGTTCTACTGCGCCCTGGGCCACAGCGATCAGATGTATTATCACCCGGTGGTGCTCAAGCACTACCTCGCGGGCCTGCAATACGCGCTGGGCGATCTGGAGGCGGACGCGACGCCGAGCGCGAAAAAATGAAGAGATTGAAAATTGAAAATTGAAAATTGAGAATTGCAAATTGCAAATTGCAAAGTGCAAATTGCAAAGTGCAAATCGCGGTTCGTGGTTGATGGCTTGTGGTTCAGTCCCCTCTCCCCTCCGCGGGGAGAGGGTTAGGGTGAGGGGTGAGATCTGCGAACACGTGCGTGCGCCGATTCGAGCGCCACGAACCACAGGTAGAGAAACTGATTCAGCGTGAACCAACCGCGCCATCCGGCACGCGAGAGCACCGTGCCCGCCGACCCTCACCCCAGCCCTCTCCCTGCGAGGGAGAGGGGGCCGAACCGCCGAACCCACGCTCCGACAATTTGCAATTGACAATTTTCAATTTTCAATTTGCAATGTCCTTGTCATTAACCATCGATTTGGATTTTCATCATGCGCCTAATTGTGTTTTTGCTCCTGCTCGCTCTCGCCTCCTCCGCCCTCGCCGCCGCCCCCGCCGAGCGCCCCTGGAACCAGTTCCGCGGCCCCGACGGCACCGGCCACACCGACGCGAAGGGCCTGCCGCTCACCTTTGCCGACGATGGCAAGAGCGTGAAATGGAAAACCCCCATCACCGGCAAGGCCTGGTCTTCGCCCGTCATGTGGGGCGATGACATTTGGCTCACCAACGCCACGCCCGACGGCAAGAAAATGTGGGCCATGTGCGTCGACTTCGCCACCGGCGCGGTCAAGCACAACGTCCTCGTCTTTGAAAATGAGAAGCCGCAGTTCTGCCACGACATGAACAGCTACGGCACGCCCACGCCCGTCGTGGAAGACGGCCGCGTCTACGTTCACTTCGGCGTCCACGGCACGGCCTGCCTCGACACGAAATCCGGCAAGACGATCTGGTCCCGCCGCGATCTGAAGTGCGATCACTTCCGAGGTCCCGCCTCTTCGCCCATCGTCGACGGCAACAAGCTCTACATTCTTTTCGACGGCTTCGATGTGCAGTATGCCGTGGCCTTGAACAAGAACACCGGCGAGACGATCTGGAAGACCGACCGTGCTTTCGATTTCAAGACCGGCAACGGCGACAACAAGAAAGCCTACTGCACGCCCGCAGTCATCGAGCACGACGGCAAGCGAATGCTCATCGCACCCGCCGCCGTCGCCACCGAGGCGTTCGACCCCGACACCGGCAAGCTGCTCTGGACCGTCCGCACCGGCGGCATGAACGCCAGCGCCCGTCCGATCTACGGCCACGGCCTCCTCTTTGTCACCAACGGCATGGGCCGCATCACCGTCGTCAAGCCGCAGATCACCAAGGACGGCGGCGAAGTGCCCAAGGAAAACATCGCGTGGGAAGCCGGCAAAGCGATC
This sequence comes from uncultured Phycisphaeraceae bacterium, assembly GCA_964426135.1. Taxonomy (GTDB): domain Bacteria; phylum Planctomycetota; class Phycisphaerae; order Phycisphaerales; family Phycisphaeraceae; genus CAYRPN01. Next base: position 22,921 of record CAYRPN010000054.1, on the reverse strand, counting down.
CCGAAAAAATCCTCGCCGCTGCTCATCGGCGAACTGCTCTACATGGTCAGCGACGAAGGCGTCGCCTCCTGCGTGAATGCGAAGACCGGCGACCTCGTCTGGTCCCAGCGCATGCCCGGCGGCACGCTCGACTACGCCGCCTCGCCGATCTACTCCACGACCGACAACCGCATCTACGCATTCAGCCGCGGCGGCGATGTGTTCGTCCTCGAAGCGGGCAAGCAGTTCAAGGTGATCGCGCAAGGCAAGATCGGCGACGGTTTCATGGCGTCGCCGGCGATCAAGGGCAAGGCGATGATTTTGCGGTCGAAGTCGGCGCTGTATCGAATCGAAGATTGATTGCAGCGAGCCGGGCCGTATTCGGCCCGACGGATTCCTATTGTTCACCGTGGATTTCACATGGCACTTCGAAAAAAAGGCAAATGGTGGTACGGCGACTCTCAGGCAGACATCCGGGATGAACTCAAACGGGTGGGTACCCTGAATGAGTATCTTCCAACCCAGTTTGCCGATGCGAAGTGCAAGAAGTGTGGCTGTCGCACTTTTCGCCTTGCAATGGACGATTCTGAGGGCGCAGCAATCCGCACCTGTTCCAAATGCGGCTCTGAGCATCCGATTGGCGACAGCGGCGAATTCTTGGCCAATGCGGAACTATTGATCTCATCTTGTATCTGCGAGAAAGAGGTATTCGAGATTACGGTTGGTGTTTCGCTCTACGATGATAGCGATGATGTTAGGTGGTTGTATGTAGGCTGTCGTTGTCCGGCATGCGGTTTGACCGGTTGCTACGGTGATTGGAAAAATGAGTTCATCGATTATCGAAAGCTGTTGGAGCGTGTTTGAAGCATGGAGGTTCTCGACAGGGGATGCAGCATGAAGGACAGAAAAACCACCCTATTTCTGTTTTGTTCTCTTTACCTTCCTGCCTTCCTGCTTTCCTTATTCATCTCTCCGATCTGTCTTGGCGATATTCCGCTGGCCAAGGAATTCACTAACTCCCTCAACATGAAGCTCATCCGCATCGAAGCGGGTGATTTTCAGATGGGCCAGGGCGACGTCGCGCCAAAATCGCGCCAGGAATGGGAAGCGCGCGACTACGACGAATCACCGGCCCATCGCGTGAAGATTTCGCAGCCGTTCTTCATGGGCGCGCATGAAGTCACCAACGCCCAGTACGAGCAGTTCGACCCCAAGCGCAAGGAGCAGCGCGGCAAGCACGGCGGATCGAAAGGCGATGACGAGCCGGTGACGAACGTGACCTGGCACCACGCCGCCGAGTTCTGCGCGTGGCTTTCTAAAAAGGAAGGCAAGCCATATCGGTTGCCCACGGAGGCGGAATGGGAGTACGCGTGCCGGGCGGGCACGACGACGCTTTTTTCCACCGGCGATGAACTGAAACCGGAGCAGGCGAACTACGGGGCGCTGATCGAAGCATGGAAGGAATCGAACGTGACGCCGGTCGGCAAATACGCCGCGAATTCGTGGGGCCTCTTTGACATGTATGGCAACGTGGAGGAATGGTGCCACGACTGGTACGGCGTTTACGAGTCGGATAAGGACGGCAAAGGCGTTGAGCAGACGGATCCGGTCGGGCGCGTCGACGGCATCGCGCGGGTGACGCGCGGCGGCAGCCTTGCCTCGCGACGTCATGCCGAGGGCAAGACGTCGCACACGCGCTTCCTGCGGTCGGCCAACCGCGCGGGATACCTGCCGGAGGATTCCACGCGGTTTCTTGGATTCCGCGTGGTGATGGGGGAGATGCCGAAGACGAAGCCGTTGCCGGTGGCGGAGGTGGCGTTGCATCAGCGTGATGTGAAACAAGTTGGCGGTAAGACGGGTGCTCGAAATGCGGGTGCTCGAAATGCGGGCGCTTTGAACTCCCCTCCCTCCCAGGGAGGGGCAGGGGGAGGGTTGGACGCACAGCCTGCAAACGGCGCCGATTCACAAGTCCGCGCTGGTGGCGAGTCCACACGAATCGTGGCCGCCAAAGAGGACGTTCGCCCGACCCTCCCCCAGCCCCTCCCTAAGAGGGAGGGGAGCGAAACAGAGCCGTTTTTCCGCAACTTCGCCAAGGACGGTGGGCTCGCGACGATACCGAAGGAGACATGGGGGCCGGTGTTCAGCCAGTGGAACCATTTCACCGCGATCGCGGTCTGTCCCAACGGGGATGTGCTGGCGACGTGGTACACGACGGTGAGCGAGTCGGGGCGGGAGTTGGCGCTGGGGGCGACGCGGTTGCGATGCGGAGGCGGAGGCGCAAGCGGTGATCGAAAATCTCCCGCGGTGACGAGCAAGTGGGAACCTGTCTCGCTTTTCATCGACGTGCCCGACATGAACGATCACGCGCCGGTGCTGCTGACGCACGAGGGGCGGATGTATCACTTTTTTCTCCAGGCGATCCGCGGCTGGGACTCGGCCTCGATCGCGATGCGGACGAGCGATGACAGCGGCGCGACGTGGAGCAAGCCGCGCATTATTCTTTCGCGCGACGATCCGCAGCGGTTGAGCCAGCCTTGCTCGGCGTTCGTGGCGAAGGACGGCACGATCGTTCTCGCCGTCGACGGCGACAACCACAAGGACGAACGCCTGATGACCAGCGGTGACGGCGGCAAGACCTGGCAGGTGCGCAAAGGCGATCTCCGCGCCGCGGCCGACAAGAAATACGTCATCCATCCCGCGATCGCGCCGCTCAGTGACGGCTCAATCATCTGCTTCCTGCGCGGGCCGCACCTGATGCCGGCGTTCGTCACGAAAGATTTCGGCGACACGTGGGAAGCCAAGGCGACGCCGTTCCCGGGCATCGGCGTCGGGCAGAAGGCGGCGGCGCTGCGCTTGAAGAGCGGGGCGCTGCTGCTGCTGAGCATCGACTCGAAGAACGTGTTCCTGAAAGTGGGCGACGGGAGCGCGAGCGCTGGCGGCACGTTTGCCGCGCTCTCGCTCGACGACGGCAAGACCTGGCCGCACGTGAGGAAGGTCGAGGGTGTGACGGGTTACATGTCGGTCGCGCAGGCGGGCGACGGCACGATCTACGCCTTCGGCACGCGCATGAGCAGTGTGGCGTTCAACGAGGCGTGGGTGAGGGGGAAGTGAGAAGGTAGGAGGGAAGAGGGACGAGGGAAGAGGGAGGAGGGAAGGGGGAGGAGGGAGGAGGGACGAGGGAAGAGGGAGGAGGGAAAAAGAAATGAATCCGCCGGTTAGCGGAAACGCCGCAGGCGTCTGGCCGGAATAGCGCGCGGCCGAATCCCGCCGGGCGTAACCATCCGTCTGTATTTCGCAATACGTAAGGTATGAACTCCACTCCCTTCCAGCCCTTCGCCCAGCTCCGCCGATGGCCGCCGGCCATTTCAGTGTGGCCGCGCGGCCACATCGAGAAACACTCGAAAACGCGCGTAAACCCCTGTTTTCAAGGCGCTTACGGCCCCAAAATCGAAGTGGCCGCAAAGTGACCTACATTCTTGGCAGTCATCCGCGTTACTCGCTGTAAAATAAAGAGTTAACATGGATTTGGAGGGGGTGGGGGTATGTGGCCGGCCACTTTGCCGTCCGATCATCCGGAGACCTGACATGCATCGCAACGCACTGATCGCGCTCCTGCTCATCACCACGGTCGCCACGGCTGCGTTCGCCCAGGGCAAGAGCTACCGCCTGCCCAGCGTGAGCATCAAGCCGCGCATCATCTGGAGTTCGCAGAGCGAGGAACCCGAAGGCGCCGGCCTGGCCTTCGGCGGTCAGGATCAGCAGGGCGAGGACGGCAATCCGCACACGCGGATCAAGGTCGATGGCCAGTGGGTCGCCATTCACGAGGAGCTGTGGGCGAAGAACAAGCTGCAGCCGTTCCACCGCATCGTCAGCGACACGGCGGCGGAGGTGCGCGGCGAGGTGACGCTGCTCCGCGCGGCGTACCTGGGCGGGAAGCTGACGGAAGAACAAGGTGGCCTCGGGCATGGGGGCTTAAGCCCCCATGCCGGACCTCCTAACGGACCCCATGCCGGACCTCAGAGCGGATCCCATGCCGGAGCGATCGAGCCGACGCGGGCGCGCTGGCGCAAGTCAATGACCGGACTGGCGGCGGCGATCGAAACGCACAAGGGCAAGCGCGGCGGCGAACTGGGCGAGTACGAAAACGGGCAACTGTCGCGGGTCATTGCGCGATTGAAGGAACTGGGCGAGGGTAAGCTGCCGGCGCATGAACCTTCGCCGATGTCGGCCCTGCGCGATCCGAACCGCCCGCTGCCCACGGAGAAGGGGCCGCACACCGCGTGGGCGACGCTAATCGCCGAGCTGTACCGCGTGCAGATCGCCATCGAGCAGGCGGCCGAATGGCTCGACGCCGAGCCGCCGGCCCGCACGATGAGCCCGGTGGTGTACGACGCCAAGACGAAGCTGTACGTGATCTTCGGCGGCGATCACTGCGATTACCTGACCAACGACACGTGGGTGTTCGACCCGGCGAAGAAGTTGTGGCAACAGCGCTGGCCGAAAAATGATCAGGCGCCGATGCCGCGCGGCAATCACAAACTGGAGGCGAAGGGCGATGGCACGATCGTGCTCACCGGCGGCTACAAATACACGTCGAGCACGGATTACGTGGGCGGGCAGTATCGCGACCACAACGACGGCGACTGGATTTACGACATCGCCGCGAACACCTGGCGTCCCACCGCCAGCGGTGACGCCGACGCCACGCCCAAGCGATTCCCCGCGCCGCCCGATTCGCGCGTCTACCGCACCGGGCCGCACCATCCTGACTATTTCCTGCAAGGCCCCGCGCCCGATGCGAAGGGGAACGCGGAGCGGCTCGCGAAGCTGCCGGAGAACATGTGGGTGGCGATGAATCCGCCGCAGCTTCCGCAGCTCAACCGCGACTGGGGCACGGCGGTGTTCGATCCCGATCGCGATCTGATCCTGCGCTTCAGCGGCGGGCACAGCGCGCACGGCGGCACCGACGTGCTGCACTATCACATCGCGACGAATCGCTGGGAATTGCCGTTCCCCGTGGAGTTCCCGTTGGGCCAGCTTTACGACAACACGGAATATCCCGAGGGCTTCAACCTCAACCGCCGGCCGTGGGTCACCGGGCACACGTATCAGAACTACGGCTACGACACGCTCAGCAAGCAGATGCTTTTCACCGGGCAGACGACGCACACCTATGTGTGGGACCCCGACGCGGCGGACTGGATCGGGCGATTCGCCAAGCCCAAGCCGATGTCCTATGGCAGTTGCTTCTACACGCTCACGCTGGTGACGACGAAGCACGGGCTGATCTGCTGGACGCAGAACGGCCGGCTCTATCGCTTCGATCACGATCACCGCGAGTGGATCGAGATGCCGGTCAACGGCGAGAAACTGATCGAGTCATCGGTGGACAATTCCACGATCGTCTACGACAGCAAGCGCGACCGCCTGCTGCTGTTCCGCAAACCCTACGGCGACAAACACGAATACGACGGCAAGATGCAGGCGGTGGAAATGGCGACGCTGAAGGCGGCGACGCTGACGCCCAAAGGCGCGGCGGCGGCGAAGGCGGTGCCGTACCTGTGTCAGATTCGCTACGACGAGGCGAACGATCTGCTGCTGGTGGGCGGCACGGTGTCGCAGGAAGCGGCGCCGGATGACGACGCGGAGTTCAAGAAGGGCGGCAGCGGCGGTCGGCGCACGCCGGCGTATGACTGTGCGAAGGATGCGTGGATCACGCTGCGCATCGGCGGCGATGATCCGAGCGGCAAGAAGGGCCGGAATGTGTCGCTGGGCATGATGTATGACGCCAAGCGCAAGCTGTTCTGGGCGGTGGACACGAACAGCCGGGTGTACGCACTGCGGTTGAATCCGGCGACAGCGGTGGGGCGGGCGATGGGTGAGTGAGGATCCGATTGAATCAGGCGGCTTGCCCGCCGTCAGACGGACGGCGCTCACGGCAGGAGCCGGATGCGGAAGCTGAGAATGGCGGGCAACCGCGCCAAGGACCGGGCGGTGGTGAACGGCGAAGCGGCAGGCCGGTGCTGGACCGCGAAGTCAACGGCGCTGGCGGGTTCGAACAGCGACGACTCCGGCGCCGCAGGCTCCCAGGGCTTGCGGATCAGTTCGGCGCGGCTGGGCGCTGATGCCGGTTGGGCCGCGGTCGCCAACTGTGCGGCGAGTTGGCTCGCCTGCACGGAAGGCGCCGACAGCGACTGCGGAATCGCCGCGGGCTCATTCGTGTTGGCGTTCGTCGCGTCAGGGACGGATGAGTCGACAATCGCAGCCATCGGCATCGCTTCAGCCGCCGGTGCCACGTGCAGGCCGGGCGCCGGTTCAACCACCCAAGTGCTCGCCACGAGCAGCGGCTGCGACCCGCCCTGCGTCGGCGGGCTGGTCGGCGGGTCACCGTCGGGCAGGCGCGTGAACTGCAGGTTCCGCGTCTTGATCACGTCGGAGCTGGAAATATTGGCCGTGCCGTCGACATCGAGGAACGCGCTGTAGCCGGCCAACCCGGGGCGCGTGAACTGGGCGTTGCGAACGGTAATCAAATCGCCGCTCTGCACGCGCCCGGAGGGAGTCACATCGCCGGGCAGGACATTCATGCGATAGCTGAAATCTCCGCCGGCGACGCCGTCGCCCGAGGCCGTGCTCATCGCGTCCATCCACTCGCCATCGAGCGCATTGCCCGCGGCATCGGCAACACGGTCATCGAGGAGGAGGCGAAGCTTGTCCGCCGTCAGCGGCGCGGTGAAGGTCCAGGCGGCGATGAAGGTGTTGCTGTCATAGCTGAACCCGCCCGGACTCAATCGTGATGCGTAGTCGGCCACATTCACGCCCAGCAGCGTCAGATCAGTTGCCACGACATCGACGTTCTCGCTGAAGTGAACGGCCACTCGCGTGATGCCCGTCCAGGTGAGCGGCCGCAGTTGGTCCGTGCCTTCGGGCAGCGCGTAGCCCCACGTGCCGCCGACGCCCGACGCGCCCAGGTGGGCGTAGAAGTCCGCGTGCCAGCCGCCGTTGACGCTGATGCGCTCGATGACCGGCGGCGTGGAATCCTCGTTCACGTCTGTCACGGTGATGGCAAATTGCTTCTCCGTGAAGAAGCCGGCACGATCGGTGGACCGCACGCGAACCGCGTAGCTGCTGCGGGCTTCAAAGTCGAACGACACCGCCGCGACCAGTTCATCGCCGGCGATCGTGAAGAGCGCATTGTCCGCATCGCCCTCGCCGGCGATCAGCGTGTAGATGAACATCTCGCCGGGATCCTCGTCGGCTGTGACGAACGTTCCCACCGCGGTGCCGGCAGGTTGGTTCTCGGCGATCGCCTGACTGGAGAGCGTGATATCCGTCGGCGCGACGTTGGCGCCGACAACTTCCGCGGCGAGCAGGTACGCGCCCGTGCCCGACTCGGCTGCGATCCGGATCAGGTAAGCGCCATTCATGAGCGCGGTGGCGACGATCCGCGCGTTGCGGCCATCGGCGGCGCCGTTCAGGTTCGTCGCCACAATGTTGCCTGCCGGATCGACCAGTTCCAGCCTCGGATTGAGCGTATTGAGCAGTTCGAACGGTCCATCGAACGGAGTCTGCGTGGTGACTTCGACGACGTCTCCGGCGGCGAGGGTGAAGCGATGGCGATCGACCTGCGTCGATGAGGAGATCGAGCCGAGCACCTGCCCGTTCAGATTGATGGATAGAGCCGAGGTATCGGCGGCGGATGCTTCAGTCTCCAGGTCGATGTTCAGGCCCAGAAGCGCATCGAAGTTGCTCACTCCGTCGAAACGCACGAGGTAGACGCCATCGGCCGGCGCGGTGAAGTGCCTGATCTGTCGGTTGCCGAAGGAGCCGGTGGTGGCGTCGGCTTGCAGCGTCGTGCCCGTGAGATCGGTCACGCGCAACCTCGCCGATGAAGAAGTGCCCAGCACGCTCAGGACGTCCCCCGCGGCAAGCGACATGCTGTAAACGCGGTTGCCCGTGGTCTGCGAGCCGAACTGCCTCTGGAGCCAGGCGAAAGACGCATCGACGCTCAGCGACTGGAACACGCTGTCGATGTTCTCGGCGGCGGAAGTGCGGGTGTTCGCCGTGGCAACGTCCTCGACACCGTTCACGACGATGTCCAGGTTGTAGTTGCCGCCGCTCGAAGGTGCGATGCCGGTGACAACGAAGCGATATTCGCCCGCCTGTGCCAGCATCCATTCGGCGATCTCCACGGTCGCGCCGGGAGCGGGCGCGACGCCTGAAGCGATGAGTTGTCCGTCCGGGCTGAAGATCTGCACGCTGCCGGTGACGGTGGAATCGCTGCGCAGGCCGACCCACACGAGTTGCCCCGCGTCGAGATTCAGTGCGATCGTGTCGGTGTCGCCGGTGGTGAGACGGCCCGGCACACTGCGCGTGGCGGTCACATGGCGGAAGGACTGCGAACCGGAGCCGATGCCCCCGGCGAAAGCGCCGGCGGCGTCGATATTGAATGCCAGCGAGTAATTGCCGCCGGGTGTGCCGTTCCCATCGCCATCAAGCACGTTGCCCGCCAGGTCGCGGACGCCGCCGCCGTTCGCGGTGATCGTGAGCAGGAACAGCGTGTCGAAGTGGTTGTCGAATGTTGCGGTGAGCGTACGCGTGTCCTGATCGTAACTGACGGCGCTGGGGGATGAGGCAGCGGTATTGCCCTGGCCGACAATCCGGCTGGCCATGCCGGCGTCGAACACGATCGGCTCATCGAACTGAAGCGAAAGCGTGAAGTTGCCGCCGACGCTGGTGATCGTGCTGTTGGCCGCGATGCTCGTGGCGATGACCCTCGGCGCCACCGGGTCGACGGTGACGCTTTGGGTGTAGGCTTCGACCAGGTGGCCGGCAGGATTGCTCACCGCGCCACCGGCGATCGCCAGGGTGTGGACACCGGGCGACGCAGGCGCGGCCAGCGTGAAGATCGCCGTGTCATCGTTGACCGTGACGGACGCCGCCGGATTGCCGTCGATGGTCAGATCGCCAGGCTGAATCGATGCGGGTGACACTTGTTCGCTGAACTGCACCGTGATCTGCGACAACGAGGGCACCATGGTTTCCGCCGGCGTGACGGACAGCACGCGCAAGGCGGGCGGCGCGCTGGCGCCGGTGACCGACAGCGCATACGCGCCGGGCACCGAGACGCCGGCTGCCGGATCGCCGTGCAGCAGCACGCCGACGGGCACCACTTCGCGCAGCGGTTGTGTCGGCTGCTGCCAGAAGAGAATCGCACCTGCCGCACCCGTGCGATCAAACATTTCCACGCGGATGTCGTGAACGCCCGGCAACAACTGAATCACGCCGATACGTTCCGCGTACGGGTGAAGCCCGTCATTGTCGACGACCACCGCTCCATCGATGGTGAGCCGGCTGCCGTCGTCGCTGCCGAGCGTGAAGACATAGGTGCCCGCCGTCTCCGCCACGATCTTCCCCGACCAATGCGCCGCGAACTGGTTCGTCAGGCCGGTGTTCGCAAAAACTCCGTCCGGCGAAACGGGCGGGTAGTTGATGTCGGCATCGACCCGGACGAGCACAGGGGTCAAGCCGGCGACCGAAGGGAGAAACGACACCGGTCCGACGTTGTAGAAGCTCGCATCGAGTCCCGGCGCCGCACCATCGTTCTCGTGGCTCACCCGCACGGTGTACCGCCCGGTCATCGCCGCGGTGTGCGCGATTCGCGCGTTGCGTCCGTCGCCGGCGCCGTTCAGATCGGTGGCCACAACCTGCCCCGTCGGGTCCACCAGTTCCAGCATCGGGTCGGCGAAGTACATCCGGCTGCCGCGCCCCACCAGCGGCACGTCCGTCTCGATCACGAGTACATCGCCCGTGATCGCGCTGACGACGTAACTGTCCATCGCATCGGGACTGCCCAGATCGCCCAGCGCCTTGCCCGTAGCTGTCAGATCGATCGGCTCCGTTCCTTCCACCGCCAGCGCCGCGCCGCGCGTGGCCGTCAGCGTGTAGGGCAAGGCGGGTCCGCTGATCCTGACGTAGTACTCGCCGGCGGTCGGCGCGATGAACCCGCGCAGATGCGGCGATACGCCCTGAACAGAATGCAACGGAACGCCGGCCGCATCCAGGATGAACAGACTCGACAGGCCCGCGTTCACGGCCATCGTCGCCGCCAGGTCGAGTCGCTCGCCGGCGGCCAGGTCCATGCGATACAGATCGCCGACGCCGGGGTTCTGGTCATAGGTCAACGTCAGGTCGGCGTAGGAATTGGCGACGAAACCGACTCCCAATGAAGCCGAGAAAGTAACGGAAACATTGGTCCCAAAGCGTGCCGCGAGAAGTTCCGACAGGGTCAGCGGGATCACAGCCGTGACTTCCTGTGTGTCCGACCCGCCGGTGACGAAGACCTGCCGTGTCACGCCTGCAACGGTGATGTTGAGGAACTCGTCCGTTCCGCTCAAATCGCCGAACGCCTTGACCGTGAGCGTGGCGCCGATCTGTGGTGTTGGCGTGCCTGTGAAAGAGAGTCCAATGCTTGTGCCGAACTGGAGCGGCGCGATGCGATTGGTCTGGGTGTAGAAAGGCGGGCCTTCCAGCGCGCCCACGACCGTCGCCCGGTTCACGCCGGCGATTTCGGTGAACGCCGCGTTCAGATTCTGCGCCGACGCCAGATCGTCGTTCCCGCCGCCGCCGTTGCTCTCGATTTCCGCCACGGCATTGAGCAGGGCTGTGACGTTGTACCGGCCCTCGCCGGCAGCGGTCTGCGTCACCGCGATCGTATAAACACCTGCCGCGGCGGCTGGTGCGCTCACCAGCATCACGGTTGCGCCAGCGCCTGTCGCCATCGCCTGGCCCACGAGATTGTCCGCTGGGTCGAATAGTTCGATCTTGAGCACCTGGCTTGCGTCCTGCGGATCCGCCACGACGGTCACCGCCTGTCCGCCCAGGATGTCGAGCGTGAATTGGTCTGTGTCCATCGCTGTCACGAAATGCGCCGTTGCCGACGCAGTCGATGCCAGGCTGGTCAACGCGCTCAGCGCGGCAAGATGCAGTGTCGTCGCGCCGGTCTTATCGACCACGAAGGAGAGCACGTAATCACCGCCGGCGAGGCCATCGCCGCTGATCGCCGGCGGAACAGAACCCGCGGGCAATTCGCCGTCGAGCAGATTGCCCGCCAGGTCCTTCACCGACTGCGCGTGGCTCTTGACGCGGAGCGTGTACCGCCCTTCCGACATCGAAGTGGGAAGCGTGATCGTGCCGGTGAATGTGACCGGGTCGTAGCTGAACGTCGTCGTGACGGTGCTGCCGCTGGACGTGGTCACGACGAAGTCGTCAGTCCCGAGCACGGCCGCATTGATTGCCTCATCGAACCGCACCGTGATCGGCGCCGGCGACGTCGACCCGATGATCTGGTCCTGCTGCATGGAAACGGCCACGATGCGCGGGGCCGTCACATCGAGCGTGAATGTCGCGGAAAACGCATCGACCGGATTGCCCAGGTAATCCGCCACCTCGCCGGCGGCAATGACCACGTTGTGCGGCCCATCCGAAAGCGCGGGCAGCGTGAACGAGGCGGTGTTCGCGTCGATCAGCGTGACGGCCTCGGCGGGCACGCCGTCCACGGTCAAATCGCCGGGGGCGAGCGTGGCGGCATCCACCGGGCGATTGAAGTTCACGATGAAGGGCGCGTTGGCCAGGCCTTGCGTGATGTTCGTGGACTCCACCGCGAAAGCGCCCACGATGTGATCGAACTCGATGACAAAATTGCCGCCCGCCGTGCCGTTGCCGCTTTGGTTCGGCGGCAGCGGCGTCGCGGTCACCTCGCCGTCGAGATCATTGCCCAGGAGGTCTTCGAGACGCGCGTTGCCGCTCACCAGGGTCAGACGATAGCGCCCCTGCTCGCCGACGCGTTGCATCTGCCACCGCGACGTGGCGGCGTCGTACGTGTTTGAGGTTGGCAGAACCGTCTGATTCGACGCGATGTGCAGCAGCGTGACGGACGAACCGCTCGTCACGCTGGGGGCCATCGTCTCGTTGAAGTCGATCGTAATCACCAACGGGTCGGCTGCGGTCGGCCCGGACTGGAACGCGGCGCCGATGATCCGCGGCCCGACATTGTCCAGTGTGAACGTGCTACTGAACGCCGCCAGCGGCCGGCCCATGTGGTCGGTCACCGCGCCGGCGGCGATGGAAAGCGTGTGCGCGCCGGCGGTCGGCGACCACGCGAACGTGGCGCTGTCCCGGTCCACGACGGTCATGCCCGTCAGCGGTTGCCCGTCCAGCAGCACGTCGTCCGCCGCGAGCGTGGTGAAATCCACGGGCTGCGAGAAGTTGATCTGCACCGTCGATCCAACCGACGTCACAGCCGCGCCATCGGCAATCGAAGCGGCTGCGGTGAAGGTCGAGCCGGCGCCCGGGTTCACATCCACGTCCAGCACATACGCTCCCGCACCGAACGCCGACTTCAAACGCACCTGGTACACGCCGGACACCTGCGCTACATGTGACAACCGGGCGTTGCGGCCGTCGGGCATTTCGTTGTCGTCGTCCGTCGCCAGCAGGCCGGCGGGATCGCGAAGTTCGATCATGGGATCGAGCGTGTTGACGAACTCGCCGCCGCCGTCGCCGGGTGTGGCGGTCGTCACCACAATCTCGTCGCCCGCCTGGACCTGCACGTTGTAGAGATGCTGGGACGAAGTACTGGTGAAATTCCCAAGGATCGTCCGGCTGACCGTCACATCGATCGGCGTCGATTCCGCGAATTGATTGTGGAAGGAGGTTGCCGCATCGCGCGTCACCATGAGCCAGTACGGGTCGTTGGAAGGCGTGACCGACGCGTAGTAAGTCCCGCCGACGGTGGCGACATAATCGAACAGTCCCCGGCCACCGTTGCTCAGCGACGCGGCCTGGGCGAGCGTGGCGCCGCCGGCATCGGTGAGCCGGAGCGTCGAAACGCTGGTGCCGTAGAGGGACACTCGTTGCCCCGCGCTGAGGGTGAAGGCGTAGAAGTCCGGCGACGACGCGATGAAACCCAGCACCGCCGCCCGCGTCGCTCCACCGAGGCCGAGCCCGACGAATGCCGCGTCGATGTTCTGAGCCGTGCCCGCCGTGTTGTTGGTCGACCCGGTGATCGCTTCCTGTTCGATCGCGGCATTGAGGTCCACCGCGACAGTCACGCTGGTGCCGGCGCCACCGGGATTGGACACTTCGATCGTGTACAGGCCCGCCGCGACGACCGGCGCAGTCTGGATGAACGCCGACTTCCCAACCGATGACGACGTCCCCGTCGCCACGATCGCTCCCTGCGGATCGCGCAGCGTCAGCGAGAAGGTAAGACCAGTGACCACGCTGGTCGATAGGGAGATGACCTGATTGGCGTCGAGGTTGATGGACCAACTGTCGATATCGCCGGGGCCCAGGAATGTCGTCGCCTGTCCACTGGCCACCGTCGCCGGCGGCACGCCGTAGGTCAGGGTCAGATTGGGGAACGCCAGCAGGCCGCGATCGGCGTGGAAGTTCACGACGAAGTTCCCGCCGGCCGTGCCGTTGCCGCTCTGGTTCGGCGGCATCGGGAACATCGCCTCGCCATCGAGGTTGTTGCCCGCCAGGTCCTCAAACGCACCATCCGCGCTGTTCAGCGTCAGCGTGTAGTACTGCTCCGTCAGGCCCGTGTATTGCAACGACAACGTGCGCGTCGTCGGATCGAACGCGAAACTCTGCGCCGACTTGCTGCCGGTGCTGGCGCCGACCAAGGTGAAGCCGCCTGAAGTCAGCGGCGCGATCACCTCGCTGAACTGCACGGTGATGATCGCATCCCCCGTTGATACGGAACCGTTCTGCTGCACGGAAATGCCGGTGACGCGCGGGGCGGTGGTGTCCACCGTGAACTGCGATTGGAACGGGGGCAGCGCCATGCCCTGCGCATCCATGATGCCGGCTAGCGACACGGCGTGCGTGCCCAGCCCAGGCGAAGCGATGCTGAACTGCGCGGTGCGGCCGTCGAGGATGGCCACCGCGGTCGCCGCGACGCCGTTCACGGTCAAGTCGCCGGCATCGACCGTGGTCACGTCGAACGAGTCATCGAAAGCGACGGTGATCTGCGTGACGGCCGCCGCGCTGAACGATCCATCGGCCGGCGTGATCGACGCAACCTGCAATGGCAACCGCTCACCGGTGGCGCCCTGCGCGGTCAGTGCGTACTCGCCGCCGCTGCCCCCTGTTGCAATCACCCGCACGAAATAGGTGCCGGCCTCCGTTGCCGTGTGGGAAATGACCGCATTGCGCCCGTCGGCGCCGCCGTTGTCATCCGCGGCGATGAGCCCCAGCGTCGCGTGCCGCAGTTCCAGCTTTGGATCGAGCGCGTTAGCGAACGCGGCCGGCCCGTCGGCGGGCGTTGAAGTGGAAAGGGTCAGGACATCGCCGACATTCACCTGCAGCGCGTAGAGATCCTCATCCGCCAGTTCGCCATCACCGCCCAGCGCGACGATCGAACTGCTGGCGATCGTCATCGTTCGCTTCAAGGCGAACGAGTCGAGGTCGTACGCCCGCATCGACGTGGAACCGGCGGGGATGAAAAGCTCCTCGCCGACGACCGCGAGTCCGCCGGGCACCAGCGAAAGCGGGCTGTTGACCACGGTCGTTTCACCGGTGCGCGGGCTGATGCTCAGCAGCGATCCGCCGCCGGACGAAGCCGCCAGAAGCCGCCCGCGCGCCGCCGTCAGCGCGCCCAGGTGCAGCGGCGTGGTGGTCAGCAGTTGCCGCGTCACCTGGCCGCTGGCGTGGTCGATGACATCGATCAGGTTCGAGGCGGTCTGGGCAAAGATTTCGCCATCGACAAAAGCCAGCGCGTAGACGTTCTTGCCCAGCGGAATCGTGCGCAAGGTCTGCCCCGTGGCGGGATCGATCTCAACGATGCTCGTCTGGGAATTGCTCCCTACCAGCAGGGTCGACGCCGTGGTCGCCAGTCCGAGTTGACTGCCAACCGAGGAGAACGGCAACGGCAGCGAAGCGATGACGGCCCCCGTCGCCGGCAGGTACTCGCGGATGCTGGGAGAGGCGCCGGTCAGGTCCACGCCGAACAGTCTGCCGAGGTTGCGCGAACTGACATGGCCGACGGCGACGGCGGCGCTCGTCAGGTCGGTCGGCGCACCGGCGACTTCCGCATCCAGCACCGCAGCTCGCCCGGCGGTGAGCAGATATTCGCCCTCAGCGATCACGCGCACGAAATAATCACCCGCCGCCGGCGCCACGAAATCCACGATGGCTCCGTCGCTGTTCGCCGCTGCCGCGCCGACCGCCTTCACGGTCACGCCGTCGAGATCGATCAGTTGCAGGGAAGTCACCGCGCCGGTCCCGCGGGCTTTGACGGAAGCGCTGAGCGATTCGCCCTGCGTCAGCGCGACGCGGTACATGTCGCCGGCCACCGCCCCCGGGGCGTGGTTGACCGTAACGGTGGCGGTATTGCCGGTGAACGCGCTGACCGACGCGCTGGGCGTCAGCGTCACCGTCAACCTGCCGTCGGCCAGCAGCGTGTTCCACTGCGCTTGCGTCACCGATACGCTGGCGGTGCGCGTCGATGTGCCGGCGGTGGTGAAGAGCGTCTGCGTGACGACGCCTTCGACGTTCAAGGCGACGGTCTCGTTGCCCGCCTCGATGTCGCCGGTGGCGGTGATGTCGATCGTGCCGTCCGCCGTAGCCGCGGGCAGATTGTCGAACGTGAAGGTGAGGACGTTGGGGAAACTGAACGTGCCGGCGATGGTTCGCGTGCTGCGGTTCTGATCGCCGCGACCGATGAAGCCGGCGATGGCCGCGTTGCCGGTGAGCGGGACCATCGCGCTGGCCAGGTCGACGGCGGTGGCGGCGCTGCCGTTGTCGCTGCCGCCCGCGAATCGCTCGCTCTCCACGTCGGTGTTGAGCAGCGCTCGCAGGCGGTAGCTGGTCGCCGCCGCGCCAGCCGCGCCGATCAGGTGCAGCCGGTACAGCCCCGCCGCCAGGGTTTCGCCTTGCATCAGCACATCCGCGCCGCCCGCCGCCGCAGTGGCCTGCCTGATCAACTGGCCTGCGACATCGCGCAGTTCCAGCGCGACCTGCGCGTCGCCGACCACTTCCACGATCGCCGCGAGCGTCTGCCCCGCGTCCGCCGAGAACTCGTAGATATCGACATCGCCCGCCGCCGCCAGGGAGCCTGCGGCCACGCCCTCATACACCCGAGCGCCCGCCGGCTCGACCACGGCAAACGCCAGCGGCACCGGCGATGTCGTCTCCACCTTGAACGCCACCGTGAAATCGCCGCCCGCCGAGCCGTTGCCCGAGGGCACCGTCATCGTCGCGTGCGGCTCACCGTCGAGCGCCAAGCCCGCCAGATCGCGCAGCGCGGTGGATCCGCTGACGAGCCGCAGCGTGTAATCGCCTTCGATCACATCGAGAAACGTCGCCGTGAGCGTGGAGGTGGGGGCGTCGTAGCTGATCGAATACGAGCCCAAGGTCACGCCGCCGCGCGTGATGGTGACATCGTTTACATCAAGGTTGCTCGTGCTCAGCGTCTCGCTGATCTGGGCGGTGTAAACCAGTGTGCCCGCCGCCACGGTGTCATTCTGCAGGATGGAGGACGCAACGACCCGCGGCGCGACGATGTCCTGGACAAAGCTCGCACTGAACGCGGCGATCGGCCGACCGTCGAGGCTGGTCAGCGCGCCTGCGGCGATGGTGATTTCGTGCTGGCCGTCGCTGGGCGCAGCGACGGTGAACACCAGCGTGTCCTGGTCCACGATCGTCACCGCCGAAGCGGGCACACCGTCGACCGCGAGGTCGGATGCCTGCACGGAATCGAGGCGTGGCGCCTCGTTCAGGTCAATCGTGACGGTCGTCAGGGACGTCGACCGGGTTCCCCCTTCCGCTGGATCGCTCGACGACACCGCGAAAGAACTGGTTCCGGTGTTGCCGGTCACCGTGAGCACATACTCGCCGCTCGCCGAAGTTTGCGGCAGGACGCGCACGGTGTAGGTTCCCGTCATTGCCGCGGTGTGGGTGAACGTCTCATTGCCCGCGACGTTGTTGTGCGCGACGGTCGATCCATCCGGCTGAATCAAGGTGATCGCTGGATCCAGCGTGTTCACCGGCGCGAACGCGCCGCCGCCGGGCGTGGCAGTACGAATGACCAGACTGTCGCCGGCATTGGCGAGGAACTGGTGGTAACCCCTGCTCGCGACACCATCGGCACCGATGGCGCTGGCGCTGATCGTGGACACCGTTCGCACAAGCGCAAACGGTTCAAGCGAATAAACCAACATGGTCGCGCTGAACGGAAGACCCACGAAAAGCTCATTGCCAATCACGCCCATGCCCGTGAATCCTGTCGAGGCAACCAGCGCCCCGATTGGGGTGACGGACCCCGTGGCCGGGTCAATGCGCTGAACAGCGTTGCTGGCCCATCCGATCAGATTGACGCCGTCGGTGGCGAGGTGGCCGCTCAGGGGCGCGGTGGTCATCGTGCGCCTGACTTCGCCGGTCGCGTAGTCCAGCACGATGATCTGCGCAGGGGTGATGCCGGGAAACTGAGAGGGCGCAACAAGGAAAATCTCGTTGTCCAAAAACGCCATGCCCTGGACATCGATGCCTGGATTGGAGATTGTTCGAATAACTGACCCACTGTCGGGATTCAATTCGAAAATGGGAGCGTAACTGGCACCGCCGGCCAGCACGCTCGACCCCGTTGTCGCCAGGCCGAAGCCCGAACCTGGGACCGTACCCATGGAGAACGAGCGGATCAGGAATCCGGTCGTTGGGTTGATCTCATAGATCGTGGTGCCGTTGCTGGCAAAAAGACGCCCCAGCGCGGGTAGCTGAGCATAGCCGAGTACCGCGCCGGTCAGCGGCTGCGCCGTCTGCGCGCTGCCGTTGGCGCCAAGTTCGAATCCACCGTCGCGCGTCACGATCAGGCTGTACTCCCCGCCGCCAGGGCCCGCCACACGCACCCGGTAGGTGTCGACATCGCCATCGCTGGTGCCATCACGCAAGGCCTGAATCGCCCGCTCGATCGTGCCCGTCTTTTCCCCTCGCGCAAGCAGATTTCCCTCCGCGTCGTAGAGTTCCAACCCGGTCTCCGCATCGTCCAGGCTCGCCAGCGCGATACTGGCGATCTGCCCGTCTGCCAGCGTGAACTCGTACCAGTCCTCCATGAAAGTCGGCGCCGTGACGGCGATCTCGTCGTATCCGCGGCCGTCGGATGTCAAAGAACTGAAACCGTGCTGCTGAAACTTGATCTTGAAATTCGGCCCCAGCTCGATGCCCGCGGCGGCTGCGGCCGCATCGAGGTCGATCGTCACCTGCTGCCAGCTCCCGTTGGATAGATTCGTCGCGTTGAAGACGGTGTGCCAGGTGTTCCCGTCCGCGCTGATCGATACGCCATCGCCGGCCGCGCTGCCGGAGAAGACGGCCGGAAGCGACGTCTCCTCGTCGAACCACTCGGCGTGCATGAAACGCAGAGAGGCCTGCGTGAGGCCGGACAGATCGATGGTCAAAATGGCTTCGTTCGTGACGTTCTGAGACGACGTCGTGTCCATCCACATGGCGAATGGACCACTCGCTGTGGTGAACGAACTGGTCAACTGGATGCGCCCGGTCCCGCCCACCGCGTTCGTCGTCCACTGGCTGCCCAGGGTGGCGGAGGTGAAACTGTCGGTCGCCACGGTCTGGGTGATCGTCGGCAACGCGCCCACGATCGCCGCGCGCCGCATGCTTGAAAGATCCAGAAATCCGATCGCTTGTGCAGACCCCGGCGTATCGTTGCCCGCTCCGCCCTGCCCCTCGATCTCCGGCGAAGCATTCAAGAGCACGTTCACATCGAAGCGGCCCGTGCCACTGAGGCCTGTCACGCGTAGCGTGTAGGTCCCGCCGACGGCCACCGGTGCGTCGAGGATGACCGCATGGCCGCCGGGTGTCGTTGAGGACGCCGACATCACCGTGGCACCGCCCGGATCGACCAACTCCACTTGCGTCGAGAGCCCGCCGGCCGGATCGATCGTCACGCTGATCGCCTGATCGGCGTCGAGACTGAGCGTGAACACATCCGTGTCGCCTTGGAAACCGATGGTCGAACTGGCGGTCCCTGCGTGGATCGCCGCACCCAGCGGATTCTTCGGCGTCAAACTGATCGGCACCGGCGCTGTGCCGCCGTCCACCACGAAAGTCACCTGGAAATCCCCACCCGCCACGCCATCGCCCGATGGAAGGGGAAACGATGGCGAGCCGTCCAGCGGTGAGCCGGCCAGGTCTCTGAATCCGTTCGTGCCGCTGTTCAGACGCAATGTGTAAATGTCGTCCGTCAGGATGACGAACGAGGCGGAAACGCCCGTGTTCGGTGGTGTGCCAAGCAGCGTGAAGACATTGGGATTAATGATGCCGCCGGTGCTCGTGGTCAGCGATAGGTCCGCGAAATTAAGCACGGAACCATCGACCGCTTCACTGAAACTCGCCTGATACGCAACCGCACCGACGGGGAACACATCGCCATTCGCGATGGATGACGACGTGACGCGCGGGCCGTTCGCATTGCTGACAAACGTCTGGCTGAAAGCGCCCAGCGGAAAATTCGCCGCGCTCATGATCGCGCCGGCTGGAATCGAGGCGGTGTGAGTTCCGTCGGCCCCCGGATCAAACGTAAAGCTGACCGTGTCCGCATCGATGACACTCACGCCCGTGGCGGGAACTCCATCGATCAACATGTCGACCGCCTGCACACTGGCAGGATCGACGGTGCCGTTGAAGTTCACGACAAATGCGCTGCCGCCCGGCAGCGTCCCGCCGGCCGAAGGCGTTGTCGACGCCACTGCGAACGCCTTGCTGAAGTGCAGCACGAAATCCCCGCCGGTGTCGCCGTCGCCCGATGGCACGGTGCCGGTCGGATGCCGCTCGCCGTCGAGCAGGTTGCCGGCGCTGTCCTTGAAGCCGGTGGTGCTGCTTAGAAGCGTCAGCGTGTACTGATCGCTGGGCGGGCTGGTGAAGGTTGCGGTGATGGTGAATGTGGAGGAGTTGTAGCTGAAACTGGGACTCGGCCGCGCGCCTGAAACCTGGCCCACCAGTGTCACGTCCGCGCCGGAGAGCACGCCGGAGTTGAGCGCTTCGCTGAACGTGGCGGTGTAAATGATGTTGCCGCCCGTCAGCGAATCACCCTCGAGAATGGACGAGGCCACCACGCGCGGCCCGATACTGTTGGTCGTCAACGTCCCGCTGTAAGCCGTCAGCGGCACGCCCGCGGTGCTGGCGATCGCGCCGTCGGCGAGCGTGATCTGGTGCAGGCCGTCGGTCAGCGTGGGCAACGAGAACCGAATCGTGTCCGCGTCCACCGCCGTGACTGCCGTCGCCAGCGGAGCGCCGTCGATGAGCAGGTCGTCTGCCTGCAACGTGGCGGCGTCGATGGCGCCGTTGAAGTTCACATCGAACGCGGGCAGCGGCCCGGAGATGCTCGAGCCATTCGACGGGCTGGTGCTGCTGACCGTCAGCGGCTTGAAAAAGTGCACCACGAAATGGCCGCCGGGCGTACCGTCGCCCGAGGGCACCGTCGTCTCGCTTTGCCGTTCACCATCAAGCAGAAGCCCGGTAGCGCCGCGGAATCCCGTGCTGCTGCTCAGCAGCGTCAGAGTGTAGACATCGGACGTCGATGCCAGGGAGAGGCTGGCCGTGATGGTCCTCGTGCTCGTGTTGTAGCTGAACGATGTCACCGATCGGGCGCCGCTCAACTGGCCGACCAGCGTCACATCCGCGGAGGTCAGATCGCTCGTCGTCAGCGGCTGATCGAAGGTCGCCGTGTAGATCAGAGAGGTGCTGGTCGTTGACTGGTTCTCCACGAGCGAGGAGGAGACGACCCGCGGTGCTGTTGAACTCGTGAAACTCCGGCTGAACGCGGTCAGTGGCACCCCGGTCGTGCTGCTGACCGCCCCGGCGGCAAGCGACGCGGTGTGCGAGCCGTCTGCCACTGCGGGAATCGTGAACCGCAGCGTGTCGGCATCCACCAGCGTCACCCCCGTGGCGATCGCGTTGCCGTCGATCAGCAGATCGCTCGCCTGCACCGTTGCCGGGTCGTACGCTCCGACAAAGTCGATCGTGTAGTTGAATGGAACATTGCCGGCGACGATCCCGCCGCTGGCCGGTGACGTGCCGGCGACCGTCATCGCGCGACTGAAATGCACGACGAAATCGCCACCGCCCGTACCATCGCCCGAAGGAACCGTTGTCCCCGCATTCGCTTCGCCATCGAGCGGCAATCCCTGCGAATCCCGGATCGCCGCCGCGCCGCTCACCAGCGTCAACGTGAACTGATCCACCGGCACACCGGTGAAGCTCGCCGTGAGCGTGCGCGTGCCGGCGTTGTAGCTGACGGAACTCGCTGTGACCGGTCCCGTCGATTGCCCTGCGAGCAGGACGGTCGATGTCGTGAACCCCGCCGCCGTCATGTCGCGGTCGAACGCCGCCGTATAGGTGACGCTCGACGATGAAACCGATCCACCTTCGAGAATGGACGAAGTGATGACTTTCGGGCCGGTGCTGTTGACCGTGAATGACCGGGCAAAGCTTGTCACCCCCGCGCCCAGCGAACTGGCAATCGCGCCGCCGGCGATGGTCGCCTGGCGGTTGCCCGCCGGCAGGGCCGGCAGCGCGAAGGACGCCGTGTTCGCATCGACAACCGTCACACTCGTGGCCAGCGGTTGCCCGTCGATCAGGAGGTCAGTCGCCTGCACGGTGGAGGCGTCGAACGAACCGTTGAAATCCACGAGGTAGGAGAACGGCGCTGACGGAATCACAGCGTTGCTGGCCGGCGTGGTGGCAGTCACTTCGAACGTCGTCGAGAAGTTCACCTCGAACAAGCCGCCGGCCGCGCCATCGCCGGTGGGGACCGTCGTTGAGGGATGCGCCTCACCATCGAGCAGATTGCCGACGGCATCGCGGATGGAACTGGTGACATTGGCTTCAAGAGTGAAATTGCCGTGGCCCATGCCGGCGAAGAGGACGCGAATCGACTGAGCGCCAGTCAGCATGACCGACAGAGGCGGAATCTGACCGCCGGACGCCGGCCTGATCCAATAAGCAGATGGCACGAGCGTGCCGCCGCCCATCGGTTCATCAAACGTAAGGAGCCATTCAATCGGAAGCCCGGCGGGCAGCACCACGCCTTGGGAAACCGACGACGCAATGATCCGCGGCGCCGTCGCATCCACCGTGGTCTGACTGCTGAATGCGGCGATCGCGGCGCCGCCCGCTTCGCTGATCTCGCCTGATGCGATGGCCAGCGTGTGGATTCCCGACCCCACCGGCTGCAACTGAAATGTCAGCGTGTCGGCGTCGACGGCGGTGAACCCCGTCGCCGGCAACCCGCCGAAGGTCACATCGCTCGCCTGCACCGTCGCCAGGTCCACCGCCAGCGAAAAGTCGAGTGTCACCTGCGTCGGTGCCATCATCGGCCCCGCGCCAAGGCTGCTGGTCAGCACCTCGAACCCCGAAAGAAGTGAGCGCTCCTCAAGCAGCTCGACGACAGGCTGGGAGGCCCGGGGCCGCAATGCCGATGGCGTGACTCGCCGCGCGGATCGTCGGAAGAACAAGAGCGTTCGTGCGCACTCGAAAAGACGTGATGACATGGACATGCCGGAACCCCGTTAAGAACCCCTGCGCCGTCGTCTGAAAGTGCTCTGTTCGTTCCTCCACGCCAGCCGGACGGTGCAACTCTTCGACGAGTTCGCATGTTACCCCAAGCTCCTTCCGCGCACAACGACAAAACCCGGTTCGCACAGGCGGGGTGTGCCCATTTCTCTGGGGCTTGCATTCCGGCCCCCTCTCCCTTCGGGAGAGGGTGGCCGAGTCCGCGAGGCCGGGTGAGGGCGTGGCGGCTAGGTTTGCTGTGTGCAGCGGCGCGCAGTGTGGACAAGATCGCGCGCCGTTTCACGCAGCAAGCTTAAACGCTGCGCCCTCACCCCAGCCCTCTCCCGGAGCCTGAGAATCTTTCGATTTCCGTCACCGA
>CAYRPN010000053.1:0-37102 GCA_964426135.1 uncultured Phycisphaeraceae bacterium | reverse complement strand
CGGCCTTCAATCGGGCTGGAGAGATTTGAACTCTCGACCTCTTGACCCCCAGTCAAGCGCGCTAACCAAGCTGCGCTACAGCCCGTACGGTCGGACGGAACATTGTTGCGAAGGCCGCAGGCGATGTCAAATGATCGCCGCGATTGGTCGCGATTACTGCGAATCGTGTGGGAGTATTTCGCGATCGTGGGGTTATCATCGAATCGCACTTGTCGAGGATCAGCCTATGCCCACTCCGCGTCGCACTCCTCGCGCACCGGCGCTTCTGTCTCTGGTCTGTGCCGCCGCCCTGCTGGCCGGCGCGGTACGAGCCGCCGACGCCCCGTCCGCACAGACACAACCGCAGGCACCGGCGCAGGCGCAGTGGGTCGCCCCCGCGCCACTTTCGCCACAGGAGTCGCTCAAGACGATTCAGGTGCCCGACGGATTCGTCGTCGAGCTCGTCGCGGCTGAGCCGATGGTGTTCGATCCGGTCGCTTTCGCGTGGGGGCCGGACGGGCGATTGTGGGTCGTGGAGATGGCGGATTACAACTGGCTGCCGATCAATGACGCTTCGCCCAAGAAGCCCAAGGGCCGCGTGATCTATCTGACCGACACGGATGGCGACGGCAAGTACGATCAGCGAACCGTTTTCCTCGATGATCTGAATTATCCCACCGGCGTGCTGCCGTGGCGAAAGGGCGTGCTCGTCACCGCCGCGCCGGACATCATTTATGCGGAGGACACGACCGCCCAATGGGTGGCTGATGATGAGAAGGGCGTGGAAAAAGGCGCCAAATCCCGCGGCCTCCGCATCACCAGCAAAACCAACGGCAAAGCCGACAAAATCGAAAAACTCTACACCGGCTTCGTCGAAGGCAATCCGCAGCTTCGCGTCAACGGCCTGCAATGGGGCCTCGACAATTGGATCTACTG
This sequence comes from uncultured Phycisphaeraceae bacterium, assembly GCA_964426135.1. GTDB lineage: Bacteria > Planctomycetota > Phycisphaerae > Phycisphaerales > Phycisphaeraceae > CAYRPN01. The sequence continues at coordinate 36,187 of CAYRPN010000053.1, read as the reverse complement.
CGCCAACGGCCTGTCCAACGGCGTCGTGAAATCGCACAAGACCGGCGTCACCGTCGACATCCGCGGGCGCGACCTGCGCATCCGCCCCGACACCGGCGAAATCGAACCCGCCAGCGGCCCATCGCAGTTCGGCCGCGTGCGCGACGACTTCGGCAACTGGTTCGGCGTCGACAACAGCCGGCTGATCATTCACTACGTGCTGGAGGATCACTACCTTCGCCGCAACCCGCACGTCGCCGCGCCTGAGCCGTTCATCGATCTGGTCACGCCGCGAAATCCGCCCTGCTACCCGCGCGGCAAGAAAGTCGAACGCCTGCACGCGCCCTACATGGCCAACCGTTTCACCAGCGCGTGCGGCATCGCCGTCTACCGCGACAATCTGCTGGGCGACGATGTCTATGGCCAGGTCTTCATCTGTGAACCGGTGCATAACCTCATTACCCGCCGCAAGCTCACCGAGGACGGCGTCACGTTCAAAGCTCAGCGCGTCGCGGGAGAAGAGCAGAGCGAGTTCCTCACATCGACGGATGAATGGTTCCGCCCGGTGCACCTGCGCACGGGGCCTGATGGCGCGCTGTGGATCGCGGACATGTACCGCGCCGTGGTGGAGCATCCGCAGTGGCTGCCGGAGGGGTTTAACAAGAAGGTGGATTGGATGCAGGGGAGCGATAAGGGGCGGATTTACCGCGTGGTGAAGAAGGGCGCGACCTTGCTGCGCCAGACGCCGCGCATGGTCCTGGATGATCGTGCATCGGCGATGACGTGGCTGATGAGCCCCAACGGCACGACCCGCGATCTGGCGTCGATGGTACTGTTGTGGAGCGATCCACAATGGGCGAAATACATCGAGTTCAGCCGCGCTCTGGATGACCCCAAGCTGAGCCGGGAAGCCTTCGACGAGACACTCAAGGCCCGTTCCGCCGTGCGCGCCAAGCAACATGCGAGTTGGCAGCCGATCCTCGATCCTGTGGAGGATGCGATTCGCAACTCTAACCCGGCTGTCCGGGTGCAGGCGATCTCGATGCTGAATCAGTTCGAGCTTCTCAACGGCGACGACTTCTTCGCCTCGCTTCTCGACCCGCATCCCGCGGTGATCGCCGCCGCGGTACGCAACGTGGAGACGCAGTACGTACTGGAGAGCGCGGGCACTCGGATGGACCGCTTCATGCCGCATCGCGTGGGCAATCGGCAGGCGGCGGCGCGCATGCAGTGGGCGCTGAGCCTGGGCGCTGATGACATGGAGGACTACGCCGCGCCGATGATCGTGGAGATGTTCCGCCAGAACACCGGTGATCCCTACATCACGGCCGCACTGATCAGCTCCTGCGCGAAAGTCGGCCCGCGCGTCCTCAGTGAACTGCTCGTCGTCAAGACGAACGAGGTGAGTGACGAGATCATCACGATGCTGGCGCGGACGGTCACCCAGAGCGACGAAGCCGACGCGCTGTCGCCCGTGATGCGCGAGCTGACAAGGCGGGATTCGACCGTGCCGCGAGCTCGCAAGCTCGCGGCCATCCTGGGCCTGGTGCAGGGCATGGCATCCGTGAATCCGGCGACGCTCTCGCCGCCGCAGCGCATCTGGGAGCCGCTCATCAAGGAGGGAAAGGCCTGGCCGGATTTCTTCTCGCATCTGGTGCTGAGCAAGCCCGACCTCCAGCAGCCGGAGGTGGAGCACGTCATGCTCATTCGGCTGCTGGGCCTGACGAAGGCGGAGCGCGCCGCCAGTTATCTGCTGATGCTGCTGGAGCCGTCCGTCGCGACGCGCTTACAGCAGGAGGCGATCGAAGCACTGGGCGCGCTGCCGACCGGGGAGGTGAAGGATGCGCTGCTGACTTCGCTTTTCTTCGAGAAGCGGTGGACGCAACTGACGCCGGCAGCGCGATCACGCATGATCGACATGCTTCTGCGGCGTCCTGAAACCACGAGCTTGCTCCTGCAGCGCGTGAGCGCGAAGCAGGTCGCCACCATGGAGATCAGCGCCGCCAACCGGCAGCGGCTGCTCTCACATCCAAGCGAATCGATCGCCAAGCGGGCGAAGGAACTGTTTGGCGCGCTTGCCACCGACCGCGCCAAGGTCGTCGCCGCTCATCAGGACGTGGCGACGACGAAAGGCGACCTCACCCGTGGCCGCGAGCTCTTCGAGAAAACCTGCGCCGTCTGCCACAAGCTCGCCGGCGCTGGCAAAGGCCACGGCCCCGATCTTTCCTCCCTGACCGACCGCACGCCCGGCACGCTGCTGCAAGCGATTCTCGATCCGAATCAGGCCGTCGATACGCGCTATGTGAATTACGTCGCCGAGACCACGCAGGGCGACACGTTCACCGGGATGCTGCTGGCTGAAAGCGGTGCGAGCCTGACGCTCGTCGGCGCCGACGGAACGAAGCACGTGATCCTTCGCAAAGACCTGGCGGGCCTGCGCAGCACCAGCCTGTCGCTGATGCCTGAGGGGCTGGAGACGACGCTGGGCAAGCAGGGGCTGGCGGACGTGATCGCCTTCGTCATCGCCCGAAGCCAGCCGCCGCGGCAACTTGTGGGCGTGAAGCCCGCGCTGATCGCCGCGGGGCGCGATGGCGCGATCGTTCTGCCTGCCACGGCGTGCGAGGCGTTCGGTACATCGATCGTCTACGAGCGCGAGGACAACAACCTCGGCCAGTGGACCAGCCCCGACGACTACGCGGCGTGGCAGGTCGATGTGCCGGCCGTGACGGGCACGAATACGAAGCCGCAGGCGGCGGGAGGCGAGACCAGGAAATATGAAGTCTGGCTCGACTACGCCTGTGACGACCAGTGGAAAGGCAACGCGATTGTCGTTTCCGCCGAGAACGACAGCGGCGATTCCTCCACTTTCACCGCCAAGCTGCCGACGACCGGCACGCTCGACGATTACCAGCAGACGAAACTCGGCGTCATCGAACTGACTGCGGGCAAACAGCGCCTTGTCCTGCGCTCCGCCGGCGCCATCACCGGCCGGCTCATGGACCTGCGCGGCATCCGGTTGGCGCCGGTGAAGTGAATCACTGTCGCGGATTCGGCGCGTTTAGCGGAAACGCCGCAGGCGTCTGGACGGACAACGATTGGCGCACGCTGGCGATTGATGTTGTCACAGCGCCTCGCATGCGATATCCGCACGGCGCCGCAGGGGCATCCGGTCAGACGCCTGCGGCGTTTCCGCTAACCCGCGTCCTCGTTATCATCCGCATCCGTATGTCATTTGCATCGACGGGTTCGTTCGGCGTTCATTCGATTCGGGAAGTTCACCATGTCGAAGACCAAACCGCTCGGCATCGGCATCGTCGGCACTGGCTGGGTCGCCGGCGCTCATATCGATACCTTCAAGCAGATCGATGGCTGCAACATCGTGGCCGTGTGCTCGCGGCAACTGGGCAAGGCCATGGGCAAGATCGAGCATCACAAGCTCGAGCACGCCCGGCCCTACGATGACTACGACGCGTTTCTCGCACACGACGGACTCGATGTCGTCGTCATCTGCACCCCGCACCCGCAGCACCCGGCGGAAACGATTGCCGCGGCACAAGCGGGCAAACACATCGTCATCGAAAAGCCAGTCGCCCTGAATCGCCGCGACTTGGCGAAGATGCTCGCCGCGGTGAACAAGGCGAAAGTTGTCACGAGTGTATGTTTCGAACTGCGCTGGATCGGCTTGTTCCGCAACATCAAGCGCATGATCGACGACGGCCTGATCGGCAATGTGTTCTATGCCGAGTGCAGCTATTTCCACGGCATCGGCCCGTGGTATGGACAGTGGTCGTGGAACATCAAGAAAGAGATCGGCGGCGACGCGCTGCTCACCGCCGGCTGCCACGCGCTCGATTCGCTCATCTGGTGCATGGGCAGCGAAGTGGTCGAAGTCGCGGCCATGAGCAACACCAGCCCGAACAATCCGCTGAAATACGAATACGATCCCAACAGCGTCGCGATCCTGAAATTCAAGAACGGCGCGATCGGCAAGGTCGCCACCAGCATCGAGTGCCGGCAGCCGTACCTGTTTCCGGTGCTTTTCCAAGGCGACAAGGGCGCGATCCACGACGACAAGATCTGGTCCCTAGACTGGCCCGGCCAAAGGGAATGGGCGAAGGTGCCTGCCGACATGCCCGCCTCCGGCGACGTGAAGGATCATCCGTATCTCGGCCAGTTGAAACACTTCGTCGAGTCCTTGCGCGAAGGAAAACGCCCGCACAATGACCTGGCGGCGTGTGCGCATGTGCATGAGGTGATGTATGCGATTGACGGTGCGATACGGAAGAAGAAGACGGTGAAGGTGCGACAAAGCTAATGGTTAGTGGCGAGTAGTTAATAGCGAGTGGTTATTGATAACAACAATCCACGTCTTCATTAACTATTAACCATTCACCATTCACCAATAACCAATACTCCGATCATTCGAGATACTTACATGGCACAATCAACCAAAATCGCCCTCTCCCTCCTCGCCCACCCCGACGACGCCGAGTTTCTCTGCGGCGGGACGCTCATTCGTCTCAAGGACGCAGGCTGGGAGGTGCACATCGCCTCCATGACGCCCGGCGACTGCGGCAGCATGGTGCACAACCGCTGGGACATCGCATCCATCCGCACCCGCGAGAACGTGGCGGCAGCGAAGATCATCGGCGCAGCGTACCACTGCCTCGATGAGCGCGACCTGATGGTGGTCTTCGACAAGCCCACGATCCAGAAATGCATCGACCTCATGCGCCGCGTCAAGCCCGACCTGGTCATCACGCACGCGCCCAAGGATTACATGATGGACCACGAGATGACGTCGCTCCTGGCGCGGGCGGCGAGCTTCGGGTTCGGCGCGCCCAACGCCTCGCAGTTTCCGCTGCGCGACGGGTCGCACGTGCCGCACCTGTATTACTGCGACCCGGTGGAAGGCATGGACCCGATGGGCGATCCGCCGCACCTGACGACCTACATTGATGTGACGAAGCAGACGCCGAAGAAGACGAAAGCGCTGGCGGCGCACAAATCGCAGCGCGAATGGCTGCGGGCGCACCACGGCATGGACGAGTACCTCGAATCCATGCGCCGCCAGAGTTCGATGCGAGGTAAGGAGATCGGCGTCAAGTATGCGGAGGCGTTCACCCAACACCGGGGCCATCCGTATCCGCGGAATGATGTGCTGGCGGAAATGTTTGGGGTTTAGCCGTCGGGCCTTGCCCGACGCGTGCCGCCGATGATGCTGCGCGTTTCGATGGATCACAACCGCGTCGAGCAAAGCTCGACGGCTTAACGTCACGCCGACCGACATCCACGGAGGCAACTATGGTCATCGCCTACCACGCCATTTTCACGGCATATGGCTTCTGGTTGCCCAATGACCCGCGCGGATCGTGGTCTGATTTCGTGGCGTCCTGGGAGCTATTCAAGTACGGTCCTGCGACGAAGACCGACACGCGACGCAGCGTCGCGGGCGCTTCACATAACCAGGTGTTCCGCAAGCAGGCGAAGCAAGGGTTGAAATACCCGCCTGTCAATTTCACGGGAATCCAGGCACGCGCGATTGGGCAAGGATTCGCTGAGGCGATCAAGCATTTCGACTACATGGTGCATGCATGCTCGATCCTGCCCGACCATGTGCATCTGGTCGTGGCCAGGCATACGCACAAGATCGAAACCATCGTCGCCCAGTTGAAGGGCCAGTCAACGAAGCGCATGACGGCGCAGGACATACATCCGATGCTGCCGTTCCGGACCGGCAGTGTGGCGATTCCGACGTGCTGGGCGCGCAAGTGCTGGAAAGTGTTTTTAAACGACGCCACCGACGTGACCCGTGCGATTCGCTATGTTGAAGCCAACCCGGGCAAGGAATGCCTACCGGCGCAGTCATGGCGTTTCGTGACGCCGTATGGCGGAGCCGGCACCGATGGCGGCGGGACCAACCCCGTTTAGCCGTCGGGCCTTGCCCGACGCGTGCCGCCGATGATGCTGCGCGTTTTGATGGATCACAACCGCGTCGAGCAAAGCTCGACGGCTAAACACGGAGATGTATCTATGTCAACGAACATCAATTTCATGACCACGTACAAAGGCTCGCTGCTCGAGCACTTCTATCCGAAGGGCTGGGACTTCGCCCGCATCGACGCGTGCTGCGGCATGGGGCCGAAAAAACTGCTCAAGCCCGGCAAGCATTGGAGCAAAGACTTCAAGCCCGTCACGGTCAAGAGCGTGGCCGAGATGGACAAGAAAATGGGCGACGCCATCGCCGGGCAGATCATGGCGACGAAGAAGAAGGGGCAGTCGCTGGCGTTGATTCTGCCAGTGGGCCCGATGGGCATGTACAAACATACCGTGGCGGCGATCAAGAAGGCGAAGATCACTTGCGAGCACGTTCACACCTTTAATATGGACGAATGGTCCGACCGCGAGGGCAATACATTTCCCGGCAACCAGGTGGGTGGATTTGAGCACGCGATGGGCGAGGCTCTGTTCAAGCCGCTGGGCAAGTTCACGGTGCCCAAGTCGCAGCGCAACTTCGCGACAAAGACCAACCTGCCCACGTACCCCGCCAAGATCGCGGCCATCAAAGGTGCCGGCGGCAAACTCGTGACGGTCTACGGGATCGGCCGGGCGTGCCACATCGCGTTCTGGGAGCCGCAGATCGCCGGCGAGTATGCAACGGTCGACGAGTGGAAATCGCAGCCGTTCCGCATTGGGCAACCGCTGCATCCGCTGACTATTGAGCAGAACGCGCTGCACTCCTTCAACAGCCGATTCACGCTGATTCCGTGCTTTGCCAACAGCATCGGCCCCGGCCTGTTCCTTCAAAGCGATTTCTGCATCGGCGGGGCGGACGGCGCCTACCCCGACCGCGGCGCCATGTGGCAGGGCATGTCGTTGTGCGTGACGCTGCAATACGGCAACGACCCGTGGATCCCATCAAGCTGGATGCCGACGATGCCGGGCCGGCTGTTCTTCATGAAGCAATTGGCTGGGCCGCTGCTGCCCGACGCGCATTGAGGGGAAGGAGGTAAAGAAGGTAGAGAAGGTAGAGAATGCAGTTCGTCTGCCGAGACCAACTCTTCATTCATGAGTTGCACTTACTATAGAGTCACTACATACGTTACAGACTTCCCTTCTCATGCCCATTCTGCGCTTCATGATTGTCGGTTGCGGCGGCTACGCGGGTTACCATGCCCGGCGGCTCGGCGAGAATCCGGAGACTCAACTCGTCGCCTGTGTTGATATCTCGCCTGCCATCGTGGAGGCATTCATTCATCAGCACGTGCCGGCGCTTTCGCCGAAGCCGACGGTGGAGACGGACCTGGCCACGGCACTGTTGAAGCATCGCGTCGATGCGGTGGTCGTGGCGACGCCGCACAAGTTCCACGCCGAGCACGCCGCTGTCGCATTGAGCGCCGGGTGTCATGTATTCATCGAGAAGCCGATGACGATCTCGCTCGCCGAAGCGCGGCAACTCGCCGCCAGGGCCGGGCAGATGGGCCGCGTGGTGACCGTGGGTTACAACCCTGTTTGCACGCCTGAGTTCGCCTATCTGCGGCAAGTGATCCGCAATCCTCATTCGCCCGTCGGACTTGGGAAGCTCGAAGTCGTCGCCGGTCATCTCAGCCAGAACTGGCTGCACTGGACCACCGGTCAATGGCGGCAGGATCCGTCGATCAGCGGCGGCGGCGTGATGGTGGATACCGGAGCGCATCTGCTGGCGGGGCTGTGCTGGGCGGTGGAGGCGCCGGTGGTGGAGGTGTTTGCGGCCGTCGACCGACTCGGTTCGCGCGTCGACATCAATTCAGCCCTGTTGCTGCGCTTTGAGAACGGCGTTGTCGCAACCATCGTCATCGCCGGCAACTGTCCCAGCGAGAGTTCGCGGCTTTCGTTCTTCTTCGCGGGTGGGCGCATCGAGATCGATGGCTGGTATGGCAACTGGATAGAAATCAACAATGCCTACGGTCGGGTGAAATACCCGAAGATCGACACTGACCAGCGCGGACATACGCCGCTGGAGCATTTCATCGAGGCGATTCAGGGCCGGCAGTTGCCGCGCGTCACGGTCGATGATGGCGTGGCGCAGGCGGAGCTGCTTGAACTGATTCGCGAGTCGGTCAGCACAGGACAACCGGCTCGACGCGGACAAGCATGATGTGCATTTGGAGGTCGCACATCAGGGCTCCGATGTGATCTCGGTCGCACCCGGCTGAGCGTCCCTTGAGATCGCAACGATCGCCTGTCGTTCGCCGGGGAACCTGGAGGCCGGCCATCTATTTCCTGCGCTTCGCCTCGTATTTGCCTTCAATCTTGAGTACGTCGCCCTCCAGTTTGTGCTCATATCCGCCTTCGAGCGTGATCGTGGTCGCCGTTTTGTCGACGCACTTCTTCGTCCACACCACTTCTTTTCCGTTCCGCAGAATGCAGCGGCCATCGGCGAGAAACTCGCGCGTGTAGGTGCCCATGTATTCCCAGGTGCCCAGAATCGCGTGGCCATCGAGCTTCACCGCCGGACGTTTCGCGGGGTTGACGATGACGGGCACGGGAATCTCCAGGTCCTTGGGCAGTTTGGTTTCCAGCGGCGGCAGGATGCGCAGCCGCAGGTTCTTGAACTCCACCGGCGCGCCCTCCGACTCAAGGCAGAGGAACCCCGACGCCGGCGAGATGCCGTTGCCGCCGGAGACCTGCTCGCCGTTGACCCACAGTTTCACTTCGCCGTCGATCGCGCGGACGTAGTAGTGGTTCCAGTTGTTGATGCCCAGCGTGGTTTCCTTCGATGGAAACGCGCGCTGGCCATCCGGCGCCACGGGCGGGAAGGGCTTCATCTTGACCGGGCCGACGGGGAACACATCGCCGTGGCTGGTGAACCAGTTGCCGGGCTTCTTGAACTGCGCCTCGTAGAGTTCCTTGTAGCCCAGGTCGAGCACCTGCACCTCGATGCCGTGCGGCAGGCTGCCTTTTCCTTTGGCCAGGCTCAGGATCGAGGTCGGACTGGCCCACACGAAGATGCCCGAGTTGCCGCCCTTCTGCTTGTGCATCCACTCACAAGAGAACTCAAAGTTGGTGAGCGGATCCTTGAAGCGGATCACGCCGGTGGGTTGGCCGGTGCAGGTCGCGTGGCCTTCCTTCCAGGTCCAGGTGTCGTCCCAGCAGTTGACGTTGAGAAAATCCTTGCCCGTCAGATCAACCCAGCCTGGGCCGACGCCGCGACTGAAGGCGGGAACGATCTTGTCGTCAGTCTTCTTGTCGGTCTCCGCAGGCGCGGTCGGCTTCACCGCCGGCTCCGGCCTGGGGTCCGGTGCAGCCAGTGCGTGACCGACCGCAAGCGCGAACAGCGCGATGCCGGCAAGCCATGTTTTCCAGTGCGTAGTCAAGTTCATCACTCCTGTAGCAGCCCCATGACATCCATCGTACAAGAGTGCGATGAATGTCGTTGGTGGCGATGTGGTCGGGTCTGCGCGAGGCACAAGACTGCATGGGCGTGGAGTTTTTCGCGGCCTCTTCGCCCACCTGTTCTTCCCTGCCTCGATCCCCCAGAAGCCATGCGAGAAGTCGGAACCAGAGGGTGAGGCTCCTGCCGAGCCGCGGCTTAGGAATCGGAGCGAAACAACTTCCCGATTTGCAACGTTCGAACTCCCCTCCCTTTTAGGGAGGGGCAGGGGGAGGGTCGGGCGAACAGCCTGAATTCATGCACAATCATGCAGTGCGCCCGACCCTCCCCTAACCCCTCCCTAAGAGGGAGGGGAATCGGAACCGGCCAAGTCGAGAAGTTATTTCGGTCACGATCCTTAGTCTGTGCGTCCGTCGTGATTCGCGGCTCGGCAGGAGCTTCGCCCTCCCGTCTCGCACACGCTCTCTGCTACACCAGCCGGATCACTTTCCGTCCGATCCATTCCGCGGTGATCAGCAGCACGACCAGGAGCATCGCCAGCGGAGAATCCCAGAGCGCTTCGCGGATGTCGTTGGGAGTGCGGGTGGCGCGGCGGGGGATGAGCGTGTTGAGTTGATCGAGATCGCTCAGGGCCACGACCTTGCCGCCCGTTTCGTCGGCGAGCGTTTGCAGTCGCGGATGATCGGTGGCGGGCTGGCGCAGTTCGTCATCGGGGGCGATGATTTCGATCGGTTCGCCGGCGGCGTCTTCCATGCTGGCATCGAGCACGCGCAGCACCAGATCGCCGTTGACGTTCGCCTGCCACACTGCTGAATACTCGCGGCCCGCTCCGTCAGCGCCGCTGCCTTCCGCCGCGCCGACGGGTGTAAGGTCGATTCGATCCAGCGCCGGGCCTTTGGGGTTGTCCGCCTTGGTCACCGCGATGGAAATGCGCGGCTTCGGATCCCTGGCAAGCTGGGCGTCGCGCACGTGCAGTGAAACCTTCACCTGCTGCCCGCTCTGCACCCGGCGATTGCTCACTTGCAGATAGACGCGCTCGTCGCGCTGCTGCAGACGCTCGCGGCCGAGCATGCGGATGATCTGAATCCAGAACTGCTGGAAGTAAAGTTCGCCGCGGCCATAGCGCCAGCGCCAAGTCTCGTCGCTGGCGACATACACAGCCTGCCCGCCGCCGTAACGGATGCGGCTGACCAGCGGCAGCGCGCCGGGTGCGCCGCCGCCCAGGTCTGGAAACTCCTGCGACGCGGCGAGCACTTCGGCCGTGGGCTTGAGCCTGCCGATGTCCTGTGCCCACAAAAACTGCGGCAGATTCGCGGGCCAGCTTTGCGCCTCGGACCGCCGCGGCGCGCCGGAAGCGACGCTCTCGCTGCGGAGGCGCAGCACATTGAGCGCCTCCGCCAGAGGCTGCGGGCGCAGGCTGATGGTGCCCAGGGACGGATCGGCGCGCTTCACCTCGCCGGGCCTGCGCATCGGCAGCAGTTCCGCCAGCGGCGTGTTGTCGTAGCTGCGCGGCGTCGCGTAGTCGCCGCCGATCCAGATCAGGCCGGCGCCGCGCGCGGAGACGTGATCCTTCATCAGGGCGAGCTGCTCGGCGCTGAAAAAGTTCGCCGGCACGTCGCCGATGATGATCACGTCGTAAGGCTTGAACTCCTCAGGCGACACGGGCAGCCGGGTGATCGGCGAATCGCCTTCCTGGGCGAAGGTGCGATCCGCGCTGATGAGCATCATGCTTGAGTCGATCGATTTTTCCCGGATCAGAAGCGTCTTGAGATAGCGATATTCCCAGCGCGGATAACCCTCGACATAAAGCACGCGGATGGGCTTGTCGACGAGCTCCACATTCACGTCCTGCGCGTTGTCATCGGTGACCAGCTCTCGTTTTTCGATCGGGGCATCAGCGGGCGCATCGTAAACAAGCTCGACGCGCCAGCTTTGCCTGCCCGCGACGGCCGTCTCGGTGGAGAGGCGCACGGGCTTGCCGCTGGTCGCGCCGGCGCCGGGCGCGGACGAGCCGCCCAGATCGATCTCCTTGCCTTTCTTCTCATCCAGCACGCGGCCGGTCTGCTTTTCGACCAGGCGGATGCTCAGTCGATCGCGGTCAAGCGCGGCGTCTTGTGGATAGGTGTCGATGCTGACCGTGACGGGCACGGTGTCGTTGATGTAGGCCCGTTCCGGCGATTCCACGCGGCTGACGACGAGATTCAGCGGCGTGCGCGGCGAGCCCAGCGGCACCGCATACACGCCGATGCGCTGCTGCTTCAGTTTCGCGACCAGATCCGCGCCGGTGGCTTGCGGCGTTCGGCCGTCGGTGAAAAGCACGATGCCGGAAACGGGCCGGCCGGTGGCCCGCTGCAATGCCTGTTCGATGGCGGAACGGATGGCGGTGGTGTTGCCCGCGGGGTCGGGGAGTTTGGCGGCTGCTCGGTCGCCGGAATCGGTGGAGGCGGGGGGCGTGGGGGAATCGATCTCGCGAGTCAGGCTGTCGAACCCCAGCCAGATGATGCGGCGATCCTTGCCGAGCTTGTCGGTTGAGAAAAGGTCGGCGTGTTCGCCCAGAGCGCGGCGCAGGCTTTCATCGCGTGTGATCGGCGGGCGGCCGGCGACGAGGCTGACGCCCCCGATGCCGTCTTTGCCGGCGTCGGCCTGATCCGTGTCATCAACGACATCGCGAATCTTCATCGACGCGCTGCGGTCGACAAGCACCAGCAGCCAGTCGGGATCGAGGCGATAGTCCTCGACAACGAGCATCGGCCCGGCGATCAGCGCCGCCAACAGCAGGAGAAGCAGGGCCCGCAGAGTCGCCAGTGCGGTGCGGGCCGGACGCGAGCCGGTGAGTTTGCTGTAACTCCAGAACGCCAGGCCCACGGCGGCAAGGATGATGATGATCCAAATCCAACCCGCAACATCGACGCGCCAGCCGAGTTGCGCCCGGTCGTCGCCGGTGCTCAGGCGTTTCAGCCCCAGCAGCCAATCGAAGATGGACGCGGCGAGCGTGGGCGTCGGAATGGTCGGGGCGGCGGCAATCATGCAGCTTCGCACATGGTAGCAGGGCGGGCTGCGTGGACTGCCGGCTCGATACTTGCGGGCTTGCCGGTCCGACATCGGCGGTCTGATATCGTGATGTCGATTTCTTCCCGGAGTCTTCCATGAACCGACGCACTTTTCTCCGCCGGGCCGGCGCCCTGGCCGGCATCATGGCGGCAAGTTCCGCGGCGGCGGACGACAAGGCGGCGCCCGGGCGCATCCGGATCGGGCAGATCGGCGTGGGCCACGCTCATGCGAGCAAGCTCGCGGTCTACCGCGCGTCAGCGGACTACGAAGTGGTCGGCATCGTGGAGCCCGACGAAGCCCTGCGCAAGCGCGCGGAGAACACCGCTCCATACCAGGGCTTGAAATGGATGACGCGCGACGAACTGCTGCAGACACGGGGCCTGCAGGCAGTGCTCGTCGAGTCGCGCGTGGCTGATCTGCTGAATCATGCCGAGGCGTGTGTCACCGCCGGCATGCACATTCATCTCGACAAGCCCGCCGGCGAGTCGCTGCCGCAGTTCAAGCGCATCCTCGACGCCGCGGCGAAAAAGAAGCTCCTCGTGCAGATGGGCTACATGTTCCGCTACAACCCGGCGGTTGTGCTGCTGCGCGAATTTCTGAAGCAGGGCTGGTTGGGCGAGGTATTTGAAGTTCACGCGGTGATGAGCAAGGTCATCGATCCCGCCGGCCGGCGACAACTGGCGGCGTACCCCGGCGGCATCCTGTTCGAACTCGGCTGCCATGTGATGGACCTGGTCATCGCCATCCTGGGCAAGCCCGCCGGCGTCGCGTCTTTCAATCTGCACTCTGCCGTGATCGACGACAAACTGCTGGACAACATGCTCGCGGTGCTCAGCTATCCCAAGGCCACCGCCACCGTGAAATCCACCGCGCTGGAAGTGGAAGGCTTCGACCGCAGGCACCTCGTCGTCTGCGGCAGCGAGGGCACGTTCCACATTCAGCCGCTCGACAATCCCGCGGCCCGCGTGTCGCTCTCCAGGCCGCGAGGCGAATACAAGAAGGGCACGCAGGAGATCAAGTTCCCTCGCTACACGCGCTACGTCGACGATGCCGCCGACATGGCCCGCATCATCCGCGGGCAGAAGCAGTCCGACTTCTCGTACGAGCATGACCTGACCGTGCAGGAAACACTGCTCCGTGCGTGTGGCGTGGCGTTGACGTGATCATCCATTCAAAGGGTCTGCCCATGAAGCATCGACGGTTCCCTCTCCTGTTCGCGTTCATCGTGCTTGCCCTGTGCGCCAGGTCATTCGCGGCCCAGAAACCGAACATCGTTTTCATCATCGCCGATGACCTGGGCTTTGCGGATTGCGGATTCAATGGCGGCAAGGAGATCCGCACGCCGCACCTGGACAAGCTTGCCGCATCCGGCGCGGTGCTCAAGCAGTTTTACGTGCAGCCGGTCTGCTCCCCGACGCGCGCCAGCCTGATGACCGGGCGGTACCCGATCCGCTACGGGCTGCAGGTGGGCGTGATTCGGCCCAACGCGAAATACGGACTGTCACTCGACGAGCGCATGCTCCCCGCCGCCCTGCGCGAAGCCGGCTACGCCACTGGCATGACCGGCAAGTGGCACCTGGGCAGCTTCGATGAGAAATACTGGCCCAACGCGCGGGGCTTCGATTTTTTCTATGGCCACCTGTTCGGCGCGCTCGACTATTTCACCCACGTCCGCGACAACAAGCACGACTGGTACCGCGACGGCACGAAGAGCAACGACCAGGGCTACAGCACGCATCTGCTGGCGCGCGAAGCGGTGCGGTTCGTCAAGAGGCAGGAGGCGGGCAAACCGTTCTTTCTGTATGTGCCCTTCAACGCGGTGCACGCGCCGCATCAGGTGCCGGACAAGTACACCGAGCCGTACGCAAAGCTGCAGGGCGAGCGGCGCAAGCTGGCGGGCATGCTTGCGGCGATGGATGAGGCCATCGGACAGATCGTGGACGCGGTGGATGAGAAGGGATTCCGCAAGGACACGCTCTTTATTTTCAGCAGCGACAACGGCGGCCCCAGCCCCGGCAAGGTGACCGACAACACCCCGCTGCGTGCGGGCAAGGGCACCGTGTACGAAGGCGGCGTGCGCGTCTGTGCATTCGCCTCGTGGCAGGGCGTGATCGAACCGGGCAGCAAGGTGGATGCAATGATGCACATCGTCGACTGGTATCCGACGCTGCTGAAACTGGCTGGCGCGCCCTTGGAGCAGAAGCTGCCGGTGGATGGCCGTGATATCTGGCCCTGCATCACGAAGGGCGCGGTCACGCCGCACGAGGAGATCGTGCACAACATCACGCCCGCCGGCGGCGCCATTCGCGTGGGGGAATGGAAACTGGTGGTGCGCGCCGCAGACGCTGGCGGCAAAGGCAAGGGAAAGAACAAGGCGAGCGGTAACGTTGTGGAAGAGCTCTACAACATTGCTCAGGACATCAGCGAGAAGAACGATCTGGCATCGAAGGAGCCGGCGCGCGTGCAGGAGCTGCGCAAGCGCTACGACCTTCACGCCAAGGCCGCCGCCCGGCCGTTGGCGCTGGAGTCGGGCGAGGAGTAGCGCCAGGCTGGATGAATGCGAATTGAAGCGACGCCATGTTTCAGGACGCCTCCCACGGAAAGCAATCCATGCGAAACCCCGCCACCTGTCGCTGCCTGTTTGTGCTGGCCATGTTTTTCTGGTCACGTGCCGCGCTCGCCGCGCCGCCGGTGGTGACGACGGACCCGCTGTCGCCCGCCGAGCAGCAGAAGAAGTTCAAGCTTCCACCCGGCTTTGAGATTCAGCTCGTTGCCAGCGAGCCGGAGATTCAGAAGCCGATGAACCTGAACTTCGACACGCGCGGTCGGCTGTGGGTCTCACACTCGATCGAATATCCCTGGCCCGCCGCCGATCCCGCCAAAGCCCGCGACGCAGTCACGATCCTCAGCGACATCGGTCCGGACGGCAAGGCCAAGAGCGTCAAGCGATTTGCGGAGAACCTCAACATTCCCATCGGCATCCTCCCGCTCAAGGCCGGCAAAGAGGCGATTCTCTGGTCCATTCCGAACATCTGGAAATACACCGACACCGATGGCGACGACAAAGCCGACAAACGCGAGATCATGTTTGGCCCGTTCGATTACGCTGACACGCACGGCAACCAGAACGGCTTCCGCTATCACCTCGACGGCTGGATCTACGCGAACCACGGATTCCGCAATCAGTCGAAAGTGAAGATCAAGGGCGAAGGCCTCGTCGTCCTCGAGATGAACAGCGGCAACACCTACCGCTTCAAGCCCGACGGCTCAGCGATTGAGCTCTGGTCGCAGGGGCAGGTGAACCCCTTCGGCCTGACCTTCGATCCGTGGGGCAATCTTTTTTCCGCCGACTGCCACAGCAAGGCGTGCACGATGCTCCTGCGCGGCGGGTGCTATCAGAGCTTCGGCCGCCAGCACGACGGCCTGGGCTTCGCGCCGGAGATGACGAATCACGATCACGGCTCCAGCGGCGTCGGCGGCATCGCGTACTACGCAGCCGATCATTTCCCCAAGGAGTACCGCGATTGCCTGTACCTGGGTAATGTCGTCAACTGCAAGGTGCAGCGCGACGTGATCGAGTGGCGCGGCTCCACGCCGTGGGTGGATAAGCCGGTGGATTTCGTGACCTGCGACGATGAATGGTTCCGGCCTGTCGATATCCAACTCGGCCCCGACGGCGCGCTGTACATCGCGGATTTTTACAACTGCATCATCGGGCATTACGAAGTGGACTTGAAACACCCAAAGCGCGACCGCGCGCGGGGCAGAATCTGGCGCGTCGTGTGGAAGGGGACAGCGGGAACGCCGAGGGTGGCGTTGCGGCCCTTGGTTGATCTCACGAAGTTGTCCACCAGCCATTTAGTCACAGCGCTAGGTGATCAAAACATCGTGTTCAGATCATTGGCAACTCAGGTGGCGTTAGATAGCTCCGCCGTGAAAACCAAGGATGTGGTCGGCAGCCTCGGCCTTGAGTGGATGAATGAAGTCCACGCGTACTGGATCATTGAGCGTACGGAAGGGGTCCAGAGCACGTTTCATCCCGAAAGGCGCAGCCCGCCGAGCGTAATCGCGATGGGCCACATCTATCGAATGTTTAGTGAGAGAAAGGAACTGGCGCCGTACTTCATGAAGTGGGCGCAAGGAGGTCTTGAGTCAGTTCATCCGATACAGGTCCGTTTGGCCGCGGATGCCCTCAGCCGACATCCGCATCCGTCCAATGTGGGGGCACTCCTCACCGCCTGGTCCAAAGCCGACGCGCAGGACCTCGCCCTGATCCACACCATCCGCATCGCCCTGCGCAACAACCTGCGCGACATGAAGGACCTGGCCGCGCTGCGCGAGATCAAGCTCGAAGCCGGCGACCGTGCGAAGCTCGCCGAGATCGCGCTGGCGGTGCCTAGCGAGGCGGCGGCGTGGTTCGCGTTCGAGCATGTGCGAAGCAGCGACCTCTCCGCCGACGCCATGGGCCGGTACATCACCCACGTGGCTCGTTATGTCGGCGATGCCCGCGTCGATGAAGTGGCGGCATTCGTGAAGGAGAAGTTCAAGGGCGACATCGACGCGCAGCTTCCGCTCTTCACCGCCATTCACAGCGGTGTGAAGCAGCGCGGCGGCACGATCAACGCCGACAGTGCATTGGGCCGGTGGGCAGCGACGCTCGCCGAGGCGATGCTCGATCCCAAGCGCGAAGTGAAACCAAGCTGGACCAGTGAATCCCTCGATCCCACCAAGCCTTCGCCCTCGCCGTTCGGCCCGCGCGAACGCAAGTGCGCCGATGGCCAGAGCGCGATCTTCCTCGACTCCATCGTCGGCGGCGAAACGCTCACCGGCGTGATGCGCTCCACGCCCTTCACGATTCCGAAGAAGCTGACGTTCTACCTGTGCGGCCACAACGGCATCCCTGGAAGCAATCCGCCGGCGACGAATCACGTTCGCCTGAAACTGGCGGACAGCGGTGAGATCATCGCGCAGCAGACGCCGCCGCGCAACGACATCGCCCACAAGTACACGTGGGATCTGAGCAAGTGGGCGGGGAAGCGCGGCGCGTTCGAGATCGTCGACGCCCAGACCGGCGCCGGCTACGCCTGGCTGGCGGTCGCGCGCTTTGAACCGGCGGTGCTGGCGATTCCGTCGGACACGGAGAGCGGCAACAAGCTGGCGCTGGCGGCGCAGATTGCCGGCGATCTGAAACTGGCGAAGCTCTCGCCGCAGGTGTTGCGTGTGCTGGGCGACGCGGCGGCCGGCATGGATGCCCGTCTGGCGGCGGCGCAGGCGAGCATATCGCTGAACCGTGTCGCGGCGATCGAGTCGCTCGGCGCCATCGCCGCCAGAGGAGGCGAGCCCGCGCCGCTCCGCATCAAGGCGGCACAATCGCTCGGCGTCGCCGGCACAGCCGAAGCCCGCGCTGCTCTCTCGGCCGCGCTGATCGCCGCGCCCGCGACGTTGCAGCAGCCCTTCGCGATGGCACTGGCGTCGAACGCCGATGGCGCTGACGCACTCTTGAAAACCATCGCCGACGGCAAGGCTTCGCCGCGGTTGCTGCAGGACAAGGCGGTGCTCGATCGTGTGAATGCGTCGAACCCGTCGGACAAGGACGCGCGTCTCGCCGCACTGACGAAGAATCTGCAACCCGCCGACGCCCGGTTGAACCAGCTCATCGCCGACCGCTCGACGCGCTTCGCCGCGTGGCGATCCACAGCCTCGCCCGCCAATCTCGCCGCATCGATCGACAAAGGCGCGGCTGTTTTCAAGCAGAACTGCGCTGCTTGCCACCAACTCGCCGGGCAAGGCAACAAGGTCGGCCCGCAACTCGACGGCATCGGCGCCCGCGGCCACGAACGTCTTCTCGAAGACATCATCGACCCCAACCGTAATGTCGATGCCGCGTTCCGTCCCGTCATCGTGACGAAAAAGGACGGCGACCAGGTCACGGGCCTCAAGCTGCGCGAAGAGGGCAAGCTGGTGGTGCTTGCTGATTCGCAGGGCAAGGAGATGAAGATCAGCAGCGATGAGATCAGCGAAACGCGTCCGTCGAGCCTGTCGCTCATGCCCACGAATCTTGTCGAAGTGATCAAAGAAAGTGATCTGTTCGACCTGCTCGCGTTCCTGACCGCTGTAAGGTAGCGCGTGGTGGAGCCCGACCGCTAAACAGGCATCCATCCGGCTGTGACGATTCCGTGACACCGTCCTCCGCGCCCGCCTCGTTTTCGCGGCGTTTTCTTCTTGTTTGCCTCGTCGTGATCTCTATCATTGTCCGTTGCGGCGGATCGCTCCTTTTCGCGGAACTTCTTCATGCAGCAAGTCATCGCGCAGCTCGACAATGTTCGCCGCTGGGGCCGACTTCTATTGCTCGCCCGTCGCCTGCTGCAATTCATCGCCGCCATGATCGTCGTCGCCATCGCGTGCGGCCTGGTCGACTATCTGCTTCGGCTGCCCGGCTGGTTGCGGCTGGTGCTCGACTTGGGCATCTTCGCGTTCGCCGGGCTTTGGCTCTTCTCAAATCTGTCGCGGGCCGCGGGCTTTGCGCCGGACCTGAGTGTGCTGGCGCTGCGGGCGGAGAAAATGTTTCCGCACCTGACGGGGCTGCTCGCCAGCGGCGTTGAGTTTGCCGTGCATCCGGAGAACTATGCGGACCCCGCCCGCATGGCGTCCATGGCGCAGGCCAGCATGACGCAGGCGGAAAAGCGCCTCGGCGGCGAGTCGCTGCATCAACTCATCAACCCTACGCCCGCCGTGCGCAGCGGCATGTCCGCGCTCGCCGCGATCATCGTGCTCGGCGTGATCTGCCTCGCCGCGCCGGATGCCGCGGCAACCGCGGCCAAGCGCTGGCTGCTGCCCCTGGGCGGTGCGGAGTGGCCCAGGCGCACGCACCTGACTTCGCTTTCCAACGAAGCCGTGCAGCCGGCCGACGCGCCGCTGCGGCTGGCGATGCGCGTGGAGAAGGGTTACGAACCGGGCATGAGGGCGTGGGTCTACTACAACGTCCACGCCCTGCCCGCGCCAGGCTCCACCGAAAACTCCGGCGGCCCGCGGCAGTGGCAGAGCGTGCTGATGAGCGAACAGGCCCCCGCCGGCGCCGTGGGTTCCGCCGATGAACCCGCCAGCCGCAGCGGGATGTTCGAGCGCCTCGTCGATCTGTCGCCCGACCTCGCTGAGATTCTCGCGGGCAGTGGCACTTCAAGTGCCACTGCCGCGGCAGGCGCGACCAGCCTGCCTCCGCGGGGCGCGATCGTGGAGTTCTATTTCAAGGCGGGCGACAACGTCACCGAATCGCGCACCGTTCGCGTCGTGCCCCGGCCGGCGGTGACTTCTGTTGTCGCCGAGATCGAGCCGCCCGCCTACGCCAAGGGTCTGATCAAGCCGGAAACAATCGCGATGCATCGTCAGACCGGCCGCACCGCCAGCATGTCGGCAATGCAGGGCTCCGCGGTGACGATGAAGGTGCGGTTCAACAAGCCTGTCGATCCGCACTTGCTGTCAGCAGGCAGTGCCGATCGGCGCGGCACGCCGGAAGTCGGCACCAGCGCTCTGGTGGTCGATCCCGCGGAGTTGGTTGCCTTCGCGGCGCGGGCGGAGAAAGAAAAATGGCTCTCCCCTGATCTCGCCGGCCCGCTGATGCCCGGACTCTCCCGCCCCGGCGGCAAGCCGCTGCCGCTCACACAATGGAAATGGCACGACGACGGCATGGGCTGCGATTTTACCTTCCTGCTCTACACCACCGTCGAATCCCCCATCCACCTTCGCGACGAGCACGGTCTGGAAAATCTTTCCGACCGCACCTACCGCATCGAAGCCCGCGTCGACCAACCGCCCACCGTCGCGCTGCTCGAACCGGCTGGCGATGAGACGGTGCTCTCCACCGCCACGGTCAAAGTGGAAGGCACCGCGCGGGACGATGTCGCCTCGGAGTCGCTCTCCCTCGAAGCCGCGCTGCCTGCGAAATTGCAGATCACCCCGCCGGCCGTGGAAAAGAAGCTCACCAGCGAAACGCTCATCCTCGAAACCGTCAACGGGCGCACGGAGAGGCTTGCCGCGTCGCATCAACTCGATCTCTCGAAATTGGGCCTGAAGCCCGGCGATCAAGTGATCCTCACCGCCGCCGCCCGCGATATCTACGAGCTCGACGGCAAGCGTCACGACATTGTCCGTTCCGCTCCGCGCACGCTGCGCATCGTTGACACGGCTTCGCTGATCAACCAGCTTCGCAATGAACTGTCAGCCGTGAGGCAGCAGGCGATCCGCCTGGAAGCCCGGCAGACGGAGATTCGCACCGGCGAGCAGCAGCAGGCGCACAGCCGGCAGGAGCAGCTCACGCAGCAGGTCTCGCGTCAGAAGGACGCGCTGCAGCAACTGAAGCAGCGCGCCCAGCGCAACAAGCTGGACGATCCGCAGTTGAAGGACCTCATTCAGCGATCCAAGGAACTAATCAACAAGGCGGAGAACGAATCGCAAAGCGCCACGCAGCAGCTCGAGCAGAGCCGGCGCGAGCAAAAGGAATCCGCGGCCCAGAAAGCCGCGCAGGAGCAGGCGGGCAAGCATCAGGAGAACGTGGGGCAGGCGCTCAAGGACTTGGCGGGACTGCTCGACCAGGGCCGCGACGCGCTGACGCTGCAGCTTCAGTTGCGTGCCCTGGATCAGGCGCAGAAGACGCTGGGCGAGGACACTCGCAAAATGCTGCCGCGCACGGCGGGCAAGAACGCGAACGAACTCGATCCCAAGGACGCGAAGGAACTGCAGCGCCTCGCCGAGCAGCAGAAAAACCTGGGCCAGCAGGCGGATGAACTCATCAAGCAGATGAAGGCCGCGGCCGAGGCGATCGACAAGCAAGGCAAGAGCCCGCAGGACAAAGCCACGGCTCAGGCCCTCAACGATGCCGCCAACATCGCCCAGCGCCAGGGCCTGCAGGACAAGATGCAGCAGGCCCAGAAGGATGTGCAGGAGAACAAGCTCTCGCAGGCCAACACGCAGCAGGAAGAAGCGTCGCAGACGTTGCAGCAGATGCTCCAGCAGATGCAGGGCCAGGACAAGAAGCAGCAGGAGATGCTTCGTCGCATGCTAGCGAAGCTGGAGGAATCCATCGCCCGGCTCATCGAACAGCAGAAGGCGCAGCTCGATCGGCTCAAGGCGGCCAAGCAGGATTTCGCGCTGCTGGCGGACGGCGAAGCGGCGCTGCGTCGCAACACCATCGCGGTGGCGGAAGAAGCGCGGGCGGATCAGAAGATGGGCAACGTGACCAAGCTCGTGGACGCCGCGGCCCGAAGCATGGGCGACGCCATCGGTTTCCTGCGCGGCAATCAGCAGGAGCCGGCGGTGACGAGCGAGAGCGACGCGCTGAAGAACCTGGAAGACGCGCTGAAGCTGGTCAAAGAGATGAAGCAGAAGAGCGAGCAGGAAGAGCAGCAGCAGCAGCGCGATGAACTGAAGGGCGTCTACGAGAAGCTCGCCAAGGCGCAGGACGATCTGCGCGAGCGCACGCGCGTGCTGGTCGATGCGGGCGAACTGAACCGTCGGCAGCGCGGCGAGTTGCTCGCATTAGGCAACGCCGAGGCGGATCTGCAGAACGAAGCGAAGCAGCTTGCCGAGAAGGTGAAGGACACCCTGCTGTTCCAGCAACTGCACAAGGAAGTGGACGAATCGGCAAGCCGGGCGGTGGGCAAGCTGCGCGGCGCGACGCCAGACGGCGAACTGGTGCTCGATCAGCAGAACATCAGCGATACGCTGCGGCTGATGGCCAAGGCGCTCGATGACGCAAAGAAAGAAGCGGACGCCTTCGACGAAGCCCAGCGCGCCCAGCAGCAGCAGCAGGGCGAGCAGCAGCAGGGCCAGCAGGGCAAGAAACCGCTGGTGCCACCGGTGGCGGAGCTTCGCCTCTTGCGCGGCATGCAGGAATCGGTCTACCGCCAGACCCGCGCCATCGGCGACGGCAAAGTGAAACTCACCGACTCGCAACGCGTCAAACAGATGGGCGACCTCGCCGCCCGGCAGTTGCAGCTGCGCATGCTGGGCGAACGGCTGATCCGGAAGATGACGCAGGGCACAGATGTGCAGGAGTAGGGGAAGTGAGGAGTGAGGAGTGAGAAGTGAGGAGAGAGAAGTGAGGCGTGAAGGAGTGCCTTGTGGTTAGCGGTCGGGCCGAGTCCGCGAGGCCCACCTGTTGGGCGAATGACGAATGACGAATGTCGAAACCTGAATGACGAATGAACGACGAATGACGAATCTCGAATGTCGAACAGAATCAGTCACGCGCCACGCCGTTCGACAATCAAACATTCGACAAGCAATCGAAGGTGCGCCATGCTGAAGAAATCACTGACCACGCTCGCCATCATCACCGCGTCCGCGTCGCTCACGTTTGGTGACGGGAAAGATCCCGCGCCTGCGAAGCCGCAACCGGCAGGCACGAAGCAGGCGGAGAAGTCAGATGCGAAGCCGCAAGCGGCGCCGGGGGCGCCGGACAACGATGCGTCTCTGGATGATCTCTTGAAGCTGCCGGGGCAGCCGAAGCCTGATCCCTCGAAGAGGCCCGAGCCGACCCGCCCCGACATCAAGAAGCTGCCGCCGATGGGCGACAGCGAGATCACCGACGCGCTGGTCAAGGCCATCGCCGAGATGGAAGAAGCCGCCAGCCGATTGAGCCAGCGAAAGGACCCGGGGCTGGAGACGCAGCGGATGCAGGAATCGGTGCTTCGCCGGCTGGACCAGGTGATCGCCGCCGCCCAGCAGCGCCAACAGCAGCAACAGCAACAGCAGCAGGGGCAGGGGCAGCAGCAACAGCAGCAGCAACAGAAGCAGGAAGACGGCAGCAAGCAGAACCAGGAGCAGCAGGCGAAAGGCCAGCAGCAGAAACCCGGCCAGAAGCAGCCCGGCAGCAACGAACCGAACCAGGGTCAGGTGACCAAGGGCACCGCCGGCGACGCGAACGCGGGCGGACCGATCGAGGAGACGCGCATCGAATGGGGCCGGCTGCCGCAGCGCGTCCGCAGCGAACTGGATCAGGGCCTGGGCGAAAAGTTCAGCCCGCTCTACAAGCGGCTGACGGAGATGTACTATCGGAGGTTGGCGGAGGAAGGGAAGGATTGAGTGGAAAGTGTGAAGCTTCGGAGATTGAAAATTGAAAATTGAAAATTTGTAATTGCAAATTGGGTTCGCCTGAGTTTCAGTTCGCGACGCTTTATGGCGGATAGCGGTCGGGCCAAGTCTGCGAGGCTCCCTATCTCGCCGCCAGCCGCCGCCGTTCGAAGGAGTTCCCTGATCGTGCGACATGTGTTCATCGCCATTGCATCAACCCTCGCCATTCTGCTCGCGGCGATTGCTCCCATTTCGCCCGCCTTCGCCGCGCCCGGCGACGCGCCGGACAATCTCGTCGAGATCACGCCTGATCTTCGCAAAGCCGTCGATCGCGGCCTCGCCTATCTCGCGTCGCAGCAGCAGGAGGACGGCAGCTTCGCCGGCAACCGTTACGGCCGCGAGGTGGGCATCTCCGCGCTGTGCTGCCTCGCGTTCATGGCGGACGGCCACGTGCCGGGGCGGGGCAAGTATGGGGCGAATGTCGAGAAGGGCCTCGATTTCATTCTCAAATCCACCAGCGAAACCGGCTTCATCGCCGCCGACGTTTCGCACGGGCCGATGTACGGCCACGGCTTTGCCACGCTGTTCCTCGGCGAAATCTACGGCATGACCGGCGATCGCCGCTGCCGCGAAGCTCTCGTCAAAGCCACCCGCCTCATCATCCAGTCGCAGAACGAAGAGGGCGGCTGGCGCTACCGCCCCGAGCCGGCGGACGCCGACGTGTCCGTCACCATCTGCCAGGTGATGGCTCTGCGCTCGGCGCGCGAGGCGGGCATCAGCGTGCCCAAGGCCACCATCGAAAAAGCCATCGCCTACGTCCGCAACTGCCAGAACAGCGACGGCGGCTACAAGTACATGATCAACTCCGGCGGCTCGGCGTTCCCGCGCTCGGCGGCGGGCGTGGCGGCGCTGTACTACGCAGGCGTGTACCAGGACGACGCACTCGCCAAGGGGCTCGAATACCTGATGCAGTACCGCACGCAGATGAACAGCTATGCCGTGGGCCACTACTACTACGGCCACTACTACGCGGTGCAGGCGATGTACCTGGCGGGCGGCAGCCACTGGTCGCAGTGGTTCCCCGCGATCCGCCGGGAGCTGCTGCTGCGCCAGGAAGCCGACGGCAAATGGTCCGACCCGCACGGCGAAAGCTACGCCAGCGCGATGGCGCTGATCATCCTGCAGATGCCGAACCGGTATCTGCCGATTTTCCAGCGGTGAATCGCTCGTCGTTTAGCGGTCGGGCCGAGTCCGCGAGGCCCACCCGTTCGGCGAGTGACGAATGACGAATTCTCAATGACGAATGAATGACGAAATCCCAATGACCGAATGCCAAAGGACGGATGGCGGACGCTGACTGTCTTCGATCGAGGGTGTTGGGTCTCCAACGAGAGTCGGACATTCGTCATTCGTCATTCGTCATTGGATCATTCGTCATTCATTCGACATTGGATCATTTGTCCTTCGTCATTCAAGGCACAGGTGGGCCTCGCGGACTCGGCCCGACCGCTAACCACGAAGCAATCCGATGACACGCGGCAGTTTTCTTATTTCACTGTTCTTGCTCACGGCGACTTCCCGCGCCGCCACGCCCGCGCTGCTCATCGGCCCGGACCTCAAGCCGCGCGAGGTGAAACTGCAGGCGGTCAGCGGCGGCAAGCTCAGCTATTTCGACGACGAGCGCCGGCTGCAGGTGGAGTCGGCGGCGAACGTGCTGCAGATTCGCATCGTGGCTGAAGCGCCGGGTGATGGTGACAGCGCGCGAAACGGAGCCGCCGGCGCACCCACCTCGCCGCCGGCAGCGGCACCCGCGCCGACCACTCCCGCGGTGGCAGGCAGGGATGGCATCAAGCCGGCGGTTGCCGACGGGCCGAAGGCGTCGCCGCCCGCCGTTGTTGATCTGATCGATGGTCAGCGGATCGTCGCGCGATTCACCGGCACCGACGCCGATGGACAGAAGCTCACGTTCGATCACGCCGCGCTGGGCGTCATCACCGCCAACCTCGACAAGATCAGCCGGCTGTTTCTCGACGGCTCGTCCGTCACGAAATCCACGCCCGCCAAGGATCAGGTGATCCTCGCCAACGGCGACGCGCTCGATGGTTTCATCGCCGCGGTCAAGAAGGACACGATCGAGCTGCAACAGGACGGCGGCAAGTCGATCGAACTCCCGACGGAGCGTGTCAAGGCGCTGCTGCTGGCGAATCCGATCGCTCATGCGGTCGATCCGCAGTCGATCGTCTGGCTGCGCGACGGCAGCCGGCTCATCGCAGCGCAGGCGGATATCGAAGCGGACAAACTGCAACTGCGGGCCGCGCTCGCCGGCGGCAAGGCACTGACGCTGCCCCTGGCGCAGGTCGCGCGGCTGGAACTGCCCTCGCGCCGCGGCCGGCTGATCGACTTGGCCGACCTGCCGATGACCGTCAAGGCGGGCGGCGTGGTCTTCGGCCTGCCCATGCCGCCGCGCGTCGAAGCCGGCGCCATTCGCATGCACGCCCCGATCACGGTTCAGTTCGCCCTGCCCGCCGGCGCCGGCAAACTCGCCGCCGTGGCCGAGGTCGACGCCGCCGGCGAGAGCATCGAATGGGCCGACTTCGCCGTGAATTGCTCCGCCGGCGATGCCAAGGCCCGCGTCGCGCTCAGCGCCGCCCAGCCCCGCGGCGAGGTGCTCATGGATCTCTTCGGCCCCACGCTGACCATTTCACTCGACCCCGCCGCCAACGGCCCCGTCATGGACCGCCTGCGCCTGCGCGAGGCGATGGTGTTTGTGCAGACGCCGGCGGGGGAGTGATGAGGCTTCTACTTGATTCAGGCGCAGGGTGCCATGGGCAAGCGGAGTCTTCGGAGCTTGCCCGTGCATGAATGAGAAGTGCGCCGCAATGTTGTGCGAAAGATGCACAAGGCGCACGGGCAAGCTGCGCCGAGCCTTCGCTTGCCCATGGCCCCCGCCACGCTCTTGCTTGCCCATGGCACCCGCCACACTTTTGCTTGCCCATGGCACCCGCCACACTCTTGCTTGCCTATGGCGATCGCCGCGTGAGTCGAATGGATTCCGGATGAATCGCGACGGCCTGCGCCAGTGAGGACCCAAGCCATGCTCGATGGCGGTGCGACAACCGCCCCATTGCCACCGCGCCCCAATCCTGCGAATCTACTCGCATGGCTCAGCACATCACCATTATCGGCGACGGTTCCATGGCCACGGTCTGCGCGCTGCTCCTCGACAGCAACGGGCACAAGGTCACCGTCTGGGGCGCGTTTGCCGATCACGTCGCGGACCTGATTCAGACGCGGTTCAACAACCGTTATCTGCCGGGCCATCGCATTCCGGAATCGATCCGCTTCACGGCGGACGATCGCGCCGCGTTCAAGGATGCGCAGATCATCATCAGCGCGGTGCCCACGCAATTCATTCGGCCGGTGTGGGATCGGTTGGCGGCGCACGCCCCGGCGGCGGTGCCGATCGCGTCGGTCGCCAAGGGCATCGAGAACGAAACGCTGCTGCGCCCGACGCAGATCATCGCGGATGTGCTTTTGAAGAAGGGCCAGGGGCCAAGGGCCAAGGGCCAAGGGGCGGAAAGTGGACGAGAGACAGGCGACAGGGGACAGGGGACAGGAGACAGGGGACAGGGGACAGGGGACAGGAGACAGGGGACAGGGGACCGAAGGACAGAGCCAACCAATCCGAAATCCGAAATCCGAAATCCGAAATCGGCTCCCGACCATCCCGACCGCGCCCCGCGTCCGCTGGCCACGATCTCCGGCCCGTCCGTGGCGGAGGAACTGGCGCGCTGTCTGCCCGCCACGGTCTGTGCCGCCAGTGATGATGAGAAGTTTGCGCTGCAATTGCAGGACATTCTCACCACGAGCTGGTTCCGCGTTTACACCAACACGGACCTCCTGGGCGTGGAACTGGCGGCGGCGACGAAGAACGTCATCGCGGTGGCGGCGGGCATCCTCGACGGCTTGCAGGCGGGCAACAACGCCAAGAGCGCGCTGCTCTCGCGCGGGCTGGCCGAGATCACGCGACTCGGCGTTGCCATGGGCGCCAAGCAGGACACGTTCTTCGGCATCGCCGGCGTCGGCGACCTGGCGACCACCTGCTTCAGTCCCACCGGCCGCAACCGCACCTGCGGCGAGCAACTGGGGCGAGGCAAGAAACTGGAAGAGGTTCTGAAATCAATCCCCGGCGTGGTCGAAGGCGTGCCCACGACCAAATCCGTCGTCGCGCTCGCCCAGAAATACAAGGTGGAAATGCCCATCACGCAGGCGGTGCATCAGGTGCTGTTTGAGGGTCTCGATCCCATCGAGGCGATCAGCCGGTTGATGAGCCGGGCGAAGAAGCCGGAGCGCGTAGGGTGAAGTGGCGGCACCGACGAACTCATTTCGCAACTTCCGCGCTTCACGTGTCAATACCAGATTGAAGCGAGTGGTGAGACTGCTCGCGATTGCGGAACTGACGCGACGGGATTGCATCGCGCCGGTCCTGGTGTAGGTTCGATGCATTGGGCTGCCCGTATAATCTCCGCCCTGCCTGCCGGCGTGGTCTGATGACCGCCGGCTGAAAGTTGATTTATGGATCCATCCTCCACGGAAGTTCCCGCGCCGTCGACACCTGAGTCGGCGCGGCGTTCGTTTCTCACCAAGGTGCTGGCGGTCGTGTTCGGCACGATCACGGGCGTGGTGCCCGTGTTTGCCGGCCTTCTGACCGCGCTGGATCCGTTGCGGCCGCGCGGCAAAGGCGGCGACGCCGGCCCTGCGTTTCTGAAGATCACCACCATCGACGCGCTGCCTGAAGGCGGCGGCTGGCGGCAGTTCCCGGTCATCGCCGATTTGCAGGATGCGTGGACGAAAACACCCAACGCGCGCGTCGGAGCCGTCTACCTGAAGCGCGAGGGCGGCAGCGTCAAGGCGATCTCCACGATCTGTCCGCACGCCGGCTGCTTTGTCTCCACGAAAACCGATGGCTCGTTCAAGTGCCCTTGCCACGACAGCGAGTTCGAAGCGGACGGCAAGCTGCGCGCCCGCAATGCCGAGGGCAGGCCCACCGTCAGCCCGCGCGATCTGGACACGCTGGAGGTGAAGGTGGAGAACGGACAAGTTTTGGTGCAGTACGTGCGCTACCGCACGGGCAGCGCGGACAAGGTTCCGCAGTCGTGATGAAGCGGGCATGTCCGTTTAGCGACGGGGCTTGCCCCGTTCCGAACGGACGACGCCAGGCCCACGCCGAAGCGGGGCAAGCCCCGTCGCTAAACGATGGTTCATGCCCTTTTTTTTGCGAACCCCCATGCTGAACAAAGTCGCCAACTGGATCGACGAACGCACCGGCTATCGCGGCATGCTCCGCGCCCTGCTCTATGAGCACATCCCCGGCGGCGCCCGCTGGCGGTATGTCTGGGGCTCCACCCTCATGTTCTGCTTCAGCGTGCAGGCGATCACCGGCATCTTTCTCTGGATGTCGTACTCGCCCAGCTCGCAGACCGCGTGGGAAAGCGTCTACTACATCCAGCACGAAATGTGGGGCGGCTGGCTTCTTCGCGGCATCCACCACTTCACCGCGCAGGCCATGGTCATCCTGCTGGCGCTGCACATGATGCAGGTGATCTACGACGGCGCGTACAAGGCGCCGCGCGAGGTGAACTTCTGGATCGGCCTGATCCTGCTGCAGATCGTGATGGGCCTGTCGCTCACCGGTTACCTGCTGCCATGGGATCAGAAGGGTTACTGGGCGACGAAGGTGGCGACGAGTCTCGCCGAGGCGGTGCCGGTCGTTGGGCCGGCGGTGCAGAAGGTGGTCGTCGGCGGCCACGATTACGGGCATCACACGCTCACGCGCTTTTTTGCCCTGCATGCGGGTGTGCTGCCGGGCGCGATGATTCTCATGATCGTCGCCCACATCTACGCCTTCCGTCGGCACGGCATCACGGCGAAGCTGGCGCCGGATCGCGCCGACTCGCACTTCTGGCCAGACCAGGTGCTCAAGGACGCGGTGGCGTGCCTGGGTGTGCTCGCCGCGGTGCTGTTCTGCGTGCTCTACTTCGGCGCGCCGCTGGGAGCGCCCGCCGATCCGACGGAGCAATACTCAGCCGCGCGACCGGAGTGGTATTTCCTGTTCCTCTTCCAGTTGCTCAAGTATTTCCCGGGCGAACTGGAGATCATCGGCGCGGTGGTCGTGCCGGGCGCTATCCTGGGCGTGTTCTTCATCATGCCCTTCCTCGGCAAATTCAAGGCGGGGCACGTGTTCAACGTCGGCTTCGTCGCGATGCTGCTGGCGGCTGCCGGGTTCCTCACGTTCCAGGCGCTGCAGCAGGACGCGGGCAACCCCGATTACAAGCTCGCGGTGAAGCAGGCGGAGATCGACGCCCATCGCTCCGTGGAACTGGCCAAGGCTCCCACCGGCATCCCGCCCACCGGCGCGGTGACGCTGGTGCGCGACGATCCGAAAACGATGGGCCCGCGCCTCTTCGCGGCCAACTGCGCGAGCTGCCATCGCTATGACGGGCACGACGGATTGGGCAAGGTGATCGACACGAAACCCTACGCCGCCGATCTGCACGGCTTCACGACCAAGCAGTGGCTGACCGATTTCCTCGATCCAAAGAACGCCGATTCGCATCGTTTCTTCGGCGGCACCAAGTTCGCCAAAGGCAAGATGGTGAAGACGATCAAGGCGATCGCCGAGTACGACGACGCGGGGAAAAAGCAGCTTGCCGAGATCATCGACAATTTCGACGCCATCGCCCGTTACGCCGACGCCGAAGCCGTCGCGATCACGGAGAAGAACAAGGCGCTGGTCGAGAAGACCTCGGCGCTATTGGGCGAGGATGGCCTGTCCTGCCTCGACTGCCACCAATTCTACGGCGAAGGCAAGAAGAGCGGCGTGGATCTCACGGGCTACCGCAGCGCTCACTGGATCACGCAGTTGATCAAGGATCCGCAGAAGGTCAATTATGTGAATCCAAAGGACGACGGGGGCAAGGAGATTGAGGTCTACACCATGCCTGCATTCCACAAGACGGTGGAGTCCGGGCAACTCGACGCGAAATCGATTGGTCTGCTGACGCGATGGCTGCGCGGCGACTGGTACGAGCCCGTGAAGCCGGCGGCGGATGCGGCGGCTGAGTGATGGTCCTTAGGCACAGCGCGTCAATAAGTTGAACAGGTCAACTCGCGGGCTGAATCTCGCGCCAAGGCGCAAAGCTCGCCAAGGCAGCGGATTTCTTCGCGGGCCTTGGCGCGAGACTCATACGGCTTCTATCTGATTCTCGCGCCGAAGTTGATGCCACTGGCAGGCTCGGCTGCCAGTGCGTTTCTCGCGTCCACCGACGCCCGCGCTTTGCTTTTCGCAGGTCCACTGGCAGCCAAGCCTGCCAGTGGCATCTGCGCGAGAATCAGATGGAATCCGTATCAATCGGTCTGGTTGTTCGTGCGCGGCCCCTAAAAGCGGATCGCTTCCTTCCGGTCTTCTGCCAATTTCATCTGGCATTCCAAAAAACCACAAGCCCGGTGGTGCGGGGCGATTGATTCGCTCCGTGCAACCGGGCTTGTGATCTGCTGGCAAAGACGACGGTCGCGTTGCCGCGTCCGTCGTCTGAAAGTCGGTCATCACAGGTCGTCGTGCCTGTTGGGCGCGACGCGGCCTGGATGTCGAGTATCCGCCAAAGGCGAATTACTTGTCCGTCTTCGCGGGCTCGGGAGCCTTGTCCTTGTCCTTGGCGGGCTCGGGAGCCTTGTCCTTGGCGGGAGCCGGCGGGGTCACGGCCTTGTCCTTGTCCTTGGGGGCCTTGTCCTTGTCACCGCCGCCACAGCCGGTGAGGCTGCCGAGGGCGATCGCGGCCACGAGAGCCAGAGCATTGATCAATCGCATGGAGCATACTCCTTGAAAGAGGGAAACGTTTAGCCAAGGGGCTACACGCCCCCGACCTTGACCCGCGTATGTTAACACAGTCTTGGAAATGACGTCAACAGGGCAGGAGGGGCGATCAACGTGGGAGTGCCAATTTTTCCGGGCCTTGCATTCCGGCCCCCTCTCCCTATCAGGGAGAGGGCTTGGGTGAGGGTCGGGACGCACAAGTCCGCAATCGCCACCATCGCGTGACGGATACCGCAACAGTCTGTTCGTCCCGACCCTCACCCGGCCTCGTCCCCCGGGGACTCGGCCACCCGCTCCCTGGAAGGGAGAGACAGCAAGGCCCCGGAAAATGTGGCGGACCCCCCGGGCGCAACCCCTGCCGAATCGCTTGCACCCGCCGGCCGCGCCGCTACCTTGTTGAGCCGAACCGGACCTGTGAACACCATGAAGATTCTGCTCACCACCACTTCCTTTCAGGACACGCCCGGCAATCACCACGACCTGCTGGCGAAGTCCGGCCACGAGATCGTCCGCGAGCGCGGGCCTATCCCCGAGGACAAGCTGCTGGAGATCATCCGCACCAAGGGGCCGTTCGACGGGTTCCTCCACGGCGATGACATCATCACCCGCAAGGTCATCCAGGCGGCACTGCCTCAGCTCAAGGCCCTGTCGAAGTACGGCATCGGCCTCGACTCCGTGGATGTGAAAGCTGCGACGGACCTGCGCGTGCCCGTGCTTTTCACCCCCGGCGTCAACCACACCACCGTCGCCGAGCACACCTTCGGCCTGATGATCGCGCTCGCCAAGCACATCGTCCCGCACGTCAACAGCGTCGCCAAGGGCGAATGGAAACGCATCACCGGCACCGAACTGGCGGGCAAGACCCTGGGCGTCATGGGCGTCGGTCGCATCGGCAAGGAAGTCGCCAAGCGCGGCATCGCCTTCGACATGCACGTCATCGGGTACGACACCTACTGGGACAACGAGTTCGCCAGGCAGTACAACGTCACCCGCTGCTGGAAGGCGGAGGAACTGCTCAGCAAGAGCGACGTGATCTCGCTGAACATGAACCTGAATGATGAGAACCGCAACTTCTTCAACAAGGAGCGCATCGCACTGATGAAGGACAAGGCGATGCTCATCAACTGCGCCCGCGGCGGGCTGGTGCATGAACAGGACATGGCCGACGCATGCAGGAGCGGCAAGCTGGCGGGTTACGCCACGGATGTGCTGGAGGTGGAGCCGATGAAGACGCCGCATCCGTACCAGGGCGTGCCGAACATCATCATCACGCCGCACGTGGCAAGCCGGACGAATGAAAGCGTGGAACGTCAGGCGATGATGTCGACGGAGAATCTGCTCCGCGTGCTGGCGGGGCAGAAGCCGCTGGCGCAGGCGAATAGTTTCTGAAAAGGTCGAAGTGGCCGCCCAATCCGGACGCGCGTAGGGTGCGTCAAGGCTCGGCGCGGACGCACCATGCTGGACGCACCATGCCGGACGCACCATGTCGAACGCACCGCAATGATTTGTCGTCGCGGACGGAATGGGCCTGGACACCGCTTGAACGTTGAGGACGTGAAGGATTCCGTTGGACCAACCGGTGCGTCCGCGCGGACTTGACGCACCCTACGCGAACACCCTGCGCGAGCACCCTACGCGAGCACCCAGCGCACGGACCCTGCGTGCTCGCACCGTAAGGCGTGGGCTTCACTTCACCGGCACCAGCGTCAGCTTCGCCAGCCGGCCGTCGCCCATGTTGAGGCTGGCGCGCCAGCCTCCGCTGGACAAGGGGCGCAGATCGATCGCCTTGTTGTAGCCTCCGAGGAATTTGCCGGCCTCGGCGGGCAGCTTCTTCAGGTCGGCGGCGGCGAGCTGGATCACCAGGTTCTCATCGCTGGGCACCATCGCCGCGACGGAGCCAACCGTGACCTTGGAGCCTTCGACCTTCACCGCCACTTGTCCAGCCGGCGCGGTCGTCCACTCCGGCGGCGTCTTGTCATCGCGCGGCTCAGCGGCGGTGGAGAGCACCACCGTGAAGTTGCCCGCCGTCCGTTTCAGGCGCTCCGCAAAGAGGGCCTTGCGCTGATCGCCCCAGAGCTTGGCCAGTTCGGGAATCGTCGCGGCCTTGTTGGCGCGGAGCAGCGTGGCGATCTTCTGCACTTCCACATCGGTCCCGCCGGCGCTGGCGACCAGCGCTCCGACGGCACCCAGCGCGAGGTTCTCGTCGCTGGCGGGGACGATTTCGACCAGGCGCTCCGCCGAGCCCAGCGCGAACTCCCATTCCGCCGGGTCGGGCAGTTCGCCCGATTGCAGTTGCCGGCCGAGCCATCGGAGGCAGGGGGTGCCGTCCGACTTCTCGCGCAACAGACCCACGGCGAAGGGCGCGATCGTGGTGATGTTCTCGTAGAACCGGACGCCGAAGTTGTGGCGATCCGACTCGTTACCCAGGCGGATGAGAATCTGGTCGAGCTCGCGCTTGGAGCCCAGGAGCGCCTTGGAGGCGGCGATGGAGGCGTCGTTGTCGGCGCGGACGAGGAACTGGGCGATGGCATCCCCCGTGCCGGGCCCATCGTGCCGCGCCAGGAACTGCACCGGGGGCACCGGCGTGGGCGACTGGGCGATGGCGATGTCGACCAGTTGCTTGGGCCACTTGGCTTTGTCGTCGGGCGACATCTTCGCTTCGTCGATCGAAAAGTGCCGGGTGCTCAGCCAGGCCAGCGCGCGAATCTGCGCGTTGGTGTTTTGCGCGGCGGCGAAGATGTTGTGCGACGTGGACCGGATCGGGATGCGGGCGGTGATGACCGTGCCCGCCTTGCGACCGGGAACCAGGGCGCTGAGCGTGCCGGTGATCGTGGGTTTGGTACCCGCCTTGGGGTCGGCCGAGGCGGGCTCTTCGAGTCTCGTGGCGTTGAGTGCCGAGACGATCTTGAGCAGCTTGGCCGCTTCCTTCACGCCCAGCAGGTTGTTGAGCCACTCGGCGGCGACGGATTCCGTGGGCGCCGCCTCAATGGTGGCCGCCAGCACCGCGTCGAGCCTCGATTCGGGAATCGAGTCGAAGTTGATGCCCGCCTGGATCGCAGCCCGCAGATCCTCGCTCTTCTTGGAAGCATCGAGCAGCGAGGCGAAAATCTTCTGAGGGTCCGGGCCTTTCGGATCGGCCAGGAACTGGTTGGTCGTGCTGATCAGGTTTTCCGCGCCGGCTTTAGGGTCGGTTTGAAACGCGGAGAGCAGGCCTCCCAGCGTGGTGAGCTGCGCCCCGGCATCCATCAGGCCATCCTTCAGAGCCTTGCTCATCAGCTTCGCACTGGCGGCGGTGGGGGTGATCGCCAGTCGCTTGGTGATTGCCGCGATGGTCGCGCCATCCTTCGACGCCAGCAGCTTCTCGACGAGCAGGAATTTCTGATCGCCTTCCTGCATGTCGCCGATGAAGCCGGCCACCGTGATCGCATGCGCGATCAGGCGGGTGGAGTAGGGGTGCGGCGTGTCGCCCTGGATTGTCGCCAGCAGTTCGCCGGCGGCGCGAAGCGCGGGACCCGAGGGTTTGCCCGCGGCCGTGTCGGTGGCGAATTGCGTCTGGTTCTGCACGTCGGCGATCTTCTGCAGCAGGCGCAACGCGTCGAGGGAGAACTCCCAAGGCAGCGGCGCCGGCCCTTCGAACTCCAGCGACTTCGCGTTGGCGCGATCCTCGAAAACCGCCCAGAGCGTGCGCGGCATCGGACCCTTGAACTCATCCGGCAGCTTGGTGAGCTGCCGCGCCACTTCGCGGTGGACCGTCGTTTTCTTGCGGTACTCTTCTTCCGCCTCCAGCTTCTTCTTCTGAAAATCGGCGGCCTTCTGGCTGGGATCCTTCACCATCCGCGGCGGGGGGCCGGGGTTGAGTTTCTCAAACGAGTTCTTGTTCAGCTTGAGGTTGTAAGGCCCCTGGCCTTCCAGCAGCGTGCCGCCGAAGATGGTGCGATCCATCTTCCAGGAGATCATCTTGTCCGGCCCCGCGTGCAGGTCGCGCGCGAACCGCGGCACCCCGATCGGAAGCCGATCCGTCGCCTCGGCCACCACATCGAACTTCGGCGCGATGCCGCTGACCAGGTTGATCGTCGGCGCCTGGGGCGGCTGGCTGGTGGTCAGTTCCAGATCGTCGATCATCTCCCAGCATAGAAACCGGGCGCCGCGCAGCTTCACCGAGTCGGCGTTCACTTCCATCGCCTTGTCGCCCGGCTTGACCGTCAGCGGCACACGGATCAACTGTCGGCCGGCCGCGGCTTGAATCTGCCAGATCGAATCGTTGGGGATGCGCACGCCGAAGACGAAGTCGTACTTCAGCAGCGAGTTCAGGTCGAGCTCCGTATCGAGCTTGCCGGCGGCTTCGTTCTTGGTGGGCGGATCCTTCAGCGCGGGCGTGGTGCCGGTCCTGGGCGCCGGCGCGGGCTCGGCCTTGGGCTGGGCCGAGACAGGCAGCGCCGCTGAGCACGTAAGCAGAAGAGTGGAAATCAGAAGATCGCGGTACGGTTGCTTGCCACGTGAAAGCATCGCAAATCGCTCCCTGGTTGGATGGCGTCGAGGGACCGGCGGGCCTGCGGGGAATGCGGTGGTCGTCCAGGCGACTTAAGGCCTGACCGCGGACCGAATCCCACCTGGCCCGCCGTCGTCTCGCTGGACAAGCGATGGTAACAGCGATCGCGGCAAGGGTCTACCGGCGGCAGCGAAAAGGCAGGGCTATGGGTGTAGTCCACTTCTCCGGCGACTGCCTGCAAGTGTGCTATGGGTAAGCGCAGGCTCGGCGGAGCTTACCCGTGCGCCTTGCGTCACCTTGGCACGGGTAAGCTCCGAAGACTCCGCTTACCCATGACACTATGAAACAAGCCTCC
>CAYRPN010000052.1:0-37822 GCA_964426135.1 uncultured Phycisphaeraceae bacterium | reverse complement strand
TGATCCTGCCCACGCGCTGCGGGCAGCGGATCCGCAAACGCTGCGTGGGCAAGCCTACGGAACACCAGGCGATCCTTCTGCAGAAGCTGGGCCTGAGCCTGCCGCGGAGCCTGGAGGTGGTCGATTTGTAGTGAAGACTCTTGAGACAAAACGCCCTTGGCGCTATCGCCAGGGGCGTTTGGGATGGCGAACTGCGGAAGTTGGGCTAAGAAGAGGTGCAGGATCAACATCGCATGTGGGACGACTTTCCAAGTCGTCCGGCTGAGAGCGAAGCGATTCGAATCTGCGGAGTTGATCTTGCACGGCAACTATTGAGGTTCGCAAAAGTAATGTAAGTTCAATTCACCCGAACGGTGCTGGCAGCTTAGAGCGTGTATTGAAACTTCGTTCCGACCCCCTCTCCCCGCTCTGGGGGAGAGGGTTGGGGTGAGGGGGTGCCTTGGTGCCGTTCCAAAGACCCCCTCACCCTACCCTCTCCCCCGGCGGACCGGGGGAGAGGGGTTTCAATACACGCTCTTAGACGCCAGGATGAATGAGCGAAGCTTGTCTTGGGAGCGGCAGACGCGCCGCTTGTTGGCATGAAGACTGTTGCGGATATCGCGTTTGTGCAGCGGCAGGCTGTTGGCCGTATGGCCCTTGAAGTCGTTCCAGACCTGCTCGGCCGGGTTGAGTTCCGGCGCGTACTTGGGGAAGAACTCGGTCCGCAGTCCTGGATTGTCGTCCAGCACTTTTTGGATATGCGGCCCCTTGTGGACCTTGCCCTGATCCCACAGACGGATGACGGGGCCGGGCATGTGGCGCAGGAGTTGCCGCAGGAATGGGGCCACATGGATAGCCTTGAAGTTGTCCTGCTGAAAGCGGGCATACAGGCCGACGCGCCGGCGAACCGGACTGACGGTGAGGACGGCCAGGGCCCAGATGCGGTCGTGCTTGTAGCTGTAGGGCACGATGGGCGTCCGGCCCTGCGGCCCCCAAGTCCGCCGGCGGGTCGGGATGAGCATCAAGCCGCTCTCATCCAGGAAGGCCAGATGGGCCCCAAGTTCGCGCGCCTTTTTTTAGATGCGGCCATTTGTACCGCTTCCAATGCCTGATCGCTTCTTCGTCCCGCTGCACGGGCCGCCGCTGGGGAACCTGGCAGGACCAGTTCAGTTCCCGCAGGATTCGCCAGACGTGGTTGGGGTGATAGCGGACGCCAAACTTCTGACGGATCACTTTGGCGATCCGCTTCAGCGTCCAGATCTCGTTGGGGTAGCCGTACGCCATCGCCCCTGCCAGAAGCACGTCCAACAGTCGTGAGCACTGGGCTCTTGACAGCTTGGGCGGCCGGCCCGGCACCGGCTTGGCCGCCAGAGCCGCCGGCCCGCCCTCGGCCACGGCTTGACGCCAGCGAAAGACGGAAGCCACCGAGGTGCCGACTCGATGCGACACCTCCTCCATCGTCAGGCCGCTGTCCAGCAGCTTCATCGCCCGACGCCGGCGATGCTCCAGTGTCTCGGCAGAACCATGTGGTCTCATGCGCCATATATCGGCGTCTTTATTACATTACTTTTGCGAAACTCAATCGTCGGATGAACCATCAAATCGTTTCAGGTGGTTCAAACATCGGCGAATGATGAAGCCCGATATCATTCCACGCGAGCGATGAACCGGGCATCGAGGTGATCGCCAAGGCAGTCGCGTGTCGGCGATCACACCGATGCTCTTGCGTACGCTTCCTGTGCGTTCCCGCTCGATCGGCATGGCGTCGTAGAATCGCCACTCGCCATCATTGACCCTCCGTGAAAACAACAGCGCCCCATTTCGGCCAAACAATGAAAATCACACTGCTGCCCTGCGCCATCTTGCTCGCCCTGTCCTCATCCTCTATCGCCGCCGGCGGCGAGAAGATCGCCATGCCCGACTTCACCAAGGGCGACACCATTCCCTCCAATGCGAGAAAGGACTGGAATCTCGGCCCCAGTGGCGCACGCGGGTGGATGTTCAGCGACAGGCTCGTGACCACCGATGCAAGGCAGATTTCCATCACCGCCGTGGACAAAGGCTCGCCGGCGGATGGTGTGCTGGTGGTGGGCGATGTGCTGCTGGGCGCGGGCGGGCAGGCCTTTTCGTTTGACCCGCGCACCGAAATGGGCCGGGCCATCACCGCCGCCGAAACTGAGGCGGGCGGCGGCAGGCTCATGCTCACGCGCTGGCGCGCCGGCAAGTCGGAGCCGGTCGTCGTGAAGCTGCCGGTCATGGGCACCTTCAGCGCGACGGCACCCTTTGATTGCCCCAAGTCCAAACGCATTCTCGATCAGGGCCTCAAAGCACTGGCCGCCCGCGTCGCTGAGCCGGATTACGCGAGAAAAACCAACGGCATCCCGCGCGCACTCAATGCACTGGCGCTGCTCGCTGGCGGCGACCCGGCCCATCTCCCGCTCGTCAAGCGCGAGGCCCAGTGGGCTGCCGACTTCTCCACCACGGGCTACAGCACCTGGTACTACGGCTACGTCATGATGCTGCTCGCCGAAACCATCAACGCCACCGGCGACCAGACATTACTCCCGGGCCTGCGGCGTCTGGCGATGGAAGCGGCCAACGGCCAAAGCGCGGTCGGCTCGTGGGGGCACAAGTTCGCGCTGCCCGACGGCCGCCTCAGCGGCTACGGCATGATGAACGCACCGGGCCTGCCGCTGACCATCGGCCTCGTCATGGCGCGCGACGCAGGCGTCAAGGACCCGCAAGTGGCCCGGGCCATCGAGAGAAGCGCCAACCTCATGCGCTTTTACATCGGCAAAGGCGCTGTGCCCTACGGTGACCATCCCGCATGGACCCAGACCCACGAGGACAACGGCAAGTGCGGCATGGCCGCCGTCCTCTTCCAGCGATTGCGCGAACCCCAGGGCGCCGACTATTTCACACGCATGGCCCTGGCCTCGCATGGCAATGAACGCGATTGCGGACACACCGGCAATTTCTTCAACATGACCTGGTCCCTGCCCGCCATTGCACAGGCCGGCCCGCAGGCCACCGGCGCCTGGATGCGCGAGTTCGGCGCGTGGTACCACGACCTGGCGCGGCGATGGGATGGCACGTTCCCCCACCAAGGCCCGCCCGAGCCTGACTTCGACAGCTACCGATCCTGGGACGCCACCGGCGCTTATCTCCTCGGTTACGCAGCACCGCTCAAGAAAATCGTCCTCACCGGCAAGACGCTCGGCATCGTTGCGCCGCTGCCCGCAGCCACCGCGCAAAGCCTCATCGCCGATGGCCGGGGCTGGGACAACAAGGACCGCAAAAGCTTTTACAAGGCGCTGACCGAGGCCCAGTTGCTTGCGCGCCTGGGCTCGTGGTCACCCATCGTGCGCGAGCGCGCCGCCGAGGAACTGGCTGCGCGCAAACCCGCGCCGCTGTCAGCCATCATCGCGCTGCTCGACTCGCCCTCGCTTGATGCGCGCATTGGCGCCTGCCACGCGCTCGAGGAACTCCGCGCCGCCGCGGCTCCCGCGGTGCCCAAGCTCCGCGCCACGCTTTCGCACTCCGACCTCTGGCTTCGCGTGAAGGCCGGCGATGCCCTGGCCGCCATCGGCAAGGAGGGGATGGTGGCCTTGCCCGACATTCTCGACCGCATCGCCCGCACTCCTGAGAAAAGTGATCCCCGCGCCATGGAGCAGCGGTACCTGTGCGGTGCTGTCTTTGAAAAAATGCTCAACGACAAAAAGAAACTCGAGGGCGTCGATCGCGACAAGCTCCGCATCGCCATCGCCCGCGGCCTTCAGAACCAGGACGGCCACGCGCGCAGCAAAGTCAGCAACATCTACGACCGCCTCACGTTCGAGGAGATCCAGCCCCTGCTCCCGGCCATCCACGAGGCCATCGTCCAGCCCGCGCCCAGCGGCGAGATGTTTGCCGACGGCGTGCGCCTGGCCGGCCTGAGGCTGCTGGCCTCGCATCACATCGAAGAGGGCATCGCCGCCGCCGCCGACTACATCCGCACGCAGAATCCCTGGGCGAGTCAAGAGCGCATCAAGTCCATCCTGCCCATTCTGCTCAAGTACGGCGCGCACGCCCAGCGCGTCGTTCCACAGTTGCGCACAGCGGCCGAATCCTTCGAAAAGGGCGAGCCCGATTTCCCCAAGCGACTGAGCCTCCAGAAAGCCGCCGCCGTCCGCGAGGCCATTGCCAAGATCGAAGCCTCCACCGACCGGCCCCAGCTCAAACGGATCCAACCCTGACCCGCGGCTCCCACCGGCACCAAAAGCGCCCCGTGGAAGGCCCTCAATCTTCAGCCATCCTTGATGGTGAGCGCCTCTCTTCGCCGCTCGCGGCGCAGAACCTTCATTCGTGCGCCATCTCGCGCCTCCGTTCATGCAGGTTCGCCGCATGCCCGATGCGTCCACGCTCTTGCCCGCCTTCCCGCGCCACGATCAACGCTGCGACTCCTGCTCGAACCCATTTGATCGCCTGCTTCTTTTCTGAGTCGCTCCAGCTAACCAACACGCTACTCATGGCAACTTCCCGCGAGTCGAAGATACGAGCGATAAATAAGAGGATAACGGTCGGTGTCGTTCATGAATCCGCTCGCTGGTGTACTCGTTTTCAATAAAATGACCCCCAGAGAAGCCGGAAGGACCCCTCTTCGTGACCTTCGTGCGCTGCGTTTCCGGTTCACCGTGCGTCCGCCGCGCCGAGTTTCGCCTCGCCGGCATCGATCCGGATGGGCGAACCGGAGTCACAGACTCCGGCTCTGACAAGACCGGCACGTATTTTCGTACTTGACACCGGTTGGAATAGGCGTTTCGGAGTCGTGAACAGAGCCGGAGTCTGTGACTCCGGTCGATTGGAAGCGGCGCAACGAAGTTGGTTGGCGTAGTTGGCGTAGGGTGGGGCAAGGGGAGGGTCGGGCATACAGCCTGAATCGAAGCACAGTCATGCAGTGCGTCCGCTCGCCAAGCGGACATTCTCTTGCGCCTTCGCACTTGTCCGCCTCTCACTTCACCTCATTCCCCGTTAGTTCAAACACCCGCACCGCGCTGCGTTCGCTGGCCAGGTGAAGGCGGTTGCCCGGGCCGAAGTTCCAGTCGGTGCAGGGCTTCGTGTTGATTTTCACATGCGTGCCGGCTTTCAGATCGCGGATGATCGGCGATGCGCCGTCCACGCCGAAGGGCAGTTCAACCAGGTGCGTCGAGCCGGGCGAGAAGAGCAGTCGCTGCGGCGCATTGACGCCGGCGCGGTCGATGCGGGCGGTTTTCTGCCATCGCCGGGTTTCGTAGAGATCGATGCGATCGCGGTAGCCCAGCGCGATCGTGCCGCCGTCGGGCGCCAGGGCGAAGCTGCCGATGAGGCCCCCGGGATTGAGTTTGTGCAGGTGCGTTCTGGAAGCGAGGTCGTGGACATCGATCCACTGCTCCGCCCCGCCGCCGGCCGCGCGGTTGCACTTCACCGCCGCCAGATTTCGCGGCCCGCTGAACTGCGCGAGGTAGGCATGCGGACTCAGATCGAGGTGTCGTTGAAACTGGCGCTGCTGAAGATCGAGCCTGCGAAATCCATCACTTGGACAAAGGAGCCACACGAATCGCTGGTCAGCGGCGAAGGCGATGCTGCCGAAGGATTCGGCGATGTTGGTGCTCGCGGCGACGGAGCCGTCGGCAAGATCCCACGCCTTCACTTCCGCCTGCGTTCCGCGGCGGCCCATGGAGATCAGCCAGCGCCCGTCGTCGGAAATCGCCATCGCATCCGCCTGGTGGGGCTGGTCGAGCGTGCGCCGCGGCTTGCCCGTGGCCAGATCCCAGATGCGAATCTCGTCCGCGGCGGGCCGCCGCGATGCATCGCGCCGGTACGTGGCGATCAGCGGCGAACCGGGCGAAGTGGCGATGACGCTGACGTTCAGGTGATTCGCAAGCGTGTCCTTAGCCGGCGGAGGGATGACGGGCGAGGTAGCCGTCTCGCCTGGATCATCGAGGGATTCAGGTTCGGGCTGGCGCTCCGGCTGGCGCTCGGTTCCGGCAATCCCGCGGTCGATGGGCGGCGGCGCGATGTCGCCATCCTTTGACACGATGTCCCCGGCGGTCGACTGTGAATGAGTGCCGCCGGCCCCGCCTGTGGCGATCGAGTCGCGCCGGGGGTCGCGGTTGAAGATGAAGAGAAAAAGCGCCAGGCCCGTCAGAAGCAGGACGGCACTGATGCTCAGCCACGCGATGAGCCGGCGCTGTTGCTCGGCTGCTTTCTGTCCGGCGCGCAGGCACGCGCGGCAGACCAGTTCGCCATCGGTCATGACCAGGGCCGAACGGGGGAACGCCGCGGCACAGTCGACGCAATGGCACAACGCGTCAGCATCGGCGGACCGGCTCGAAGGTGATGTGTCGTGGCTGTCGTCCAGATCGCTTGAGTTGACGCCTGCGTTCATCGGAGCTTGCCCGTACGGGATGATCGCGTTCGCAGGGGTAAGGCGCTACGTGTGAATGAACTGAACAGTTCACGCCACGCGCTGAATCTCGCGCCAAGGCGCAAAGCTCGCCAAGCAGCGAATTTCTTTGCGAGCTTTGCGCCTTGGCGCGCGATCCTTTTTCCGTTCTGCGGAAACCGTGATTCGTTGGAGCAGGGTGAGCCGTTCCGGGGCATCCGCCGAGCCTCCTGCCCCGGCCACCCGAGGGAGCGTCGTGTCCCGGCCGCCCGACGCCCGCTCTGATTGCTGAGGGCCGAAACCCGCTTACTACGTGCGCGGCTCTTTGGAGCCGTGCAAGATTAACTCCGCAGATTCGAATCGCTTCGCTCCCAGCCGGACGACTTGGAAAGTCGTCCCACATGCGATGTTGATCCTGCGCGGCTCTTTGATCGATCACTTGCGCGTGCGCGGCTCTTTGATCGGTCACTTGCGCGTGCGCGGCTCTTTGATCGATCACTTGCGCGTGCGCGGCTCATGGATCGATCACTTGCGCGTGCGCGCCGGGCGCGCTTCGCCGGCGCCGCCGTGCTGGCGGAGCAGTTCGGCGATTTCCGTGTGGCCGGCGCGCTCGGCCTGATCGAACGCGGTGGCGTTGTATCGGCCCTTGGCGCTGGCGTCGGCGCTCTGGTCCAGCAGGTATTTCACGATGTTCAGGTGACCGCCCGCGGCGGCGTAATGCAGCGGCGTCTGGGTGCCGTCGCTGTCGGCGACGTTCACGTCCGCGCCGTGCTCGACGAGAATCTTGACCAGATCGATATTCCCCTTCATCGCGGCCCAGTGCAGGGCCGTGCGCTTCTCCAGGCCTTCCGCCGTGATCTTGGCGCCGGCCTTGAGCAGCAGCTTCACGACGGCACAGTGACCGGCGAGCGCCGCCTTGTACAGCGGCGTCTTGCCGTAGCGGTCCACGGCGCTGACGCTGGCGCCGCGGCTGAGCAGCAGCTTGGCGATCTCCAGATCCCCGCGATGGGCCGCGACGCGCAGCGGCGTGGCGCTGTGGTCGCCGCGCGAATCCACCTCGCAGCCCTGCGCCAGCAACGCGCGCACCGCGTCAAGCTGACCGGCGGCGACGGCATCGTTCAACGGGGTCGGTTTGGAACTGGTGGGCATTCGCATAAGGGCCGCTCGTTAAAGTCCGCCAGAGACGAGGGAGGGACGAAGAGGCAGACGCTCTGATTCGATCGGACTCGCAAACAGCATGGTACGTGATTGCGACCCCAACATCCAATGAAGATTGATGGTTCGCCGCGATTGCGCCCAAACATTTCCGGGTGGCCGTGGTGGGCGGTGCCCACCCCACGGATCACGGCGTCTTCGCCACGACCTTCACCGAATCGATCGCGCCTTCGATGGTGACTTTGCCGTCGATATCCACGACGCAGACGGGAATCTTGCCCGCGTTCCAATCCGCCAGCGGCAGCAGCGGCCAGCGCTGATTCACGTGGCGGTCGGGGTTCACCGTGATCAGCGGCTGCTTCTCGGCGAGCTTGTCGATGATCAGTCGCGGCTGCGAAAGGAGGTAACCGATCGACGTCACGCCGCGCGGGAAAAAGGAGAGGTTGTTGCCGATGTAGGTGTCGACGTAGCCCAGGCTCTGATGATGCGTGTTGCTCATCACCTGCAAGTCCCAGTACCGCGCCGCCAGGAACGGCGGCCAGCTCAGGCCCAGGTACTGCGCCAGGTGATCGCGCCACAGGTTCTGGCTGACCCAGACGTTTTCCGTTTCGAGCGAGCTGTGCCCGCAGCCGTATTGGCTGAGGCTTTCGCGCATGGCGTTGTAGAGATCGGCGCGGAGCCTGCGGGCGTCGAGCATGGCGGACTGCCCCACCATCATGGGCAGCAGCAGGCCGTTGCCC
Source organism: uncultured Phycisphaeraceae bacterium (assembly GCA_964426135.1). Lineage (GTDB taxonomy): Bacteria > Planctomycetota > Phycisphaerae > Phycisphaerales > Phycisphaeraceae > CAYRPN01. Next base: position 29,545 of record CAYRPN010000052.1, on the reverse strand, counting down.
GTGTAGATCGAGTAGGCGTCCCAGCCGGGCATTTCGTCGAAGGGCAGCGGCTCGCCCGTGCGGTTGTCGATCAGGCCGGTGGAACTCGGATCGGTGCAGATGGCGAAGTGATCGCCCAGCCAGGCGGTGTTCTCAACGCGCGGCGTGTCGTCGGCGACGACCTTGTCGCACTGGGCGGCGGTTTCCCCCTTGCCCACGCGCTTGAGCAGATCGCCCGCCGCCCGCAGCGCCGCCAGCCGCTTCACCGCCAGGTACGTCTGCTTGCGCGCCATCTGCGAAGCGGGGCCCGCGTCGTCGATGGTGTTGGCGGTGCCGTCGGAGGGGAAGCCGCTGCCGTCGCGATCGGTCCAGAGCAGGTATTTCGCCAGACGTTCGAGCAAATCGGCGTGCTGCTGCGCGACGGCGACATCGCCCGTCCAGTGCGCGTACGTCTGCATCAGCAGCATGTAGTTGCAGTTCTCCTCCACCGGCATGTCGTGGTCGTACGCCTGCTCGCTGACCTCGATGCCGCGTCCCATGTCGTGGCTCAGGTAGCCGCCGCCCGAGAGCTTGTGCGATTTCTCCAACTGAGGCCACTGCCTCAGTTGCATCGCCAGCAGGCCCGGCCAGAGTGAAAGATAAAACAGCGAACAGTTGTATTCGTCGTCCAGGGTCGAATGGAAAAACGAGCTGCCCTCCAGCACGCTGAACCACTCGTCCGGCACCGCCGGGTTGTTCGCCTCGATGAGCTGGCACCAGAACGTGTTGCCCAGGAACGATTGAAACGCCTGGTTGATCAGATGACGCTGCGTGGCGGTGAGCGACGCCTGATCGAAGAGCTTTTCAAAGCGTCGCGAGTGCGCCAGCCGATCGTCGCGCTGCTCCACGGCTTCCTTCATCACGGCGTCGATGTCGCCGAGCCGCGCGGCGTACTTGAGCCGGCCGCGGCGATAGCGCCGGGCGACTTTCACGTTCAGCACGGGGTCGGGACAGTGCGCGCCCCAGACCAGACGCCATTTCACGCCGCTGCCTTCATCGGTGACGGGCATTTCCAGCGAAAGGCCCTGGCCATCGGCGTCGGCGACGCAGCCGCCGTTCAGGCTGACGATCCGCTCGCGCACCTGCAGCGGCGGATCATCGCTCTTGAGCGGCCGACCGTAGGCGCCCACGTCGGCGTCGGGCCGCGGAAGCACCTGGCCCTGGTAGGCGAGATCGATGCGCCCGCCGCCCTCGCCGCTGGCTGTGATCTGCGTGTTCGGCCGCTGCAGCCGGATGAAAAGCTTCACCGAGCCGGGCCGCTTGTCCACGTGCTTGATCAGGCGGATGTTCGGCGCCGGCGTGACCCGCATCTCCAGGTAGAACGCCGGCATGGTGCAGAGCTCTTCATCCTGCGGATAGAAGACGCTGTGAATGTTGAACTCGAACCGCAGGCGGTACTTCTCGTCGAAGCCGCGGAACGTGATGGAGTTGAACCGCTCGAACTGCTCGCAGTTGTAAAGAGGCTGCCCGCGCTGGGTGAAAGGCAGGACGCGCTCGGTGCCGTCGGGCTCGATCATGCCGACCATCAGGTCCAACGGCTCATCGAAAAAACGCCCCAACGCCGAGTGCCGCACCTGTCGGCGGTACGGCTCAAAGAGCAGGCTGAACCGGCTCCCCAATCGCGCCAGCGTCCAACTCATCAACTGCATAGTGAAACCTCGGCGGTGATCGACGCAAGCCCGTATTGTGCGCGAATTGAGACGCACGGGCAACGCGAGGGACCGTGCCGACAGTTCGTTCGGCGGCGCGTTTAGCGGCAGCGCGTTTAACGGCAGCGCGTTTAACGGCAGCGCGTTTAGCGGCAGCGCGTTTAGCGGCAGCGCGTTTAGCGACGGGGCTTGCCCCGCTCCGACAGCCGTGTGCAACCGTGACCCAAACGGGGCAAGCCGCGTCGCTAAACGTACCGGCCATGACAATCCCCTCGCGCGCGCCTCAATCCTTCTTCACGTCGATCTTCTCTTCCGCCGCCTTCTTCGCTTCCTCCGCGCTGAGTTTCTTCATCTTGATGTCGCGGAAGGAGCCGGTCGTGGAGTAGGTCGCGATGCCCAGCGGACAGGACGGGTCGACCTCGATGCGGATGCCGATTTTTCTCTCGGTCGTGTCGACATCGACGATGCACTTGCCGTCGACCCACGCGGTGACGCGCTTCTCCAGGACGCGCAGGCGGACCTTGTACCACTGCTTGTTCTTGTAGGTGAGGAACTGCGTCGTTTCGTTTTCGCTGGCATCCATGCCGTCGAGGCTTGACAGTCCGCTGACGCCGCCGCCCCATCCGCCGAGAATCAGGCTGACGTTTTCTTTTTTCACGGGCACGGTCAGGCCGAGGAAAAAATCCCCGCCTTCGGTGCGCTGGGCTTCCAGCGTGATCTCGTAATTGATGCGTGCCGGCGGTTCCTCTTTCCACGTCACGCCCGAGAGCGGATTGCCCTCGCGGATGACCAGGACGCCGTCTTTCGTTTCCACTTCGCCTTCGCCGCCGAAGTTGGTGACCTTCCACTTGCCCATCGTTTTGCCGTCGAAGAGGGAGACGACGGAGTCATCCTTCTTGTCCTTGGGATCAGCCGGCGCGGCCGCCGCGGGCTTCTCGGCGGGCTTGTCCTCCGCATGAGCGACAAAGGAAACCAGCATCGACAACAGCGAACAAAGCAGGATGCGCGGCATTGCAGACTCCTGTGGGAAATCGTTCCGTAGGATTGTACGAACGAAGAGCGGGCACCACCATAATTGCAGACGCAACCCCGGGCAGTGGGCCGTGGGCCTGGCGATGACGAAATCGTCGCGCATCGCGGTTTAGCGTCCGCTCGCAGAGCGGAAGAATTCCGGTTGCGTGGCGAACTGACTTACTTCTTCGGGGCGTACGTTACCGTCGCCTGCGTCGTCTCGCCGTCTTTCACTTTCACGTTCAGGGTCTCGCTGTCGGGCACAAACGTCTTGAATTCGTGCCAAACTTTCAGTTCGTAATCGCCGGCGGGCAGGCCTCTGATCGAGCAGGTGCCGTCGGCACCGGTGACGGCGAAGTACGGGTGTGCGACGACGTGCACGTGAGCGTACATCCACGCATGGACATCGCATCTCATCGAGATGAGGTCCTCTTTCCTGGGCATCGGCAGCAAGACTTCCAGGCCTTTCACGGGCTGCCCCGCGGCTGGACCGGGGAATGCAAAACCGATCGCATTCACGTTATGCAACGTCATGTCCTGATTGAGAACTGAGAGATTCTGGTTCGTCATCACCCCGACCACGTGTGGCACGTACACGCACTCGACCTGCGCCAGGCGCACGGGTTCCTTCGGATGCGTGAACTTGCGATCGCCCAGCCCCTTTTCCACTTTCACAAAGACATTCACCAGCGTGTCGTTTTTGCCCCAGACCCACTTCTCCTGCAACGGGCCGGCCATGTTCTTGGCTTGATACACCTGTTGACAGAATGGATCCGCTGCGACGTTGATCTCTCTGCGATCCGGCTTCTTTTTACCGCCATACTTCGCCGTGATCACCACGGTCCCGCCTTTATCATCGGTGCCGCCGACCTGCTGGGCCTGCGAAGGGGCAGCCGAGAATCTCGCCATAACCCATCCGAGCACGATGGCACAGAATGATGTAAAGCGCATGATCGACTCCGGGTGGAAGATTGATCCGTCCGCACGATTCATCACAACTCCCTCATCATCGCATGCATCGGAATCTGTCTGCAATACCCGCAGCACACCACTGCCGACGTGGCTGAGACATCAGCAACTCTGGTGTTGGGGTACTGCGCTTCGGACTCGTGGCACTATCATGGGCTTCTCACCCGATCGGAGGCGGTTCCATGCGTCATGTCGCTTTCTTTGTCCTGAGCATCTTTTTCGTCTGGACCATCGCATCTTGGAATGCGGCTGGCGCGCAGGACACGAAGACACCAGCGGCCGATGCGACAGCGCAAGCGGGGGATGCGAAGCCGCAACCGGCCGCCGCCAACGCGGTGCCCGGCAAGCTCGCGCAAGGCTTGTCGGGCGAGGCGGCCGCCAAGGCCATGACCGTGCCGCCGGGCTTCACCGTCACGCTCTGCGCCGCCGAGCCCGACGTGATCCAGCCCATCGCCATGGCGATCGATGACCGCGGCCGGGTGTGGGTGGCGGAGGCGTACTCGTATCCCCGGCCCGTGCCCGCCGCCGAGGCGAAGGATCGGGTGCTCGTTTTCGAGGATGTCGACGGCGATGGGAAGTTCGACAAGCGCACCGTCTTCGCGGAGAAGCTCAACCTCGTCTCCGGACTCGAAGTGGGTTTCGGCGGAGTCTTCGTCGGGGCGGCGCCGAATCTCCTTTTCATCCCCGATCAGGACGGCGACGACAAGCCCGATGGCCCGCCGGTCGTGCTGCTCGACGGCTTCGGATCGCAGGACACGCACGAGACGCTCAACAGTTTCATCTGGGGGCCAGACGGCTGGCTCTACGGCTGCCACGGCGTGTTCACGCATTCCAAAGTCGGCATCCCCGGCGCCAAGGACGAAGACCGAGTCCCCATGAACGCCGCGGTCTGGCGCTATCACCCGACGAAGAAGAAGTTTGAAATCTTCGCCGAGGGCGCCAGCAACCAGTGGGGCGTGGACTTCAACGATCACGGACAGGCCTTCATCACCGCCTGCGTCATTCCGCATCTCTATCACGTGATCCAGGGCGGGCGCTACCAGCGCCAGGGCGGGCAGCACTTCAACAAGTTCACCTACGACGACATCAAGACGATCGCCAAGCACCGCCACTTCACCGGCGGGCAGTGGACCGCGGCCGATCGGGAAAAAAGCATGGCGATCGGCGGCGGACACGCCCACGCCGGCGCGATGATTTATCTGGGCGGAACCTGGCCGCAGAAGTATCGCAACCAGATTTTCATGAACAACATCCACGGCTCGCGCATCAACCAGGACCAGCTCACCCGCAAAGGCAGCGGCTACGAAGGCGACGCGGCCCCCGATTTTCTCTTCGCCAACGACGCGTGGAGCCAGATGCTCTACCTGCGCTACGGGCCGGATGGGAATGTGTATGTCATCGACTGGTACGACAAGAACCAGTGCCACCACGGGAATGTGAACGGCCACGACCGCACGAACGGGCGGATTTTCAAGATCAGCTACAACAAGAACAGCACAGACCAGGAAGCAGCAACCAAAGGAACAACCAACAACGGCACAACAGCCAACAACGTCACAACAGCAAACAACGGAGCAACAGCAAACAAGGCAGCGCTCAAAGCCGACGGTCTCCCGACCGTCGGTTTCGACCTGAAGAAACGAAGCACCAGGGAACTGCTCGCGCTGCAACTGAGCAAAAACGACTGGTACGTCCGCCACGCCCGGCGGATCCTCCAGGAGCGCGCCGCCGTCGCCCCGCTCGATGTCGCCGACGTTTACGCTCACATCGTTTCACTGACGAGCAACCTGCCGTCGGTCGAACTCAAGCTCCGCGCGATGTGGGCTTCGCACGTCACCGGGCAATGGGAGCAGAGCCGGGCCATCGCACTGATTCAGCAGGGCAGCGAATACGAAAAAGCCTGGGCGATTCAGCTCAGTTGCGAGGATGAGAAGCCCCTGACCGTCGGCCTGCACAGGGCGTTCGTCGCGGCCGCGGCGAGCGATTCGTCGCCCGTCGTCCGCCTCTATCTCGCTTCCGCGCTGCAGCGTTTGCCGCTGGAGCATCGCTGGGAAATCGCCGAGGCGTTGATCGCTCACGAGGAAGACAAGGACGACCACAACCTGCCGCTGATGTACTGGTACGCGATCGAGCCGCTGGTCGGCAGCGACCTGAAGCGCGGCGTGGCGCTGGCGGTGAAGACGAAGATTCCGCGACTGCGCGAGTTCATCACCCGCCGCGCCACCGCACCGGCTCCGCGCATCGACAAGACGGGCAAGGTCGCCGGCGCCATCGAAGGCGAATCGCTGAAGGTCATCAGCGTCACCGGCGGAAAAGCCGCGCCGCAGAACATGCAGCCGTTCACGCTCGATAGCTGGTCCGGCAACGAGCAACTCTGGTGGACCGGCGCGAAAATCGGCGACAAGCTGCACCTGGAGCTGAACGTCGAGAAGTTCGGCGACTTTGAAATTACCGCGGTGCTTTCCAAGGCCGTCGACTACGGCATTGTGCAGCTCTACCTCGATGACGCCAAGCTCGGCGAGTCCATCGATTGCTTCAACAACGGCGTCATCACCACCGGCCCGCTCTCCTTCGGCACGCGCTTCGTGAAGCAGGGCAAGCACACGCTCACCATCGAAATCACAGGCGCCAATCCCAAGGCGGTCAAGGCGTACATGTGCGGGTTGGATTACGTCAAGCTCGTGGAGAAAAAGTAACCGTTAGCCCCGGGCTCCGCCCGGGGAAGAGCGCAGCGAACACCCTTGGGACATCGCGTGCCAGTCTTGGGATTCGATTGGGATGCGTAGTGAACATGGCAGTCCGGGATTGGCCGTCCCCGGGCGGAGCCCGGGGCTAATGGCAAGCGATCCCCGCACTGCGATTGGTTCGCGTCATCACCTATCATTCCCCCCGTGTCGACCTCCACGCTCAACCTGCTCTGGACCCTGATGCGCGGTCAGCGCCTGCGTTATGCCTGCGCGATCGGCGCGATCGGGTTGACGACGATCTGCACGTTCCTCGTGCCGCTGATCGGACGGGCGACGATTGATGGGGCGATTGCGTCCGCCTCCAACCCCCTCTCCCTCCGGGAGAGGGTGGCCGAGTCCGCGCGGGGGACGAGGCCGGGTGAGGGCTCGGCGCGCGCGAATGTCAATGACGCCGGCGGAATTGCGGCAGAGAGAAATTCCGCGACTAGGGTGCATGCGTCGTCCGGCCCTCACCCCAGCCCTCTCCCGGAGGGAGAGGGGGCCGGAGCCGAGCCAGGCGGATCCGGGCGTATCGACGGATCGTCAGTGCCATCCCGCGTCGACGCCTTCGTCCTCAATCTCCTCGGCGGCGCGGATCATCTGCGCGATAATCTCTGGCTCGCCGCCGTCGCCATGTTCGGCTTGACCGCGGCGGCGGGGTTCTTCACGTTCCTGAAAGTCCGCTGGTCGTCGCAGGCGTGCGAAACCATCGGCAGGCGCCTGCGCGAGCGGCTGTACGATCACATGCAGCGGCTGCCCTGCAACTACCTCGATAAGGCCGACACCGGCGATCTCGTGCAGCGCTGCACCAGCGACGTGGAAACCACGCGAATGTTCCTCGCCGTGCAGGTGGTGGAAATCGGCAACGCGCTGATCCTCCTGGCCACCGTCCTGCCCATCATGCTCGCGCTCGATGCGGGCATGACCGCGGTGTCGCTGGCGCTCGTCCCGATCCTCGTGGGATTCGCCGTCGTCTTCTTCATCAAGGTGAAGCATCGCTTCAAGGCGGTGGAAGAAGCGGAAAGCAAGATGACCACGGTGTTGCAGGAAAACCTCACCGGCATCCGCGTGGTCCGCGCGTTCGCCCGGCAGGAATTCGAGATCGACAAGTTCTCGCGCGTGAACACCACCTACCGCGACACCTCCTTCAAACTCGTCAGCCTGATGGCGTGGTACTGGACGCTCTCGGATTTCTTCGTGCTGCTGCAGATGGCGCTGGCGCTGGGATTCGGCGCGTGGTGGATCGCGCACGACCAGATGACCGTCGGCACGCTCTACGCGTTCCTGGCGTACCTGCAGATGATGCTGTTCCCGGTGCGGCAGATGGGCCGGGTTCTCACGGACCTGGGCAAGGCCGTCATCGCGCTGGGCCGGATCAGGGAGATTCTGGAGGTGGGAGAGGAAGAGGGCCAGGGGCCAAGGGCCAAAGGCCAAGGGTTTGCCGAAGGGACCGAGGGACCAAGGGACCAAGGGACCAAGGGCCAAGGCGATCATCCGCAATCCGCAACCCGCGATCCGCAATTTTCTCCCGGTTCGAAATCCGAAATCCGAAATCCGAAATCCGAAATCGTTTTCTCCGGCGCCATCGCCATCCGCCAACTCACCTTTTCCCACGCCAGCGCCGCTCCCGGCGGGCAACCGACACTGAGCGATGTTTCACTCACCGTCAAAGCCGGCGAAACGCTGGCGCTCCTGGGCCCCAGCGGCGCGGGCAAGAGCACGCTGATGCACCTGCTGCTGCGGCTGTACGACTACGAGCAGGGCGAGATTCTTTTCGACAACCGCGAGATTCGCTCGCTGCCTCGTCATGCGGTGCGCAGCCAGGTGGGCGTGGTGATGCAGGAGCCGTTCCTGTTCGCAAAGTCGCTGGGCGAGAACATCCGTCACGGCCGCACCGACGCGCTGCAGGATCAGATCGCCGCCGCCGCGGAAATCGCACAGATTCACGAGACGATCGTCAGCTTCGACCACGGTTACGAAACGGTCATCGGCGAGCGCGGCGTCAATCTCTCCGGCGGGCAGCGGCAACGCGTGGCGATCGCCCGGGCCGTGGTACGTGATCCGGCGATCCTGATCCTGGACGACGCGCTCAGTGCCGTCGACAGCCGAACCGAGAGCGCGATCCTCGACGCGATCCGCCAGCGTCGCGGCCGGCGCACGACGCTGCTGATCGCGCATCGGCTATCCACGCTGATGCAGGCGGATCAGATCGTCGTGCTCGACAAAGGCCGCATCGTGCAGCGCGGCACGCACGAGGAACTGCGCACGCAGGAGGGCCTGTATCGCAATCTGTGGCGCATCCAGAGCGCCGTGGAGGAAGAACTGGAACGGGAAATGCAGGTGGTGTGAGGGGAAGGGATGGAGGGGAAAGGGACGGAAGCGGAAGGGACGGAGGGACGGAGGGACGAAGGGACGAAGGGGAGGAGGAGGGGAACGAGGCAAAGAGACAGAGAGACAGAGAGACGAAGAGACAGAGAGACAGAGAGACGAAGAGAAAGAGAGACCGAGAGACGAAGAGAAGGTGAGACCGAGAGACGAAGAGAAGGTGAGACCGAGAGACGAAGAGAAGGTGAGGCTGAGAGACGAAGAGAAGGTGAGACCGAGAGACGAAGAGAAAGAGAGACAGAGAGACGCCGAGACGGTCGCAGGGATTGAAGGAACAAGCGAAGTGAAGAAGGAGAGACGCGGCGGCGGTGTGTGCCACGGGTAAGCGGAGTCCGCGGAGCTTACCCGTGCGGGCGACGGAAGCGGTGAAGCTGACGAACAGAGGGCAGCGAGGCCACGATGACACAGCACAACATCACACGCACCGCACTGGTCACGGGGGCTTCTCGCGGCATCGGGCGCGCCATCGCCATCGCCCTGGGCTCGCGCGGGTTCAAGGTCGTCGTGAACTTCCTCGCCAATGCGCAAGCCGCGGCTCAGAGCGTTGAACTGGTGCGACAGGCGGGCGGCGAAGCGCTGGCGGTGCAGGCGGATGTGGGCCGCGACGAGGATCGGCGGCGGCTGGTGCGCGAGTCGATGGCGTTTCTTGGCGGATGCGATGTGCTGGTGAACAACGCCGGAATCCCGCCGGCGAAGCGCGATGATCTGCTCGACGCGACGGAGGATATTTACGACCGCGTGATGGACACGAACCTGAAAGGGCCGTTCTTCCTAACCCAGTTGGTGGCGAGGACGATGGTCGCAGCGGGCGTCGGGTGTCGGGCGTCGGGTGTCGGGTTCAGCGAAACAAGCACCGAAGGGGCTTCGGGAATCGGGAATCGGGAATCGGGCGTCGGAACAGACGAGTCCACCGAGTCTGGGAATCCTGCCACCGGCCCGCATCCCGCTTCCTCCCCGATTCCCGATTCCCGATTCCCGAATCCCGCTTCCTCCCCGAATCCCGTCCTTCGCTCCATCATCAACATCAACTCGCTCTCCGCCTACGCCGCCAGCGTGCATCGCAGCCAGTACTGCATCGCCAAAGCGGGCATGGCGATGATGACGCAGCTCTTCGCCGCCCGGCTGGCGCGCGACGGCATCAACGTCTACGAGATTCGCCCCGGCATCATCGACACCGACATGGCCCGCAACGCGAAGGAGAAGTACGACAAGCTGATTTTCGAGGGCGACCTGCTCCCGCAGCCGCGCTGGGGCACGGGCGAGGATGTGGCCCGAGCGGTGCTGGCGATCGTGGATGGCTATCTGCCGTACTCCACGGGCGCGGCGATCGATGTCGACGGCGGGTACCACATTCGCCGGCTGTGAGTTTGGCCGCGCTTGACACGCACCGCATTTTCCCTACGATTCCCTGTCCGGTTAGGGCACGCCATTCTCATGCCTCCTTAGCTCAATTGGTAGAGCAACTGACTCTTAATCAGTTTGTTGAAGGTTCGAGTCCTTCAGGGGGCACTTTCTGCGCGCACGCGCATCAAGATCGGCAGGGGACTGCCCAAAGTTCCGGGGGTTGTGGTTCGGCCCCCTCGCCCCCGGCTCGGCGGGGGAGAGGGTTGGGGTGAGGGGGCTTCGATTAGGCAGTGGCGCAACGCTCGCAGGGGGCCGCTCGACCCCCTCACCCTAGCCCTCTCCCCCAGCAGACTGGGGGAGAGGGGACCAATCCCCGGAAGTTTGGGCAGACCCGATCAGCAGCGTGGCGGCGCGCTGCTTTGCCCTTCGTCCACGCTCGCACTACCATCCCGCTCCCGGTCAAGGCCGATCCCTCCACAAGGATTGGTCATGTTTGAAAATCTCAGCGATCGTTTCTCCAACGTCCTGCGCAATCTCTCCGGCAAGGGCAAGATCAGCGAATCCAACGTCCAGGAAGCCATGGTCGAGGTGCGCACTGCGCTCCTCGAAGCGGACGTGTCGCAGGAAGTCGTCGACAGGTTCTGCTCCGACGTGATGGAGAACGCGGTCGGCCAGAAAGTCTTCGCCGACCTTCGCCCGGGCCAGCTCATGATCAAGATCGTCTACGACGAACTGGTCAAGACCATGACCGGCGGCGAAACCGATGAGCCCGGCATCATGCTCGTCCAGCCCGGGCCCACCGTCGTCATGATGTGCGGCCTGCAAGGCAGCGGGAAAACGACGACCTGCGGCAAGCTCGCCGCGATTCTGAAGAAGCGCAGCAAGCGGGTGATGCTCTGCGCCGCCGACCTGCAGCGCCCCGCCGCGGTCTTGCAGCTTGAGACGCTGGCGAAGCAGGTGGAGGAAACGGTGGAAGGCGGCGGCAAGGTGTTCTTCTACGCGGAGATGGACAAGGTCGCCGAGTACGGCAAAGCCGTGGGCGCGGCGGTCACCGTCTGCCGCAACGCGCTCAGTGCCGCGCGAAGGGAGAAGTGCGATGTGCTGATCCTCGACACCGCCGGTCGTCTGCACATCAACTCGCAGTTGATGGACGAACTGAAGAAGGTCAACAACTCCATCAACCCGCACCAGATCATGCTCGTCATCGACGCCATGACCGGCCAGGACGCCGTCAAAAGCGCCAAAGCCTTCAACGATGAACTGGAACTCGACGGCGTCATCCTCACCAAGTTCGACTCCGACACCCGCGGCGGCGCGGCCCTGTCCGTCAAGCACGTCACCGGCAAACCCATCAAGTACATCGGCGTCGGCGAAAAGCTCGACGCGCTCGAAGAGTTCCACCCCGAGCGCATCGCGTCGCGCATCCTCGGCATGGGCGACGTGGTCAGCCTCGTCGAAAAAGCCCAGCAGCAGGTCAGCGAAGAAGAAGCCATCGCCCTGCAGGAAAAAATGGCCAAGGGCAAGATGACGATGGACGACTTCCTCGGACAGCTCAAGGCCATCCGCAAGATGGGGCCCTTGAAAAGCCTCTTGGGCATGATGCCGGGCATCGGAGCGCAGATCAAAGGCATCGACATCGACGAGAAACAGATCGACCGCACCGAAGCGATCATCAAATCCATGACGATGCAGGAACGCAAGGACATCGACGTGCTCGACAACTCGCGCCGTCGCCGCATCGCCCGCGGCTCAGGCACCGGGGCGGCCGACGTGAGCCAGCTCGTCAAGGGATTTGAAATGGTCAGCGACATGAGCAAGCAGATGGCGGGCATGAGCATGCTCGGCAAGCTCAAGGCGATGACGGGCCTGGGCAAGATGGATCTCTCCGCGCTGAGCGGGCGAAACGCACAGGCGCCGAAATTCACCGGCGGCGGCGAGCAGGGCAAGGGCGGGCCGCGCTTCAAAGAGAGGAAGAGGCGGAGCCGGTGAGACTCGTTGATGCCGCTCAGATGGGCCGGCAGTTTAAAGTGGCCGGCCACGTACCCCCAGGCGGTCCAAAATCGCGTTAACTCACGCCGCCGCAACCACTTACAATTTGACTGCCAAAAATGTAGGACACTTTCCGGCCACATCGTCCAGCCGCCTCTCTCCATCGAATCCCGGCGAAAACATGTCAAAGAACAGCGCGGCCCCGCAACCGGGCCGGCGGCAATCATTACCTTACATTGTCCAATATCCTCGAAAGGTTACATCCCCTCCCAGCCGCCAGCCGCCGACGTCCGGTACACTTTCGACATGCGTGGCAGCATGACCAGCGCCGATTCCATCGCCCGCCATGACTCCCCCGTGGCCGAAGCGCCCCACACGAACTGCCCGCGCCCCGACCGGCGACATCAGGCAGCCAGCCAACGGAACGAGGACAGGACGCCGCGTCGTGATTGGACCTACCGCATTTCCGGTCCCCCATGAAACATCGCTGGCATTCGCTTGACGACGTCGTCGAGCGATGTCGGTACTGGCAAGGCCGAAACGAGGCTTCGTACAAGAGTCGAAAGAAAACACGGCAAACTACAGAAACAGAAATGTAGCCCTAGCGCTCTAGTGTGGGAGGTTTGCAACGGAGCATACCTAACACCTTTTCGTTCCTTGGTCATTAGATCACTGAGGTGCGATCCATTCCCAATCCTGCTTCGTGACCATGTTGACGTATCCCTTCTCGCTCTGGCTCGAATTCGAAGGAATCCATTCATCTAAGCCACGCACATATATAGCTGGCACATCAGGAGCACCCTCCTTCGACCATTGACGATTCCGAATAAACAGCTCCTCCAGTGGATATTTGACATCTCGACCACCGGAGCCAACTTCGTACGATTCACTCTCAAAATTAAACCGCCCCCACGGATCGTGACACTTCACCCATATCTTACCATCCTCTCCTCTTTCCAGCCCGTGTACTAACAACACATGACCGCTGGATGTCAGCCGTGTACTCATCGGCAACGGCTGACCTTTGGCCAAATCCGCGGCCAATAATGTTGCCACGTCATCCCACTTGGCAACGTAACGTGGCGTCCATCGCATATTGCCTAGCGGGACTTTGCCATTAAGCCACTTAACACGAGCACTATGAGACAGCGGCTGGCCCCCTAACTCGTCACGAATAGCCGGTTGTCCGCCCGGATAGCCATCACCGGTGCGAAAGCGATAGATCATATCGAGTACCGCACTCTGACAGAGCGAATTATTCAGTTGTCGCACAAAGGGAACATTATCAACTTGTGCGAGCGAGCCACGCGTCAACGCGGGCACGGAGGGAGTGCCGTCTCTAAACACACGCCGAATCGCCCACTTGCTCAATTCGGCGACCTGCCACCGCGAGCCGGACTTCTGTTCCAACCGGAAGCTATAAAATACAACTTCATCACCGAATCGATATTGCGATCCGTCTGCCGCGCCGGTCACGGTCGCGCCGAGTCGATCAGGGAGAATCTCGGTTAGGTTCGGTGCCGTGAGGGATTGAATTTCGAGAGAGCCAATGGATTTCCAAAACTGCTGGAGATTGGCTTGTGGAAAATGTCTATGTACAAAATGCTCCAACCTTTGATGACTTTCTGAAGTCGGAATGGTTATGGCGTCAAGAACGTGGGTGACAGTTGGCCTTCTTTCGGCAAAGTCGTTGAAGCAAAACTGACCGGTATAACGTACGATCGCAAACATATAGACGGTATTCACATCGAGCGACGAATCACGCGGGCGCCACGCTGCGGGTGTTACGGACTCTAGAATAACGCGCTCGATCCGCCCATATTTGTCGCGATACGCGTTGGCGGCAGCCTCCGTATCCGCCTGATCGGCATTCTTGTCCAACAGAAGCTGCGACAAATTGGTGGTCAACAACCGTTGCTGTGCGCCAGGTGTGAGGCACTCTGCCCATTCTCGCAATGCCTTAACGCGGCCCCGCCCGTCTGATTGAGTAAGAATCTCATCGAGTCCGCCTACAAATGTCTCAACTGCGTGCTGAGCAGCGTAATCCGGAAACATCGCTGGAAACGTCATTTGCAGGACGTTCATGTATAGCAATATTGACACGACGCAGGCCATCGTGATCACCCCCCCAACAATGAAGATGATAGCCCGCCCTAGTCTCCGCCATTTCGATTCCACGGCTCGGGGCTGCCGAGCAGCTCGCTGCTTTTTAAACGATCTCCAAAGCAACGCTCCGGTTAATATGAATGCAAGCAGCAATGCGACTACGATAATCCATGCACTACCTGTCGTCACGCCGAAAGCCGACACTGCAATAATGGCACCCAATACAACAACAAGAAACAAGGCAAGAACACGCGAAGGCTCGTCCGTGAGGAGCGATGCAACCGTGCCGATTGCCTGAAATCCGGAAGACCAGGATTTCTCGCTTGTTGATCTCTGTGTTGGAGAGTTTGGCTCGGTCATTGAAAGAAACCTCCACGATTATAATACGGCATTACATATTACATGCATCGCCTCTTCGTTGCAACTAGAAATGAAAACTGAAAACGGGACAGGGATCCAGGTGTCGCCGCCGAACGGCAGGCTCCGGTTGACGCTGGTGCGCAACTGTCCAGTTCCTTGCTCGTTTCCGAAACAGAGAAAGTGATAAATACATATTTGGCACTCTCAACATCGCCGATGGATATTGATCCACCCCGGGCGAAGCTCGGAGCCATCGGCCGATTCACGCCTTGCGTCCCAGCATCCGATCCAGCGCGTCGCTGGTGTGGTAGACGATGGCTTCGTGCCAGTGGGGGAAGGGGTTGAAGTATTCGAAGGTGAGGTAGCCGCGGTAGCCCACGCTGTCGAAGGCCTCCATCACCGCGGGCCAGTTGGTGGTGCCGTCGAGCAGCAGGCGGAAGGCGTTGAGGTTGAACTCGTGGACCTTCTTGCTGTATTCCTTCAAGTGGGTGTTGGCGATGCGTTTGCCGAGCATGGGAATCCAGTGCTCGGGGAAGTGGTACTGCATGATGTTGCCGGTGTCGAAGTGGATCTTGACGCGGTCGCTGTTGAAGCTGTCGACGAAGGCGTTGATTTCCTGGGGGCTGTGGAGGAAGCCGTTGGCGAAGATGTTTTCGATGTTGATGGTGACGCCTTGCTTCTCCGCTTCGGGGATGAGCTGGCGGACGCCTTCCTTGGCGCGGGCGTCGGCGACGTCGTGGGCGACCGGCGGCTCATCGGGAATCCACGGGGCGTAGACGGAGCCGGGCACGCAGAGCAGGTTGGAGGTATCGAGCAGGCGGGCGGCCTTGATCATTTCCTTGCCCAGTTCGATGCCCTTCTTGCGGCGCTGCGGATCGTTGTGCGTGAAGGCGTAGGGCCAGAAGAGGAACGAGCAGACGCCGGAGACGGCGATGCCGATTTTCTTCGCCATCGCGGCAATGGCTTTGATGTCGTTGTCGCTGGCCTGCGGAGAGAGATCGCCTTCCAGCGCGTAGTTGAGCTCGACGCCTTCGAAGCCGGCGTCCTTGCACAGTTCCAGGCATTCCTTCAGCGTCATCTTCTGCGGGTACGGCAAGGCCCACAGGTTGATCGACTTTTTCATGTCGTACTTTTTCGTGGGTTTGCGACCCCCGGCCCCGGCCCCCGGCGCAGCGGTGGCGGTTGGCGCGGGTTTGTCCTCCGCGGCGGCGAGGCCCTGCCCGGCGAGAAACGCGCTGCCGAACGCGGCGGAATAAGCGAGCAGCTCACGACGGTTCAGGGGCTGCGACGACGGCGAGGGATGCGCATCGGACATGGTGGGACCTCCGTGAAAGGGCGAGTTCTGAAGCTCTCTAATGACGTTACCACGCTCGGCGACGATGCGGAAGCGATTCCGCTATACTTTGCCCCCTATGTCCAAGCTGCTTTCCCGTCGAACCGAAAAGCCCGACTATGCCGCACGCCTTGCCGATCTCCGCAAACGCCTGCCCAGTTGGCGGGCCGATGCATTGCTTTTGACCAATGCCCGCGACATCCGGTACCTCACCGGTTTCGTCGGCGACGATAGCTGGGCGATCGTCACGACCCGCGCCGCGAAGGTCATCATCCTCAGCGACTCGCGCTTCGATGAGGAGATCGACCAGACCGCGCCGCAGGCGAAGAAGATCATCCGCGACACCAAGACGTCGCTGATCGAAGCGCTGGACAAGGCGCTCTTGCCGCTGGGCGTGCGCTACCTGGCGATTCAGGAGCAGTACGTCACGCTGCAGTCCAAGCGCGTGATGGAAGAGAAGATCAAGGGCCTGACGCTGGTGCCGGTCGATGACGGGCTGCTCAACCAGCGGGCGGTCAAGGAATCGATCGAACTGGCCAGCATCAAGAAGGCGGTCGACATTCAGCAGCAGGCGTTCCAGCGCACCATGGCCTTCATCAAGCCCGGGATGACGGAACTGGAAATCACCGCCAAGTTGGAGTTCGAGATGATGTCGCTGGGCGCCGAGGGGCCGGCGTTCCAGTCCATCGTCGGCGCCGACGCCAACGCAAGTTTGCCGCACTATCGGCCGGGCCTGGCGAAGGTGAAGCAGGGCGGCATCCTGCTCGTGGACTGGGGCGCGAAGGTCAATGGTTACCACAGCGACATGACGCGCACGGTGGCGCTAGGAAGCTGGCCCAAGAAGATCAAGGAAATTTACCCGGTCGTGCAGGACGCGCAGCAGGCGGCGATCGAGAAGATCAAGCCCGGCGCATTACTGAAGGATGTGGATGTGGCTGCGCGGGATCTGATCAAGAAGGCGGGCTTCGAGAAATATTTCCAGCACGGACTGGGTCACGGCATCGGCCTGCAGATTCACGAGTCGCCGCGCATCGGCATCACGTCGGAAGGTGAGTTGAAGCCGGGCCACATCGTGACGGTGGAGCCGGGCATTTACCTGCCGGGCGTCGGCGGCGTGCGGCTGGAGGATGATGTGCTGATCACCGAGACGGGGCGGGAGATGTTGTGCGATTTGCCGAAGGGATTGGAAAACGCGATTATCTGAGAAGGAGCCGATAGCCGTTAGCCATTAGCTGTTAGCCAGAAAAGGCAACGCAAGTGGCATCCTTTCCGAGCTAACGGCTAACGGCTAACGGCTCAAGGCTTTCCCCATGATCGACCTGAAACAACTCAAATCGCTCATCAAGCTGATGGTGGACAACGGGCTGACCGAGGTCGACCTGCAAGACCCCAAAGGCGAGCACGTCAAGCTCAAGCGCGGCGGCGACCCCGTGCAGTACATCGCCGCCCCGCCGCAGCCGAACTACGCCCACGCCCCCGGCCCGGCGCTTGCGTCTTCGCATCCTGCCGCCCCCGGCCCCGCGCCCGCCCCCGCCGCAGCGCCCAAGGACGATGGCCTGCTCACGGTCACCAGTCCGATGGTCGGCACGTTCTACACCGCGTCGAGCCCCGACGCCGCCCCCTTCGTGCAGGTGGGCGACCGCATCAGCCCCGAGTCGGTCGTCTGCATCGTCGAAGCCATGAAGGTCTTCAACGAGATCAAAGCGGAAGTCACCGGCACCATCCACTCCATCCTCGTCTCCACCGGCCAACCCGTGGAGTTCGGCCAGCCGCTGTTCAAGGTGAAGCCGGGGTGAGAAGAAAAGGGTTTAGGGTTTAGGGTGTAGGGTGTAGGGTTCGGAACCGAACGATCTGCACTTGTCATCCCATGACCTGCACATTGTTTCGTTCCCTTACCCTAAACCCTACACCCTACACCCTACACCCTAAACCCTAAACCCTACACCCTAAACCCTACACCCTATGTTCTCCCGCATCCTCATCGCGAACCGCGGCGAAATCGCCCTCCGCATCATTCGAGCCGCCCGGGAACTGGGCGTCGAGACGGTGGCGGTCTATTCCACCGCCGACCGGGACTCCGCCCACGTGCGCGTGGCGGATCAGGCGATCTGCATCGGCTCCCCGCCCGCCGCCGATTCGTACCTGAACATCCCGCGACTCATCTCCGCCGCCGAGGTCGCCGACGTCGACGCCATTCATCCCGGCTACGGATTCCTCGCCGAGAACGCCCACTTCGCCGAGGTCTGCCGATCCTGCAACATTCAGTTCATCGGCCCCAGCGTCGAGTCCATGGGCATGCTCGGCAACAAGGTCTCCTGCAAGCAGATCGCCATCAAGAACAAAGTGCCCACCGCCCCCGGCAGCAAGGGCAAAATCACCGATGAAGACCAGGCGGTGAAAACCGCGCGGGACATCGGCTACCCCGTCATCGTCAAAGCCGCGGCCGGCGGCGGCGGCAGAGGCATGCGCGTCGCCCACAACGACATCGCCCTGCGCACCGGCCTCAAGCAAGCCATGGCGGAAGCGGAGGCGGGCTTCGGCGATGCCACCGTCTACATCGAGAAATTCATCGAGAAGGCAAGGCACGTCGAAGTCCAGATCATCGGCGATACCCACGGCAACATCTGCCACCTCTTCGAACGCGACTGCACCATGCAGCGCCGCCACCAGAAGCTCATCGAGGAAGCGCCCTGCCCCGTCATCGATGAAAAACAGCGCGAGGAACTGTGCGAGGCCGCGGTCAGGCTCTGCAAAGCGGCGAAGTATTACTCGGCCGGCACCGTCGAGTTCCTCATGGACGCGGTCACGAAGAAGTTCTTCCTGATGGAAGTGAACACCCGCGTGCAGGTGGAGCACCCGGTGACGGAGATGATCACCGGCATCGACATCGTGAAGACGCAGATTCGCGTCGCCGCCGGCGAAAAGCTCGGCTTCACGCAGAAGCAGGTGAAGCGCCACGGCCACGCGCTCGAATGCCGAATCAACGCGGAAGACCCCGCCCGCAGCTTCGCCCCTTCACCGGGCGTCATCGCCCAGTTCGACCCGCCCGGCGGCCGAGGCGTGCGCGTGGACACGCACTGCTACTCCGGCTACCGCGTGCCGCCGAATTACGACTCGATGATCGCCAAGGTGATCACCTTCGCCGAGAACCGCGACGCCGCCATCGCGGTCATGCGCACCGCGCTGGCCGAGATGCGCGTCGATCCGATCAAGACGACCATCCCGCTGCACCAGCGCCTGATGAAGCACGGCAACTTCCTCAAGAACGATACGGATATTCATTTCGTGGAACGGTTGCTGGAGCAGAAGTGAGGGGAAGGCGACAAGGATATGGCGCCAAGAACCATCGATGGTGTGATCGATTGGATCCTTGAATGCCCAAGGGTTTCGCAAACGCAGCAACGCTTGGTCGCGTTGTTGAACGACCTGCGCGATCTTCTACAGCCTCAGAAGTTCAAGTACACCGTTTCCATGTACGTCAGCGTCAACGTCGTTTTAGACGACGGCAGGGACGGCATTGAGACATCCTTGCCCGAGAAGTGGTTTAGTTTCGAGGCCACCGCAGATGAGTATGTTGTCAGGACGGGCAGCAGCGAACGGCTGCTCACTGAAGTAATCGCGACGAGCGAGAAGATCAAATCCGCGATGGCCGGGGCGATCGAATTCCTGACACAAAGATGAGGTCACGGGTTTCTTAACGCCTAAAGACGCGGTCTAGATTGCGTGCACCGTGAATGACACGCATCACTTCAACGTGATTGCGGTGAATTCGGTAGAAAACAAGGTAGTTGCCCATCGGAAAACTTCGCAGGCCGGCCAGCAGATCATCGCGTGGCCGACCAGCTCGGGGATTGTCCGAAAGCGAACTGATTTTCTCGTCTATTTCGACGAGCCATGCTTCCGCAGCGGCAGTGTTGTCCATCGCGATGTAATGCCAGATTTCAGCAAGGTCATCTTCCGCCAGCGCCGATTTCTCAACGGGAACCCTCATGGCTTTCTCCCGTGGCGCTGCTCATACTCTGCGTGAACGCGGGCCCGAAATTGATTCACATCCCACGGCGTGCATTCGCCTCGATCCGCCTGCTCCACGCCCTTCATCACCTCGCGCCGCAGCCATTCGAGCTTTTCATTCTCCTCCGCTTCGCGTTCACTGAGCAGCGCCAACGCCTGCGCGACGACTTCCTCAGCGGAACGGAAATGGCCGCTCCGCATCATGCTTTCGACGATCTTCTGGTGTTCCGGGTTGAGCGTCAGCGTCATGGGATGTCTCCAGTGGGACTCTTCAATACCTCCATCAAACGAACCTTGGCTGAGCCGAACGGATCATCTCATCATAGCACCGTCTTGCGACGATTCACCGCCCCCCCCACTTGCCTTCAGGGCTTTTCAGTTCTCGCGAAACTGGGTGCGACTCCAGAAATCACAAAGGACACGAAGACACGAAGGACACGAAAAGGAACTTGAATGCGCTTGATTCTCCAAGTCATTCTTCGTGTTCTTCGTGACTTCGTGTCCTTTGTGTTGAACCCGGTGATCCGCAACCTCTCCAGGATTGGAGAATTGAAAAGCCCTGCTTGCCTTCCCCCAGGGCTTTCCAAATCTCGCATGCACGCGGCGGATCGCTTGGACCACAAATAACACAAAGGTACACAAGGACACGACCAAGAGAAGAGAAGAGAAGAGAATGTTCGATTCTCATGGCCATTTGTGCGCTTTCTTCGAGTCCTTCGCGTCTTTGTGCCCCTTGTGGTTCATACGAACAGCGTCCAACCCGCGAGAATTGGCGACGATGCGGATGCCGGTGTCGTCCCGCGTGCCGCGCCACGACGCTTCCGCTGTATCTCGACATCGAATTCCAACCCTTGTCGCGAATCGCTGGCTAACCGCGCATCCGTCGCGCGCCAATATGCTGCAGGTTTCCCCTTTCATGCAAGGAGCGTCCCATGACTCTTTTCGATGCGCGGATCACCGGGGCATTGATTCTGGCGATGGTATTGCCGGCGGTTGCCGATGACGCGGCCCAGCGAAAGCCGAAGGACTTCGCGATCGTCTTCAACATGGGCTATGCCGGCGATCATCTGCCCAAGGATGCCGAATCCTATGAGAAAATGCTCGTTTCCCTGAAGGAAGCCCACTTCAACGTCGTGCTCGGGCAGTACGAGCCGTGGCGGCTGGAACTGTGCAAGAAGCACGGCATGAAGCTCTTCGTCGATCTGCTGACCGAGCCGCATCACGTCTACAAGAACGTGGAAGGCGCGAAGAAGCTCTGCGAAAGCCTGCGCGGACACGACTCGGTCTACGCCTACCACGCCTGGAGCGACAACATTGTGAAGGGCCAGATGGTCGCCGGCCGCAGCCGCGATGTGAAGAACGTCCACGAGTGGGACCCCACGCATCCGGTCTACGTCGGCACCAAGACGATGTCCGGCATCAGCGGCGTCGAAGGCGATGACATCTTCGGCTACTACGACTTCCACTGGAAGCGCGGCGGCCACTTCGGCTACCTCGGCAAGGCCTTCAACCGCGCCAGGGATCGGAACCTGCCTTTCCTCCGCTACGACGACGCAGTCAGCGGCATCGTCGGCAAGGGCAACGCCAATCGCGTCGGCTACACCTACGCGACCTCGATCCCCTTCGGGCTCAAGGGGTACATCTACCACTACAGCGGCGGAATCATCGACGGCAAGACGTGGAAGCTCGACGAACTGGGCGAGGATTTGAAAAAGGTCAACGCCAAACTCGCCTCCGCCGGCGCGGAGGTGATGAAGATCGGCGCGCCATCGGCGGTGTACTCCGGCACGATCACCAGGACCGAAAAGAACGACCCCACCGGCAAGCCGCCCGCCGTGCCCGCCGGGCTGGCGGCGGTGCCGGCCGACCACTGGTTCCAGATCACCGAAGGCGAAGTCCTCGTCGGGCAGTTCACCGACGCGGAGAAACGCGACGTGCTCGTCTTCGCCACGCACAATCCCTACGAGCCGCAGACGGTGAAGCTGACGATCACCGGCGGCGTGAAAGCCGCGGAGCTATTCGACCGCAAGACCGGCAAGTGGACCGAACTGAAACTTGCCGACAGGGTGGCGACGATCGCGGTGGAGGAAGCGGCCGTGGATCTGGTGCGATTCCAGCGTTGACCCAAGGATCGAAGAAGCGGTCGCCTTCGCCCAGCCCCGTAACACCGCCATCGCGGCGATGCGCACCGCGCTGGTCGAGATGCGCGTGGACCCGACCCAGACGACGATGCTGCTGCAACGATGCCTGATGAAGCACGGCAACTTCATCAGGAGCGATACGGATATTCATTTCGTGGAACGGTTGCTGGAGCAGAGGTGAGGACGGTAAAATCCTGTCGCCTGTGACGTCGCCAATTCCCAGTTTGACTGACATCAACGTGTTCAACTCGCTCGATGAGCAAGTCGCTGTGGCACACTTTCTTGGCAAAGACCTGAAGCAAGCGGAGGAATTGTTCCGCGCGAATTTCTTGGGATACCAAGAAGACCTCATGTGGATGGGACCGCGTGCGTTCTGTTTCTATGTGGACGCCGCCATTGCCTATCTTGTCAGTCCGGAAGCCGACGACGACGCTGACGCAATCAACTGCTTCTGCGGCCTTGTTGAGTTTCAGCTCGAGTACCATCGGAAGGGAATCGAGCCTGCATTTGGCCGGCTCCGTGCTGCGACGATTCAGATTCTCCGTGATTTTGTACGGTTTGATTGCGATCCAACGATCTACGGTGATTTGGTATCTCGATACCAGACGTTACTGAACCAACTGACGGCCTGATGAGTCTTCGTGTTGCGGGTTTTCGATTGCTGGAGCAGAAGTGATTTATGGTTTGCGGCGATTGAACACGCGCCTCAGATCGCGTGCGCCGTGTACCACACGCAGGATCAGCACACGATCAGACCGAGGCGCAACGCGATAAATCACGACGTAGTTGCCCACGGGATAACTTCGGAAACCGCGACCCAGTTCGGGCCGTTGGCGGCCAATACGCGGGCTCTGACAGATGAACTGAAAGCACGCGTCGAGCCTGTTTAGCACTTCATCGGCCGCGCGATCGTTGTGAGCGGCGATGTAATGCCAGATCTCAAGTGCGTCGTACTGGGCTGGAAATGTGACTTCAAGCTTTGCCATTCTGCTTGCGGCGGCGTTGCCTATGTTCGGCGTGGGCCTGGGCGAGCGTCGCTTTCAAGTCCCAAGCCATCACGTCCCCGCGGTTCGCCGCGTCGACGCCTTCCTGAACCATCGCCTGCAATTCGGCGAGCTTGGTCTTGTCGTCCTTCTCCTGCGTATCCAGAAGTTCAAGGGCGCTTTGCACCACCTGCCGCGCGGACCGATAGCGTCCCGAGCGCACCTTCGCCTTGACCAATCGTTCGAAGCGTTCATCCAGCGAAACGTTCATATGGCGTCCTTGAAATGCATGTATGTGCCGCACCATGATAGCAGCGCCCCTCACCGCCCCCACTTCTCCTTCCCACCGGCCTGCGCTTCCTCCTCCGTGCGATAGCCGACGACATCCTCCGCGCGGATCAATGACGACAGCGGCGACTCGACCGCGAAGTAGTACCGGCCGAGCTTACTGGCGACGAAGCGGATATCGGTGGCGTCCTGCTTGCCGCGCCAGGAGAACGGCGGCGCGGGGAGCTGGGCGTCGGAAGGATGCGGCAGTTCACCGGCGGGCAGTTCGCCGTAGGTTTCCGGCGCGTCGGGGAAGAAGCGCTGCAGTGCCGCGGGATCGACGCCCGGCTTCTCCAGCGGCCCCTTGAACAGCGACGCCACGCCCGCCACGATCGCGATCAGCGCCAGCACCATCACCGCCAGCGCCGCCAGCCGGCGCGGGCGACGGGAGAGATTCGGATCGACCGTCGCACGAGGCTGGCCGGCTTCGACGGCGATGGGCGTGGCGGTTTCGCCTTCGCCCACGGCGATGTTGATGGTGGAGCCCGTGGCGATCGCCGCCTGGATGATGCTCGATCCCATGTTCAGGCTGCTGCCCTGCACCCACGAGCCGTCGTCGCTGCGAAACGCCACCGCCTCCAGTTGCAAGAGGTCCGCCGCCTCCGCCGCGCTGGGCCGCTGCTCCGGATTCTTGGCCATCATCCGCATGATGAGCTGCGCGGTGGAGTCGGGGCAGCCGGGCACGACCACGCGCACGTCCGGCGGCGGCGCTTCCAGGTGCTGCTTGAGAATCTGCGCAACCTTGTCGCCCACGTACGGCGGCCGACCCGTCAGCGCGAAATAAAACGTCGCGCCCAGGCTGTACACATCGATCGCCGGCCCCTGGTGCTGCCGGCGGATCACCTCCGGCGCCATGTACTTCGGCGTGCCCACGCTCTTGTCCTGAAGATCGAACGGATCGTGCGACGAGTCCCACCGCACCAGCCCGAAGTCCGTCAGCTTGCAGCGACCGTTGCGGGTGATCATCAGGTTGCCGGGCTTCACATCGCGATGGATCACGCCGAACTCGTGCGCCACCTCCAGCGCGGTCGCCGCATCCGCCATGATCGGGCAGGCCCGGCCCGGATGCAGCGAGCCGGCGACCTTCACGATGCGCGACAGCGTTTCGCCTTCGACCAGTTCCATCGCGATGTACCACCAGCCCTCGTACTCGTTGATTTCGTAGATGCGCACGACGTTGGGGTGGTCGATCTGGGAGGCCCCGCGGGCTTCGCGCAGGAACTGCTGCACCGCCTGCTCGCCGTCCATGCCCTTGATGCGTTTGCGGAGGATCTTCAGGGCGGTGACGCGATGCAGGTTCACGTCCTCGGCCAGGATCACGCGGCCCATCGAGCCTTCGCCGAGCAGGCGCAGCAGTTTGAACCGCCCGAATTTCTTGCCGACCCAGTTGGGTTTGCGGAGCACGGACGAACCAGCCGCGCCGCCCGCCGCGGAGGCGACCGCATCCATGGCGCCGGCATCCGCCGCGGCTTCGAGCTTGGCGAGCTGCGCAGGGTCGGCGTCGACGAGCGTGGATTCAAACGCGCGCTCGTCTTCGAGGCCGACAGGGGCGGGATGGTCGTCGTCGTCGAACATGGGTTCAGCAAAGGGCCTAGGGCCTGGGGCCTAGGGCCTGGCGCCTAGGGGCTAGGGGCTAGGGCCTGGGGCCTAGGGGCTAGGGGCTGGGGCCTTGGGCCTGGGGGCTACGGGACGGATCAGTGCCTTGGCCCTAGTCCCAAGGCCCTAGCCCCCAGGCCCTTCTCCCCTACTTTTCAATTCCCGTGAAACTCATAATCGTCAGCACGCTTTGCCGGTGTTCCCGGCCTTCGCTTTCGTCGCCTTCGTCGGAGCCGATCGCGATGTACCGGCTGTCGCCCAGCCGGCAGATCGCCTCGATCGTCATGTGCGGCACGGTGGCGAAGAGCACCGGCTTCTCGCTCTTGCGCCCGCTCCACCAGTACAGGGCGCTGTCGGTCGAACTGGGCGGGAACGGCAAGTCTTTGTCCACCCGCGGGCCGTTGCTGCGGGCCGCGCTGATCAGGTAGCCTTTGGTCACCGCGTCCCAGTGCAGATCGCTGATGCCGCGCCCTGACAGATCGATCGTGAACAGGTCGGTGATCGCAATGTTCGCCGCGTCCTTCGCATCGAACGCCTCGTCGATGCCTTGCAGCGCCAACACAATCGCGTCGCTGCCCGCCAGCGGATTTCGCATGCCGCCGAGCATCGATTTCCCATCGGGCGTGAACGTGATGCCTTCGACGTTGCCCCAGCGATAGGTGTTCTTGTCGTCGTCGATGTGGCCTTCGAACCAGGTGCGGTAGGGCTTGACGCCCGCCTTGTCGAAATATTTGGACAGGGCGTCACGCAGCGGCGAAACGCTGATCACCGTCGCCTCCGCCGGCACACCCGCCGCGCCGGCGCCGACGGTGAACCGCGCCATCTGCCGGCGTGACGGCAGCGGACGCTGCTGCTTGTCGTTGCTCAGCGAACTCATCGCGTACGCCACGTATCGTCCGTCATCGCGCTTCCGCAGCGCCAGCGCTTCGCCGTCGGCCAGGAGCAGTTGCTCGTTGGGAATGATCGTGTGCGCCGCCGGCGCGTCGATCTTCATGCGATCCAGATCGATGGCGCACGTGAAAACCACGTGCTCGTGGCGATCGCTGAGGATGACGAGCTTGCCATCCGCCCAGCGGAAGCCGGCACACTCCAGGGGCTTCACGTCGGTGGCGAGGTTGCTGGACTTGTGGAGCACGTTGATGCCGCGCTGAGCGACGACGGGCGGATCGATCACGCCGAAGTGAATTTCGATCGGCTTGCGCCGCGGCGCGGGCGCCCCCGCCTCGCCGTCCGGCGCCGCAACCGCCGCCGGCGCCAGGGCGCAGACGGTCATCATGCCGGTCAACAGCAAGGTTCGGTCGATTCGCATGTGGCGCGATTCTGTGCAAGCGGGCAGGCGGCATCGACGTAGGGTGCGTCAAGTCCGCGCGGACGCACCATCCGTCAACGATAGGCCAACACGGTGCGTCCGCCCGGACTTGACGCACCCTACCCAAACGGCGAGATCGTTCCTGGACTCTCCTTCAGTTCCAACCCGGTCCAGATTCCACTGTCGGCATTATACCTGACGCGCCCGTGTAAAAATCCGGTATGCTCTGCCGCCGATGCCGCGGGAAGTCGTTTCAGATTGCCCTCCCAGAATGTCGTCCGTTTTTCGGTTGTTCCGGGTGCCACGGGCAAGCGGCGTCTTCGGAGCTTGCCCGTGCGAAGTTGACACAAGGCGCACGGGTAAGCTCCGCCGAGCCTGCGCTTACCCATGGCACCCGCAAAGACAGGCAACGAAGCACCCAAGCACTTAACGTTTGTTCGCCGCACGACGCGCTCATTCGCGGTGATAACTTGACACCCATGCCTCAGCCGCAGACCCAAACATCACACGACTGGACCGCGCGACTCAAAGGCCGGTTCATCGTTTTCGACGGCCCCGACGGCAGCGGCAAGACCACGCAGTTCAAACGCTTCGTCGAGTTCATCCGCAGGCAGCAGATCGAAGTCTGCGAAGTGCGCGAGCCCGGCGGCACGCCCATCGGCGAACAGATTCGCAAAGTCCTGCTCGATCCGGCCAACGACGAGATGGACATCCGCGCGGAGATGCTGCTCTTCATGGCCAGCAGGGCCCAGCTCGTCGCCCAGCGCGTCGGACCCGCCAAAGCCGCCGGCCACCTCGTCCTCGCCGACCGCTTCATCAGCTCCACCATCGCCTACCAGGGCGCCGCCGGCGGACTGCCCGTCGACGACATCCTGCGCGTCGGCCAGATCGCCCTGCGCGAGAACTGGCCCGACCTCGTCGTCGTCTTCGATGTCGACGAGGAAACCGCCAGCGTGCGCCTGGCCGCGTCGCCCAAGAACAATCGCAAGGTGGAAGTCATCGAGCCGACGCTTTTTTCCGACCGCATGGAAATGAAGGGCCGGGACCGCTGGCTGATCGTGAGGCAGAGTTACCTCGACCAGGCGAAGGCCGATCCGAAGCGTTACCTGGTGCTCGATGCGCGTGGCGACGTGGATGCGGTGTTTGAGAGACTGTGCGCGGGGCTGCGCTGTGCACTCGACGCGACGGGCCCAAACAGCGGCGCAAACAGTGGCTTGAGAGCAAGCGCGCCATAGGTGCTCAAATGTTGTCCATCAGCGTAGAACGCACCATCGTTATCGTAAGGCATGAACGTTGACGATCCGACCCTAGCCAAGAAATAAGGAGCTGGATCCAACAAGTTCACCTTCTTACCCAGCAGATCACGTCGCAATCCGGGGGGAAATCCTGTCGCGGCATAGTAGTCATTCATATGCACACGCATAGGTGAGACGTCTACTCCTAAGAAGCTGTGCTTAATAATGGCTTTTGGAACGTCAAATGGATAGTGATACACACTCTCCATGACGTGGACAGCGACGCCCGCCTCGTGAAGTTCGTCAACGGTTCTAAGCATTGCTTCGGCGAAGGAACGATCCTCGCAATAGTCGGGCCAGACAGCCACCAAAAGAACATCTCGAATCCTCAGCAACCTGATATGTTGCAGGAGGGCCTCACTAAACGCCATCGCGCGTTCATTCATTCCAAACGGAGTCCTGGCGAAATAGCCGATGACTGGAGCTGTCGATACATGAACTGCGGCAACACATGGAACACCTGTCTCACGAGAAAGCGCGTCAATGGCGGGAAGAATCGCCATGGCGTGGCTGTCGCCCCATACAAGCAGGCGAGGGGGGCCATGATTCTTGCCAAGTCGAACCAAATTGTCTGGAATATCCTTAATGGAACGATTAAGCCGAAACCAGTCTGGAACTTCCGTCGCTGCTGAAGCATAGTGTTTACATTGGTCCGAGAGTCGCTCGCTGAATCCCACGCGTTCATAAACTATTGTACCACCGAGAATCATGAGGAGAAAGGCACCAAAAGCAGCCGAGAACAGCTTAGTTCGAGATTCTATGAGTTTCCGATTGCGGAACGGCTGTTCTATGTACCGCCACGACACAACGCCGATAAAGACACTGATGGCGACCAGCGCGAGCAGAGTCATGTAATCAAGGGGCAACAGACTTTGATGTCGCGCGAAGACAAGAATTGGCCAATGCCAAAGATAGAGTGAATAGGATATCAATCCAATGAAGGTTAAGGGCCTCCAGGTGAGAATCTGGCTGATCAGAGACGTCTTAGGGTTTGGATTTCCACTCCAGATAAGCATCGCGGTTCCGGCAACCGGTGGAAGTGCCGCCAACCCCGGGAATCGCGTGGCGTGGTCATAGATAAAGCAGGGAACTAGAATTAATGCGATACCCGCAACTGCGGCGGACTCTTTCAACATCGTTTGGTTTTGTCTTTGTTTCGCCGGTAGAAATGCGATGAGCGATCCACAAAAGAGCTCCCATGCTCTCGTTGGCAACAGATAGAATGTGGCCGAGGGATGCCTGAATACAAAGTAAGCGCTCAGAGCAAAACTAGTGACGGCGGCGATTGCCAGCATCACATACATCCAAGGCAGCCGTCGAGCTTTGGTGATCAGTACCAAGAGAACAGGGACGAGCAAGTAGAACTGTTCCTCTACCGCGAGCGACCAGGTATGAAGGAGAGGCTTCTCTGCTGATGCCCCCTCAAAGTATCCGGTCTCGCTCCAGAAGTGTACGTTCGATAAGAAGATCGCCATTTGCCTCACGGAAAGCCCCAATGACGCGTAATCTTGAGGAAGTAGAAGAAACCAGCCGAGCGCAAGAGTTGCAAGAGTAACGACAACCAAGGCGGGGGCGATGCGACGGACTCTCCTTTCCCAAAACGAGGCGAACGAGAACGTGCCATCTTTAAGGTCTCGCAGAATCAGATTCGTGATCAAATAGCCGGAAATAACAAAAAAAATATCGACACCAACGTAACCTCCGGGAAGGCCGAGCCCGGCGTGGGAGAATACGACGCTGAGGACTGCGATTGCTCGAAGTCCGTCAATATCGGGGCGATAAGCGGCGGAAGAACTTCGACTGTTTCCGCTGGCGGTTTCGACGTGGCTGCTCATTGATGTACCTCCGGAGGCAACCAATTATTCGCGAACAACGAAATGCCGAGTGCTAGACCCGTGATTCTTTTCACAATCGGATACTACTACATGAAAGTTCAAGTAAGGAATGGAATCGAAATAACTTCCCGATTTGCACGGAGCGAACTCCCCTCCCT
>CAYRPN010000051.1:35902-38395 GCA_964426135.1 uncultured Phycisphaeraceae bacterium | reverse complement strand
CTCCTTGCGCACCCATTTACACTAAAATTGCCCACAGAGAAGTCGGAAGGACCGATCTTTGAAGTTCATTTTGCACAGCTCGTTAGTCGTTGGCCGCTGCTCAACAATGAGTTGGCCAACTTGCAGAACAATGCGAGTCTCGCGCCAGGGCGCCAAGCTCGCGAAGAAATGGCCAGGCTTTGCGAGCTTTGCGCCTTTGCGCGAGACTCAATGGATCAACGTATTGTTGAGCAGTTCTTCAGCCGTTGGGAGCCGTGCATGATTAGCTCCGCAGATTCGAATCGCTTCGCTCCCAGCCGGACGACTTGGAAAGTCGTCCCACATGCGATGTTGATCCTGCACGGCTCCTTAGCCATCAGCCTTCGGCATGCGTGCGAGCGATTGAGGCCGACAACTGATCGCTCTTCCATCGGTCACTGAATGTCGCCGATGGTGACGGCGCCGGTCGTGGCGTGAATGGTGAGGGTGCAGGAAAAGCCGTCGCAGGAGAGGGTGATGGTGGCGTTGGCGGCCTGATCGATCTGGCCGAAGGCTCCGAACTTGAGCTGGTTGTCGCCGCCGACGCTGGAACTGGAGATGGTGACGCCTGCCAGCGAAGCGGCGTCGCTCTGGCCGAAGGTGACGCGATAGGGCTGCTTGGAGATCGGGTTGGTGACGGGCGTGGCGGTCGCCGATGCCTTGGCGATGTGATAGCGATGGTTGGTGGGATCGAGCACGACGAGGCGCAGGTCGTCGCTGTGAGCGATGGATTCGACCTGGGCAAAGGCGAGGTCGGCGGCGAGCACCTGTGCGGCGGAGCGCACCTTCGCCGTCGCGGTGTCGCCGATGCGCGGCACCGCCATCGCGGCGACGATCGCCAGGATCAGCACGACCATCATCATCTCGACGAAGCTGAAAGCCCGGCGAGCGACGGCGTGGCGAGATGTCCGCGGGCAATGTGTTGGCACGAGAGACTTATCGACCTTTCCTCGGTGCGTCGTTGCCGGTTTGCGTCGCGATCGGTGTGGAATCGCATGGGGCGACCGTGTGTGCCGCGCGTCCTGTCTGTAACGGATCGGTAGACGCTGCGGGCGGATCACTCGGTCGGACGATGTTCTTTCGCTTGGCAGGGTTGTCTGGCTTGCCGACGTATTCGTTGATTGAGTCAGCAGGGTTGCGGCAGGCTCGGCCGAGCCGCGAAGGAACCATCCATGCGATCTCGTCGAACATCCAGGGCATTCACTTTGATGGAGGTGCTGATGGCCTCGACGATCCTGGCGCTTTCGGTGCTGGCGATCACGCATGCGGTGACCGCGGGCCAGGAGCAGACGCATTACGCGATGCACGAGATGCGTGCGATGTCGCTGGCCGAGGCGCTGATGGAGGAGATTCAGGATCTGCCTTACAACGATCCGGACGGCGCATCGGTCGCGGGGCCCGAGTCGGGCGAAAGCACGCGAAGCCAGTTCGACAATTGCGACGATTTTCACGGCTTCGCCGAGACGGCGGGCCAGGTGAAGGACCAGTCCGGAACGAGCTATCCCAGCGAGTTCAGCAAGTTCACCCGCAGCGTCACGGCGAGCTATGCCACGCTGTCGCTGCCCACGGTTGGAAGCACGAACGGCTTGAATGTGACCATCACCATCGGCGATGGCACGGGCAAGACCTGGACCTTGCAGCGATTCATCCCGGAGCCATTTGAATGAACAGTCACACGATGCAATCGAATCGCCGCCGCGCCGGCCTGACGCTGCTGGAACTGCTGCTGGCGCTGGGCGGCACCGGCTTCGTCGCCGCGGCGGTTGCCATGATGCTCTCGGCGGTGACGCACGGATCGTCCACCAACACCGACATCCGCAGCCTGGCGGTGAAGCGCACCACGCTCAGCTACCGCATCGATGCGGCGATCCGTTCATCGGCCCAGGTGCTTGCCGCCGCCGCGGACACGCTTGTCCTCTGGATGGGCGATGCCGACGGCAGCGGCGAGCCGAACCTCAGCGAACTGCGCCGGATCGAGCGCGACTCGGCGAGCAAGGAGATTCGCTCCTACACCGCGCCGGCCAGCCTCGGATCGGGAAGCGATACGGCATTCTCGCTGGAGACGACCGATTTCGACAGCGCGACGGAATCGCTCCGCGACACCAGCACGTTTGTGAAGGAAGTCTGGGGCGCCGGGGCGGATGCGTTCACCGTCACCGTCAATGCGGGCGACGTGCAGGACGCCACGCTGGTGAGCTATCGCGTGCAGATCACCAACGGCAACCTGTCGGAAACCATCGTGTCGGCTGCCCGCCTTCGCTCCACCAGCACCAGCGCGACGGCGCTTTCCTCCAGCGGAAGCAGTGGATCCAGCGGTTCCAGCGGCGGCAGCGGCGGATCGAGCAAGTCGGATGACGATGACGACGACGGCAAAGGCAAAGGCAAAGGCAAAGGCAAAGGCCACGACGACGACGACGACGGCAAGGGCAAAGGCCACGATGACGACGACGACGGCAAAGGCCACGACGACGACGA
>CAYRPN010000051.1:0-35802 GCA_964426135.1 uncultured Phycisphaeraceae bacterium | reverse complement strand
GGCCACGACGACGACGACGACGGCAAAGGCCACGACGACGACGACGACGGCAAAGGCCACGATGACGACGACGACGGCAAAGGCGGCGGCGGGGGCGATGACGACGACAACTGAGAACGCCGCTTCGTTGGTCGCCGATCCAGCGTCCGAAGCAGAAAGAGAATCTCATGACCCGTTCACGAACCATCCATGCCCACGTGCACGAACGCGGCGTCGCCATGCTGCTCGTGCTGATCGCGGTGGCGCTGGCGACGGTGCTTTCATCCGCGTTCCTGAGCGCTCAAAGCACCACCCGCGCCATCTCGGAGAACGCGCAGGAGCACACCCGTGCCCGCGAAGTCGCCGAGTCGGCGATGGACGTCGTCGTTCAGTTCATGCGCGCCAATGAAGACTGGCGATCCACCTTCACCGAAGGCACCTGGATGACGAACCAGGCGCTGGCCGGCGGCACTGTCACGGTCACGACCAACGACGGCGAGGACAGCGACGGTGACGGCGACATCGACGGCGATGGCGACCTGACGGACGACAACACCGACCCGCTGACGATCACGATCGTCGGCACCGTGGATGGCCGGACCCATCGCATCCGCGCGGTGCTGACGCCGGTGCCAGGGGAGCAAGAGGCGGTGTCGCCGTTCGGGGCCGTGGCGAAGACGGAAATCACGATGAAGAACAACGCCCGCATCGATGCGTTCAACGCAACGACCGGCACCTACAGTCCCTCCACCAACAGCAGCACGGCCGCCAGCATCGCCACCAACTCCACGAGCAGCCAGAAGGTCAAGCTGGAGAACGACGCGAAGATGATCGGTGATGTGGCGGTCGGCGTGGGCGGCTCCACCAGCACGGTGATCAAGATCTCCAACAACGCCACGATCAGCGGCACCAGGAGCGTCCTCACCGAAGCGCAGACCGTTCCCAGCGTGCCCGCGTTCAGTCCGCCATCGAGCCTCGGCTCGTTCACTTCCGCGAACTCCGGTTCCTCCACGCTGACTGCCGGCACCTATCGGCACAGCAGCTACACCTTGAAGAACAGCTTCATCGTCAACATCAGCGGGGCGGTCACGATCTATTGCGACGGCAAGTTCTCGATCGACAACTCCGCGCAGATGAAGCTCAACGCCGGCGCGACGCTGACCGTGTACGCCAATGAGTTCGAGTTCAAGAACGACTCCCGCCTCAACGCCACCAGCCCGGCAACGCCGTCGCGGACGATTCTCTACACGCTGAGCAACAAGGACATCTCGATCGACAACACATCACAGGTCGCGGCGGACATTCTCGGCCCGACCAACAAGCTGAAGATCAAGAACACCGGTCGATTCTTCGGCCGATTCCAGGGGGACAAGCTGGAAGTCGAGAACAACGGCCGCTTCACGCAGGATCTCTCACTCACCGGCGGCGGCAGCGGCGGCGGTTCGAGCAGTTCCATCGCGTCCTATCAGCTCATCTGGGTGGAACTGGAATAAGTGATGTTGGGTGTGCCAAGATTTTCGGGGCCGCGTTGCCCCTCTCCCTCCGGGAGAGGGTGGCCGAGTCCGCGAGGCCGGGTGAGGGCGTTGGGCGCACGCCATGCATTTGGACGTTCATTGGTAGATCGGCCCTCACCCCAGCCCTCTCCCGGAAGGAGAGGGGGCCGGACCATCACTCCCCCGAAATCTTGGCAAACCCGTGTTGTTCGCCCGGTTGCTCCACATATCCGGCCCCTTCCCGCGGATTGGTATCATGTCCGCTTCGTCGTCAGGTTCCTTCTGATACGGAGTGCGTCGCATGAAATGGGGTTTGATCGCGTCCGGCGTCCTGATCGTTCTCATTGCCGTGGTCACGGTGATTGCCATGCGCGGCAGTCCCGAGCGCAACACCAACGCGACCAGCAAGCCCATGCTGCAGCCGCGCAACTTCTCCGCCCAGCCCGCGGTCGTTGAGTTCGCCAGCGGCGACGCCGGCGGCGCCTTCCAGGACATCGTGAAGTTCTATGAGGAGAACGCGTCGATTCTCGACGGCGAGCGCATCCCGGCCGAGCTGAGCGAACAGGCGATCGATGTGATGATCAAGTTCCACCAGGCGGGCACGGTGAGCGGGGCGTTCCTGGATAAGACGACGCCCACGGTGCCGCACGGCACGCCCAGTTTCGGCACGGCGGTGCAGATGGTGGGGTTGGCGGCGTCGAAGCGAGCGGGCGAGCTGCACGCGCGCAACGACGCGGCCGCCAAGGAGCGAGCCGTCAAAGCCGCCAAGGCCGTCTGGGCCATCGGCCAGAACATGTTCGACAAGGCCACGCGATTCCCCGTCCGTCAGCAGGGCCTGGAAACGATGAAGTGCGCCGGCAACGAGATGTTCAACTGGGAGGATGAAGGCAACTTGTCCGATTCGGTCGGCAAGTGGAGCGAGGCGATCCTCAATTACGAAAACAACTTTCTGAAGTACAAGCTCGACGTCGTCTACGGCTTGTCGCCCAACGTCGGCGATCTCCTGAACATCGCCTACGAGGATCAGGATGTTTCCTTCCGCGTGGAAGCGATTCTGGCGATGGGCTGGGTGAAGTACAACCCGCGCACGCGCGGCAATGCGAACGCCCTTGAGCGTGCCTTGAACAAACTGCAGACCGATCCGCAGCCGATGGTCGCCGAGGCCGCCCGCGCCGCTGCCGCATTCACCAAAGAGCAGATGCATAACATCAAGTGACCCGTCCCCGCAGCGCCGACGGGTCGCCTCATGAGCCCACTGATTCTCATTCTTTTCGTCGGCTTGTTCGTCCACGATGCCGTCGCCGGCGAGAATCCCGCCGTCGCTATCGAGTTGTCAGGAGCAGCGCGTCTGGCGCTGATCCTCGTTCCCAAACTCGCGCTGGGGTTCCTGTATCACCTGGTCTGCGGGCACTATCGCCGGCGTATCGGTCGCGGCGACGGGCAACGTATCCTGCGCACCTTCGATCGTCTGGCGTCGGTCTTCCGCGGCGGCATGGTCGCGCTCTATCTCGCTGATCTCTTCGCCTTGAGCGCTCTCCTCTGGGTGCGTGAGATTTTGTTCGACACGGTGCTCGTGGACGAACTGATCGTCATGCTGCCCACGCTGCTGCTGATGATGTGGATGTGGCTCTCGTTCTACGGGCTGGACCGACAGCTTCGCGAGTCGTCGCTGATGGGCCGGCTCGATCGGAGCAAGCCGGTGCATATCCTGACCCGCGGGCAGTTCGTGCTTTCGCAGCTTCGCCACCAGTGGGCGCTGATGGGCGTGCCGCTTCTGATGATCGTGGGCTGGACGGAGTTCGTGGAGACCGCGCTGGTCACGCGCGTCAGCGAAGCCGGCCGCGCGGGCCTGCTGCTGGCGGGAACCGCGGGCGTTTTTCTCTTCACGCCGCTGCTGATGCGATTCATCTGGGACACGGTGCCGCTGCCCGCCGGCGAAATGCGCACCATGCTCACCGATATGTGCAGACAGCACCGCGTGGGCGTGCGCGATCTGCTTCTGTGGCGCACGTTCGGCGGCATGATCAACGGCGCGGTCATGGGCCTGTTCCGCCCGCTGCGATACATCCTGCTCACCGATGCGTTGCTCGAAACGATGCCCGCGAAACAGGTCGAAGCGGTGATGGCGCATGAACTGGCGCACGTGCGCAAGCACCACATGTTCTGGATGCTGGTCGTGGCGGGCGCCGCGATGCAACTGCTGCAATGGACAGCGGGCCATGCGATGGCAGGTTTGTTTTCGCTGGCGCTGCGGTCCAACAGTCTGGATCAATGGCCGCGGGCGGTGGTCGCGATGATCGAGCATCCCGATGCGGCGGCACTCGTGGCGATGATGCTTTCGCTGGTGGGGTGGTTCTATGTGTTCGGTTGGATTTCCAGGCGGTTCGAACGGCAGGCCGACAGCTTCGCGGTGCAGCACCTGGCAAGGCGATGGCACCTGGAGCAGCAGCAGCAGCGGAGCGAACTGAACTTCGGCATGCTCGTCAGCAGCGACCCTGCGACTGCCGCGACGCCGATGTTCCCTGGTGAACGTGGTGCCGCCTCCGCCGCCGTCGCCCCCGACGCCCCCGATGTCTCCTCCACGAGCATTCCCTCGGCCGCCGCCGACGCGATGGTGCGCGCCCTGCAGATCGTCGCCGACCTCAACGCCATTCCTACGCAGCGTAAGAGCTGGCGGCATGGATCGATCGCGTGGCGACAGGAATACCTGCGAACACTGCCGGGCCAATCCATCAATGACCTGGCGATCGATCGGCAGGTTTTCCGCATCCAGATCGCCGGCATCGTCCTGCTGCTGGCGGCGGTAGCGCTGCAGGTGTGGGCGTAGCCTTCTTCGGTTAGGAATGCGACCGAAGTAACCTCCCGATTCTCGTCCAACTGACCGAGTCAGAATTTCTAAGGAAATGAGGAAACGAGGAAAGCAGGAACAGACACAATTCAGGCGATTGACGCCCTCTGTTTCTGTTCCTCATTTCCTCTTTTCCTGCTTTCCTAATGAAAATTCTGGCGTCTGAATCCGGGAAGTTATTTCGATCCCGTTCCTTAGCAGTCGGGCCGAGTCGGCGAGGCCCACCCGTTCTTCGAGCGCCCAGACAGGTGGGCCTCGCGGACTCGGCCCGACCGCTAAACGCGATGTCCAGATCGCGATGATTTTCTTCTATCATCTCTGAGCTTCTTCGTGCCTTCGCGCCTTTGTGTCCTTTGTGGTTCAGACCGAATTTCACGCGTCAGCAGTCGCCATGAAAATCACCAGCTATCAAACCTTCGTCGTCGGCACCCCCTGGCGCAATCTCACTTACGTCATCGTCGAAACCGATGCGGGCTACACCGGCGTCGGCGAGGCGCGCGTCGTGGGTAAGACCCACACCGTCGCGCAGTACCTGC
Source organism: uncultured Phycisphaeraceae bacterium (assembly GCA_964426135.1). Classification (GTDB taxonomy): domain Bacteria; phylum Planctomycetota; class Phycisphaerae; order Phycisphaerales; family Phycisphaeraceae; genus CAYRPN01. Next base: position 30,946 of record CAYRPN010000051.1, on the reverse strand, counting down.
TCGACGTCCGCCGCCACATCGTCGGCCACGATCCGCACGACATCGAAGCGCTCTACCGCCGGCTGACGCTGCTCGACTTCGGCTCCGCCGGCGAAGTCGTGATGACCGGCCTGGCGCTGATCGAAATGGCGTGCTGGGACATCATCGGCAAGCAGGCGAAACTGCCGGTCTACCAGATGCTCGGCGGCAAGGTGCGCGACAAAATCCCCGCTTACGCCAACGGCTGGTACACCGTCGAGCGCACGCCCGACAACTTCGCCGCCGCCGCCAAGCGCGTCACGGCCAAGGGTTACCGCGCGATGAAGTTCGATCCCTTCGGCAACGGCGACATGGAACTGACCCGCGCCGAGTTTCGCAGAAGCGTGGAACTCGTCGAAGCGGTGCGCGGCGCGGTGGGGCCGGACGTGGAACTGCTCATCGAGATGCACGGCCGGTTCGCCCCGCAGCAGGCGGTCGAAATCGCCAAAGCCATCGAGAAGTTTCACCCAAGCTGGATCGAGGAGCCGTGCAGGCCGGAGGATGTGCCGGCGCTCAAGTACGTCGCGGCCCACACCACGATTCCCATCGCCACCGGCGAGCGCCTTTACCGCGCGGCCCAGTTCCGCGATCTCTTCGAACAGCGCGCGGTCCACATCATTCAACCGGACATCAACCAGTGCGGCGGATTGCTCGAGGTGAAAAAAATCGCGAGCACCGCCGAGACGTACAGCGTCGTCGTCGCACCGCACAATGTCAGCGGCATCGTCTCCACGACGGCTGCGCTGCACCTGATGGCGACGCTGCGCAACGGCAAGATTCTCGAGCACTTCAACGATTTTGTGGATGAGCGCATCAAGCTCTGCGGTTCGCCGTACCCGCAGGTGGTCGACGGCCACTTCGCGCTGCCCGGCGGGCCGGGCTGGGGCGTTCAGATGAATCTCGACTTCATCCGCAGCAACGAAGCGAAGAAGATCGATGGCGTGATCCAGGATCCGGGCCTGAACATGTTCGTCGACGCGAACTGGCATCGGCGGAGCCAGCAGTGAAACAGCGAGCCGGGCCGTATTCGGCCCGCAGGCATGGGGGCTGAAGCCCCCGTGCCAGCCCTTGTTCCCCATTTGAACCCCGGCTAACATTTCTTCACTATGACGATCGACGATTTTCGAGAGCGATACCACGCTGAACCGTTTCGTCCGTTTGTCGTCCGATTGCGAAGCGGCGAAAGAATGCGGGTCAGCGCTCGGTATCACATCGGGTTCCATCCTCAAGGTCGGCTGGTAACCGTCTCACTGCCGGGTGAAGAATTTCGATCGTTCGACGTCAGTGAAGCCGTAAGCATCGATGACACGCGCGGTCGTCGGCGCAAGGCGGGTGCGAAGCGCTGATGGGACCAGGGCCTTCAGGAGATCGACTCGATGAATGTCAATCAGATCCGCCTGCATTTAGCCCGGCAACCTTTTGAACCGTTCGTCATCAGTGTGGCGGATGGCGCATCGTTTAAGGTCGACCACCCGGAACTGCTGCAATTCAGCGACACGGCGCGAACCGTTCATTTCACCAGCCGGGAAGGGCGCCGTGTGGTCATCAACCTGATGTTGGTGACGCGATTGGAAACGCTTGAACTCGCAAACCCCAAGCCGGAGTCAGAGTGAGATTATGACCCAGATCACCCATCCTCATGCACACGCAGACGATCATTCCAAAGCCCCTGCCCCAGTCACAGGCGGTCCACCCGCCGGCGGTCCGCCGCGCACGGAGATTCCCGATGTGAGCGAGAAGGGCGGCTTGAAGAATGGCCAGCCGCAGAAATCCGACCAGCGTCTGTTCATGCAGTTGCTCGCATTCACCGGCTGCACGAACGGGCGCGCCCTTGGCGATGCGCTCAGCGCCGCGAAGATCGAAGGCGTCGTCTACGAAAGCGTGGCTGACCCGCGCGGCGTGGCGGTCTTTACCTTCAGCCGCGATCCGAACTTTTTCATCGACACGCTGCGCCCCGTGCTGCTCGCCGAGCCGTTCGCCAGTCTCACGCCGCAGCCGCAGTTCACCATGTTCGGCCGAACGTACGCCCTGGGCTACGAGCCGAACCTGGAGGACACGCTCTTCGATCGGCCGCGACGCACGGCACTGAACCCCAAGTGGCCGTGGGCCGTCTTTTATCCATTGCGCCGCGCCGGTGCTTTTGAACGGCTGACCAAGGACGAGCAGATGGCGATCCTCCGCGAACATGGCGTGATCGGCATGGCATACGGCGCCGGCGACCTCGCCCACGACATCCGCCTCGCCTGCCACGGCATGGATGTCAACGACAACGACTTCGTCGTAGGCCTGCTCGGCAAGGAACTGGCGCCGCTCTCGCACGTCGTCCAAACCATGCGCAAGACGCAGCAGACCTCGCTGTACCTGACCAACCTGGGCCCGTTCTGGGTCGGCAGGGCGGTGTGGCAGAGCGCGGTGTGAACGATGGTTTTGATCCTAGCGCACCCTTTTTCACTGCCGGGAGAATCGATATCGTCTGTTGCCTCGCCCCTGGGCGAGTGACATGGAGTTCGCATGCCTACCACTGCCGCTCTTTCCGATCGCCTTGCATCCGTTCGCCAATCGCTCGACGCCGCCGGTCAGTCGCACGCGCTGCATTTTTTCGATCGCCTCGACTCAGCCGGCAAGGACAAGCTGCTGTCGCAGATCGAAGGCATCGACTGGCCTGAAGTCGCGCGGCTGGTGCAGACCTACGTGCTTTCGAAGCCGAAGTTTCAGTTGCCCACGAAGATCGAGCCGGCGCCGGTGTACCCGCGCGTGCCGACCGGCGCGCTGGTGCAGAAATACGCCGAGGCCCGCGCGCTGGGCGAGAAGCTGATCCGCGACGGCCGGGTCGCCGCGTTCACCGTGGCCGGCGGGCAGGGCACGCGCCTCGGCTGGGATGCGCCCAAGGGCACGTTCCCTGCAACGCCGATCCGCAAGCTGCCGCTCTTCGGCGTGATCGCTGAATACATCCTCCGCGCCCAGAAGAAATGGGGCTGCGTGATTCCGTGGTACATCATGACCAGCCCCGCCAACGACGCCGCCACCCGCGCGTTCCTCGAAGAGAACGAATGCTTCGGCCTCGAAGATGAAAACGTCATGATCTTCCCGCAGGCGATGATGCCCGCGCTGGACATGAAGACCGGCAAAGTGCTGCTGGAAGCCCCCGACAGTCTCGCGCTTTCACCGAACGGCCACGGCGGATCGCTCAAGGCGCTCTACACCAGCGGCGCGATTGCCGACATGAAGAGCCGGGGCGTGGAGCAGATCAGCTACGTGCAGATCGATAATCCGAGCGTGAAAGTCGTGGATCCGCTCTTCATCGGGCTACACGCGATGGACGGGGCGCAGATGAGTTCGAAGATGCTGCCGAAGACGGGGCCGAAGGAGAAGCTCGGCAACTTCTGCAAGGTCGATGGGCGGGTGACGATCATCGAGTATTCGGATTTGCCGGACGAACTGGCGATGCAGCGCACGCCGGAAGGGGAGCTTCGGTTCCGCGCCGGTTCGATTGCGATTCACGTGATTCGCCGGGACTTCGTACAGACGCTCAATGAATCGGCGGAGGGCTTCGCGCTGCCGTTCCATCGGGCGGAGAAGAAGGTGGGCTGCGTGGATCTGGCGACGGGGCAGCCGGTGGCGTTGAAGGAGCCCAACGCGGTGAAGCTGGAGACATTCGTGTTCGACGCGCTGCCGCTGTGCGCGACGTCGATCGTGTACGAAACGGACCGCGTGGAGGAGTTCGCCCCGATCAAGAATGCGGATGCGAAGTCCGGCGAACCGATGGCGGTCGATTCGCCGGCGTCGAGCATCGCGCTGCAGATCGAGCGCGCGGCCCGCTGGCTGGAAGCGAACGGTGTGGCGGTGACGCGGGACGACGATGGAAAAGTCGAGGGCGTGGTGGAGATCGCGCACACGACGGCGATCGAGCCTGCCGATCTGGAAGGTCACGCGCTGCCGGACGCGGTGGGGCCGGGGATGAAACTGGTGTTGTGAAGAAACAGGTAGGGTGTGTCAAGGCTTGGCGCGGACGCACCATCGATCAACGGAAGCGCAACGTGGCGCGTTCGCGCTGACGCACCATCGATCAACGGAAGCGCAATGTGGTGCGTTCGCGCGGACGCACCATCGATCAACGGAAGCGCAACGTGGTGCGTTCGCGCGGACGCATCACCGATCAACGGAAGCGCAACGTGGTGCGTTCGCGCTGACGCATCACCGATCAACGGAAGCGCAACGTGGTGCGTTCGCGCCAAGCCTTGACGCACCCTACGGGGAACTCGGGCGTTTGCGATTTTTCGCTTTCCTTATTTCTCGAAATCAGGTGCCGGCTTGGGGCCTGGTCCACCGCCGCCCAGGAACGGGAAGCCGCCGGCGCCGCCGCCGAACATGGATTTGAGGCCTTCGACCGCGGTGTTGAACTCGGCCTGGGTGGTGGCTTGTTCCAGCGGGGCAATGGTGCCGCTGATCATGCCGGAGGCGAGCATCACGCCGCTCTTCATCTGCGCGACCTGCTCCGGGGTGATTTTTTCGACGGCGGCGCGGGCCTCGGCGATGCCGCCCTTGAACTCGCGTGCCATGTCGGCGGGAATCCACTTGCCTTCCACGCGGGTGAAGTCGACTTCCTTCGGCTTTTCGCCGGCGATCTCCAGTTTCACCTTGGCGGTGTCGCCGCTTTCGGAAACGATGGTCGCCTTCATGGCTTTAAACTTCTCAAACATTTCCGCAGCTTGTTTCTGCTCGGGCCCCATGTCCTTGGCGAGTTTGGACGCGGCGGAGAACTGCGCCATCAGCCGGCTGCCCGTGCCGGAGAAGAAGCGGCGCATGTCCAGTTTCTTCAGGCCTTCGAGCGTGGAGATTTCGCTGGTGAGGACGGTGTCCAGCATGCCCACGATGTTGTCCCAGCCTTTTTCGGCTTCGGCGCGGTTGGGCATCTCCGCCAGCATCGGGTGGGCGAGGATGAACTGTTTCTTGTCGCGCAGGAGCTTGGTGATGCGCTGGCCGATCTGGAAGGCGGGATCCCATCCGCCGGCGTCCATCTTGTTGGCGAAGGCCTTGATGAGGTCGTTCACGTCTTTCTGATAACTGTCGGGCAGGGCGTCCCAGAGATGGACGGGGTTGTCGGCCGCCAGGCCGCGCACCACGCGGAGCACGGCTTCATCCGCGGTCTTGGCCGGCGGCTCAGCGCTGCCGCCGCCGCAACCGATCAGGGTCAACAGGAGGGCGAGCAGAGGAAGCACGGCAAGGCGACGCGGCGTCGGGAACATGGGGACTCCATTTCGAAGGTTGGGCAGGTTCAGGTCGATCACGACGGGCATTGTAATCAAGGCGTACCGTCGTGGATGGGAAAGGGTGCGACAAAAGGCAACTTCAGGATGAGTGGGTCGTAGGTTGGGGTGAGTGGTAGGGTGCGTCAAGGCTCGGCGCGGACGCACCACGGTCTACCGGAAGTCCAGGATGGTGCGTCCGCGCCGAGCCTTGACGCACCCTACGCCCAACCGTTACGAGGCTGTTACCTATGAATCAGGACCGAGAACCTCCGCGCAGGCGGGGCAAACTCGTGCAATCGCTGGATGTTTGCAATCCGAGGCTTGCGATGGACGTTGGACTGTCGGTGTGAATCGGAAGAAACAGTTTTCGCCGTAGGGGAAACCCGTTCCCCTTTGGCGTCAATGGTTGGTAGAGCGCGAGTCTGGACGGTGCTGCGGGCTACGATGTCGTTCCCCAGCCCGCCGCTGCCTCGAAGGAGTCAGTGACGGAGAAGAGAGCCTGCGACTGGATCGCGCGATTTTCCGAACTCGCACACGGATGTGATGTCCCATGAATGTCGTTGACGCACTACTTGAGCAATCGCTGGTCACCCAGCAGCAGTTGTCCGAAGCTCAGGGCAAAGCCCGCTCCGACGGGACCCGCGTGGACCGCGCCCTGATCAAGCTCGGCCACATCGAGGAAGAGCAACTCCTCAAAGTCGCCAGCCAGCAACTGTTCATCCCCTTTGTCGATCTGGCCAATCTCCGCATCCCGCGCGAGGCCATCGACGCTCTGCCCACCAAGCTCGTGCATCAGAAGCACCTGCTGCCCATCGCCCGCTTCAATGGATCCCTGAAAGTCGCCACCAGCGATCCATTCGATCTCTACGCCATCGACGAACTGCGCCTGCTCACCGGGCTGGAGATTTTGCCCGTCCTCGCCCTGGAAGAGCAGATCAACACCGCGATCAAGACCTACTACGGCCTTGGCGGCGACACGATCAATCAACTCATCGGCGACCAGGACCAGCAGGGGATCAGGATCGAAGAGGGCGCCGAAGACCTGATGCAGATGGCGCAGGAGGCGAGCGTCATCAAGCTCGTCAACGAGATTTTCCTCGAAGCCATCAGCGAGCGCGCCAGCGATATCCACATCGAGCCTTACGAGCACGATCTGAAAGTGCGCTACCGCATCGACGGCGTTCTGCAGGACGCCTCCGTCCCCGCCGAGGTGAAACGCTTGCAGGCCGCGATGATCAGCCGCATCAAGATCATGGCGCACCTGAACATCGCCGAGAAGCGGTTGCCGCAGGACGGGCGCATCAACCTGAACGTGGGCGGCCGGCAGATCGATATCCGCGTCAGCGTGATTCCGATGCTCTTCGGCGAAGGCATCGTGATGCGTATCCTCGACAAGGCGAATGTGCTTTTCACCTTGCCGGAACTGGGCATGGCGGAGGACACGTTCAAGCTCTTCAAAGAGCAGATCGATCGCCCGCACGGCATCATCCTCGTCACCGGCCCCACCGGCAGCGGCAAAACCACCACGCTCTACGCCGCGCTCAGCGCCATCATCAATGACGAGATCAAGTGCATCACCGTGGAAGACCCCGTCGAATATCACCTCAACGGCGTCAACCAGATCCAGGTGAACACCAAGATCGAAATGTCCTTCGCCCGCGGCCTTCGCGCCATTCTGCGCCATGACCCGGACGTGATCATGATCGGCGAAATCCGCGACAAGGAAACCGCCGAGGCCGCGATTCAGGCGTCGCTCACCGGCCACCTCGTGCTCAGCACGCTGCACACGAATGACTCGTGCAGCGCCGCGACGCGCCTGATCGACATGGGCGTCGAGCCGTTCCTCGTCACTAGCACGCTCAACGCGGCGATGGCGCAGCGGCTGGTGCGGCGCATCTGCCCGCACTGCAAGGAGTCGTATCAACCTGACCTTTCGCAGTTGCCGCGCGACTGTCCGATTCAGCCGGGCGAACTGGTTTATCGCGGCGCGGGTTGCCGAAAATGTCATAACACCGGTTACCGTGGCCGATCAGGTTTGTATGAGCTGATGAACGTCACCGACGAGATTCGCGAGAAGATCATGCAGCGCAGTGGCGCCCACGAACTGGAGCGCGTCGCCAAGCAGCAGGGCCTGCGCCTGCTCCGCGAAGACGGCTGGCGCCGCGTGCGCAACGGCGAGACGACGCCGGAGGAAGTGATTCGGTGTACGAAGATGTGAGAAGGAGCCGAAAGCCGTTAGCCATTAGCCGTTAGCCTTGAGCAATCGGAAATCAGAAGCCATTGCTCAACGTGCATGATGGACTGGATGGTGACGTCTGATGGCTCAAAGCTAAAGGCTAATGGCTAACGGCTCTCGGCTTCCTCCATGGCCCAATTCCAATACATCGCGCGGAACGCGGCGGGTGAGAAAATCACCGGCGCGCTGGAGGCTGCCAGCGAAGCGGCGGCGGTGCGCGCCTTGGGCGACAAGAGCCTGTTCCCCGTGCGCGTGGCGGAAAAAATCGACGAAAAAGCCGCCGCCGGCGGCCCGCGTATCAGCATCCGCGAACTCACCGCCATTTACGAGCAACTGGCCGATCTCCTGCGCGCCGGCGTGCCGCTGCTGCGGGCCCTGGAAACGCTGGGCCGCACCAGTTCCAACCAGCGCGTGTCGCAGGTCGTCGGCACCATCGCGGCGGATGTGGCGGCCGGCCATTCGCTGGAAGAGGCGATGATCCGCCAACCCCAGGCGTTCAGCCAGCTCCAGACCGCGATGATCCGTGCCGGCGAGCGAGGCGGATTCCTCGAGCAGGTTCTCACCGACATGGCGGGCTACCTGGAGCGCCAGGATGAGCTGCGCTCCCGCGTGCGCGGCGCCATGATTTACCCCGCGCTGCTGGTCATGGTGGGCATCGGCGTGGTGACGTTCTGTCTCTTGTGGATGGTGCCGAAGTTCAAGCCGCTCTTCAAGAACATGCCGCTGCCGCTGCCCAGCCGGGTGCTTTTCACCGCCAGCGACCTGGTGAATCTCTATTGGCCCATGACGCTCACGGGTGTGGCGCTGGTGGCTGCCACGGTCTTCATGTTTCTCAAGACGCCCACCGGGAAGAAGCTCTGGTCGTTCATCATGCTGAATATCCCGGTCATCGGTCACGCGATCCGCATGGTGGCGGTGACTCGATTCTGCCGCGTGCTGGGCACCATGCTCGGCAGCGGCGTGCCGATGTTGCAGGCGCTGTCGATCAGCGGAGACGCGGCGGGCCTCAAGCCCCTGGCCGACAGCGTGAACGAGGCGATCGAAAGCGTGCGCCAGGGTCACGGCCTGGCCACGCCCCTGAAAAAGAGCGGTCTGATCCCTGGCAACCTGCTGGAGATGATCGCCGTCGCCGAGGAATCCAACCAGCTTGAAAAAGTCCTGCTGAAGATCGCCGCCGACGTGGAACGCCGGACCAATCGGCAGGTGGACACCGCGGTGCGGTTGCTGGAACCGGTGATCCTGGTGCTGCTGGCGGCGGTGATTTTGTTTGTCGCGCTGGGCCTGCTGTATCCGATCTTCTCGATGGCGAGCAATATCAAGTGAGCCCGGTACGCATGGGCCGCAGGCATGGGGGCTTAAGCCCCCATGCCGGAGTCCTTGTGCTTGAGTTCATACGGAGCCTGCCCGATGCGACCCTGCCCGATGCGACCCTGCCCGATGCGACCCTGCCCGATGCGACCCTGCAATGAAACACTTGTCTGAAACGTTGAAACCTTCTGCCCTCGTGGGCGGTAGCTTTAGGTTGCCTCGCAGTTTTTCCGGCCGGTCGCCCCGGCCTCGTCTCAAGGAGTTCTCGATGGAATCGCAATCGCAGTCAATGGGTCGCCGCCAGACGTCATGTGTCCGCACCGCCGCCCGCGGCTTTACCCTCGTCGAAGTCCTGCTGGTCATCGTGATCATCGGCCTGCTCGCCACGGTGCTGATCGTGACCGTCGGCGGCCGGGCCGAGGGCGCCAAGACCGACACGACCAAGCTGTCGCTCCAGAAACTGGAGAACCGCATCGAGGAGCTCGCCCTGCACATCAAGAAGTATCCCGCCGAGGCCGAGGGCGGCATCGACTGCCTCATGAAAGTCCCCGGCGACGAGAAGCTCGCCAAGATGTGGCGCGGCCCGTACGCCACGGAAAATGAACTGCAGGACGCCTGGGGCAACAAGTTCAATTACGAGGTCGTCGAAGGCGGACAGGCGGCCGGCGGCAAGAAATTCAAACTCTGGTCCAACGGTCCCGACGGCCAGAGCAGCACGGATGACGACATCAAGAACTGGACGGAAGGGACGTGACGGAAAATCGAAGGGCCGGTGGTTCTCCGTTTAGCGACGGGGCTTGCCCCGCTCCGTCGAACGCCCCCGGCCCGGAAGCGCAAACGCGACCTGTGCCTTCATTGATTCACCACGGATTTCCATGTGCCTGCACGCGATGGGCAACTCGACGCGGACGTGGGCGGCCGGATGAATCACCGCCGCGTTCACGGTGTGCTCCGCGCGCGGGCATTGGTCCTTCATTCAGGCACCGGAACGGGGCAAGCCCCGTCGCTAAACGCCGATGCTCCGGCCCATCGGCCCTCGGCCCTCGCCCCTCGCCCCTTCCGCTCCGCATTCACGATGATCGAAGTCGTCCTCGCGCTGGCGGTGCTGGCGCTGATTGCCGGGGTCGTCAGCATCACCATGTTCGGCAGCGCGTCGACCTATTACCTGGACGAGGGATCGCGGCAGTTTGAGACCGTGATCCGCCTGGCGCGGGCGGAGGCTTCGACGCAGGGCCGGCGTTTCCGCTTGAATTTCGACGCCGAGACTGCGGTGCCCAAGGTGCAGTGGGAGCCGCAGCCCCTGGCGCAGCCGGGGCAGTTCGCGGACTTCGCCGATTCGTCGTGGATCGAATCGCTGCCCACGGAATACGTGCGGGTGGTGAGCAGCCGGAAAATCGGCAGCGACGCTTACGAGACGCTGGTTTTCGGCCAGCCTAAGAAGGACATGGGCAAGGAAGCCGCGGTGCTCGACGCAATCGAGTTCTTTCCGGACGCGTCGTTTGATTCGGCCATCATCGAACTGGCTTCCACGGATCAAGGCGACAGCCGTCGCGCGGTGGTCCGGCTCGACGGCGTGAATCAACTGATCTCCACGCAGATCATGCTGGCGGAGGAAGTGGTGGAGCTTTACACGCAGATGGGATTGGAAACGGAGCCCAATTCGCGATGACGCAAGTGGTGCACAATTCGCGCTCGATGCGAACCGCGAGCCGCGCGTTGGTTCGGCATGGCCCCGCGTTGGTTCGGCCTGGCCCCGCGTTGGTTCGGCATGGGGACTTAAGTCCCCATGCCTGCATGTCCCGCGGCCTCGCGCTGCTGGAAGTCATGCTCGCTCTGGGCGTGTTCGTCATCGCCGCCGTGTTCGTGCTGGACTCGCTCAACGGCGCGCTTCGCGGTGTTCGCACCGCGCAGCTTGAAGCCGATGCCGCCGATATCGCCGTCACCGTGACCAGCCAGATGCAGATCGGGCAGATCGAGCGCGCCAGCGCCGGCCCGATCGCAGTGGAGATGCCCGGCTATGAGCAGTGGACGTGGCAGGCGACGATTGAAGGGCTGGAGGATCGCCTCGATCTTCCGCAGTTGAAGAAGCTGACGCTGACGGTGCGCAGCGAGGCGGATGGTTTCGAGCACAGCGTGACGCAGTTCGTGTGGGACAACCCGAACCCGCCCGCGCCTCCGCCGGATGCATCGGAACTGGCGCAGCAGGCGGGCAACGGTGCGGATCTCAGCGGTCTCCAAGACGCCTTGGGCGGCGCGAGCGCGGGCGGTGCCTCGGCAGGCGGCGCGGCTCCGGGCAACAACGCCAACGGCGGAGGATTCCCCGGTGCCGGCGGGAACACCGGCGCAAATGCCGGCGCGGGCGGTTTTCCCAGCGGCATGGGCCCTGGGGTGAGCCGGCCGAACAGCGCGCCGCGGCAGGCACCCGGCGGATTCAATACCGGCAACATTCCACGAAGCGGTGACGGATTCAAACCTGGCGGCAACGTGCCGCGCAACGGCGACGGCTTTCGGCCTCCGCAGAATCCCAACGGCGGCAACACGCCGCGTAACGGCGATGGTTTCCGGCCGCCGCAGAATCCCAACGGCGGCAACACGCCGCGCAACGGCGATGGCTTTCGGCCACCGCAGAATCCCAACGGCGGCAACACGCCGCGCAACGGCGATGGTTTCCGGCCGCCGCAAAACTCGAAAGATGCCAATCGTCCGGCTCAGCCTGCGAACCGTCCGACGCCTCCGCCCACGCCGCCGAGTGATGGGCCGGATGATTTGAAGGACAAGAGCAAGGGAGGCGTGCGATGACGCAAGCCGCCTCTTCAAGAATGTCTCGCTCCGTCGTAGGGTGGGCATCGCCCACCATTGAGCGCGCGGGATTCACCGTGGTGGGCGGTGCCCACCCTACGCGATTTCCACGCACCCATACCGCTTTCACCCTCCTCGAAGTCATCATCACCATCTCGCTGGCCACGGCTCTGATCGGCGCCGCCATCGGCTTTTATCAGCACGCCGGCTCCGTCCGCAACAGCGCGGTGGAGCAGGTGGAAGCGATCGCGGCCCGGCGTCAGATCATGGATCGCCTCACCGCGGACCTGCGCGGAGCCGTCGCACTGCCGCTGTCGGGGTCGGCGTTCCAGGGCACCAGCGATCGCATCGTGTTCCTCACGGCGACGCTGCCGGGCAAAGCCGCGTGGGCGGTTCGCAATATGACGGAAGACCCCATTCCGCCGGAGCAGGATCTGCGGCAGGTCACGTATGGGTTGCAGACGTGGGAGGATGAGCAGGGTGTCATCCACGTCTCCGGCTTCGAGACGCAGGTACAGAAATTGATCCTCGCGCCCATTGTTGAAGAGGGCGAGCAGATCGTGACCACGCTGCTGTCGCCGCAATATCTGTTTGCTCGCTTTCAATATTGGGATGGTGCGCAGTGGCTGCCCGAATGGGTGGATCAGCCGACGCTGCCGCTGGCGATTGATGTATCGCTGGGGCTGGAGCAGTTGCCGGAGGGCACGGACCCGCTGGACTACGCCGACCCGGTGGTGCGGCGCGTGATTCACCTGCCCGCCGGCCAACCGGCGCAGCAGCAGGGCGGGATTCAGGGCCTAAGCGGAGGGCTGCCGTGATGCCTTCCGAAAAGAAACCGCGTGGTTTGCTCCGGCCCCCTCTCCCTCCGGGAGAGGGTTGGGGTGAGGGCCGCATGACAGTGGATTTATGGCGCGAACGTGGCTACGCGCGGGGTAAGGCCCCGCGGCTAAACGTGCATCCGCGCGGCAAGGCCCCGCGGCTAAACGTGCATCCGCGCGGCAAGGCGCTGCGGCTGAACGTGCATCCGCGCGGCAAGGCGCTGCGGCTGAACGTGCATCCGCGCGGCATGATCCTCGTCGCCATCCTGGTGGTGGTCGTGCTCGCCTCGATGGTCGCCGCGGGTTTGATGTTCCGCATGCGAGCCGAGACAGCCGCATCCGTTTCCGCTCAGGATGGTGAGCAGGCGTATCGCGCGGCGATGAGCGGCGTGGAGCTGGTCACGGCGCTCTTCGCGCCGGTGAGCGCGACGGATGATCCCGACGCCGCCGCCGATCCGGCGCTCGAGTCCGCCGCGCCAGGCGCTTCGGCGGCGCTGAAGCAACTGACCACCTTCGCCAACCCGGCGGTCATCGGCGATTCGACGATCTGGTACGAGAACCCCGATCTCTTCAAGAACCGCCTGGTCCACGATGACGGGGCGAACAAGTGGTACTTCACCATTTACTCGCCCAATGCGGCCGACACGGGCAAAGTCCGCTTCGGCCTGACCGATGAGTCCAGCAAGATCAACCTCGCCGTCGCCGATGCCGCGATGCTCGCCCGCCTGCCCGGCATGACCACCGCGCTGGTCGATGCGCTGATGGACTACACCGACAAGGACGCCGACGCGCGCGCGGAAGGCGCGGAGCAGGAGTACTACGATCAGTTGCCGCAGCCCTATCAGATCAAGAACGGCCCGCTCTCGACGATCGAAGAGCTGCTGCTGGTCAAAGGATTCAACGCGGGCATCGTCTACGGCGAGGACGCGAATCTCAACACGCTGCTGGAGCCGAACGAGGACGACGCGGACGAAACCTTCCCGCCAGACAACAACGACGGCGTCCTGAGCACCGGCCTGTTCGGCGCGGCGACGACGGTTTCCTATGGCCCGGATCTCCGCGCCGACGGCAAGCCGAAGAGCAACCTCAACGGCTCCAGCCGAACCGTGCGCCAGCAGGCGCTCGACGCCGGCCTGTCCGCGCAGACGGCCCGCTTCATCGAGGCGTATCGTGCCGACGGCAACCAGTTCGCGCACCCGTCGCAGCTCCTGAACATGACGTACACGACCAAGGGCAACACCGGCGGCGGTGGAAAGGGCGGCGGACGCGGACCGTTCGGCGGGCGCGGGCCCGGCGGCGGAAACAGCCGGCCTGAGACGCTTTCCTCCGGCGTCAGCGACGGCGACATGGCGATCGTTCTGGACAACTTCACCACCGCGCCCGGCGGCGGCAAGCTGCCGGTGCCCGGATTGGTCAATGTCAATACCGCGCCGGTGGAGGTGCTCGCCGCGCTGCCGGGGCTGGATGCGGGCCTGGCCCAGAGCATCGTCGACGCCCGCGCCAATCTGGGCGCTGAGACCAAAGCCACGACCGCCTGGCTGCTGACGCAGGGCCTGCTGGACAGCGAGTCCTATAAGTCCATCGCACCCCGCCTGACCACGCAGGGCTACCAGTATCGCCTGCGAGTTATCGGGTTCGGCGTGCCGTGTAACCGATACCGGATTATTGAGGTAGTGCTCGACCTGGCTGGCCCGCAGCCCAAAGTGCTGTATCAGCGCGACCTGACGAAGCTCGGGTTGCCCTTTGCCTTGGAGGTGGAGGAAGCGCAGTAGAGAAGGGGTCTAGGGCCGATCCGATCCCCTCTCCCTCCGGGAGAGGGCTAGGGTGAGGGCCGGATGACAATGGATGTACGAACACGAAAGAAATTTGAAATTGAAAATTGGAAATTGCAAATTGAACGGATCGGCGAGCTTGCCCACAAGCTTCACTGGCTCATGGAACGTTCGCACAAGCTCGACCGGGTCATGGAACGTACGCACAAGCTTCACCGGCCCACGGAACGTACGCACAAGCTCGACCGGCCCACGGAACGTACGCACAAGCTCGACCGGCCCACGGAACGTACGCACAACCTCGACCGGCCCTCACCCCAGCCCTCTCCCGGAGGGAGAGGGGGCCGGAGCAACCCGCGCCTGATCTCTGATCTCTGATCTCTGATCTCTGACCTCTGACCTCTGTTCTCTGTTCCCTGTTCCCTGTTCCCTGTTCCCTGTCCCCTGTCCCCTGTCCCCTTCGCCCCATGCTCACCGACTGGCTTGAAAAAACCCGCTCCTTCGTCTTTCAGGCGCCGCTGCCGCCGGTGGTGGCGTTGGACTTGGAAGCGCGCAAGCTGCGCGTGGTTCACGCCGACGCCGGCCGCGACGGGGCCCTGCCGCGCATCCGCACGCTGGCGGCCATCGATGTGCCCGAGGGGCTCGACCGCAAGAGCGCCCAGGCAGTCGGCGAGTTCCTCCGCGATGCCTTGAAAGACCTGGGCCTCGCCGGCCAGCGCGTCCTCATGGACGTGCCGCGTAGCCAGGCGGTGCTCAAGACCATCACGCTGCCCGCCGTTGAGAATGAACGCGAATTGCCTGCCATGGTGCGGTACCAGGTGGAGAAGGAACTTCCCTTCCCGCTCGATCAGGCGGTGATCGACTTCAATGTGCAGAATCTCGCGTCCTCCACGACGCCCGCGGCCGCCGCTGCTGCCACGCCTGCCGGTGACGCCAAAGGCGACGCGTCCGGCAAGGCGCCGCTGAATGTGCTGGTCGCCGCGGTGCAGCGCTCGGTGGTGGAGCATCACCAGCAGATCGCCGACATCGCCGGATTCCGCCTGCTTCGGCTGGGACTTCGTCCGTATGCCGACATGCGTTTTTTCGAGGGTTGCGCTCCGCGCGAAGGGCGCGGCGGCAACGTGCTGCTGGTCCATGTGATGAGCGCCGAGGCGGAGATCAATGTGCTCATCGGCGGGGCGCTGGCGTTCAGCCGCAGCGCGCTGGTCCGGTTGCACGACGATGACGGCCGGTCCCTCACCGCCGCCGAGACGCACGAGGGCCTGGTCGTCGAAGTGGCCCGCAGTGCTCAGAGCGCGATGTCCGCCCACCGCGGCCTGAAGATCGACCGCGTCGTCGTCACCGGCGACACGGGGCAGGAAGCCGCGTTGGTCGCCGCGCTCAACGAGCGCTTCCGCCTGCCCTGCTCGCAGATCGATCCGACGACGCCGCTGCGCTTCCGCAAGACGGAGGGAACCGCCGACCCGCGCGGCTTCAGTTCCGCGCTGGGTCTGGCGATCGCCCATGGCTCCGCCGATCGGATGCCGTTCGATTTCCTGAATCCGAAGAACCCGCCGGTCGAACGGAACACGAAGCAGATTCGCGCCGCCCTGGTTGCGGCCGCGGTGGGCATGGCGCTGCTGCTGCTGCTGGTGCTGGGCATCTCGAATCGCAACGAGGCCGAGGCGGACCTGGCCGCGCTGCGGGCGAAGTACAACGAACTGGAGAAGCACAATCGCAACGTGGACAAGCTCGGCAAACGCGTCGCCGCGGTCGAGGAATGGCTCGGCGAAGGGCGCGACTGGCTCGCCCACTGGGCCAGCCTCAGCGCGCACCTGCCGCCGGCGACCGAGGCGTATGTCACTTCGCTCAAGAGCAATCCGGACGGCTCACTGGTCTTCACCGTCAAGGCCCGCGCCAGCAAGGTCATCACTGATCTTTCCAAAAACCTGCGCGAGGCGGGTTACGACGTGAAACTCGGCAGCGAGACGCCGACCAACGATGAGTTCGGCTACGCCTACACCACCAGCGTGCGCATCGGCATCGATCCCGACATGGAGATCAAGCCCGCCGCGCTGAAAGCGCCGCCGAGGCCCAGCGATGACGGATCGTTCGAACTCATCAAGATTCGCAAACGCGGCGGCGCCTCAGGCGAGACGCGAACAGAGCAACCCCGCGGAGAGAATGGCGAAGCCTTGGAAAAATCCAACGGCGAGAAGTCCTCCGGCGAAAAATCCTCCGGTGAGAAAACGGCCGAGAAGACCGGCGAAGGCGCGGAGAAGAGCGCGACGACCACCGCCGACGACGCCGCCAAGGACGGCAAGAGCACGAGCAACGGTTCGAGCGACACGCGTGAAGGGAAGGAGCCGACTAAAGAATCCTCGAAGGATTCGTCCCGAAGCACCACGAAGGACTCCCGCGAATCCTCCAAGGATCCTCGCTATTCCAAAGATTCCAAGGATCGCTATCGCCGCAACTGACCCATGAACGGACGCGAAAAAATCCTGGCCATCGCCACCGCCTCCCTGCTGGGACTGGTGCTGGTGTCGCTGCTGGCGATGAAGCTGATCCTCGAGCCCACCGCCGACGCCCGCAAGAAAGCGTTCCAGTCGGCGCTCGATGTGGACAAGCTCGAGCGGCAGGTGCGCATGGAAGGCGATCACCGCGCGAATCTGCGCAACTGGACGCTTGCTTCCTTCGGCGACGACCCTTCCACCGCCAGCGAACTTTGCCGCGCCCATCTCGTGCGCATCGTCGGCCGCAGCGGGCTGGCGTCGGAGGATCTGTCGCTGACGCCGGTCGCCGGCCGCAGCGTCAAGGGTGGCCGGGAGATCGGCTGGAACGTGCGCGTCAAAGGCTCGCAGGAGAAGCTCACGAACCTGCTCTTCCTGATGGACGCCGACCCGCACCTGCACAAGCTGGACAATATGGCGTGGTCGCCGATCGCCAACTCCACCGACATGACGCTGTCGCTGCGTTACACGACGCTGGTGCTCGATCCGGTGGAGGGCGAGCGGGCGATGCCCATCGAGCCGGACAAGGTGCAGATCGCCGCCGGCGTGGAGAAGAGCGAAGATCGGCTGGCGTTCAACGTGATTCCGCAGCGCGACATTTTCCGGCCGTACATCAAGAGACCGCCGCCGCCGCCGCCACCGCCGCCGACGCGCACGACGCGCGTCGAGGAGCCGCCGCGCACCACCACCACGCCTCCGCCGCCGGCGCCGACGTATCAACTCGTCGGCCTGCCCACGTGGAACGACCAGGTGGAGATCGTGGTCAAGGACGTCAAGACGCTCAAGAGTACGATTTACAAGGTCGGTGAAGACTTCATGGGCGGCGAGATCGTGATGGTGGATTACCGCCCGCTGCCGCTCGTGAAGAAGCCGGAGATCATTTCGTCCAGCCGCGTGATCGTGCTGATCGGCCGGGAGTTTTTCGCCCTGGAACTTGGGCACTACGTCAGCGAGAAATACCTGATGGCGCGCGACCGGCTGCCTGCCGAGTTGGTCGCGCAGATTCCTGTGCTGGTTCCCGCGCCTGCGCCGGCTGCGCCTGAAACGCCCAAAACCGCAACAGAAGCCGCGGATGTCGCGAAGCCCGCGGCGCCAAAGCCTTCCGATGCTTCTCCCGCCGACGCCGGTTCAAAGCCCGACTCCCAGGCGCAGTCCAAGTCCGCTGTCGAGACCAAACCTAAGTCCGACGCTGAAATCAAGTCCAAGCCCGACGGGGACAGCAGTTTGAAGCCCCCAGCCGATGTGAGCGCAGCCGGCAAAGCAGTTCCCAGCAGCGAACCGGCTGCCAAGGAGGTCGATCATGCTCCGTAGTTCCATGTCACGTTTCGTGTTCTCAGCCGCGGTGCTGGCGCTTGCCTGCGTCGCGCCGATGTCGATCGCCGTGCAGGTGTCCGACGCGCCGTCCACCGGGGCGGCGAAGGTGGAGACGCCCGCGCCGAAGACAGGCCCCGCGCTGGTGGATGTGCCCGTGGAACCGGCCAAGCCTGAATCGCCGGTGAAAACCGAAGGCGCCAAGGCTGCTGGCGAAGAGGCTGCGCCCAAGGAACCTGTGAAGACTGAAACCGGCGCGAAGGAAAAGTCCGCGACGGAGCCGGCGAAGGGCGAACCCGTCAAGACGGAACCCGCCAAAGGTGAGCCCACCAAGACCGACCCCGCGACGAAATCCGATCCGACCAAATCCGCTCCGCCCGTCAAGCCAGAGGCAAAGCCGACCACGGAACCCGCGACGAAAACGGCGCAACCCGCGACGAAGCCGCTGAATCGCGCCGAGCGCAACATCCGCTTCCAGTTCGACGGCATTCCGTACACCGACGTCGTGCGCCGCTTCTCGCAGATGTCGGGTCGGCCCCTTCTTGCCGAGGCGAAGATCGAAGGCACGCTCACCTTCTTTGATGCCGAGCCGTACACCTACGACGAAGCGATGGACACGCTCAACGTCCTGCTGGCGATCAAGGGCGTGATGATGGTCGAGTCCGGGCGCTACCTGCAGGTGGTGCCGCTAAGCGACGCGGCGCTCAAGGCCAAGATTCTCGCCGGCCTCGATGAAGCGAAGCAGCCGCAGTTCCGGCCCGGCGAGGTCGTCACCGTCATGCTGCCGGTGCATCACCTGGATGTGGAGACGGCGTCGAAGGCGATCGTGCCGATGGTTTCCGTTTTCGGCCGCATCGCCCCTGTGCCGCGCGGCAAGGGCGTGCTGCTGACCGACACGGTGACGAATCTGCAGCGCATCCGCACGCTGCTGACCCTGATGGATCAGAAGGCGGAGGACGAGACCAAGCTCGATCTGCGCAGCTATCAGCTCAAGAAGGCCAGCGCCAGCAACGCGGCGAACATGGTGAACAATCTGCTGCGCGGCGGCAGCCGGTCCTATTCGCGCGAAGGCAGTTCCGGCGGGCCGCCGTCGACGACCACGCGCTCCAACGAATCGGTGATCTACGCCTCCGCCGACGAGCGCGCCAACATTCTCCTGCTGCGCGGCACGAAGGACATGCTGGAACTGGCTGAGCAACTTCTCAAGCTGATCGACACCGACGCACCCAGCGGCGAGCAGATCAAGGTCTTTACGCTGACCACGGCGGGCGCCAAGGACGTGGCGGCGGCGGTGCTCTCGGTCTTCTATCGCCGCGGCGGCAGCGGCGAGGGCAGCCGCGCGGATCAGGTCTTCATCTACGGCGACGCCACGATGAACTCCGTGCTGGTCCGCGCCAACATCGAGGACATGCCCGTCATCGAGGACCTGATCAAGAAACTGGATCAGCAGGTCAAGGCGTTCAACAGCATCAAGGCGTTTCCGCTCAAGGCCGCCAGCGCCGCTTCCATCGCCGACGTGCTCACCCGCGTGCTGGCGCCGCGCGATTCCGCCGGATCGCGCATCGGCACCAGCGTCGCCGTGTCCGTCGATTCCGCTTCGAACATCATCTATGTCTCCGGTCCGCCCTATGTGATCGAGATGGCGGAGAAGACGCTCAAGGACATCGACCGGCGCGAAGAGAGCGGACGCGAACTGCACGCCCTGCCCATCAAGGACGCCGACGTCACCGCCATCGCCACCGCCCTGGCGGCGACCTACGAACGCGAGTACGGCAAGAGCGGCGCGGCCTTGGCGCCGGTGATCCAGGCGATCCCCGCCAGCAACAGCCTGCTCGTCTCCTGCACGCAAGCGCAGTGGGAACAGATGAAGCCGCTGGTCGAGCAACTCACCAAGGCGGCGATTCCCACGAACATCGCGGTGACGAAGATCGTCCCGCTCAAGCACGCCAAGGCGGCGGAACTGGCCGAGACGCTCAAGCAGGTGTTTGTCGCCAAGGCCGGTAACGCGGCGATCAGTTCTCCCTACGGCGCTCGCAGCGCCGCCTATGCGTCCAGCTACGGACGGCGTTCGTCCGACGGCGAAAGCGCGCCGGCGCCGGTGGTCATCGCGCCGAGCACCGCCGCCGACGCCGCCATCATCATCGTCGCCGCCGAGCAGACCAATAGTCTCGTCATCTCCGCCGACGAAGAGCATCACACGAAAGTCGCCGACCTCATCAAGCTGATGGACGTGGAGCCGACGGAGAAGGCCGACCCAATCCAGATCGTTCGCCTTCAATCCGCCGACGCGGCTCGCCTGGCGCAGACTCTGACGGCGATGGTTCCCGCCGCTGCCGGCAAAGCAGCCAGTGTGTTCATTCAGCCTGACGTGGCGACCAACTCCGTGCTGCTGCGTGCGCCCGAGTCGGAGCGCAAGGCGCTGGAAACGCTGATCGCTTCATTGGACAAGGACACGAAGCAGAACGCACGCGAGCAGCGGCTGGTGCAACTGAAGTTCGTCTCCGCCTCGGCCCTGGCGCCGATGCTGACGCAGCTCTACATGCCCGCCACCGCCCGCGACGCGGCGAAGGCCATCGACAACGGCGAGCAGGTCATCATCGCCGCCGCCCCCGGCGACAAGACATTGGTCGTCGACGCACCGCTGATGAAAGTGGAGCAGATCGCCCGCCTCGTCGCCAGCATGGATACGGAGAACGGCCCGGCGCAGCAGCAGGTGCGCACGTACCTGCTGGCCAATTCCAATGCCCGCGAACTCGCCGGCAACCTCGCCCGCCTCTTCGCCGCCGACGTGAAATCCGCCGCCCCCGGGGCCGAACTTCCTCCGCGCTTCGAAGCGGACGGCGCGACGAATCAACTGATCGTCTCCGCCACGCAGTCCCAGTTCACCGCCATCGAGAAGCTGGTGAAGGACCTGGAGAAGGAAACGCTCAACGCCACGCAGACCCGCACCTTCCGCCTCAAGTTCGCCAAGGCGGAGGAAGTCGTCACCGTGATCCAGTCCATGCTGCTGGACAGCGCCGGCGGCGCAGCGGCGGCGGCGAAGAACGACCGCATCGTGCGCGTCGCGGCCCTGGCGGCGACCAACGACATCGTGGTGCAGGGGCCGCCCGACAAGCTCGCGCTGGCGGAGCAACTCATCAAGACTTTTGATGACGAGCACGCGACCAAGGGCGCGGTGATCCAGACCGTGTTCCTCAAGAACGCCCAGGCCGCCAGCCTGGCCGACGCGGTGCAGACCGTCATCAACGGCAAGGTGCGCCCCGGGGCCGTCGCCGGCGAGGAAGTCGTCGTCACCGCCGACCCCAACTCCAACAGTGTGCTTGTGCGCGGCCCCGCCAGCCTGGCGCTCGAAGCCACGGAAATGATCAAGCGGCTCGACTCGCAGAGCGAAACCAGCCGCACGCAGATGAAGGTCTATCGGCTGGAGAACGGCGATCCCGCGGCGATGGCCAAGACCGTCGAAGCGCTCTTCAAGAGCATCATCGCCCAGCAGTCCAGCGGCAAGGGCATGACCCCGCCGCCGTTCTCCGTCGCCGCCGACGAACGCACGCGCAGCCTCGTCATCTCCACGACGTCGTCCTATTTCACGCTGGTGGAGCAGTTGCTGCTGCAGCTCGATCAGTCGCAGGAGCGCATCGAGCGCAAGGCGGAGATTCACCGCCTCGTCAACGCCAAGGCATCGGATGTGTGGTTCCAGCTCGATTCGATGTACGCCGACCGCAAGGGCGAGGACAAGCCGGTGATCGATTATGACCCGGCGAGCAACACGGTGACGGCGATCGGCAAGGAGCAGGACCTCAAGCAGATCGCCGAAGTGGTCGCGAAGGTGGACGAGCAGGTGGACAACAGCCTGCAGGTCGTCGTGATTCCGATGAAGCAGCTCAAGGCCGGCAAAATGGCCAACGTGCTCAAGACGGTCTACGAGCAGACGAACGGCGCGAAGGTGATCGTGACGGACAAGCTGCCGGCGCCGGGCGAAGCGCCGGTGCCGAAGAAGGATGAGCCGGAGCCGAAGAAGGATGACGCGGCGCCGCTGAAGAAAGGGCCGTCGTCGCGACTGGATCAGAAAGACAATTTTCAATTTTCAATTTTCAATTTTCAATTGAAAATTCCTTCGGAGGAAGACATCGCGGTCAGCCCTCGCCGCGGCACCTCATCGCGCTCCGTCATCGAAACCGCGTCGCGTGCCTCGCAGGCAGGCGCCGAGCCGGTGGAGATGACGGACCTGGCGATGGAAGTGGCGGAAGCATCCGCCGAAGCGGTGGACACGTCGCCGTTCACGCCTTACGTGTTTCCCAACGATGTTCGTCGCATGGCGTTGAATGTGGCCGGCGAGGTGACGCCGGCGACGCAGTTCGCGCTCGCCGAGCCGGAGAAGGACAAGGCCAAAGCCGGCGCTCAGCCCGCGCCGGTCAAGCCCGCCGCTCCCGCGCCGATCGCGCCGGCCGTCGTCGCCCCGGTTGGAAATCCCACCATCAAGACCATCGAAGTCCAGCCCGGCGCCGACGGCAAGGTGCCCGACGTCGTCATCGCCGTCGATGAGGCGAGCAACTCGCTCATCATCTCCGGCACGCGCAAGCAGATCGATGAGATGCAGGCCCTGCTCACCAAACTCGCCGGCGACACGACGGCCACGGATGAACTCGACTTCCGCGTCTATCCGATCAAGAACGCCGACCCGGAAATCATCACGCAACTGCTCAACAGCCTGTTCAACCCGCGCCTGCTGCAAGGCGCGAACATGCAGGGCATAAACCCGCTGCAGCAGCAGCTTTTCCAGATGCAGCAGCAGTGGTGGATGCAGCAGCCCGGCGGCATTCCCGGCGTGGGCACGGTGCCCGGCGTTGGCGCGACCGGTTTCGACGCCGGCGGCGACACGGGCGGCGGTCGGCGCGCTGGCCGCGGCGGCGATGCCGGCGGCGATCCGCTCAGCGCCGCGATGAACTTCCTGAACCAGGGCCAGGGCGGCGGACGGAATCAGGGCGGTCAGTCCGGCGGGCGCAACACGCAAGGCAACACCGCAGGCGGCGGTCGCACCCAGCAGCAGCAGCAGGTGCTGCCCACCGTCGCGCTCGTGGCGGACAAGCGCACGAACCGCGTGATCGCCCGCGGCAAGCCGGCCGATCTCGATCTGATCGGCGAAGTCATCAAGCAGCTCGACACGTCCACCACGACGGCGAGCGAGGTTCGCATCTTCCCTCTCAAAAACACCGACGCACGCGAAGTGGCGACCAACCTCACCGACATGTTCGTCGGCTCCCGCCGCACCGGCGCCACGGGCAGCGCCCGTTCCGTGCTCATCCGTGGCAAGATCGAAAAGAAGATTCAGGAAGAGACCGGCAGCAACGAGCCGGTGGACATGTCGCAGATTCTTTCCATCGGCGCCAACCAGCAGACCAACTCGGTCATCGTCACCGCGCCGGGCGTGGTGATGGGCATCGTGGCGGAAGTGATCGAGGAGCTCGACCAGACCGCGGCCAACGCTTCCGTGCCTTCGGTGCGGATGTATCCGGTGAAGAACGCGGATGTGTCGGGCACGGTGGCGAACCTGCGGCAGATTTTCGCGCCGCTGACCACGGGCACCAGCTCCACGGGCGGACAGGGCCGCGTCGTCATCACCGCCGACGCCGCCGCCAGCACGATCATCGTGGCGGCTTCGCCCGATCAGCACAAGATGATCGCGGAGGTGATCAAGGACATCGACAAGGCTCAGCCGGGCGACGAACTTTCCATCGTCGTCTACCGCATCAACAACGTGGATGCGTCGAGC
Organism: uncultured Phycisphaeraceae bacterium; assembly: GCA_964426135.1. Classification (GTDB taxonomy): domain Bacteria; phylum Planctomycetota; class Phycisphaerae; order Phycisphaerales; family Phycisphaeraceae; genus CAYRPN01. Next base: position 7,173 of record CAYRPN010000051.1, on the reverse strand, counting down.
GTGTCGGGCACGTTGAATGAAATGATCCTCGGCGGCGGGGCGGGGGCGCGGGTGAACAACATCCCGCTGCAGGTCCTTCCCGGCCGCGGCGGGCGCACCACGCCGACGGCCCCGGGCGCCGCCACCAGCGCCACCGCGGGCGCCCCCGGCGCCGTCCGCATCACCGCCGACGCCAGCGCCAACGCCATCGTCGTCCGCGCCGCCAAGGAGCAGCACGAGCAGATCAAGAAGCTGATCGAAGAGCTCGATGTCGCCGTCGCCAGCCAGCAGCCGGTGCAATTGATCGCGCTGAAGCACGCCGACCCGGTGAACATCGCGCAGATTCTGAACAAGGTCTTCTCCAACCAGCAGCAGAACCAGATTCGCTTCGGCAATTTCTCCACGCAGCAGCGGCAGGCGATCGTGATCGACGGCGACCGCGACGCGAAGGTGCTGATCGTCGGCGCCGACGAGAAGTCGTTCGAGAAGATCAGCGAAATGGCCAAGCAGCTCGACGTCGCCAGCCCCGCGGGCCAGCTCACGCAGAAGATCGTGCAACTTGAGCATGCGCAAGCGGCGAGCGTGGCGGTTGCGCTGACCGATGCGTTTGCCGCGCAGCAGCGCGGCGCCGCGGGCGGCGCGGGCAACGTGCTCAACCGCGCGGCCGGCGGCGGCGTCGAGGATGTGAGCAACCGCGTCACCGTCGTGGCCGAGCCCGTCTCCAACTCCGTCATCGTCACCGCCAACGAAGAAAACCACGCCAAGATCGATCTGCTCATCGCCAAGCTCGACACCTCGCGCCGCGGCGGGCTGACCAGCGATGTGCTTTCCCTCAAGAACGCCAAGGCCGCCGACCTCGCCAAGGCTTTGAAGGAAGTCGCCGCCAACAACACCGGCGTGCGCGGCACCGGCCGCGCCGGAACCAGCGGCGCCATGACCGAGACCGTCGTCTCCGCCGACCCCAGCACGAACACCATCCTCTTCTCCGGCCCCGCCGCCGAGGTGACCAAGTTGCGCAAGATGGCTGAGGATCTGGACATCTCCAAGAACGACGTGGAAACCGGCGTCACCGTCATCCCGATCAAGAACGGCGACGCGGTGAAAATGGCCGCGACGGTGCGCAACCTGTTCAACCAGGTGGCGCTCAATTCCGGCTTCAACATGGGCCCCACGTCCAGCAAGTTCGCTATCGAGGGCGACGCGGGCTCCAACTCGCTCATCGTCGTGGCGGGTACGGAAATGCTTTCGCAGCTTCGCTTCACGATCAATCACCTGGAGCTGGTCGCGCCGCAGCGCGGGCAGCCGCGCATCATCGCGCTGAAGTACGCCGACCCCAACGAATTCCAGCGCGTGATTTACTCGATTTACGGCGGCCAGCCCGACCAGACGCAGCAGCAGGGCGGCACTCAGCAGGGCAATCCGAACCAAGGCAACAACCAGGGCCCCAATCAGGGCAACAACCAGGGCAACCGCGGCGGCAACCAAGGCAACTTCCAGCCCGGCGGCAATCCCACCGGCAACCCGGGCGGCGCGCGGCCCGGCGGCAACCCCGGTCGCGGCGGCGCCAATCCCGGCGGTGGCCTGATTCCGCGCGGACCCGCCAGTGATCGCGGCGGTACGACTTCCACCGTCGCCACCACCGAGGGCCGCGTCACCGCCACGCCGCTGCCTTCGAATCGCTCCGTGATCGTCAACGCCAGCGATGAGGATCTGGCGGCGATTCTCAAACTCGCCGAGGCGATGGACAAGGCCGCCGAGGGCACCAAGCGATCCACCAAAGTTGTCATTCTCAAGAACGCCAACAACACCCGCGTGGCCCAGTCGCTCAATACGCTCTTCCTTTCCACGGCTCGTGCGAACGTGCCCGAGGACCGCGTCTCCGTGACGGCGCTGGCCGGCACGCAGGCGGTGGTCGTCGCCGCCGTGGCGGAGAAAATGGCGGAGGTGGAAGCGCTCATCGCGCAGCTCGACGACAAGGCGGTCACCCCGCAGGTCGAGTTCCGCGTCTATCCCGTCAAGAACACCTCGCCCACCAAGATGTTGCCGCTGATGCAGCGCATGATGACGAAGGTGGAGGAAATCAAGCAGGATCCCTCCGTCGATGTGCAGGCGGACGAGCGCACGCGATCCATCATCGTCACCGCCAAGACCAACGTGTTCGACTCGATCGGCAAGATCATTGACCTTCTCGACACGGCGCCGGCCCACGAGAAGGCGGATGTGATGATCGTCCAGCTCAAGCGCGCCGACGCGACGCGCATGGCGAACGTGATCAACTCGATGCTGCGCCCCAGCGCCGATGCCCAGATCACGCCCGAGGCCAAGGCGCTGCAGGAGCAGGTGCGCGTCCTGACCGTGGCGGACGACAAGGGCCAGCGCAAGATCGAGCTCGATCTGACCAAGCCCATCAAGGTCACCGCCGATCCATTGCAGACGGGCGAGCAGGGCAGCAATGCGCTGCTCATTTCATCGACGAAGGAGAACCTGCAAGGCCTGGTGCAACTCGTGCAATTGCTCGATCAGGTGCCGCTGACCGAAGCGGTGAAGGTGCAGCTCGTGCTGCTGAAGACGGCGGACGCGGAAGCGGTGGCACGCACGCTCACGGAGATCTTCACGCAGGGCCAGAAGCTGTCGGGCAAACCCGGCACGAGCACGCAGGGCAAGGCCGAGCCGGAGACGGACACCGGCAAGGCGCTGGTGAATCCGCTCAATGTTTCCTCCGACGCCCGCACCAACACGCTGGTGCTCAGCGGCCGGGCCGAGACGCTCGAACTGGCGGTGCAGATCACAAAAGACCTGGACCGCGAGGCGGGCAAGTTCGTCACCGAGGTCAAGCTCTTCACGCTGTCGCACGCCAAGGCGTCGGCGATCGCGCCGATCCTCAGCGAAGTCTTCGCCGAGTCGCAGACGACCGGCGGCGGAGCCGGCGCCGCGGGGGGCGCCGGGGGCAACAGCGGCATCGAAGGCATGAAGACGCAGGTCACGCGCCTGCGCACCGTCCTGAGCAATGGCAAGACCATCGACAGCGAAACCGCCAAGAGCCGGCCGGCGCTGACCATCCGCGCCGACGACACGACGCAGACCTTGGTCGTCGCCGCCCGCAGCGACGTGATGCCGCTGATCGCCGACGTGGTGAAGACGCTGGATGTGCCGGGCGCCGGCGCGGGCAACCTCGTCCGCTTCATGCCCCTGGAAAACGCCGACGCCACCCGCATCAAGGCGCTCATCGATTCGCTCTACACCGGGGCCAATGCGAAAGACGTGCGGCCCACCGATGTGCCGACCGTCGGCGTCGACACGCGCACCAACACGCTGGTCATCACCACCAGCGAGAAGACGTATGCCGTCATCAGCGCCATGCTGAAACAGGTGGACAAGAAGCTGCCGATCGAGCTGAAGGAGATTCGGCTGGTGAAATTGAAGAACGCGCAGGCGGCGACGCTGGCGCCGGTGCTGCAGAAGGCGATGGACGACCGCGTCGCCCGGCAGCAGTCGCTGGGCGTCAACGACGCCGAGGCCTTGAAAGTGCTCGTCACCGCCGACGACCGCAGCAACAGCCTGATCATCGGCGGCAGCAACGAAGGCTACAAGCTGGTGGAGTCGATCGCCATGCAGCTCGATGACGCCGGCCCCGCGCTGGGCGGGCAGATTCAGATCGTGTCGCTGAAGAACGCGGTGGCGGGCCAGATCGCCACCACGCTGACCACGCTCTTCGATCAGCGTTATGCGGCGGCAACGGCGACGGACGTGAAGCGGCAGAAGCCGGTCATCCTCGCCGACGCACGGTCGAACATGCTGCTGATTTCCGCCAACGGGGACGACAGCAAGGTGCTCGAAGGGTTGCTGATGAAGATGGACGTGAAGCTCGACGACCCGGCCGTGGGCATTTATGTCATCGGCATGAAGCACAACGACAGCAGCGTGGTCGGCCCGGCGATCACCCGGCTCTTCACCGCGCGGGAAGCCTCGCTGACGCCCACCGGCCAGCAGCCCGTGCCGCAGAACAAGGTCAGTGTCGAGACCGACTCACTCAGCAACGCCCTGATCATCGCCGCCAGCAAGGAAAACATGCTGCTGATCCAGGGCCTGCTCGCCAAGCTGGATGTGGAGCCTTCCTCGCAGACCGGCGCGGTGCGCATGTACGCCCTGCAGAACAGCGACGCGACGCGCGTCAGCACCATGCTCAAGAACCTGGCGACGCAGGGCTTCATCAAGCCCGGCGGCACGACCAGCACGCAGAACGCGGCTCAGACCGCGCGGGACAAGGTTTCCATCGAAGTGGACACGCGCACCAACGTGGTGATCGTTTCCGCGAGCAAGGAAAACTTCGCGGTGATCGAGGAGATCATCAAGCAGATCGATTCGAGCAAGGACTTCGGCGCGCTGGGCGATGTGCGCATGTACCTCATGAAGAACGCGGACGCCACCCGGCTGGGGCCGACGCTGCAGCAGCTTTTCGACGCCAAGCTGGCGGCGGAGAAAGAAACCGGCACCGGGGCCGGCGCGCGGGCCTTGAAGGTGAGCTTCATCGCCGACGCCCGGACCAACACGCTGATGGTCGCCGGCAGCAAGGAAAGCTTCGCCGCGGTGGAACAGATGATCCAGCAGCTCGATGGCCAGCAGGTGCCTGCCGCCAGCGAGTTCCGCATCTTCAAACTGGAACAGGCCACCGCCGCCGCCCTGCAGGTGACGGTGAACAATCTCTTCACCAACCGTCTGTCGCGCGGCACGACCAAGGATCCCGTGACCGTGCTGGCGGACACGCGGAGCAACTCGCTGATCGTCGGCGCGTCGGCTGCGGAAATGGCGCTGGCCGAGGCGCTGATCAAGCAACTGGACATCAAGGGCAAGGACGCCGCCGCCGAGCCGCGCATGTTCATGCTCAAGAAGGCGGACGCCTTGCAGGTGGCCACCACGCTGCGCGGCGTCTTCGCCGAGTCCGCCACCGGCACCACCGCGGCGCCCGGCGGCAACGGAGCCGTCACCGGCCAGGCGGGTGGCGTGAACATCAGCGTGGATGAACGGCTTAACGCGGTCATCGTCACCGCCGGCAAAGCCGACATGGAACGCATCGAGAACCTGGTCAAGCAACTGGACAACCACACCGTTCAGCGCATCACGGAGATTCGCGTCTTCACCCTGACCCACGCGGACGCCACGGAACTGGCGACGATTCTCAACGACGTGCTGACCAAAGCGCCGGTGGATCCGGCCAAGGGCGCGGGCGCGGCCGGCGCGGGCCGGCAATCGATGCTGCAGTTCCTCGACCGCAGCGAGAACGGGAAGGAGTTCATCGCCCAGGCGATCCAGGAAGGCGTCATGGTCTCGGCGGACAAGCGCAGCAACTCGCTGATCGTCTCGGCTCCGCTGGATTACATGCCGCTCCTGGGCCGGCTGATTCGCAGCTTGGATCAGACGACGCCGAAGAAGGCGGAGATTCAGATGTTCAAGCTGGTGAACGCGGACGCGACGCTCACGGCGGACATCCTCACCCAGCTCTTCAAACTCGAAGCCGCCGCCGGCACAAACCCCAAGGCGGTGGAGTACACGCTGGTCAGCGGCAAGCAGACGGTCTCCACCGACGGCACGGGCAACGGCGCCTCGGCGCCGTTCGGAACCGCCGAGCAGGACAGCCTGCGCGTCACCGTCGACACCCGCACCAACACGCTCTTCGTCGGCGGCGGCGCCAAGCACGTGGCGCTGGCGGCGCAGGTGATCTCCGAACTGGACGCCAGCCCCGCGCTGGAGCGCAAGACGGAAGTCTTCCGCCTCCGCAACGGTCAGGCCACCGCCATCCAGACCGCCGTCAGCGGGTTCCTGGAGCAGGAGCGGCAGCGGCTCACCTCGACGATGGGCGCCGACAAGATCGGCGCCGCCCAGCGCTTGAGCGAGCAGGATGTCTCGATCGTCGCCGACCCGGATTCCAATTCGCTGTTGATTTCGGCGAGCCCGCGCTATTTCGACCACATCAAGGGCATCATCAACAAGCTCGACGATCCGAAGCCGCAGGTGCTGATCCAGGTGCTGCTGGCGGAGGTGACGCTTGATGACTCGACCGACCTTGGCTTCGAGTGGCAGTACAACTTCCGCGTCGGCAACGCCAACGCGACGCTGGGCACGGACTTCGGCATCGCGCCGGCGTTCAACCAGTTCGGCGGGCTGGGCCTGTCCGTCACCGGCGGCGACCTGTCCTTCTTCCTCCGCGCCCTGCAGAGCCAGGGCAAGCTGGAAGTGCTCAGCCGTCCGCAGATTCTCGCCAGCGACAACCAGCCGGCGAACATCAACGTCGGCCAGCGCGTGCCCTTCGTCACCAACAGCCAGATCAACGACAACGGCAACGTCGTCAACACCATCGAGTACGAGGACGTGGGCATCCTGCTCAACGTCGTCGCCCGCATCAGCGACGACGGCTTCGTGAACATGGACATCAACCCGGAGATCAGTTCGCTCTCCGACAGCAGCGTGCAGGTCTCCGAAGCCGTCAACGCCCCGATCATCAACAACCGCTCGGCGGAGACGAAAGTCACCGTGCAGGACGGACAGACCATCGTGGTCGGCGGCTTGATCACCTCCAGCGACAACCACCGCGAGGACAAAGTGCCGATCCTGGGCGACATCCCCGTGCTCGGCGAATTGTTCAAATCCTCCACGCACAAGAAGGTGCGCACGGAACTCTTGATCATCCTCACGCCCCGCGTTCTCTACAAGCCTGAAAAGATCGGGGAAATCACCAAGTACGAAATGCAGCGACTGGAACTGATGAAGAAGCTCAAACTCCAGGACGCGGGCAAAGCGATCGACATCCCCTTCAACGGCCAGGGCCCGCTGCAGAAGTTTGAAGGCGAGCCGCCGACGAACGGCAACGGCAATGGTCGTGTGAACGGCAACGGCGTCACGGGCAACAACGCAGGCAACTCGCCGACGTCGCAGCCCCGTCAGCCGCGCGTCAAGCCGGACTTCGGCCCGATGGATGGCGGCGCGCCGTCGGAAACGCCGAAGAAGGGCACGGAGGTCGTGGACATCAAGGTGGGGCGGTAACGAATAGGACCGAAACCGTTTTTCGGTTTGCAAGTTCCCAACTCCCCTCCCTCTTAGGGAGGGGCAGGGGGAGGGTCGGGCAAACAGCCTGATTTCATGCGCAGTCATGCAGTGCGCCCGACCCTCCCCTAACCCCTCCCTAAGAGGGAGGGGAAT
>CAYRPN010000050.1:0-38593 GCA_964426135.1 uncultured Phycisphaeraceae bacterium | reverse complement strand
TCCGGGTGGCCGGGGCTGGAGTCCGCGCAAGCCCCGGAACGCTCGCGAGGACGCTGCCAAATCCGAGACAAGCGCGATTCGTCAGAGCAAGGTGAGCCGGTTGAAAAAAAAGGCAAGGGCGGACCGGGATGGGTCCGCCCTTGCGCTGAGGGTTGCATGTGGGATCTGCGTTGGCTGAGGGATAGGGCCGAGAGAACGTCGCGAATTGGCGGTCCCCCATTTAGCCGGCGGGCAAGCCCGCCGAGGGCGTCTCGGCGGGCAAGCCCGCCGGCTAAATGGGGAACTTTTTTCGGGCCCGTTCCTTCGTGTCGGCTTAGAGCGCGTCGTTGTCCTGCTCACCCGTGCGGATGCGCATGACATTGTCGAGCTTGTAGACGAACATCTTGCCGTCGCCGACGTTGCCCGTGCGGGCGGCGGCGACGATGGCGTCCTGGGCTTTCTTGAGGTCTTCGCTGCGGACGGCGAACTTGAGCAGGACCTTGGGCACGAAGCCCACGTCCATGCGTCCGCCGCGGTAGCGCTCGGTGTGGCCCTTCTGCTTGCCGAAGCCCTTACATTCCAGGGCTGTGCAGCCGAAGATGCCCAGTTCGGCCATTTTCTTTTTCACCGCGTCGAGCGCGGAAGGCCGGATGGCGACTTCGATCATGTGCATGGTAGTTCTCCGAGAATCTGAGGGTTTGGGGTTTGGGGTGTAGGGTGTGGGGTTTAGGGTGTAGGGTCTAGGGTCTAGGGTCTAGGGTCTAGGGTCTAGGGTCTAGGGGCTAGGGGCTAGGGGCTAGGGGCTGGGGTTTGGGGTCCGGCGATAGTTGCAACCCTTTCGCGGTTGCATTTTCCAAGCCGAAGGCTGAAAGCTAACGGCTAACGGCTAACGGCTAACGGCTAACGGCTATCGGCTTCTTCTCCCCTTCTTCCGGCTCGGGAGGGCGGCGATTCTCAGGCTACGGGATCAACCGTGACGGTGCAGGGTCGATCGCGGTCCCGGGAGTGTCCGCCCTCCCGGTGCCGGGAGGTTGGCTTGGCGTTTACGCTTCGCGGATGTGGTAGCTCTTGATGGTGGTGATCTGGAAGTCGGGGTATGCCGCCATGTTGTGCTCGCCCAGGTCCAGGCCTTCGATCTGTTCGTGATCGCTGACGCGCAGGCCGACGGTGAACTTGAGGATGGTCCAGATCGCGATGCTCAGGGCGAAGGTGATGCCGCCCGCCAGGACGACGCCGATGATCTGCGGCATCAACTGCTCGGTGCCGCCGCCGTTGAGGATGCCGGGTTTCACAATCGCCGCCGCGGGGCAGACGCTCGGATCGCCCCAGATGCCGACCGCCAGGGTTCCGAAGATGCCGTTGCCCAGGTGAACGGAGAGAGCGCCGACGGGGTCATCCAGTTTCATCTTGTCGAAGAAGAGGACGAAGAACACGACGATGACGCCGGCGATCAGGCCGATGATCAGCGACGAGAAGACGCTGACGAAGGCACACGGCGCGGTGATGGCGACGAGGCCGGCGAGCGTGCCGTTGATGACCATGGAGAGGTCGGGCTTGCCCAGCAGGAGCCAGGCGGTGATGGCGGCGGAGATCGTGGCGGCGGCGGCGGCGGTGTTGGTGGTCACGGCGATGTGGCCGATGGAGGCACCGTCAGCCGCCATGGTGGAGCCGGGGTTGAATCCGAACCAGCCGAACCAGAGCACCAGGCCGCCCATCGTGACCATGCTCATGTTGTGGCCGGGGATGGTGTTGGCTTCGCCGTTGGGGCCGTACTTGCCCAGCCGCGGCCCAAGCACGATGACGCCCGCCAGCGCGGCCCATCCGCCGACCGAGTGCACCACGGTGGAGCCGGCAAAGTCGAGCATGCCGTTGCTGCCCAGGTAGCCGCCGCCCCAGACCATGTGGCCGACGATCGGATAGATGACGCCGCAGAGGAGGAAGCTGAAGATGATGAACGTGCCGAACTTGATGCGTTCCGCCACGGCACCGGACACGATGGTCGCGGCGGTGCCGGCGAAGACGAGCTGGAAGAAGAACTTCACCCAGAACGGCACGCCCGCCCAGGCGATCGACGGATACGCGCCCCAGTAAAAGCTGGCGGCTTCGTATTCCTTCTCAAACTTCTTGCCCTCGGGGAGCGTCAGCGACACCTTGTACGTGACCGGCTTTTCTTCCTCGCCGACCTTCGTCGTGTTCGAGGTGATCGTGGTGCGGGCCTTTTCGCTGGCTTCGTCGATGGAGCCGATCAGGGCTTCGTTCTTCTCGGCGACTTTTTCGTCGGACAGATCGAGGCCGGCTTCCGCCAGATCGCTCTTGATCAGACTGGCGAGCGAGGCCGTGACGGGGCTGTTGTCTTTGCCGTTGCCTGCGAAGAAGAGTCCCTCGCTGCCCATGATGGCGTTGCCGCTGCCGAACATCAGACCCCAGCCCAGGATCAGATAGGCGAGCGATGCACAGGCAAAGACGATGAAGTTCTTCGCGCAGATGTTGACGCAGTTCTTGGCCCGGCACAGGCCGGATTCGACCATGGCGAATCCCAGGTTCATGAAGAACACGAGCATGCCGGCCACCATCGTCCAGACGGTGTCCAGGGCGACCTTGTTATTGCCGACCGTCGCATTGACGGCATCGATGCTGGCTTTGACCTCGGCGAGAGGATCCGGCGCGGCATCGGCGGCAAACGCCTGCGCGGCGCCGGACCCCATCAGGACCAGCCCCAGCAGGATGGCGAACAGCTTCATTTTCGGACGTTTCACGGTGCAGCTCCTCGATAGGGGACATCAAACCGGCCGGACGCTCCGACCCGCAGAGTTCCAATTGCAAGGATGATGCCATTTAAAACGACACCTGTGTCGAAACACACGTAAGTAACTGTCAATAAGCAAGTTACAGTTTGCACATGAAAATAGCATGGGCCAGACCAGATGACAACATTGGAGTCAATCTCCAATTTACGTGACTGTTTATTGGGCAATGAACAGCGCTCATCGGCCATGCCTGACCGTTTTCCGGGCGCGATGCCGGAGGATGAAGTGACTCTCATGGCCGGTGCATTTGAGGGGGGCTGATACTTCGGCTTTGGGCCCGCGCATGAATAAGGATCGTGACCGAAATAACTTCCCGACTTGGCTGTTTCCAATTCCCCTCCCTCTTAGGAAGGGGTTAGGGGAGGGTCGGCGCACTGCGTGACTGTGCATGAAATCAGGCTGTTTGCCCGACCCTCCCCCTGCCCCTCCCTAAAAGGGAGGGGAGTTCGATCCCTGCAAATCGGGAAGTTATTTCGGTCACGATCCTAAGTACACCTTTTCATTGAATCGGGACCAAAATCGGGACGGCGAGGCTCCTGCCGAGCCGTTCGTCGACGAGGCCCGGCTTGGCGGGCCGAGGAGACGAATCTCGCGGCCGATCCTCCAGCACGAACCGGGGCTCTGCCGCGCGAGTTTCGTTCGCTCAGGCCCGCCGAGCCGGGCCGTTCGCGAACGAACGGCTCGGCGGGAGCCTCGCCCTCCCCATATTGCACCCGTTATTGTGAAGTGCTGTACTAAGAATTTCCCAGAGAATCGAGCCCTTTCCTCTTCCTCTTCGTGACCTTCGTGCCTTTGTGTTCTTTGTGATTCCTGGGAACAACCATTGGTCTGCGAGAATTGAAAAGCCCTGCCGCCGGCCGCCTTCCTTGAGGAACTCGATGTTGGCCGCGCTGACCATGCCCCGATCCATCACCCACACGCGGTCGGCCTTGCCGTGACGCTGCTCCATCGTGGTGACGATCTCTTTCACCGTCGTCACATCCGCCTTGTTCCCGGCGAACAACTCGTACCCCACCGGCATGCCGCAACGGCTGACGACCAGCGCGATGCAGACCTGCTTGCAGTCGCCGCGACTGTCGCGCGAGTAGCCGCGCCGGGCTTGCTCGTTGCCTTGGCACTGGCCTTCGAAGTAAGGTTCATCCGACGAATGCGTACTCGTTTGTTCAGAGCCGGAGTCTGTGACGCCGCTTCGCCGAGCCGGCTCAATGCCGGCGAGACGAAACTCGGCGCGGCAGACGCAGGTGCAACTGTAAATGCAGGGCGCGATTGGATTGTACGTCTAGCAGTACGGCGGATAGTGGGCCACGCGAATCTCCAGCCCCAGCCGATCCGCCAGGCCCTGCAACTGCTCCTTGAACACGTAGCGGCGGGCGCTGTTGCTGCCGCCGCCGTCGCACAGCAGACGCAACCGCGTGGCGTGCGGATGCTGCCTGCATCCCTCCTGCCGCCACCATCGCTCGACGCTTTCGCAGGCGAACTGGCACGTCTCGCGACTGGTGCCCAGGTTGATGTGCCCGCGGTTGCGGCCCACGCCCCGGGGGGTCGTACAAGCCGTGCGGGAACACCACGCCAGTGGCGGCGCTGGGAAAGTCGTGGTCGAACACGTCGATGGGCGCTTGCGTGTACAACCGGCCGGCGCGGTGGAAATCGCCCAGCATTTCCTTCTTCTTCGTGTCCATGCTCACCACCGGCTCCCCCGCCTCCAGGTGCTCGCGCTTGAGCCGGGCGATGTTCTCGAACGGAGCGTTGCGATCGGGATGGCGTGGCCCCATGTCCTTCTTCTTGCGGGCCTGCCGCTTCACGTAGCCGTGCTTCTGAAGCAGTTGCCGAACCACGCGCTGGCCGGCGGGCGTCCCGCGCTCGCCCAGCCGCCGCGAAATCTCGCCCCGCGTCAGATCGGTCCACCGCACGCCTTCGCGCATCGGGGCGCCGGCGGTTTGATCCGCCAGCACCGCGACAAACGAAGGCTCCACCTGCGGACACGCGTCGATCACGTGCCGCCGTCCGCCCCTTTTTTTCGCACCCGATCCTCCGCGGGATCCGCCGGTGACCGCTCGAGTTCCCCGCGGCCCTGCCGGATCGTCTGCACATCGCACCCCAGCACGTGAGCGACGTACTCGACGCCACCGTGTCCCATCTTGGCCGCCTCGATCGCCGCGTGCCGACGCCGGTACTTCTCCGACAGCCAACGAAACATCCGCTTCATCATCCGCTCGATTTCGACAGAGCAGAACCGCATGGCAGCATCCTTGATGCCAGTCGTATCGGACAACCGCTGCCAAATCGGGAAGTCATTTCGGTCACGATCCGAAGCCGGCAGAGCCGAGAAAAGTCAAAACAGTGAAGTCAAAATGCAAAAGTGAAAAGTCAGACGTTGACGCTCCCACGGTCTCTGACTCTTGCATTTTGAAATTTGCATTCACTATTTTGACTTTTCCGATGCAGACTTCTCTGTGCCGTGCGCAGAAGTGACGGTGTCTGAATCCAAACGGCTGAAGGCTGAGGGATTTCAGGTCGCCGTCTCTCTGTCTGGGGCGATCAAGCGCGTTATCAGAACCCGCCGCCGCGCGATTTCCACCGACAATCCACCGATCACCGCGGAGATTCGACGCGCTGCTGCAATTTGCTCGACACCGTCCCGGGATCTCTGGTATACTGCGTTCTCGTCAGGACTTTTGCGGTGGGAGGCTAAGGCGGATCGCATCGAATGATCCGCGTTCACCCCGCAACGGACCGGCAATGAATGGTGTTCACCTGAACATCGTTCGACAACTTAATCGAGCTTGCTCTCCCTGAAGTTTCTTCAGGCCCACGGACGGTCAACAGGAGCAGTGCCATGACGGACCATGAACCGACTCGATCCTCCACCGACACCACGCCATCTTCCCCATCTTCAAGCGCGTTGAAGCTGCGCCTGCTCGCGGCGAGGGATCGCCTGGCGGCGCTGGCCGACCGCGCGGGGCTGGCGCGCATCCGCGCGGTGCCGGGCCTGGGCTGGATCGTTGCCGTCGGCGCCGTCGTCATCTTCATCCAGGGCGTGGGCCTGGCGAATCTCATCTCGGTGAGCGATCAGAAGCAGCAATGGGAGACCGAAGCCTCCCGCCGGGATCTGCTGCAAAGTGAAATCACGAGCCTGGAGTCGCAGCACCGCACTGCCAAGGCGGAGCTGGACACGACCAAGGCGATGCTCAATCTGGAAGCGACGCGCCTGACGGAGCTCAAGGCCGCCCTGACGCTCACGCAGCAACTGCGCGATGACGCCCAGAAGGAACAGGCCGCCGCCAAAAATGATTCGCAGCGGATCAAGGAGGCGAGCGAGTCGCTGGCGACCAAGACTCGCGATCTGGCCACCCGCATCGACAGCACCGAAACCGTCGTGCGCCAGCTTGAAACGGAGAAGGATCGGCTGGCGACGGAGGTGGCCGCGTCGAAGAAGACGCTGGACGATCAACGCGCGGAAGTCGATCGCGCCGCCAAGCACCGCGCCGACCTCGACGCCAAGGCGACCGAGACGCTCGCCGCCATCCGCAAGTCGCGCGAGGATTATGTGAAGGCCCAGGCGGATCTCGATGAAGCGAACAAGCAGGCGAGCAAAGCCGGCGCGGATCGCGATGTGGCGCTGGCAAGGTTGCAGGGGGCGAATCAGCAGTTGAAGGACGCACAGGCGCTGCTCGAACAGTTGCAGCAGCAGGCGAACAGCCTGCGCACGCAGATCGATGCCGACAAAAAAGCCGGTGACGAAGCCCGCGCCGGCCGCGCCGCCGCGGAGAGTGAACTGGCGGCGACCAGGGAAAAACTCGACAAGGCAGCCAAATCGCTGGCGGAGAAACAGGGCGGCGTGGCGGCGGAAGAATCGCTGCTGGCCGCGGCGCAGACGCGGCACGATGCCGTCAAGTCGCGCGTCAGCACGATGACCGCGGAGCTCAAACCGCTGGAGGAACAACGGCTGGCGCTCGAAGCCGACCTGGCGGGCAAACGCAAGGAACTGGAAAGCCTGCGCGAACGGCTGGACGCGGCCCGCGGCGATCTCAAATCCATCCTCGACGCCGCCGCCAAGAGCCGGGAACTGCTGCAGCCGCCGCCGTCTGCCGCACAGCCCGCGCCGCCGCCGACGCCGGCACCCAGCAAGCCCGAAATCAAGCCCGCGGAAAAGCCGGCGGCTGGCGATACGAAAACGCCGGCGAAGGACGACAACAAGACCAAGCCGGAAAGCAAGCCGAAGGACGCGGCAAAACCAGTCGCGCCCTGACTGATTTGAAAACAAGGAATCGAAATCGGAATTGCTTAGGATCGTGACCGAAATAACTTCGCGAATTGGCGGTCCCCCATTTAGCCGGCGGGCTTGCCCGCCGAGGGCGTCTCGGCGGGCAAGCCCGCCGGCTAAATCGGGAACTTATTTCGGTCCCGTTCCTTAGGAAAGCAGGAAATGAGGAAACGAAGGGACGGATTCGACGGTTTGCGGTCGGGCCGAGTCCGCCCGGGGGACGAGGCCCACCCGTGGCTCATCAAAGGCCCGCCTGAAGAATCGAACTTTCAGCCAACCTTCTCGCAACGTTTCTTTTCCTGCTTTCCTCGTTTCCTGTTTTCCTAAGAAATTCCGAAGCTCCGAAATCCGATCCGCGACCGTTTGTAAACGCAGTTCGTTCTCCACGGAAGGCTCTCACGCACGGAGGCCAGTGCATGTCGGTGTTCAGCTACATCGTTTCCTTTCTCGCCAGCGCCGCTTCCATCGGCCTGCTCGGCTGGGCTTACATCCAGTTCCGCCGCAAATCCGCCGAGGCGGATTCGCTCAAGGCGAACATGCCCGACGCGGCTCGGCTCACGGATCTGTCCGCCCGGGTCGCGGTTGAGGAGAAGCGCCTCGCCGACATCCGCGCCCAGCTCAACGCCAACGGCACCCAGCTCACCGACGCCCTGCACGCCATCGAGGCCAAGCGCAAGGCCGAAGAATGGCTGGAACTGAACAAGGCCGAGCTCGACGGCGTGGCCAGCGAACGCCGGCAGCAGCAGGAGCTGCGTGCGTCTCTCGAACATCTGCGCAAGGACCTCGCGGTCACGTCATCTCAGCATCGCGAGCTTTCGCGCGAAGCCGCCACGCTCGAAGCCCGGCAGCAGGCAGCCCGCGAACAGCTTGCCACGACGGTGACGGAATTGAAGGAGCGTTCGCACAAGCTCGAGGAGACCAGCCAGCTCGTGGAATCGCTTGCGGAACGCCGGTCGCAGCTTCGCACCGAAGTTGCCGAGCTCGAAGCCCTCTCGCAGCGGCATCACCGCCTGGAAGATGAAGTCGGCCAGCTTGCCCAGCGTCGCCGCGATCTGGCGGGCGAGGTTGATGCGCTCGACCGCCGCCACGCCCAGCTTGCCGATGGCGTTTCCGTGCTCACCGGCGAGTTCGAAACCCGCCGCGCCGCCCTTCAGCAGACGGAAGCCGCGCTCGCTGAAGTCACCGATCAGCACGCCGCGCTTCGTGCTCAGGTCGGCGATCTGCAAGCGCTGGCTCAGCGCCGAGAGCAACTGGACATCGAAACCACCGAGCTTGCGCAGCGGCGCCGCTCGCTGGCCGAAGAGGTCGAATCTGCCGAGCTCCGCCGGGCGTCGCTCACCGACTCGCTCAGTCAGGTCACCGTCGAGCTTCAGCGCCGCACCGCGGCCCTCGATGAAACGCAGGCCGCGGTCGCCGGTCTGACCGATCAGCACGTCACGCTCCGCGCCCAGGTCGCCGAGCTTTCCGCCCTGGCGCAGCGTCATGAAGGCCTGGCGGCGCGGCACGAGGCGCTGCTGCAGCAGGTCGATCGGCTGTCGCGCGAGAAGAGCGAACTGGGCCGCGACGTCGCCTCCGCCGATTCCGCCAAGCAGCGGTTGACCGGCGAACTGAACGAACTCAACGGCGCCCTGGCCGAGCAGACGCAGGCGCTCGAGGAACTGCGCGGGCTTTGCGAATCGCTTCGCCAGCAGCGCGGCACGCTCGCCTCCGATGTCGCGCACTTCACCGCGCTGACGCAGAAGCAGGAAACCGTGCAGGCGGAAGTGGAAGAACTCGCCGCCCGCCGCGCGGAACTGGCGCAGGCCGTCGCCCTGGCGCAGTCGCAGAAGCAGCAGCTTGACGACAGCCTGCTGCACCTGCGGGCTTCGGTCGGCGAGGTGTCGCAGACGCTCGATTCCCGCCGGGCCACGTGCGAATCGCTCAACGAGCAGCGCTCCGCGCTGCGTGCCGAGGTCGCCGAGCTCACCGAGCTCTCGCGCAAGCAGAAGGAACTGCGGCAGGAGATCGGCTCGCTGCAGCAGGATCGCGATGAACTGGCCCGCGCCATTGCCGCCGCGGAATTGCAGAAACAACAGGCGGGCGACGAACTAGCGCCGCTCGTGGCGCAGCTTCAGCAGACGAAGGAAACGCTCGCCCAGACGCAGGCCACCGCCGACAGTCTCCGCGAGCGTGCCGCGTCGCTGCGCGCCGAGGTGTCGGAATTGGAAACGCTCTCCCGTCGGCAGATCGCCTTGCGCGACGATGTGGAACGGCTGGCCGGCGAGCAGCGCCACCTCACGCAAACCATTGCGGCCCAGCACGCCGAGAAGCTTCGCGTGGAAGAGGAACTCAAACCGCTGGGCAGCGAGCTCGCTTCGGTGTCGGCCTCGCTGGATCAGGCTCGCCGCGACGTCGATGCGCTTCGCCAGGAGCAGGGCACGCTGCGCGGCGAAGTGGCCGAGCTTCACGTGCTGCACGATCGGCAGAAGTCCCTGCGCGAGTCGATCGACTGCCTTGTGCGCGAGCAGCGCGAGCTTTCGCAGCAGGTCGCAGCCGTGCGGAACGAGAAGGAATCGCTCGAATCGCGCATTCTGCCGCTGCGCGATGAACTGACGAAGATCGAAGAATCGCTGGTCGCCGCGGAGGCATCGGCTGAGGAACTGCATCAGCGCAAGCTGGAGCTGAAAACGCAGGTGGCCGAGCTCGACAGCCTGATCGCCCGGCAGCATCAGCTTCGCGGCGAGATTGTCGGCCTTGCCCGCGAGCAGCGCGAATTGGCCGCCGCGGTCGGCGCCGGCATGCAGCAACGACAGCAGATCGAAGAGCAGTTGCCCGCACTGCAGCAGGAACTGTCGGAGAAATCGAAGCTGCTCGCCAGCACGCGCGGCGCTTACGATTCGCTGTGCGAACGCCAGGGCCTGCTCAAGGCGGAAGTCGCGCAGATGGAAGCGGCGACCAAACGCCACGAGGAATTGCGCGGCTCCATCGGCCAGCTCACGCAGGAACATCGCGAACTCACCGGCGCGGTGACCACGCTCAGCACGCAGAAGCAGCAGATCGAAGAACAACTGGCCGGCCAGCGCCGCGAACTGGAAGACACCACGCGCCGCCTCGTCGACGCCCGCGGCGGCTTCGACCTGATCTGTCAGAAACACGGCGCCCTGCGGGCCGAGGTCGCGGAACTGGAAGGCCTGGCGCAGCGCCATCGCACGCTGACGCAGCAGGTGGCTGAACTGGTGCAGAAGCAGAACGACATCATGCACGCGCTCAGCGCCGCGCAATCGCAGCGGATGCAGCTCGATGAGCAGATTGTCCCGCTGCGGCAGGAATATGCCGAGAAATCGCAGCTCCTGGCCACGGTGCGAAGTCACTACGACGCGCTGTGCGAGAAGCAAGGCGCGCTCAAAGCCCAGGTCAGCGAGTTGGAATCGCTCGTGACCCGCCAGCAGTCGCTAAAGATCGAGGTCGACGAACTTTCCATCCGCCAGCATGAACTGCTCAGCGCCGTCGCCAGCGCCGAGACCCGCCGGACGCAACTGAACGATGACCTGGGTTCCACTCGCCAGGCGTTCGAAGAGATCAGCGACCGCCTGATGAAAACGCGCGACGCATTCGACGCGCTCAGCGAACAGCGCGGTTCGTTGAAGGCGGAAGTCAATGAACTGCAGGCATTCGCCCAGCGGCACGAGCACCTGCGCGAGCAGGTCGAGGCGCTCTCGCTGCAGCAGCGCGAGCTGTCCGACGCGGTGCAGGCGCGTGCCGCTCAGAAGGAACAACTGGACGAGCAGCTTGCCGGCAGCAAGCGGCAGTTTGTCGAAGTCACCACTCGCCTCGCCGAGGCTCGCGCGATTGTCGACACACTCGCTCAGCAGCACAGCACCATCAAGGCGCGCATCACCGAACTGGAGCCGGCGGTCGCCCGGCACGAACAGCTTTCGTCGGAAGTCGCCGCGCTGGCCCAGCGGCAGCAGAACGTGGCCGGCTCCGTGCAGCAGCTTGAAACGCAGCGGCGGCAGTTGGAAGACCAGATTCCGCCGCTGCGGAAGGAGCTCGAAGAGAAGACGAAACTGCTGCACGACACGCGCGTGACGGTGGAAGCTCTGCGCGAACGGCAAGGCGCGCTTCGCGGCGAAGTGGCGGAGCTGGAAGCCATGTCCGCCCGGCAGGACACGCTGCGCCAGCAGGTGGAAGACCTCACGAAACAGCAGCGCGAACTGGCGACGGCTGTGTCGCAGTTGGGTCAGCAGAAGACGCACCTGCTCGATCAGGTGACGCCGCTGGCGGCGGAGCTTGCGGACAAGTCGCGGCTGCTGGCGGAAACGAAGCAGGCGGCGCAGGTGCTCGCCGAGCGGCACGCGACGCTGAAAACCGAGGTGGCCGAACTCGAAGCGCTGTCGCTGCGGCAGCAGCGCCTGCAGGCGGAAGTCGGCGAACTCACCCGGCAGCATACGGAACTGGTGCATCACGTCGCGGCGGCGGAACGGCAGAAGCAGTCGCTGAGCAACGATCTCTCCGGCGTCAGCGGCGAACTGTCCGAGGCATCGGCCGCGCTCGAAGAGACGCGGGCTGCATGGGAGCAACTGCGCGAGAAGCACGGCAGCCTGCGCACCGAAGTGGCGGAACTGGAAGCGCTGTCGCAGCGGTTCAAGGCTCTGAGCGCCGAGGTGGTGATCCTCTCGCAGCGCGAGGCGGAGCTTTCCAAGTCCGTTGCCGCGGCCGACGCTCGCAAGTCCAAGCTCGACACGGAACTTTCCAACTCCTCGGCGCAGCTCAAGGAAACGACGCACGCGCTGGGCGAGGCTCGCGCCACCTGCGAATCGCTGCAGGAACGCCGGGCCACGCTCAAGGCGGAGGTCGCCGAGCTGGAAGTGATCGCGGCGAAACAACAGCGGCTGTCGCAGGAAGTGACCGAGCTTGCCGCGCAGCAGCGGCAGGTCGAGGAAGCGCTTCGCGGCGCGACGGCGAAGAAGAACGACACCGAGCAATCGCTGGCCGGCGTGGCCGCGGAACTGAGCGAGAAGTCGGCCGCGCTCGCCGAAACCAGGGCGGCGCACCAGGCGCTGACGGAGCAGGTGGCTTCGCTGAAGGCGCAGGTATCCGATCTGGCCACGCTCGCCGAGAAGCACAGCAGGCTGGAAGCGCAGGTCGCCGAGTTCGGCCGGCAATATGCGGAAGTGCAGGCGAAGCTCGCCACCACAACGCAGCGGCAGGAGCAGAAGGCGACGGAGCTCTGCGAGATCACCGCCGCTCTCTCCGATCGCCGCAAGACCATCGATGAACTGAATCGCACCATCGACGCGCTGAAGGTGCAGCGAAATGCGCTCTCCGTGGAAGTCTCCGACCTCGAATCGCTGCAGGCGCGGCACCACGACCTGCAGCAGCAGATCGACGCGCTCTCCGACCAGGCCCGCGAACTGGCGCATGAAGTCGCCAGCGGACAGATGCGGCGGACTCAGATTCAGGAGAAGCTCGACGCGCTGTCGAAGCAGACGCACGAGCAGCAGGCGCTCCTGAACGACGGCCGGCAGGAAGTCGATCTGCTCCGTGAGGTGCGCGGCGGGCTGAAGGCGGAGGTGGCGGAACTGACCAAGATTGCCGAGACGTATCGCGATCTGCGGCAGGCGGTTTCCGATCTCACCGAGAAGAACACCCGCCTGCAGCAGGAAGTGGCGTCGCTGGATTTCCGCAAGGGCGAGGCGCAGGAGCAATCGCAGCATCTGACCAGGGAACTCGCCGAGCGCGAGGCCACGCTGTCGCAGATTCGCACCGCGTACGACAACCTGCGCGAGCAGCACGCGGAGCTCAAGGCGCAGGTGTCCGAGCTATCCGTGCTCTCGCAGTCGCGGCGGCAGGAAAGCGAAACACTGGGCAGCCGGCTGGGTGAGATCGTGACGAACCTGAGCAAGAAAGCGGCGGAACTGGACATCACGAAGAAGCGTCACGACGAGTTGAGCGAGCAGGTCAGCGGACTGACCGCGCGGCGCGAGCAGTTGGAGAAGACGGTGGAGGTCGTCAGCGACACGCTGAAGGAAATGCGTTTGCAGGCGGGCTACCGCGGCAGCAACGCGGGGCCGCTGTCGGAGCTTTGGAAGCCGGCGCTGGTGAAGAGTGAGTTCACCGGGCCGCGCGCGATGGCGGAGAAGCCGGTGGAGGATGAACAGGCGTGCCTCAAGGCGACGAAGAAGTATCTCGCATCGCAGGGGCTTTGTTTCCCGCAGCGGGTGCTCAGCGCGTTCCACACGTCGCTGAAAGTATCGGATGTTTCTCCGCTGGTCGTGCTGGCGGGCATCAGCGGCACGGGCAAGAGCGAGCTTGCCCGGCGTTACGCCGAGGCGATGGGCATGCACTTCCTCAATCTGCCGGTGCAGCCGCGCTGGGATTCGCCGCAGGACATGTTCGGGTTCTTCAACTATCTGGAGAATCAGTACCGCCCGACGGAGCTCTCCCGCGCGCTGGTGCAGATGGACCCGTTCAGCGGCGAGGAAGGCCGAGGCTGGCAGCCGCCGGAGGGCTGGAGCCAGAGCATTGCCGATCGCATGCTGATTGTGTTGCTCGATGAGATGAACCTGGCCCGCGTGGAGTATTACTTCAGTGAGTTCCTCTCGCGCCTGGAAGTTCGCCGCGGCATTCGCAAGCAGAATTCCAGCGATCGCCGCAAGGCGGAGATCAGCCTGGAAGTGGGCGCGCACGGCCTGAGCGATCCGACGATGCGCGTTTTCGTCGACACCAACGTGCTCTTCGTCGGCACGATCAATGAAGACGAAACCACGCAGACGCTGTCGGACAAAGTCGTCGATCGCAGCAACGTGCTGGCGTTCGGCCGGCCGCCGCGCTTGACCGACCTGCCGCGCATCGCCGGCGGCAACGGGACACACGCGGGCAGCGAGAAGTTCCTGCCCTTCAAGCAGTGGCAGCAGTGGATCAAGAAGGACACCGACCTGGCGCCGGCGGCGGGCGGACAGGTGAATCGCTGGATCGAAGAGCTCAACCAGGCGATGGAAATGATTCGCCGGCCCTTCGCGTTCCGCACGCACCTGGCGATCCGCAGCTATGCAGCGAACTATCCGGAGCAGAGCGAGGCGGGCCTCAAGCACGCCGTGGCGGACCAGGTCGAGCAGAAAATTCTGCCGAAGTTCCGCGGGCTGGATCCCAACGAAGATCACGTGGGCCGCTCGCTCGACCGCATCGTGTCGCTGCTGGATCAACTGGGCGATGCGGCGCTGATCGGTGCGATGGAAACCGCTCGGCGCGACGGCATTCGCGAACATCAGTTCGTGTTCCGCGGCGTCGACCGCAGCGCGGACCTGGTGGAGGCGACGGTGTGAAGCGGCGTTGTTCCGGTCCCCTCTCCCTCCGGGAGAGGGTTAGGGTGAGGGCCGGAGAACAGAGGATTCACGTGGTCGAGAAGAATCGTCGGACAACAATACTCGGCACGACACTGCCGCAAGCCGCGAGGGTGAATGAAGAACAGGTAGCACAAAATTGACCGGCCCTCACCCCAGCCCTCTCCCGGAGGGAGAGGGGGACGGAGGGCTGAACCAACTATCGGGTCGGAACGTGATGCGTACCCGCGCGGGCCTTGGGCAAGGGGCCGGGCGCGGCAGGGGCGGCAGATCGTCGGCACTGCTCGTGGCAGTGGAGCGGGCTTCCAACCCGTCGCCGACGACATCGACACGAGCGCGACTTGGCGTCGCTCGTGGCAGCCGTGGTGACGGACGGCCGTCGGTTCTCTGTGGCGTTTGCGCCGCGATGGTCGCGTCGCGGATGCCGCGCGAGGCTTGCCCAATGGTGCGCGCTGAGTCCAACTCGCCGCGGAGTCGAACGTTGATGTTGTCGTCGCCTGTCATTCCGCAAGCCACGCTGGTGCAGCCTTGGGCGCTGCGCCCCGATGTGGGTGCTGCGCGCGGACAAGGCGGCCGACCGTGCCTGATCACGCCGGACTGGGTGACGAGCGTGACGGTGGAACTCACGGGCGAAACGCTGCCGCAGATCGCGCAGTTCCAGGACGAACGGCGCATCGGCTGGAAGAAGTTCGATCTGCCGGCGGCGGGCGATGCTGCGACGGCAGGCGGGTCGCGCGATGAATTGGTGCTTCGTCTGCACTGCGAAAAAAAGCCGCCTGTCCTTGCGAAAGTGGTGACGCGCGGGGCGGTCGCCAGAGGCGGCGCCATCCCGGGGCCGATGGTGGGCGACGATTCGCCGCTGAGCGTGCCGCCTTCGCTGGTGCCGGCCGATCGCTGGCGCCAGGCCGCCGACGCGGCCGACGCGCTTTACGAGCAGCACATCGATCTGATCAGTTCGCTCTACGAAAGCGCGGATCACGACAGCGACGTGTTCTTCGACGGCATCAGCGGGGGTGTCGCGGCGTGGCCGCTGCGTCGATTCGTCGATGCCTGGCGCAACGCCGCGGAGCGCAATGAGCCGCGGCCGGCGTTCATCGTGGAACTGGCGCAGACGCTGCCGCCCCTGCTGCAGGAAGTGTGCCTCAGTCCGCGCAAGCAGCTCACCCGTCAGCGCACGTATCAACCCGCCGGCCGGATTCAGGAAGTGGATGCGACGTGTCTTCGCTGGCTGGCGCGGCAGCCGGGCCACACGATGGCCCAGCGCGCCGGCGCCCGGCAGCAGGCGATGGGTGTCGATCGCGTCGAGCATGCGGATACGTTGGAGAATCGCATCGTACGCGAGTTGATGCGGCAACTGATGAGCGCGTGTGATCGGTACATGGTGGAAAATGGGGAGGGGCGAGATTTCGGATTTCGGATTTCGGATTTCGGATCGGCCGAAACGCGGAACCAAGCGTCGGATGCGAAGGCACAGGAAATCCAAGCGGGCGACTCTTCAAATCCGAAATCCGAAATCCCAAATCCGAAATCCTCTTCCGACCATCGCCTCGCCCTCGTCTCCGATTTCAGCCGCCTGCTCGATCGCCTGTGGGCGCAGTCGCCGTTGAAAACGCTCACGCCGATTGCCGGTGTGCCGCAGCCGAATTACGTGCTGCAGCAGGATCCTCGCTATCGGCCTCTGTGGCGTGCGTATGTCATGTTGCTCAAGCAAGGGTTGCAGCGCACGGCGGCGTGGCGCTGGCGGCATCGGGCATGGGCGGAGGCGGTGTCGTTCGCGATGTTGGCCGCATTGCAGCGCGTCAGCCCGCGCAGCCCCGCGGCCCAGTCCAGCGTGCTGCTCCGCGGCGATCAGGACGCGGGCCGGTTCCTCGATCCGCGCACCGTCATCGGCCGATTCGATGCGTACCTGGGCGCCGGCGAAGCCGATTCCCCGGCGCCAAGCCGGCGGGCGCATTTCGTCGAGCAGCACCAGTTCACCGAGTATCGCAGCGCTCACCTGTTCCCCGAGCAACTTGCTCATCTGTGCCCCGACGCGGTGCTGGTCAGCTACGACGGCGATCGTCCCGACAAACCGGCGCGCCGCATCCTGGCGGTGTGGACGATGTTCGATTTCGATCTGGAAGACGATCAGCTTGCCGAGCGCTGCAAACAGATCGACGGCGCGATCCGCATGATCCGCACGCAGAGCGAGATCCAAGGCCTGCTGGTGCAGCCGAAGCTGCCGCGCGAGGATGACGCGGCACTGGTGGATGAAGTGTCGACGCAGCGGTGCGAAGGTCTGCGCCTCGCGCTGCCGCTGCAGTCGCAGGGCGCAGCGCTGGAGCGATTCGTGAGGCAGACGCTGGAACTGGTGTAACGATGTTTCCTGACGTATCCAAAAAACGTGGACCGGCTGTGGGACCTGTGATCCCCGCGCCCAAGACGCCGGCGCCCGGTGCGCCGCGCGAGAGTGCGGCCGCGCCGTCGCAGCAGACTTCGTCGACCCGACCGGCGGCACTGACGCTTCCTGTGCCCGCGCCCAGTGCATCGAAATCGGCCGCGTCACCGGCGACCGGCGCTTCGAAACCCGCCAGCGGCACGAACAGCGCGACACCCGCGCCGCAGAAAGCAAAGGCCACCCCCGTCGCGGCCGACCTTCCCGTCGCCACCTCCGTCGCGCCGCCTCGAGGCGAAGTGAAAGTCGCGCCCGCGCCTGTCCGATCGGCGAAATCAGCGCGCGCGAAAGTGCCACCGGTTTCGACGGCCACGGAGCCAGCCGCTGCGACGACGCTTATCGAGCAACCATCGCCGCGCACATCAACGGCGGGCGGTGGCCGGGCATCGAATCGTTCGCCGCATGCCGATTCTCCGCTCCCTGGCGGTCGCGGCTCTGACGAGCCGGTGCGGCACGGGGACACGAAAGTTCGCACGCCGATCACCGCGCCATCCCATGGTCCACGGGGCATCGAGATCACGGCTGTCGATGTAGTGGTCAATGCCGCGGCAACACCTGCGGGCGATTGCACGGACCCCGCCCAGGTCGATGCGCCGATTCCGCCGGCGGCGCTTCTGCGGCGATACCCCGGCGAGCCGACGCGCGCCGACCTGCACTGGCCGCCGCAGCCGCGCGGCACGGGTGAGGCTTGGCCCGCGGATGCGAAGCTGGAGTTGAATGAAACGCCGGGGCGGTTTCCGCTGGCGTACGCCTGGCCGATGCTCGCGGCGGGCAAGGAATGGACCAGGAAGCACGGGGGCCGGCTAAGCGCGGTGACGCCTGCGGAAGCGATGGTGGTTGCGATCGAAGCGACGCTGAAGGAGGCTTGCCCCCGCGAGTCGCCCCGTGCGGCGCGCGAACCTGTCGTCCTCGTCACGCCCAACGCGCTTTCAGATTCAGGCCAGCAGGATCTCATCGATGCCGGTCGTGCTCGCAGCATGGATCTGCATCTGTTGCCGCGGGCGATGGCGGCGGCGATGGCGTGGTGTCGCCGATTCGAAGGCGAACTGGATTCGGACCGCGCCGAGTCCGGCAAGCCGCTGGGGGCGATCCTCGTCATTCACTTCGGCCTCGATCAGTGGGAATTGGCGGTGGTGGATGTCGTCGCCGTGCGGGAGGGCGAGCGATTTCGCTGCGTCCCGGTGCGTCGCCGCAAAGTGCTCGACGCGGTGCCCAGCTATGGCATCGAGTTGATGCACCGCCTGGCGATTCGCTCGCTGGAGATGTCGTATCAGCAGGTGTCCGCCGCGCGGGTATGGGAACTGGTGTGGTGCACGCCGTGGATGAAGCCGGCGCTGGCGACGCTTGGCGACCACGCCGAGCCGTTCACGCCTGTGGTGAACCTGGCGCGGCATGCGCGATCGAGCGAATTTCTCAAGCAGCAGTGTCGGCAGGCGACGCAGCGGATTTTCCGCACGACGGAGCCGGTGCCCGGGTTGCTGCGCGATGTTCTGCCGAAACTGCCGCAGTTCACGGAGCTTCGCGACTGGTTCGAAGCCCGGCGAAAGGAAGCTCCGCGCGAAGGTTACCTGGGCGCGGTGCTCACCGGGCCGATGGCGGGGATTCCGTTCGACAAGGAGATCGTCGGGCCGCACCACTTGGCGAAGGTGTGGCCGCAGCCGAAGCGCGTGTTGATGGAAGGCGTCGAACTGCCGCGCGGATTCATGGCTCAGAGCGCGACGACGCACGCCGCCTGCGTGGCGCTGTCGCAGCGCGACGCACCGAGCGCTCAACACACGCCGAGCGATGACGTATTGCCGGTGAACGACGCGGCGCAAGATGTGGCGACGAATCACTCGCTGGCGCAGGAAGCGGCAGAGAATCCCGCAACTCCATCTGCCCGCGCCGCCACTCGGAGAACGATGAGCACGTACCTCTCGACGCTCCCGCGCCTGCGGATGGCAGGCAACGCCGGCGGCAAACCCGCGTGGGTCGATCTGTTCGACGGCGCCGGCAAACTGCTGCCCGGCGGGATCGCGCAACACCGCGCATCGCCGCTGACGGGACTGCCGATCAAGGCAGACGCGACGAAGTTCCGCATCGCGCTGATGTGTGACGACTGGCCGACGGTGCGCATCGCGTCGGCGGTGCTGCCGCAGCCGCTGATGGACGCGGAGCAGGTGGAGCTGCGCGTCTCCGCCGCGACGGAACAGGGTTTCCCGTGCATTGAACTGGTGCCGCAGCGCGAAGGCACGCTCGGGCAAGCGAAGGTGTGCGTGAATTTCCGCACGATGAAAGACACGGGCAAATCGCCGGACGAGTTTCTGCGCGGGCTGTCGGCGTGAGCGGGATTCTATTGAGTCCGAGGTTGACGATCGAATCCGAGTTTGATTGGGCCTGCACCGACTCCGGTCCCCTCTCCCTTCGGGAGAGGGCTAGGGTGAGGGCCGGAGAGCAGAGAGCGCATGACTGCGAAATCCGCCGGCGAGCGGACCTTCGCGCTCTGGTTGACCTTTCCCGCGCACCTGATCGGAAAATGCGCGCGGCAAGCCGCGTCGCTAAACCATGAATCTCTTGCCCGCTGATGACTTACATTTTCAACCTCTCAGTGTGTGACCAAAGTCACATGACGGACTGCTTTCCTCATTCGTCCCGTCGGCAATACCTGGCGCACACCGCTCACCGCGTTCCGATTTACAATCGCTTCCGGAATCACCCCTGGGATCACACCATGTCCACACGCCTCGTCGCCCGCTGCCTCGCCGTGCTGCTTTTCGGCTGGTCCGCGTCATCGCTGCTCGCGGTGATCGCCACGCCCATGCCCCTGAAATCCATCTACGCCGACGCCACCCATATCGCCGCGGCGAAGGTTGAATCGGTGGACCCCGCGCGGCCGTCGATGAAGCTGGTGCTGACCGAAGATCTCAACGGCGCCGCGCCGGAGCGCGAGATTCTCGTCAACCTGACGGGCAACCCCAACGGCAAGCCGTTGCCCTCCAGCCCGCGGGATGTCACCGACCGCGTCAAGGCGGACATGCAGGCGGTTGTGTTCTTCGTCGATAGTCCGAGCAATCCCTTCGCGCTCGTTTACGTCGAAGGTTCGTGGTACCGCATCGCCAAGAACAGCGACGGCGGCAAGGCCTGGCCGTACCTGTATGGCGAGATTTATCTTCGCCGGACATTCAAGGGCACCACCGCCGAACTGAAACAGGCACTGCTCGACATCAAGGCCGGCAAGCCGAGCCCTGCTTATGACACCAGCGAGAAGCCGGGGCTGGGCCCCGCGCTGCCGGGCGTCACTGCCGCGCCGCTGCTTGTGGCGGCGAAAGATGCGAAGGATGCGAAGGTCGAAGTCCCCGTCGCGCCGGCGAAGGATTCAGCGGCTGCATTGAAGGACAAGGCCGCGGCTAAGGACGCCCCGGCGAAAGACGCCAAGCCCGCCGCCAAGAGCGATGACGGCGGCATCTCCAAGATCGTCGGAGGCATCGTCATCGTCGCCGGCATCGCGCTGCTCGTTTACGTCTTCGTCATCCGCAAGAAGATCGCGTGAGGGGCTGCGGAGCGGTGATGTCTTCCCGCTGAAATTCGCTACTCTGTCCGCCCCATGAGCGAAAAGCTGCAATCCCCCAAAGGCACGCGCGACTTCTACCCGCGCGACTGCGCCTGGCGCAATTTTGTCGTCGACGCCTGGCGACGCGTCTCCGTGCGCAACGGCTTCGAACAGGTCGATGGCCCGATCTTTGAAACGCTCGATCTCTACAAGGTCAAGAGCGGCGAAGGCATCGTCAGCGAGCTGTTTCACTTCCAGGATCGCGGCGACCGCGAACTGGCGATCCGCCCCGAGTTCACGCCCACGCTGGCGCGCATGGTCGCGGCGCAGGCGAACGCCCTGCCCAAGCCGATCAAGTGGTTCTGCACGCCCAATCTCTGCCGCGCGGAGAAGCCGCAGCGCGGACGCCTGCGCGAGTTCTGGCAGTGGAACGCGGACATTCTCGGCTCCGACCTGGCCATCGCGGATGCCGAGGTGATTTTCGTGGCGGTCGATTTTCTCCAGGAAATGAAGCTCGACCCAAGCCACGTGCGCGTCAAGATCAGCCATCGCCAGACCGTGCGGCACATCCTCGCGCTGCTCGGCGTGACCGAAGAGAGAATGGAAGACGCGTTTGAACTGCTCGACAGCCGGGACAAGATCGACCACGCCGCCTTCACCGCGGGCGCGGCGAAGCTGGGGCTGGACGCGGATCGCGTCGTGCGCTTCGACGAAATCTGCCGGATGAAATATCCCGCGGGCAAACTGCAGGCCCTGCGCGACGCGATCGGCATCGGCGAGGAATTGGCGCAGATCGAAGCGCTCGACAAGGAACTGCAGGCCTTCGGCATCGCCGAGTGGTGCGAGTACGACCTGGGCATCGTGCGCGGCCTGGCGTACTACACGGGCACTGTGTTCGAGTTGCACGAACGCAGCGGCGTGGAGCGCGCCATGGCCGGCGGCGGACGATACGACAAGCTCATCGAGCTCTTCGGCGGGCCCGCGACGCCTGCCGTCGGGTTCGGCATGGGCGATGTCGTGCTCTCCAACGTGCTGCGGGACAAGGGCCTGATGCCCGACGATGTCTCGCCGCGCCCCGACGTGTTCGTCATCGCCGCCAGCGACGCCGGCGCCACGAAAATGGGGCAAGTGGTTTCGCAGCTTCGCCGCGCGGGACTGCACACCCGCTTCAGCTACAAGACCACGCGCAACCTGGGCAAGCTCATCAAGGACGCCACGACGTGCCGGGCCCGCTACATCGCGATCCTCGGCGACGACGCGGCGACCGGCACGGCCGCGCTGAAGAACCTGGAGACCGAAGCGCAGGAGACGGTGGCGATCGAGAAGATCGCGGGGCATGTGAGAGTGGGGATTTAGGCACTGCGCATTGATAAGTTGCGCAGGTCAACTCGTGGGCTGAATCTCGCGCAAAGGCGCAAAGCTCGCCAAGGCAGCGGATTTCTTCGCGAGCTTTGCGCCTTTGCGCGAGCCTCAATCGTTCAGGATATTCGTGCGCGGCCTCTTATACGGTTTCTATCTGATTCTCGCGCCGAAGTTGATGCCACTGGCAGGCTCGGCTGCCAGTGCGTTTCTCGCGTCCACCGACGCCCCCGCCTTGCTTTTCGCAGGTCCACTGGCAGCCAAGCCTGCCAGTGGCATCGGCGCGAGAATCAGATGGAATCCGTATTAGCGCAGCGGCGAGCCGGGCCGTACTCGGCCCGATGTGTCGGGCACGCGGCGGGCAAGAACCGCGTTGAAATGGCACAATATTGCGATGGCCCAGCGACGCTTCCACTACGACGTTGCATTCGAGCACTACCTGCGTTCCAAGGCGATTCCCTACGTCGCCGTGGATGAAGCCAAGCGTGCGCTGGACAAGAGCTATCCGCCGGCCACGCTGAAGAGTTTCGATTTCGTCGTGTATTCGCAGAAGGGGCCGAACCTGCTGGTGGACGTGAAGGGCCGCAAGCATTCGGGACGGTCGAGCAAGGCACTGGACAACTGGGTGACGCGCGGCGATGTGGACTGTCTGGCGCAGTGGGAGAAAATTTTCGGGCAGGGCTTCGAGAGCGCGTTTGCGTTTCTCTACTGGTGCGACGTGCAGCCGCCCGATGCGCTTTTCCATGAGATATTCGAGGTGGGCGACCGCTGGTACGCGGTGCTCGGGATCAAGCTCGCCGACTATCGCAGGCACATGAAGCAGCGCAGCCCGCGCTGGGAGACGGTGAACATGCCGGCGACGGCGTTCAGTGAATTGTCGCGCCCGTTGATGGACATGCTCTGACCGTTAGGAGCCGTGCAGGATCAACATCGCATGTGGGACGACTTTGCAAGTCGTCCGGCTGGGAGCGAAGCGATTCGAATCTGCGGAGTTAATCTTGCACGGCTCCTTAGCCCCGGGCTCCGCCCGGCGGTTCGGCGACGATGCTGGAATTTCACCGACATTCACATTCTCCATGAGGTCAGATTGTCGAAACGCTTCGACGCGTGTCGGCGGTCTTTTGTGGACCTCCCCGGGCGGAGCCCGGGGCTAATGGATGGATCGTCACCCCGCTCTGCCTCGCACGCTACACTACCCCCGCATGAACCGACGCGTGGTGATTACTGGACTGGGGCCTGTGAGCGGGCTTGGCGCGGGCATGGCGCCGACATGGGACGCGATCATCGCCGGCCGCAGCGCGGTGGCGGCGATCGATGCATTTGATCCGGCTGGTTTTCACTGCCGGATCGGCTCGCAGGTTCGCGACTTCACGATTCGCGACTTCGTGCCCAAGAGCTACCGCAAGGCGACGAAGGTGATGGCGACGGACATCGAGCTGGCCGTCGCCGCAGCCGACCTGGCCGCCCGCGACGCGGGCCTGCGCACCGCCGGCACCGATGCGGACGCCGCCGCCAGGCCTGATGTTTCGCCGACGTATCGGCAGTCGCGCGTCGGGTGCCACATCGGCGCGGGCCTGATCGCGGCGGAGATCAACGAACTGACCGGCGCGCTGAACGAGGCCCGCGACGACCAGGGCAACTTTGATATTCACAAGTGGGGCAGCGTCGGCATCGGCAACCTCACGCCGCTGTGGCTGCTGAAGTACCTGCCCAACATGCTCGCGTGCCACGTGACGATCCTGCACGATTGCCAGGGGCCTTCGAACACGATCACCTGCGCGGAGGCGTCGGCGCTGCTCTCCATCGGCGAATCGCTGCGGGTCATCGAACGCGGCGCGGCCGATCTCTGCTTCTGCGGCGGCGCGGAGGACAAGATCAACCCCATGGCGATGCTGCGCCAGCAATTCACCGGTCGGCTCAACACGACGAACAACGAGAGCCCCGCGACCGCGGTGCGGCCGTTCGATCGAAGCGCGGCCGGCACCGTGACGGGCCAGGGCGGGGCGATCGTGATGCTCGAAGCGCACGAGACTTTTGAGAAGCGGGCCGCGGCCTGCATTGCCGGCGGTGCGTCGGCTCCGCGCGCCTATGCGGAGATCGCGGGCTTCGGCGCATCGCAGACGGTGCATCAGCCTCGCCGCAACCTGGCGCCGGACCCGGCGGGAAGGGGCATTGCCCTGGCGATTCGCGCCGCCCTGCGCGACGCGGGCATCACGCCGGAGCAGGTGGACCTGATCGTGCCCTTCGGCGTGGGCGTGCCGGAATACGACCAGGCGGAGGCGGCGGCACTGATCGCGATTTTCGGTCCGCGCGCCCGGACGGTGCCGATCGTCAGCACCAAGGCGTATGTGGGCAATCTTTTCGCCGGCGCCGGCGGCATCGATGTCTGCGTCGCCGCCAAAGCCGTCGCCGAGCAGATCATCCCCGCGACGATCAACTGCGACGATCCGGTTGAAGGCCTGGGCGCCAAGTCCGCGCCTTCTCGACCAGCTGCGATCCATTTCGCGCTGACGTACTCCGCGGGCTTCGGCGGTCAGAACGCGGCGATGGTGCTAAAGCGGCTGGGATGAGATCGTTCGATGCCGCGAGGATTGCAGACCATCACACTCGTCGTTGTTCGCCAAAACCTACCGCTTCGAACGTTGCCGCGTTCTCCTGGTGGTTCTGGTTCCATTCTTCGCTCTACAATCTTCACGTTCACTGTTTCGACGGTTCATTTCGCGGCTTTGTAGTGGTGGGCCAAGGCTCGGCGCCGGCCCACCACGCCGCGCACCGTGACCAACGTCGCCCTCGTCGCACATCGAGCGCGATAGGGTGGGCCGCGCGGACTTGGCCCACCCTACGTCGAACAGTTCCGGGAGATGTCGCATGCCCAGCCTCACGCGCCCCGCCATTGATCCTGCACTCGTCGATGCCGCAACGGTGCAGCAGGTGCACGCTTTGCTCGATCAAATCGAGAGCGATCGCGGACTGCGCATCCTGTACGCCTGCGAGAGCGGCAGCCGAGCATGGGGATTCGCGTCCAGCAACAGCGACTACGATGTGCGCTTCATCTACTCCTATCCCCTTCGCGAGTATCTGCGGCTACGGCAACCGGTGGACGCGTTCGACCGGCAGGCGCCCAACGACATCGATGCCGGCGGCTGGGATATCCGCAAAGTCGCTGAACTGATGCGCCGCAGCAATCCGCCGCTCATGGAGTGGATCGATTCGCCGATTGTGTACCGCGCGGAGTCGCAGGTGCTGGCGAAGTTGCGCGAGCTGCGCTCGATCTATTTCGACGCGAAGAAGGCGGTATTTCACTACCTGAGCATGGCGAGCCAGGTGTGGTCGAACCATCTCGATGGCGAAGCGTCGCCGGTGCGCAAGAAGTATCTCTACGCGCTGCGGCCACTGGCATGTGTGAGCTACATCGAAAGGCACCGCTCTCAGCCGCCCACACGATTCGAGGATGTGCTTGGCTCGATCGATTGGCCTGACGCGGTGATGGAGCACGTTCGCGGACTGGTGGCGCGGAAGAAGGCGAACATGGAACTCGGCGCCGCCCACGCCGACGTGGTGCTCAACGCTCACATCGCGTCATCCATCGAAAATGGAAAACGCATCGGCGACGCCCTGCCGCCCAACGATCAACCAAACGACGCGTTGGACGAGTTGATCGCAGATGTCCTGATGTGAGTGTGATCAAGGGTGTCCACAGAAATGTCCGCAGAAATGTCCAAATGAAAGTCCCATGTACGTCCTTCTTCCACAATGACATGCAGCGTTGAGCCGTTGACAATTGTCCGAGAAAATGTCCGGGAGAATGTCGCAGAAAATGTCCACGACCATGCCCGATGAAAGCCCATCGATTGCCGAAGGGCCTCACTTCATCACCGCCTCAATCGCCTTGGCCACCTGCTCCGCCAGCCCCTGCGAACCCTTGTCGACGAAGTGCACATCGTCCTTCTTTTGCCAGTCGGCGAGGTTCGATTTCGCGACGGCGTAAAGATCGTTCACCGCGATGCCGTGCTTTTTCATGATCGCGATCGCCGCGGCGTTGTAGGCTTCCACATCCGCGTCCCGGCGGTTGCGGACGTTCTTCTCCGGCACCGGCGTGGTCGTCGCGAAGATCAACTTCGCGTTGGTCTTCTTCAACCGCTCCACGAGTTGCGTCAGGTTCTTTTCGTATTCCTCCAGCGGCACGATCAGCTCGCCTTTGTCCCGGCGAAGATCCCACAAGCCCCAGTTGAAGTGGATCACGTCCCACTTTGTCTCGCCGAGCCAGGCGTCGATCTTCTTCAGTCCGTTGCGCGTGTCCTGGGCGTTGCCTTCGTGGTGCGCGACATCGGCTTTGTTCTTGAGGAGCGCGGTCGTCGGCTTGGTATAGCCGATGCTGATCGAATCACCGATGAGCAACACGTTCGGTCGCCTGGAGTCGGCCTTCGGCGCGCGCTTGCCGGCCGCGGGCGTGGGGTTGTCCTGGGCGAGGGTGCTCGACGGCAGAAACAGCGCGAGGCAGGCGAACGAAAGCATCAGGCGATGTGTCATGGTCGTGGTCCTTATGGAGCCGTGCAGGATCAACATCGAACGTGGGACGACTTTCCAAGTCGTCCGGCTGGGAGCGAAGCGATTCGAATCGGCGGGGCTAATCTTGCACGGCTCCTATGTTTTGCGCAGTGCGGTAAGCATGTCCGCGAAATCGCTGGGGTACGGCGCGGTGACATCGATTTCATCCGCGACCAGCCGGTGCGAATGGAGCATCACCCGGCGGGCGTTGGACGGATCCGCCATCCAGTGCGGCAGATAATGCGGATCACCGGCGATGGGATATTTGAGGTGGGCGAAGGTCGTGCGAATCTGGTGCAGGAAACCGGTGCCCAGCGCGATCTCGACGAGCGCGGCGTTGACCGTACCGTGGAACTGCTCCACGACGCGCCACGCCAGGTCGCACCAGCGGACGGCAGGACTGTCGGCTTTTTCCTCTTCGACAACGCGCACCTTGGCGGGCTTGTGCTGGGAGACACGCAGGGGCAACCGCGTCTGTCCCGTGGCCGGCGGCTCACCCAGAACGATCGCGTGGTAGAGCTTGAGCGTGCGATGCTCGCGGAACGCTTCGCGCAGCGAATGCCACGTTTCTGCTTTGAAGGCAAAGACCATCGCGCCGGAGGTTTCCACATCGAGGCGATGCACGACGCCGCTGCGCAGGCCGCCCTCGCCGACGTCCTGAATCACGGGAAATCGGGCGATGAGCGCGTTCAGGATGGTGTGCGACTCGCCGGGATCGAGGGGATGCACCGGCATGCCTGCGGGCTTGTTCACCGCGACCCAGCCCTGTTCGAGGTTCTGCGCGAGGATGGGAACGTTCAGGTTCGCGTTGGGCGCGACGGGCTGCGATTCAGGACGCTCGAAGTGTTCCACTTCGACGACCTGTCGCACGGCGACCTTCACGCCTTTCTGGTGAAACCGCGCGGCATGGCCCGCCAGCGTGACCAGTCCGCGCTCCAGCAGATCACCCGCCTGATGCACCGACAGTTTCAGCCGATTCGCAATGAAGGTCTGCAGCCGGGTGCCTGCTTCGCCAGCCTCGACGACCAGGCGATGCCTGACGGGCTTGGCGCTTTCGCCATCCTCGTCAAACGGGATCGAATCGTCGTCAGACATGAGAAGAGTGTAATCGAAGTGCGCGCCGCGGCGACGGTTGGACGCGTCGCTCGTCGCTCGTCGCGCTTCGTGACGCACGATCGTACGAGCGAGTCGGGTGCCATGGGCAAGCGGAGTCTGCGGAGCTTGCCCGTGCCCTCGACGGGTCGGCACACGGGTAACGAGCCGTGCAAACCTGAGTTTCGGATAAGCCATTAGCCCCCGGCTCTGCCGGGGGGCGGGCGATGGTGGCGGGCAATCTGCGGTCGATGATCGTCGAAGCGCGGATTCTGCCGTGCGAATCTTGCGCGATTGATCTCTACCGCGCTCCTCCCCCGGCGGAGCCGGGGGCTAACGGCGCAACGCAGCGGCTTATCCGAAACTCAGGTTGCAAAATTAACTCCGCAAATCCGAATCGCTTCGCTCCCAGCCGGACGACTTGGAAAGTCGTCCCACATGCGATGTTGATCCTGCACGGCTCCTAAGCTGCGCCGAGCCTTCGCTTACCCATGGAACCCATTCACAACATCACACTACGCACTCGCACGATCAGCGACAACGAAACGCTACGCCGACGGCGTCGCCAGCGCCGGCAGCGCGAACTGAAAGCACGCGCCCTTGCCCGCGCCGCCAGGTTCGCAGCTGATCTGCCCGCTGTGCGCTTCGATGATCGACCGGCTGATCGACAGCCCCATCCCCATGCCCGCCGGCTTGCTGGTGATGAACGGTTCGAACGCCCGGCTGACGATCGGCGGCGGTATGCCCGGCCCCGTGTCGGTCAGGGACAGTCCAACCAATCCCTCGGCGGTCAGGTATGTGCGGATCGTGATGCGGCGAGGCTCTTCCTGAGCCGACATTGCTTCGCAGGCGTTGCGCATCAGGTTGAGAATCACCTGCTGGATCTGCACCGCGTCGGCGGTCACATTGGGCAGGCCCGGCGTCAGTTCCGTGTAAACCGCCGCGCGGTGGCGACGCAGGTCCGCCTCCGCCAGCTCAATCGATTCGCGCACCAGCGCGTTCAGGTCGCAAGGCCCCATCGCCATGCTTTGCCGGGTGATGAAGCGGCGCAGGTTGCGAAGGATGGTGCCGGCCCGCTCCGCCTGGACGATGATGCGGGCGATCGCCTCGCGCAGCGCGGCGGCATCGATCGCGCCGGACTCCAGCCTTCGATCGCAGCCGCTGGCATAACCCACGATCGCCGTCAGAGGCTGGTTCAATTCGTGGGCCATGCCCGACGCCAGTTCGCCGGCGGTCGCGACACGCAGGACGTGGGCGAGTTCCTCCTGCGTTTGCCGCGCCTTTTCCTCCGCCTCGCGCGTCGGCGTGATGTCCTCGGCCAGGCCGCAGATGCGATAGACCTTGCCGTTGGCGTCCTTCACGGGATAGCCGCGATCGAGGATCCAGCGGATCGTGCCGTCAGGCCGAACGATGCGGTACTCATTGCTGAAATCGCCCTTGAGCACGTTGGCGTAGAAATCGCGGGTGACGATGGGGCGGTCTTCGGGATGAATCGCGTAGAGCCAGCTTTTTGAATCGTCGTAAAGCGATTGCCTCGTTCGGCCCCAGATGCGCTCGTATGCCGGACTCACGTAGATGACGGTGAGTTCGTCGCCGTTGACTTCCTCCAACCAGAACACCTCTTCAATGTTCTCCGCCAGTTGTCGAAAGCGCTCCTCGCTGTCGCGCAGGGCGGCAGTCCGCTCAGCCATGGTCTTCTCGAGGGATTCCTTTGCCTCGTTCAGTGTGTCCTGCGTTCGCTTCTGCTCCGTGATGTCGATGATGTAGCCTTCGAGGTACGCGAGTTGGTGATCGACGAAGACACCCGCGCCGCGCTCCTCCGCCCAGATTTCCACGCCATCTTTGCGGCGCAGGCGATAGACCAGGTGGTACGGCTCGCGCCGCGCCACTGCTTCGTTCACCTTGCGGTACACCCCCTGCAGATCGTCGGGGTGGATCATCGCCGCGAACGCCACCCGGTCGTGGAGGAAATCCTCTTTCGCGTAGCCGGTCAGTGTCGCCGTCGCGTCGTTCATGTACGTCATCGTGAACCGCTCGTCGTTGCGGCACAGGTACACGACGCCCGGCAGGTTGTCCGCCAGCATGCGGAAGCGCTGCTCGCTTTCCCTCAGCGCCCGCTCGGCGCGCACCCGCTCGGTCACATCCATCGCCACGCCCACGCAGCCGGCGGCGTTGCCCGAGGCATCCACCAGCGGCGTGTAGCGCGTCTCGAAAATCGCCTCCGGCAGTTCCACCTGCGTCGTGAATGTCTCGCCCGCCAACGCCCGCGCGCACTCGGAGGTCACCTGGGCATTGTCCGCGTACATCTCGAACACCGACCGGCCCACCACCTCGCCGGGTTTGAAGCCGAGCACCCCCAGCGCCTTGCCCTCCGAAAGCGTGAACCGTCCCTGGCTGTCCAGCGCGAACAGCACCATCGGCACGTTCGAAACCACCGTGCGCAGCCGGTGCCGGCTCTCGCGCAGCGCCTGTTCCGTTTCGCGCCGCTCCAACTCGACACGTTCCAGCTCCGCGATCCGGGCACGCAACAGCACCACCTCGTGCAGCAGTTCAGAAGTGGAGAGGAAGGAGGGATTCATGATTGCATCCGCGCCAACATTTAGCCGGCGGGCTTGCCCGCCGCGGACTATCAGACACGGTGGAACACTGGTCGCTGGAAGGCGCGCCCCGCCGCATTAGGAGCCGTGCAGGATCAACACCGCATGTGGGACGACTTTCCAAGTCGTCCGGCTGGGAGCAAAGCGATTCAAATCTGCGGAGTTAATCCTGCACGGCTCCTTAGACTCGCCCAGTCCGCAACATCCGACATCGATTTCATTTCGATGAAATCGGGGGATCGGTTCGTTCTCCCGCTCCCCGCGACGCCATGCGCCATCGGCGGGCAAGCCCGCCGGCTAAATGGCGCGCTCACCGCAAACCCGTCGTCATCTCCAGCCCGAACATCAGGTTCATGTTCTGCACCGCCTGCCCGCTGGCGCCCTTGATCATGTTGTCGATCGCGCTGAACACAATCACCTTGCGCTCCGCGGCGTCGGTTCCGTCGGCAGTTTCGATGCCTGGTTCGCCACCGGCGTTCACCAACCGCACGGCGATGTCGCAGCAATTCGTGTCCCGCACATACTTCACGTTCGGCAATTCCTTGCGCACCCGCACAAACGGAGCACCGGCATACGCGTCCTGGAAGGCTTCGTAGAGTTCCTCTTCCGTCACGTCATCGTCCAGTGGATCGAGGTAGATCGTCTCCAGAATGCCTCGATCCACCGGCAGCAGGTGCGGCACGAAGAGCGTGCGCACGGGCGAACCCTTCACGGTGGCCAGCGTCTGCTCGATCTCCGTCTGATGTCGATGTACGCCCGGGGAATAGGGCGAGAACGCTTCGTTCACTTCCGGGAAATGCAGATTGGGCTTGGGGCTGCGGCCGGCGCCGGTGACGCCGCTGACCGCGTTGATCACGATGCCGGTGGGCTTCACCAGGCTGCGCTGCAGCAGCGGCGCGATGCCCAGTGCGGCGGCGGTGGGGTAGCAGCCGGGATTGGCGACCAGGTCGGCATCGGGAATTTGCGCGGCGAACAATTCGGGCAGGCCGTAGACCGCCGAGGCGAGGTTGCCGCGGTCTTCGTGCTTGTGCGCGTAGACGCGCTCATATTGGTCGGCATCGCGCAAGCGATAGTCGGCGGAGAGATCGATCACCCGCAAGCCGGCGTTCAGCAGTTTCGGCGCGTACTGCATCGACGCGACGTGGGGCAGGCATAGGAACGCGACGTCCGCCTCCGCCTTCATCGCCGCCGGATCGATCGGTCTGCCCGCCATCTCGAACCGCGCGCGGAACTGCGGGAACTCATCGGCGATGTTGGGCAGCGCATCGCGCTGTGTGGCCAGGTACGTGATCTGCGCGCCCGGATGGCGCAGCAGAATCTCGATCAGCCAATACGCGGTGTAGCTGGTAGGCCCGACGATGGCGACGCGAATGCTCATGGTGCGAGGATTGTCGATGTTTTGGCGGGGAAAGCAAAGAGGAAGGGATGAAGGGACGGAGGGACGAAGGGACGAAGTGACGGAGGAATGCAGGGAGGAAGGCACGGAGGCGCGAAGGGATGGGGGTGGTAGGAAATGGCAATTCACCCACCCGGCGTGTGCCGGCCGTTTAGCGACGGGGCTTGCCCCGCATCGAAGAACGGGGCAAGCCCCGTCGCTAAACGGCGGACGAACATTCCTCCATCCTCCGTGCCTCCATCCTCCGTCCCTCCGTCCCTTCTTGCCTTCCTGCCTCCCCTCACTTCTTCAAATTCCCCTTATCGATCGACAACTTCATCGTCGCGGGCAACAGGTGGTTGGCACCGCGATAGGTGAAGACCTGCCCGGTGACGAGGAACACGACGTCGCTGCCGTGCTCCTGCGCGAGTTCCTCCATGTTCTGCAGCACCCGGCAGGGCACGAGCATCATCGGCGCCTCGGCGGCTTTGTCGGTGTCGGCGTCGAATGCGAAGAGCGACTGCCCGCCCTCGCGCACCAGCCGGCCGCGGCGATTCAGGATGAACTCACCCTCGCGCCGCAGCTTGGGCGTCGGCGATCCCGGCGCGATACCGATGATGCGCGGATCGGGCTGATCGATTCGCGTGGGGGCGGCGGCGGGCAGCGCCGGCTTCTTTTCATCAGGCTTCGTCTCGCCGGCGGGTTTGGCTGGATCGCCGGCCTTCGCGGGATCGGCGGGCTTTGTGTCGGCTTTGGTGTCGGCTTTGGTGTCGGCGCCTGCTTTCGCCGGCGGATTGTTCAGCCGGTCCTTCAGCTTCTTCTCGATATCCTCGGCGCTCGGCGGGGCGGGCGGCGTCTTGGTGTCGCTCGGCGCTGCTTTTTCCGCGGTTTTCTCGGCAGGCTTGGCTTCGTCAGCCGCCATCAGCGTCGCCGCCGCCGCCAGCAGCAGAAGAAGAGCGAACATCGCACGAAGGAGGGAATGGATCATGGCATCACCTGGATGAAAGGCTGACATTGACGCTGCGCTACTCTATCGGCAGGGCACCGACGGTTCAATGAGGCGCGAGGCGAGCGATGGGGGCGTCGCGCGGTATCATCTTCATCACACTATCCAGGAGAGCTGCCATGTCATCCACTCGCCGCGACCTTTTCAAGACCACTGCCTCCGTCAGCGCCGGTCTTGCGCTGGCTGCCGGCGCTTCGGTTCGCGCTGCCGACGTCGCCGCAGTGAAATCCCCGCTGGCGCCAGATGCGCCCGTCGATCTCGAAAAGAAAATCGCGGTGAACGGCCGCATCAATCAGTCCGTGTGCAAGTGGTGCTACGGCAAGATTTCGCTGGAGGACATGTGCGCCTTCGCCGCCAAGATCGGCCTCAAGAGCGTCGAACTCCTCGGCGGCAAGGATCTGGAAATTCCCAAGAAGCACGGCCTGACCTGTGCCGTCGTCAACTCGCACCGCATCGAAAAAGGCCTGAACCGCAAGGAAAATCACGAGATGTGCCTGGCCGCGATCCGCAAGGGCATCGACGAAGCCGCCGCCGCCGGCTGCCCCAATGTCATCACGTTCTCCGGCAACCGCGACGGACAGGACGACGAAACCGGCCTGAAGATCTGCACCGAAGCGCTCAAGCAGATCGTCGGCTACGCAGAGGAAAAGAAGGTCACGATCATCATGGAGTACCTCAACTCCAAGGTGAACCACAAGGACTACCAGTTCGACAACCTGCCCTTCGGCGTTGAACTGTGCAAGCGCGTCGGCAGCGAACGCTTCAAGATTCTCTACGACATCTACCACGCCCAGATCATGGAAGGCGACATCATCCGCAACATCCGCGATTTCAAGCAGTACATCGGCCACTACCACACCGGCGGCAACCCCGGCCGCAATGAAATCGACGAGACGCAAGAGCTTTACTACCCCGCCATCATGAAGGCGATCGCGGAGACGGGCTACACCGGCTACGTCGCGCAGGAGTTCATCCCGAAGCGCGACCCGCTCACGAGCCTGGCGCAGGCGGTGCGGATATGTGATGTGTGAGGGGAAGGTTGGTTGGGTTGGGGGTTCGCGAAGCGCGAGTGACGCATGCGTTGTCGTTTTGCACGCACCGCCGATTAGCACAGGCATTGCCGTCTAGCGCGTGCATTGCCGTTTAGCGAGTGCATTGCCGTTTAGCGGAAGCACCGCAGGTGCCTGTGCAGACAACCCCTGACCACCTTCGATCCCACGTCGAGCAATGCTCGACGGCTAAACGGCCAATCCTTCCCTGTTGTTCATCTCAGCTCCCGCCCCCTTGACCACCGCCCGCATTGTTCCGATCCTCATCTCCATGACCGCAGTCAAAGCCATCGTCAGTGTGATCGGGCGCGACCAGAAAGGCGTGGTCGCGCGGTTCGCCACTTACGTCGCCGAGCACGGCATCAACATCGAGGACATCGAGCAGCAGGTCGTTCATGGCCGGTTCATCATGGACATGCTGGTCAACCTGGCGGACATGACGCTGAGCCTCGATGAGCTGATCCTGGGCCTGCAGGAGTTGGGCAAGAAGATCGAGATGAACGTGCGCGTCACGCTGCACAGCGCCCGCCGCGACCGCAAGGTGGCGCTGTTGGTGAGCAAGGAAGCGCACTGTCTTTCGCGGTTGATCGAAGACCAGCGCAGCGGCAATTTCAAAGGCCGCGGGCACATCGACTGCGTGCTGTCGAATCATCCGGACCTGCGGCCCCTCGCCGACGCGGCGGGTTTGCCGTTCGAGCATTTTCCCTCGACGGACAAGCCGGCGCACATGGAGTGGCTGCTCCGCACGTTGCAGAAACGCGGCATCGACGTGGTGGTGCTGGCGCGGTACATGCAGATCGTCAGCGCGGAGATCGTGGCCGGCTACCGCTACCGCATCATCAACATTCACCCTTCGCTGCTGCCGTTTTTTCCCGGCGCCAATCCCTATCGCCAGGCGTGGGAAAGCGGCATGCGGGTGACCGGCTGCACCGCGCACTACGTGACGGAAAAGCTGGATGAAGGGCCGATCATTCTGCAGGATGTCTTCCACATCGACGTGGGCCGGGACACGGCGGAGGACGTGAAGCTGAAGGGTCAGAAGCTGGAAGCGGAAGTCCTCAGCCAGGCAGTGCAGATGCACCTGGATGAGAAGCTGGTGGTGATCGACGACAAGGTGGTGTTCAGGCCGGGGCTGAGCACGTTCTTCGATCACGCGGAGGGTTGATGCGCACTTCGACGTTGCTCCGACCGCTGCCCAATAGAATCGATTTCGATGGGTGATTTTTTCTTCAACCTCGGCCGCTCCGTTTCCGCCTCGGCCCGCAAGGGCAAGTGGCTCTGGCAGTCGCTGACGGGAAGCGAAGAGGACCGCATCAAGGCGGAGTTCGAGTCGGGCCGGGACCTGGCGCAGCAGTTCGCGGCGGAAGCGCCGATCCTGCGGGAGCCGTCCGTGGCGCAGGCCGTCGACGAGGTCGGCAGCAAGCTGGCCGCCCGCGTGAAGAACAAGCTGCGGAGATTCGCGTTCACACCCGTCGTCATGCCCGAGCCCAACGCCTTCGCATTGCCCGGCGGATTCGTTTTCATCACGACCGGCCTGCTCGAACTGTGCGGCATGCTTCGCGCGGCGATTCGCGTGGATGCGCATTCGAAAGAAACAGACGCCCCACGCCTTCTCCCCGCCGCCGAAACATCGACGAATCAGGCGAGCGTAAATCCAGTGTCGCCGCCGCCGACCGGCGCGCTCGTGCTGACGAGCACCGCCACCGCGCAAGCATGCGAAGAACTCGCCTTCATCCTCGGCCACGAAATGGCGCACGTCATTCGCGGTCACGCCTTCGATCGCATGGTCAACAGCACCGTCGTGAACACCGCCGCCAAGGCGATTCCCATCGGCGGCATGCTCGGCCGGATGATTGTGCAGGCGGGTCTCAAGTTCGCCCACAGCGCCTACTCGCAGGAGCACGAATTCGAGGCGGATGAACTGGGCACCCGCCTGATCGCCGCCGCCGGTTACGATCCGCTGGCCGCCACGCGCCTGCTCGAGCGCCTTGGCCAACTGCACACCGCGCCCGGCGGCAATCTGGGTGAGTACTTCAGCACGCACCCGCCGTTCAGGGAACGCATCGCGGCGATTCGGAAACTGGTGAGGTGAGGAGTGAGAAGAGAAGTCAGAAGTCAGAAGACAGAGGACAGTGGACAGAAGGCAGCAGGCCAAGGGATGGTGGCGGTGTTTGTGTTCTGCTGATTCCTGGATTCTCACTCCTCACTTCTCACTTCTAACTTCTCACTCTTCACTCCTGCCCCTGTATCATCCCACCATGGCCGACCCCAACGCCATCAAGCTCATCGTGTTCGATGTCGACGGCGTGCTCACCGATGGCACGATTCACATCGACGACCACGGCGTGGAGACGAAGTGTTTTCACGTGCGCGATGGATTCGCCATCCGGGCCGCCATGCGCCACGGCATCAAGGTCGGCGTACTGACCGGGCGAAGCAGCCGGTGCGTGAACCTGCGGCTGACCGAGCTGGGCGTGGACCTGCTGGTGCAAGGATCGAAGAACAAGGCGATCGGCCTGGAAATCCTGTGTCAGAAATCGGGCGTGGAGCTTGGTGAGATCGCGTACGTCGGCGACGACATTCCTGACCTGCCCGCGATGTTGCGCTGTGCCTATCGCATCGCCGTCGCCGATGCCGCGGCAGAGGTGCGGGCGGTCGCCGACTACATCACGCACAGCACCGGCGGCAAAGGCGCGGCCCGCGAAGCGATCGAGCATATCCTCAAGGCGCAGGACAAGTGGGAGGATGTGCTGGAGGAGTTCGGCGTGTGAGAAAGCCGCGTTGGAGTTTCCGCTGGTTAGCGGAAGCACCGCAGGTGCCTGTGCGTTGAACCTCGCGTTTCCATGCAAGCTTGTGTGAAATCCCATGTCCGATCGCATCACCATTCGCCAGTTGCAGGAAGCCGCGGAAGCAAGCTACATCTCGTATGGCCCGCCGACGACTGGCGCTGTGACCGCGCCAACCGCCGCGGTGACGGCGTCAACCAATGCCGGCGCATCGATGGAAGCGAGCGCCAAGCAACAGGATGCGAAACGCGCCGCGGCAGGTCTGACGCCGACGCCGGCGTTGCCGCCGGTTGACATCATCGACACCTTCGGTGAATACCAGGCGGAGTACGCCGCCATCCGCAAAGGCGTCGGCATTGTTCACATGCCGCAGGCGGGCGTCATCGAGGTGCGCGGCAAGGAGCGCGGCGATTT
This sequence comes from uncultured Phycisphaeraceae bacterium, assembly GCA_964426135.1. Taxonomy (GTDB): domain Bacteria; phylum Planctomycetota; class Phycisphaerae; order Phycisphaerales; family Phycisphaeraceae; genus CAYRPN01. The sequence goes on along the minus strand of CAYRPN010000050.1, from coordinate 2,032 downwards.
TCTGCATCGCATGACCACGAACGACACGCGCGGGCTCAAGCCCGGCGAGGTTCGCCGTTCGTTTCTTCTGAACACGAAGGGGCGGATCACCGCCGACATGCTCATCGTCGCGCTGGATGATCGCATGCTGATTGATCTGGATGTGTTCCAGGCGGCGCCGGTGGTGGCGACGCTGGATCGCATGCTGTTTTCGGAGGACGTGCAGGTGCGCGATGTCAGCGCTTCGTTCGTGCGCTTGTCGCTGCACGGGCCGGCGGGGTTTCGATTGCTTGAGGCGATCGGCGCGCGGTTTGCCGACGCGGCGATGGGGCTGTCCGCACAGGCACCTGCGGTGCTTCCGCTAAACGGCGGAACCCTCGTGTCGCCCCTTGCGCCGATGCGAAGCGCCTCGATTCAACTGGGCGACGCGGATGTTGTGATCTATCGCCGGGATGACACGGGTTCGCCGGGGTTGCAACTGCTGGTGCCTGCTGACGCGGCGGATCGCGTGTATGAACAGCTCGCGGCGGCGGTGGGCGGGCTGGTGCCGGAGGTGGGTGCGGTCGAGAGTTTGTCAGAGCCGCGAGCGTCAGCGAGCGATGTGGCGCTGCCTGTGATGACAGGCGAGGGTTTTCAAGCCTCGCCCTCACCCCAGCCCTCTCCCGGAGGGAGAGGGGGTCACAACAGCATCGCCGGTTCTCATGTCCCCACCAGTTCTCACAGCATGGCGAGTTCTCACAGCATGGCCAGCTCTCATATGCCCGCCAGCTCTCACATCCTCGCCGGCGGCGTCGATCCGAAGCGGGCCATTCCCGGGCGCGGCATCGGCTGGCTGGCGTTCAACACGGCGCGGATCGAGGCGGGCGTGCCGCTGTTCCACGTGGACTTCGGGCCCGACAGCCTGCCGGGCGAAACCGGCGTCCTCAAGGACGCGGTGAGCTTCACGAAGGGGTGCTACCTCGGCCAGGAGATCGTCGCCCGCATGGCGCACCTCGGTCATCCTAAGCGCATCGTCGTGGGCTTCCGTTGCGAGGACGACCGCATGCCCATCGCCGGTGCGCAGGTGTTCGATGCAAACAAGGAAGGCGAGATTGTCGGCGCGGTCAGCAGCTCCACGTTGTCGCCGCTGATGGGCAACGTGGCGATCGGGCTGGCGTCGATGAAGTGGGGCAAGCACGCGGAGGGGACGCCGATTCTGGTGCCGGCCGAGGGCGCGCTGGTGAAGGCGACGGTGTGCGCCCTGCCGATTGCGAAAGTGCCGAGCGGAGTTTGAGGGCGGAAGAGACGGAGGGACGGAGAGGCGGAGAGACGGAGAGACGAAGGGAAGAAGAGAAGAAGAGACGTCTCTCCGTCCCTTCCTCTCTCCGTCCCTTCCTCTCTCCGTCCCTTCCTCTCTCCGTCCCTTCCTCTCTTCGTCTCTTCCTCTCTTCCTCTCTTCGTCTCTTCGTCTCGTCTTCCCTTTGTGCCGTCTAATCCGTCTGGGCAATCTGTCGCCCCTTCATCTCACCGCCAACTCGTCAAGTTATCGCCATGTCGCTCTGGTTCCCGCCGATAAGCAGCTTGAGGGAAACACGGTCGGGTGAGAGGAGTCAGCCATGCTTACTCAGAATGTCGTGATCGATCAGTCCGGCAACCTCGCGGTGGCCAAGGTGACCACGCCGCTGCTCAGCGCCACGGAGGGGCACGAGATCATCGCCGCGCTGCAGGAGCGCATGCGGTACAGCAACGCGTCGCAGTTCATACTCGACCTGCACGAGGTCGAGTTCATGGACAGCGGCTTCATTGGCACGCTGGTTTCATTTCTTCAGGACGTGCAGCAGATGCGAGGCAAGATCATCATCGCCGCCGCCCAGCCCAACGTGGCGTTCCTGTTCAAGGTGACGCGGCTGGACAAGGTCTTCGCGCTGTGCGACAGCGTGGAGCTGGCGGTGAAGGAGATGCAGAGCTGAGATTGAGGGGGTGAAAGGCGCGGATTGCAAATTGAAAATTTGCAATTGAAAATCAGTAGTGTCCGGTCATTAGTCGAATAACGACAACTGGTTACGATCGACCC
>CAYRPN010000049.1:0-40876 GCA_964426135.1 uncultured Phycisphaeraceae bacterium | reverse complement strand
GCGAGGGCTGCCGCGTGGGACGCCGCGTGGGCTGCCGCGTGGGCTGCCGCGGGGGATGCCGCGGGGGCTGCCGCGTGGGACGCCGCGAGGGCTGCCGCGGGGGCTGCCGCGGAGGGTGCCACGGAGGGTGCCGCGAGGGTCTGTTCCGAAATTCAAGGAGCCGGCCTCATGCGCGAGCGCGGCAAGCCGTTCTTCTTCCTCCCGCTGTTCGGGTTCGCCGATCCCGAGGCCGTCATCGCTGCCGATGAAGCCGCGAAGGCCGCCGCCTAACCCCTTACGCGCTGAACGCCTTTCTTCAAATCCGTCCACACCGCCTTTCGGCACAAGGAGCGCAGAACGATGACGAAGCACCCCGTTCAAGAGTTGATCGAAATGCTCGGCGCTGACGTGAAGGATGGAGGGCGCTTGCCGGACGGCTCGGGCTTCGCCGTGCTCTCGTTGCCGCTTCCGAAGGATCACTGGATCTACGCGAAGGAAGCCGATGGCTTCGGCTCACCGCCCCCAATGCCGTTTCGCATGGGCACCGCCGACCCTCGCCGGCAGCAGTTCAACGAGATGGTTCGTTCCGCGGCTCAGTACGCGATCAAAGCCGCGACGATGCACGGCGCCGAGATGGACTTCGACCCCGACGCAATGGTGCAGAACTTCGTCGTCGGGATGCTCGGCTATCACACGGCCGACGGCCTCAGCGGCGAGAGCTTCGGCAATCCCGCCCCGGTGCCGCCGGCATATCCGGGCGCCCCCTGAGCCGACACGTAGTGGCGACGAATGAACCTCCGCTCTCGTTCAGCCCAAAAACCATCCGATCCTGAACCGCAGGAGATCAACACATGACGGAACATGACGAAGCGATCCTGAAGGCGGCGGAGGAACTGACGCAGGAGTGGGCTGCCGATCGCTGCCATCTCTCGCCGCGCTACAAGGCCCTCTACAACGCCATCGCGGCCAAGAAGGAAGCGGAGCGCCCGAAGCTCCTGAGCGCGGAGGAGGCGCAGAAAACATTCCTCGCCGTCGTCAATGCTGACGCGTCGCGCGCTGAATGGGATGGGTGCCCTGTTCCGTTGCGGGACAAAGCGCTGCAAGCCGTCCTCACCGAAGCGCACGCCCGCGCCCTCAAGGTGATCGAGGCGCTGCCGAGCATCGTCCAGCAGATGGACGCGACCGGCGCCTACGTCTTGGTTCCTCCACGGGCTGATGGCTACGACACCCGCGATCGATACGTGCGGCTCTCCGACATTCACCGCGCCCTCACCTCTGCCCGTGGTGACCAGTCATGACGGAATGGGTGCTGATCCTTTGGCTGTTCGTCGGGACGGGCTCTTCCGTGACGGCGCAATCCTTCACGACGAAAGAGCGATGCGAAGCGGCAGGCCAAGCCGTGCGGGACGCTCGGAAGGCAAACGAGAAGTTCGTTTTCGACAGAAGCACCGCCTACGTCTGCGTGGAGCGCTGACATGACCCGCGAGAGCGCCGCCCTCCAGTCCGTAGTCACCCTGTCAGGAGACTTCACCAAGCTGATCCTGAGGGCACAGGAACTGTCGAAGCTCCCGGAGATGCCCGCACCTCTCAAAGAGGCCCTGACGGAGTTCGTCGGGTACTGCGACGACACCCTGCACGACTGCGACCTGAGCAAGGCTGTCGATCGCTGGGACGAAGGTCATGACGAGCGCGAGCGCCAGGCCGACGCATACGCACGCGAGGACGCGGCGGAGATGCGGAGGCTGTCCATTCATAACCTCGCAGCGGCGGAGTAGAGCGATGGGGAGCACGCGAGTTCGGGGCGGCGAGATCACGGTCGAGACGACGGCTTATGTCGACGTTGACGAGGTTCTCGACCAGCTTTCGACCGAAGATCTGATCGACGAGCTGCGGAAGCGCGAGAACGGGAAGCGACCTGTCGGCAACTGGACGGTTGAGGACTTCGCCGCCGAGATGCGCGATCACCTGCTTCATCGGCGCATCCAAGACGCACTCGCCCTTCTGGAGCGGTACGCATACCCGAAGGTGGACCGGATAGAGCGCGCTTATCGCGAAATCGAGAACAGGAAGGCCGCATGACCTTCTCCCCCTCAACAGTCGTGCAGTGGCGCCGTGACATCGGTGTCGTCCGCAGGGTGATGGGCGGAGGAACGGTCCACATCGTCGAGTTCGCTGACGGGCAGACCATTCCTTGCCTCGGCGATGTCCTCAAGGCTGCACCGAGCAACGTCACCGTCTTCAAGACGAAGGCTTTTGTGGCTTCGCCTTCGCCAGCGAGTTCCATCCTTCCCCACCCGGGGTCATTTGTCAGCGAGAGGGACGCATGAGCGAGTTCGACAGCATGACGATCAGCTCGGCGGCTATTGAAACCCTAGGTGCTCTGTTCGTCCATGGCCCGCTCTGGGATGGCGACGTGCCCTCAAAGACCGCACGCGACGAACTTGTGAGACGTGGCCTCGCCTTCCGTCACAACGGCTGGCAGTCGCTCACCAAGGAAGGGCTCGACCTCGCCATCACTGCCGATGTCCGCAACCGCCGCGATCAGCGCTGACACAAGAAGCAGCAGGCATGACCGAGAACGAGGTGCGCGACATGCTGCGCCAGCAGGTCAAGGAAGCCGGGAGCTATGCGAAGTGGGCGCACCCTCGCGGGTACTCAGACGAGTACGCGCGGAACGTTGCACTCGGCCGCACCGGCTTCTCGGTGAACTTCTGCCGCGCCCTCGGGCTGCGGAAGGTTGTCACATACGCGCCGCTTGGCCGTGAAGACAACGGCCGATCTCCCGCGAGGGGCGCCGCTCCCGATGAAGAACGCCGCCGGTCAACTGAGCCACAAAAGGACGTATCGCCATGACCTCCTCTCGCGACTCCCTGATACCTGACACCAAGCCGCGCAGTGAAGCGGAGGCGAGGATAGAGGCGGCGCTGACTGTCGCTCGCGAATGCCAGCGCATCTCGGAGAAGCGAGTTCGTCGCGAACCGCCGGACTACATGGGCGCGGCGTTCGATGGCTATGAGGCTCTTTGCAAGATCGTGGGCATCCTCGACGGAGGCAAGTCATGAACTGGCTCACCCGCCTGCTCGGCTTACGTCGCCGGCCCGACACGCTCGCGGGCAAGCTGATCGCTATTTCGATACTCAACTCGATGGATCGGGGGAGTGCGCTGAGATGATGGAGGACTTCATCGTTTCTGATGTGGCTGGTCGCGCCCAACCGCCACAGCCCCTTCCTTCGGCAGCGTGACCTAAGAGGAGATCAAAATGACCACCCATATCGCACTCGGCCAAGGCCAGTATGTCGTCAACTACGGCACCTTCGCCGATCTGCCGGCGGTCTTCATCGAGCCGGCATCCGAGCCCGGCCCGGTCGGAGAGAACGCGGACGCGGCGGCGCTCCCGAAGACTGAGATCCACCCGAAAGGCTTCGTCATCACGTTCCAGTCGCGCGCTGCGGCGAATGTGCTGATGGATGCGATCAGGGCGAAGTTCCCGCCGTCGCAAGGCGAGCGCATCGCATGACCCCCGGCATCGGCTACATCCACTACGGGATTGAGCGCCGTGGCTGAGTTTGCGCCTGGAATTTACTTCGGCTTGCCGGCGGAGGAATACCACGAGGCCGAGGCGCTTTCCTCGTCCGGCATCCGCAATCTGCTGATCAGTCCGCTTGACTACTGGATCGACACGCCTGCGCTCAATCCCGACTACGAGGACGAGGATACCGAGGGCAAGCTGGTCGGCCGCGCCTTCCACCATCGGCTGCTAGAGCCGGCTCGCTTCTCGTCCCTGTACGCCGCCAAGCCGGACCCGGCCGATTACCCCGAGGCGATCGACGGCGGCAAAGACCTGGCGGCGAAGTGCGCCGAGCTCGGACTGAAGAAGTCCGGGACCATCGCCGAACTGTGCGAGCGCATCCATGAGAAAGAGCCCGGCATCCCGCTTTGGCCGGTGATCAAGGCGCGGCTTCTGGAGAGTTTCGGCGACCGCGAATTGCTGAAGGCCGACGTGCTGGACGACATCGAGCGCGCCGCTCGCCTCGTCTTCGCCCATCCCGACGCCACCAAGGCCCTGACCGGCGGCTACAGCGAGGTTTCGATCTTCTGGCGGGACGAAGAGACCGGCATCCCCATGAAAGCCCGGCTCGACTACCTGAAAATCAAGGCGACTGTCGACGTGAAGTCGTTCACCAACCCTTTCGGCAAGCCGATCGAGGCCGCGGTAGCGAGCGCGATGGCCAACAACCGCTATGACGTCCAGGCGGTGATCTACGACGACGCCGTGAAGGCCGCGAAGGCGATGCTGCGGACGCTCAAGACCAAGGCCATCCACGTCGTCTCGGGCGAGCCCCCGCCGAACGAGTGGATCGTCAGTCTCGCCGCCAGCCCGAAGCACACCTTCGTCTTCGTCTTCATCGAGCAAGGCCGCGTGACGAACGTCAAGGTCAAGGAGTTCCGAGAATACGAGACTTACGGCGGCAACGGCATGACTGCCAACGAGTACTGGAAGTCCGGCCGGGACCATTACCGCTACGGGGTCCGCCGATACGTCGAGTGCATGGCGAAGTTCGGCCGCGACAAGCCGTGGATCGACGACAGTCCCATGACCGCCTTCCGAGACGAAGACTTCCCCCTCTCAATGCTCGACAGGAGCCCGCGATGAGCGACCCCTTCAATGAGTCCGGCCCCGTTTTCCGGGTCGTCCCGGCCGTCCGCAAGGCCATCCCGGCGCTTATCGCGCTCTGGGGGTTCTCGGACAGCGGCAAGACCTATTCCGCTCTACGGCTCGCCAGGGGGCTTGTAGGACCATCCGGCAAGATCGTGATGATCGACACCGAGAACGGCCGCGCGCTGATCTACGCCGACCAGTTCCAGTTCGACCACATCGACCTACAGCCGCCGTTCACGCCCGAGCGGTACAGCGCGGCCTATGCCGCCGCTCGCGAGGCTGGCGCTCAGGCCATCATCGTGGACAGCGGCTCGCACGTCTGGGAGGGCGATGGCGGCGTGCTCGACATGGCCGACCGTAGCTCAAGCAAGGGCATCCAGAAGTGGAAGGCGCCGAAGACGGCCTACAAGCGCATGAACAACGCGCTCTGGCGCTCGCCGGTCCACATGATCTTCTGCCTCCGGGCGAAGGAGAAGTTCCTCCAGATCAAAGACGACAAGGGCAAGGACACGATCGTCTCGGCCGGGCATGTCGCGATCACCGACAGCCGCTTCGTCTACGAGATGACGGTCGCGGTCCACATGGAGAGCGGGAGCCGCAAGCCGCTGTCCCCCGTGAAGATGCCGGCGGGCATGCCGGCCGCGATCGTGCCCGGTGAATTCATCACCGAGCAAGCCGGGCAGCAGATCGCCGCCTATCTCGCCGGCGGCCAGGTGGTCGACAGCGCTGCCGAGGAAATCCAGGCGAAGGGCCGCGAGGTCGCCGCCGAGGGCACGGTCGCACTCCGCACCTGGTGGAACGCCCTCACCAAGACCGACAAGGCGCGCATCAAGCCGATCGCGGCCGAACTTAAGAGCATCGCCGACCATGCCGATGCCGAGGGCGAAGCGACCGTCGATCGCGCTCAGACCGCCGCTGAAGGCGACGGCGCCCTGGATGACCAGTTCACGCGGAGCGCCGCATGACCCGATCCGAGGCCGCCATTTTGGTGCTCGCGCCTATCCAGGGGCAGGCGAGCGGGCATCCCCCATGCCCGGCCTCGGAGTTCGCCCGATGAGTTTTCAACTGAAGCGCCGCAAGCCCGAGCCGATGGGCGTCAAGGAGCCGACCGTGATCCGGTGCGACGTGAGAAAAAGCCTTTAAAAATGGGCATTTCCTCGCATACAGGCGTGATTTCTGGTAAGGTGTCGGGGTCGGCTGGATTGCAGTCCGTGCCGACCCCTAACCACCCGAGCTTGTGTGAGAAGCATCCGATGGCTGACCCGACTCTTACCACGAATCCGCCCGTGCGCTTCAAGAACGGAGGCTCCTGGGTTACACCCGAGTTGGCCGCTCGCCGCCAGCAAGACACGAAAGTCTGCGAACGATGCGGGGTGGTTTTCCATCGCAAGGGATATCAGATCCCTGCTTTGTGGCGCTCTCAGCGGTTTTGCACTCGGCTCTGCAGCCGCCAACCGCGTGTGCCGCTTACGCGTGAGCGCTTCGAGTCCTTCGTAATGCCGGAACCCATGTCCGGGTGTTGGCTGTGGACAGAGACCATCACCAAGCAAGCCGACGGCAATCCCCGAGCGGTCATCTGGGATCGGCCCCGCCGTCGCATCGCGGCCCGCGTTGCCTGGGAACTCTATCGTGGGCCGATCCCGGCGACGCTTGAGGTGTGCCACACCTGCGACAATGGCTACTGCGTCAACCCGGATCATCTGTGGCTCGGCACGCATCAGCAGAACATGGCTGACATGGTTCGCAAAGGGCGACGACCGGTGACGCTCGGCTCCGCGCATCAGAGGGCCATTCTTACCGAGGCTCAAGTCCGCGCCATCCGGTCTGACCGTCGCGTCGCGCGACTAGTAGCTCCCGATTTCGGCGTCAGCACGAGCACGGTTGCAGCCATCCGCTCGGGCCAAAATTGGAGCCACCTGAAATGATAATGCCCAAGCGGCGGAGACCGGAGCCAATGGGGGTTAAACAGTCCGCGATAATTCGATGCCCTGCCCATCTGGCTCACGTCCGTGGCTTCGCCTGCGCTGTCGCCAACCAGAAGGGCGCGCACGAATGCTTCGGCAAGATCGAGGCGGCCCATGTCAGGACCGGCACTGACGGCGGCATGGGGATGAAGCCCTCGGACTGCTTCGTCATTCCTTTGTGCTCGGATGCTCATCGAGAGCAGCACCGCGTAGGCGAGGCGGAGTTCGAGCGCATCTACGGCATCTCAATGCGGAAAATCGCCGATCGGTTGTGGAAGGCAAGTCCTGCCGGGAAGCGGTGGCGGGCTGAGAATGGAGAGGGGCGATGAGCCTCGTGCTCGTCAGCTATGGCGGGGGCAACAACAGCACCGCCGCCCTGTGTGGGATGATTGAGCGTGGGATGCCCGCGCCTCACGCCATCCTATTTTCCGACACGGGTAATGGCGAGAACCGGCCGGGTGAGAAGCCGCACACCTACGCCTACGTCCGTACCTTCTCCGCTTGGCTTATCAAACACGGCTATCCCGCGATCGAGACGATCCGCAAGGGTGGCGTGGACGAAACCCTTGAGGAAGACTGCCTCCGCCGCAATGCCCTCCCCAGCGTCGCTTACGGCTGGAAGACGTGTAGTCAGCGGTTCAAGGTCGAGCCATTTGAAAAGTGAGCAAACAACGACCCCGGCTGTCTCGCTGCCTGGGGTCGCGGCGAAAAGGCGGTGAGGCTAATCGGCTACCACGCCGATGAGCCCGAGCGCGCCAAGCCCTTCACCGACGAAAAGTTTCAGAATTGGTATCCGCTGATTGAGTGGGGCTGGGGCGAAGACGAGTGCCGCGACGCGATCCTGCGCGCCGGGTTGCCCCTGCCGGGCAAGTCAGCCTGCTTCTTCTGTCCCAACAATACGCCGGCTGAGGTGCGAGAACTGGCGAAGACCTATCCCAACCTAGCCGCTCGGGCGCTGGAGATGGAGGCCAATGCCGATCTCACGACGATCAAGGGACTCGGGCGCCGCTTCTCTTGGGCTGACGTGCTCGCCCAAGGCGAGATGTTTCCGGAGATCTACTCCACGCCTCAAATGCCCTGCGGATGCTTCGATGGTTGAGCCGATACGTAGTGTTCGAGAAGGCCCACCGGCCCCGTTCAGCCCAGATAATATCGGCTCTATACTGAGATGAAGGAGGGTGGGATATGAGCGCGCCTGTTGACGTGCATATCCTCGACACTTTGACGGGCGAGACGCGCGTCTATACGCACGCATTCCCTTGGGGAGAAGGCTCCGACTATTTGTGGTCGGAGGGAAACTACGGCTGCGACTGCAACAGGCACCTTTTCTTCTGCCGGGCCATTGACGCCCCAGAAGACGAAGACCGACCTTGCGGCTTTACGCGCTACCTGATCCACGTCAAGGACCGCGAGACTGGCGCCGCCCTCTACGAAGATGACGACTGGGCCTCACACCCGACAAGCCCTGACCGCATCCCTTAGCTCTACCGCATCGAGGGCGAACCTCTGGAGCTCGGGCGGTGCCGATCGCATCTGGGAGACGATCCTCTGCTCGACCGTGGACTCGTAGACCCTGAAGGGCAGAAGACGGCAGTCAGATATGACCACCGCCTTGCAGCCGCTTATCGAGATCGTCAACAGTCCTAGGAGCGCCAGCCGTAGCATCGGCGATCCTCTCCCCTGCCTTGGCGACATCTTCCAGGCCCTCCGCCCTTTCCTCGAGTGCGCCCCCTGATCGCGCGCTTCGCATGGCCGCCCACAGGACGATCCCGAAGCACGCGACCAGGGCGACGACGCCGGCAAGCGTGGTCACGCCGTCGCCTTCTTCTTGGCGACCAGCGACCACACGACGCCACCGATGGCGATGACGGCGCCGGACAGGATCTCGACATCGGACGAGCCGATGACGCCCTTGCTCGCCAGGATGCCGCCGGCAGCGGTCAGGAGGTGCCGGAGAAGCCCGGCGGTCATTTCCCAAGTCATAGCGTTACCTTTCGACAGAAAGCCGTTAGCCCAACGGCGGGGATGATGTAAAATTCAGGCAATGCCGATTTTCCTAATCGCCGAGCACGACCGCGGCCTACCTGAGTACGAGGGCCGCGAGTTTCTGGTCGATCCGCGGGAGGTCGAAGCGCCGGACCTCGATGCAGCGAAGCGGCTGTACGCGGACATCACCGGCCTGTCTCGCCAAGAACACTGGAACCCCGAAACGCTAACCGTTTGGATCTTTCCCTTGGTCGACGTAGCGACCATGGGAGATGGTTGGAAGCAACTTGACCCTCGCCTCCACGGGAATAAGCGCGAGACGTTGGTTCGGCGCTGCGGCATCGTCAGATGAGCCTGTAGAACCAATGCCTACCGATCTTCGCGACCGGCGCCCTGCCCTTCGACCAGTGCGTAGAGTCCGCCAGGCGGTCGACCAAGTAGTGCGTCGCGCCTCCGGTCGGATCGGTCAGCGTGCCGTCTAGCGCCCTCCTGGCTACCTCCTGAGCCGTCCTGAACCACGGGTCCCTGTCGCTGACATGCAGCAGCTTGTCGCGGTTCGGATCGTCCATGTTCCAGCACGAGAACTGCCACGGCTTCTTGCAGACGCCCTCTACCCCTTCGCCCCACCAGTCCGGCCGGCCGTCGTTCTTCAGGTCTGCCTTGACCCGGTTCATGATGACCGCGGCGACGGCTTCCATGCCCTGCACGCCTTCGCCTCGAGCTTCGGCCCAGATGGTGCGCGCGAGGGTGTCGAGATCGGTCACTGCCCGGGACTCGGCAGGTACGGCCGATCCTGCTTACGGTCGAGCTTGTCCTCGATCCGTCGCAGCGCCGCCTTGATCTCGTCCGAGCTTTTCCCGTCCAAACTCCGGTCGCGGTAATACTGCTGCTCGAAGCGCTCGCGGGTGTTGGCTTCGGCATCGACGCGGGCCTCGAGCCGCGCGCCCCAGATGACCAGGCCGACCAGCAGCGTCGCCGTGGTGAGCAGGTGGCCCGCGTTGACGGTTGGGTCGAAGTGCAGCCCCACCTTGCGACGACGCTCGCCGTGTTCCTCGGCCATCAGGCGCCCCTCCCGCCGACAGTGGGCTCGTAGAGGAGCCAGCCCTCGCCGGAGCCGACGATGCAGGCCACCTTGTCGGCGCGGACGATCAGGAGCGTCCAGGAGCCATTGGGGCCGGTTAGGATCTCCATCAGGTTCCCTCCTCCGTCGATGCCGCTGGCGAACGGGGTCTCGCCGAAGTCCTGGGAGAGCTTTTCGAGAAGCGCAGCACGAGACGCGCAGAGCTGCCGCTGCTGGGCGAAGGCGGGGAAGGCGAAGAGGAGGAGCGCGATGGCGAGGCGGATCATGATCCCCTCGCCGCGACGAAGAGGCACTTGACCCAGCCGTTCCAGCCCGGCGGCTTGCACCACCACGGCCGGTGATCCCGGCTCACATGCAAATCGGGGCTGCCTTCAAGGAAGGTCTGGCCGGTAGACGGCAGATACCACCCGTCCCGGACGGCCCTGACCTCGCTCTCTGGGGCCGGAGAGCAATCGTGAACGCCACAGCAGTAGGAGAAACGGGGATCGTCCGCGATCCATTGGGCCTCCTCATGGGCGCGGGCCGCCCCCAAGAAAACGAGGGGAGCGGCGACCAGACCCGCCATCCCCCATCGTGCTAGCGTTCGCTCAGCCTTCGACATGGGTTGCTCCTGTCGTTGGTCAGGCCGGCGCGGTTCGTGTCAGCGTTCCGCGTCGGCCGCTCGTTACGCCGTGATCTCTGCAGCCGCTCGAAAGAGGTCGTCGATTTGATCCGAGGTCAGGCCGATGGCCGATGCCATGCTGACGACCAAGGCGCTGTCCCGGCGCCACTCGCTCGCCTCGGCCCACGCCAGCTTGGTGAAAGCATCGTTGGTCGCCTCCACCGCTGCCGTCGCGGCATCGAGAAGGCCCGCCTGCAAGAGGGCTGCGCGGGCTTGGAAGCGCGTCACCACACCGGGCACGGCGGCCTGGGCCGTGGGCGGGTCAATGACCTCTGCATCGTGGCGAGCGATTGCCTCTTGAAGCAGGTTCCAGTCCCGGTTCCTCGCATCCTTCGGGATGGTGAGGCTTGTGTTCCCCACCGTGCGGCGGACCTCGTTTCCATGATCGTGCCAGGTGTCCATGGCTTAAAGCTCACAATTGAGAGTGATGTTGCCGCCGTTCAGCGTCACCGGACGGTCGTTCGTGAACGCACCGGAGGAGGTCATGTCGACGATGTAGGTCGCGCCGATGCCCCAGCCGACATTCGATATGCCGGTCGGGCTTTCAGACCCTCCGACGTTCCGGATCACACAGGATGTCTGCGACAGCGTTGCAGTCTCCGTCCGCATCCGCACGCCCGTATTGATCGCGCACTTCGCCACAGAAGCGCTGGACGTGTAGCCGTTACCGAGAACGGCGGCAGATTTGTAGTTGAAGTAACGCTGGCAGAGCTGAAGCTCCAGCGAGTAGGGCCGCGCCTTGTAGGGCGTCGCGCCGATGCCCGACTTCAACTCGACTTGTGTTACCTCAAGCTGATCGGTGGTCTGCGTGGTCGATGTGTCGTCGTTCCAGATGAAGACCGCAAGGTTGACCGCGCTCGACGAGACGGTCCCGGTAACCGTGAACTGAGCGTAGCTTGTGCCGACCGACATATTCGCGGGCGCGTTCACGAAGGCATAGTTGGCGGCGAGCGTCGGGTTCGTGGCTGCGGAGTTCCACGCAGAAATCGGATCGCCCGAGACGCTATCTTCCGTGCCCGTGAACTCAACCAAAGCCATGCGGATGTCGGACAGGCCCGACGTGGCCTTGATCCGCGCGGCGACGACGACTTTCTTTCCCTGAAGGTCCTTGCAGTTGACGCCTTCGATCACCTGCCACATGCCGAACTTGTTGTTGTTGCCCGACCCGACTGTCAGGCGCATCGCATAGGACGCGCCGTTGGTCAGGCTGGACGTGATCTGAGATGCCGTCGCGGCATTCGCGGCGCCGAGCAGAAGCCGCCAGCGATCGAAGATGTAGCTGTTATCGGTCGTGCCGACAGCGCCCGCGTCACTGCGCTGGAACACCGCCCCTTCCGGATTGATGATGCGATTGTCGAGAGCGCTCCCCTGCCACGCGGCGTTCAGAAGCGTGGACGGAGAGACATACGAGGTCGTAGCTGTGCCAGTATCGACTGCGCTCTGACTTGCCGCCGTAACGCTAGCGGGTGTTCCTTCAGCCTGCCAAACGTCGAGACTTGAGTCGTAGACGAAAGCAGCGGTCGTATCGGCTGGAAACTCGGAACCGGAGAGCGTCGCGTTGCCCGGACCCACCATAGTCTTCGCGGTAAGGCCGGAGACCGCAAGCGTCGGCGCAGCCCCGTTGGCAGTGTGGAACTTGAGCCGGATGCGTGTCCCGTTGTCGAGCGCCGCCAGACCGGGAGTCGGCGTCAACGTGTAGGCCGTCGAGCTTCCGGCCGTCAGTGTGTAGTTGTTCTTGTCGAACGTCGCCGGGGCCGATGGATTGGTCGGCGCGAGGGACCCGATGTAGACCGCCGACAGGGACGAGGAAAGCGTCGTCGAGTTGTCCATCACCATCGTGACGGTGGTGTTGGCGGCGACGTAGGAGGCCGAGCGGATCGTACCGTAGAGCGTAGTTCCGCAATCGAACTTGAGGCGGCGAGACGCCAGATAGATCGCGGTCAGATCGCCCGGAGAGGCGAAGGTCGTGGTTGTCGCAAAGGTCGCGGTGTAGCCGTGGTCCAGATACTCGACGCCGATCAAGGTGTTCTTGATCTTCGCCATCATCTGGCGCTCGGCATCGTTCACGGCGCTGGGGGGGCAGCCTTCTGCACAATTTATGTCTGCATCCGCAGTTCCATTACTACCGGCGGTAGTGGACCACGCCCGAACATTATTGGCCATTCGTCAGCCCTCGCTTGTCAATCCCAGCATCGCGTGGCATAATTCGATCATGCCGGCATTCATTGATATTTCCGGGCGCGCGTTCGGTCGCTGGACCGTCCTCCGCCGCGTCGAAAACAACCGCCACAACCAGCCGCAATGGCTTTGCCGCTGCGAGTGCGGAACCGAAGGCGTCGTGAGAGGCGGAAGCTTGGTTGAAGGCGCGTCGCGGTCGTGCGGGTGCCTCAACCGCGACGTTCATCGTGCGGTGTGTATCGAGCGCAATACGACGCACGGCCAGTCCAGCACGCCGACCTATCGAACGTGGCGAAGCATGATCAGCCGATGCTACAGCTCGCGCGATACCAACTTCCCCAAGTACGGGGCCAGGGGCATTTCCGTGTGTCCGGAATGGCGCGGGTCTTTCGAGCGCTTCCTCGCCGACATGGGTGCGCGGCCGGAGGGACTGACGCTCGACCGCATCGACCCTCGTGGAAATTACGCGCCCGGGAACTGCCGCTGGGCGACGATGCAGACCCAACAGAATAACCGGACGAACAACCACATCATCGCCCATGACGGGCTGTCCATGACCGTCGCGGAGTGGGCGCGTCATCTCGGCCGACATGAAGCGACGATCCACAGACGACTTGCGAAGGGCCTGCCAATCGCCGAAGCCCTTGCCCCGAAGAAGCACAGCCGCTGGCGCACTTCGGCTCGCCCGGACTGATCCATGCTCGGACAGATCGCGGGAAACATCGCGGCGATAGCCGTTTTCGTGCTCTTGGTGTTCGCGGTCGATCATTGGCGGCGATAGGGGCCGAGAAGCCCGGTTGGGACGTTGGCGATGCCGCCGAGAAGGCCCGGGAGCACCCGAGCCCGTGCGGCGCCAATCGACTGATAGCTCCGCTGCGCATCCATCAGCCCCTGGAGAATGCGGGCCGTTTCCTCGGGCGTCTTTGAGAACAGGAGCGGCGCCAGGGCGTCGGCGGTGCTGCTGTTCATGCCTTGCTGAGTGGGGCGGATCAGCGACGTTGCCGCCTGTCTGGCCGCAGTCCCGAACTTGAGATCCATCAGATTGGCGAGCGGCCCCGCGACGGGATCGGTTCGCATGTCCTCGGCGCCGGACAGAAGCCGCATGGTCTGCGAGCCGCCGCGAGGCGAGATGGCGTTGTTCGTGGTCGCCATGTCCATCTCGCGCTTCATCAGCGCCTCAAACCGCTTGAACTCCTCCGGGCTGTCGAAGGCGGCGGCGAGCTTGGTGCGAAGGGCCGGCTTGTTGAAGAAGCTGGCGACGACGTTGCGGCCGTCCACCGTGTTCTCGACCTTGTCCTGAAGCGCCTTGACCACGCCCGCGCGGAAGAACTCCTTGTCGCCCGGATCGAGCGAGGCGATTTTCTTCGCGGTGATGTCGGCGTCTTCGCTCAGGATCGTACGGCCGAGTTTCATCGCGTCGATCGACTGAGACGGACCCGAATAAGCGGCGCGGGCGGCCCTGTAGTCGGGATTTGCCGCGTCGAGGATGTCGAGCAGAGCCTTTCGGGTGCCGGTCGACGTGCGGCCGGTATCGGTCATCTTGCCGAACTGGTCTTTGTGACCCTCGATCACCTCGTCGAGGCCGCGCTTGATGTAGTCCCAGGAGGCCCAGTCCGGCCGGCTCTCGCCCGTGCGGATCATCTCGCCGGTCTTCTCGTCGAGCTTCCAGACCTTCGGGAGGTCGACGCCTTCCTCGGCTGCCAGGCGCTGGGCCTTGACCCACGCATCCTTCATCGAGGGGCGTTTCATCAGCGCCTCAAGTTCGGGGTCCCAGTAGGTCGGGGCCTGACGCATCTTCTCGTACAGCGGATCGGCCGCTCGCCGACGGGACGCCATCAACTCGTCTATCGTCCCGGAGTAGTTCGTGCTCGGGCTGATAGCGCGAGCCATGTCACCGCCGACGCGCTCGGACGCTCCGCCCTTCCGAAGCTCCACAAGGTCCATCGCCGCCTGTCGCGACTTACCGGGCAAGTTGGCCGCCGTCGTGGCGAGCGCGCGGACGTTTTCGCCGCCGAGGTCGACCAGGGCCTCCGGCTTCGATCCGGCAGCGCGCCACTCCCTCAGCTTGGCAAGCGCGTCTTCGGGTGAGATGCCGTCACGCTCGAATGCGCGGAGCGTCTGGTTCAGCGCGGCCTTGTCGGCGTTGCGAAGGCCCATCTTGTCGAGAACGGGACCGGCGAGTTTCCCGACGCCCGCGAGCATCGGAGGAATGAGCGCGCCCGTACCCGCCCCGATTGCGCCGTGCGTCGCCGCATTCTCGGCCCGATTGGTAAAGCCCCCCTCGCCCGTCCCAAAGCCTTCGACAGCGCCAACGGCCCCGCCAGCGGTTCCGCCGAGAGCCATCTTGCCGAGCATGGAAGTGGGCGCCGGGATCATCCCCGCGACCTTGCCGGGCGCGAGCAGCGGTGCGGCAATCGTGCCGCCGATCATGCCGGTGACATCGCCGACCGCAGACAGGACAGGTGCGCGCCTCTCGAACGCCCGATCAATCCCGCGCTCGCCCTGCAGATTTGCGTCGTATCGCTCCCCGATGGTCGGCGCAGACGATCCGCGCCCGAGCAACGGGTGCGTCAAGGCGTCCATGCCGGCGGCGATTTCGTCCGCGAAACCGAACGACGCTCCGCCCGCGAGCCGGCGACCCATGTTGTCCATGAAGCCGAGCGGCCCGTTGCGGAACTCCTGTTCCGGCGACGGAGGCGTGACCGTCCAGCCCGCCGGCAACGGGGCCGCGGCTGCCGGTTGCGGCGGCGTCACAGTCCAGCCGGGAGGAAGCTGGCCGGTCATTTCAGGTCAACCCACTTCCCGCCGCGCATGATCTTTTGCTCGCCCTTCGGGCCGGTCAGGATCGTGCCTTCGGTGTATCCGGTGGTCGGAAGCTCGGGCGTGGCCGGGAGGCCGCCGGGCGTGTCGAAGCGCGTGGTGACGTTCTTCGGGTCGACGCCGTAGTTCTTCGCCAGCGCCTCGTACTGGCTCGTGAGGTTGTCGTAACCCTTCTTCTGGGCGGTGTAGATGCCCCGGGCCTGATCGAGGAATTCCTTGCGGAGGGTATCGGGCAGCCGCTCGCCGCTGAGAACGCGGTTGACGTAGCCTTGCATCCGCTCGCCGAGCGAACCGGAAGCGGCAGCGGTCGCAAATTCGCTCTCGCGCACCACCGAGCCCGGATCGAGCAGCTTGACGTAGCTGTAGAGCAGCGACATATCGCCCGCCCCCGTAGGGGTCTTGGCCGCCTCGCCGATCTTGTTGTAGGCGTCCTGAACGGTGCGGAAATCCGTCGTCAGCTTCGTGAAGTCGTCGCGGAGCGCGCCCTCGCGGGTGAAGGTCGTCTGTCCGCCCTGCGCGGCCTGCTGAGCGTTGGCGACCGCTGCCGCCCGTGGTCCGGCATAGGGCAGCGTCGCCGCCTCTGTAGCCGCCGCCTTGGGGCCGACAAAGGGCAGCCCGGCCTGTTCGCGGGCCGATGTCTCGGCGCTGGCAACCCGAGCCCGGAATGCCGGCTGCTCGGTGATAAGCGGCACCGCGTTCTGACCGCCACGCTCGCCTTCGGTGCGTTGCTGGGATTTCAGCCGCTCAAGCGACGCCATCGTGTCGAAGGCCCCCGGAGTGGCAGAAACGCCGTTCGGGCCTTTCTCAAAGCCGAACGGCACCTCAGCCTGTTTTGGCACCGCCCGATCAAGCAGCGTCTTGAACGCCTCAGGCCCTACCGCTCGGGCAAGCGCCGCGTGCTGCGGATTGGCGGCCAGATAGTCTTCCTGCGCCTTCTGCTGCCGCTGCTGCTGAGCCAGCCTGTCCATGAAAAGCCGCTGTTGCAGCGCCTGCTGATTGCCCTGCGCCATGCCCTGGCCCAGTCCGCCGAGCCCCATCGCCAGCGCCTGCCCCTTGCCAAGCCCCGGCTGCGACATGCCGATGCCCGCCTGGGTCAGACCCTGAAACAGCGCCATCAGCCTGTCCTGCGGCGTCAGAAGCCCTGCCGTGCCGGTCGAGGCCGCGTCGGGAGTGCCGCCGCCGAGATAGTCCCAGATGGATGCCATGCTGCGTTACCTCACCAGAGCAAGCCGCGCGTGCCCATCGCGAGCTGGCCGAGACCGCCAGCCCCCGCGAACAGGGACGCGAGACCGCCATAGGGACTGCCGCCGCCGGTCTGAGTGACCGTGGCGCCAGGCGAGCCGCCGTTGATCGAAGCCAGGTAGCGCGACAGGTTCTGCCAGTCGGCATTCTGTCCGAAGTCGTGGCGCGCCACCTGATCGTTGATGAGCTGCTGCGAATACTGGTCCCGCGCCTGCCCGGCGGCCGAGGCGTTGTTCAGGTCGGTGTAGTCCATCTGCTGATATGCCGGCTGCATACCGAGCCCCTGGAGCTGCTGAGCCCGGCCGGCGTTGTAGGCGTTGTTGCCGGAGACCAGCGACTGCAGCTGACGGTCCGCCCCGCTCTCGTAAGCCTGCGAAAGCTGCTGGTTCGCCGCGAGCTGGTTCGCCGCATCCTGCGCCGACTGCTGCCCGATCTGGCCGGAGGCCGCAAGCCGCAGGTTGGCGTCCGTAGCGCCCTGTCCGGCGGAGGTCGCCGCCGTATTGGCGCGGAGCCCGAGGCCCTGCTGGTAGATGTTGGACGCGTTTGCCGTCGCGGCTTCCTGCCGTGCGCGCTCGCCCTCGTAATTCTGGCCGTAAATGCCGGTCGCGAGGTCGCCGAGCTGGCGCCCGAAGCTCTCGCCGGCCGCATCCTTGACGTTCGCGTGCATGCCCGAGCCATAGCGGCCCGCCCGCGATGCCGCGCTGTCCAGCCCCGGCGCGATGCCCTCCGCGAACTGCCGTGTGACGGCCGCCGCCGCCTTCCCGTACATATCGTCGAGGTAGGGCGAGCCCCCGAGATGCGCGCCCCCGGCCGTCGCCATGATCGGCGCCAGGGCTGGGTTGAGCGACTGCGCGTATCCCGTGATGATGTCGCCAACGTCGCCGCGATACTGAGCGAGGCTGTTTGCACCGACGGAGGAAATGTCACCGACGCGCTTGGCCGCACCGGCCCCCAGGTCGGTGCCGTTGAACGACATATTCGCAAGGCGCGAGACGGCGGGGTTGTGAGCGAAGGAATTTTGGCCCCCGAGGCGCCGCATCTGGTCGACCGTGTCCCAATCGCCGAGATTGCCCTCGCCGAACTTGTTCAGCGCATGCTGCTGGCCCGTGCGGGCGGCCGAGCCCTGCATCCCCCGGTATTCGATGGCGTCCAGCGCGTTCTTGGTCGTGTTGGACTGACCGGCGACCGTGGAGCCCGGGTAATACTGGGCCGGTCCCTTGTTGTAGAGATCCTGCGCCTCCGCGTAGCCCTCAAGGACGTAGGGTTTCTGGCCGTCCCACGGCTCGGATTTCTGAATGGTCGACGTTCCGCTACTACCCGGCATGGGCCACCTCCGTCCGCATCACGACGTGATCGAGAGCCCAGCCCTTGAGCTTCTTCAGCCACCCGAGCCGGCCCTTCACTTCAAACTGCGCGCAGCCCTCCCGCTGCGCCCATGCCTGGAACATCGGCAAGGTGAACGACCACCAGCCGTCGAAATCGCCCCCCGCGAGCAGAACGAACCGCGCCACCTTCATCTGCGGCCAGACGCAGACCTCAGTGATGGCGACCATCTCCAGCACGCCGTCGTCGGTTCCGAACCAAAGCTGCATGTCGCAGGCTTCGATCTTCGCCAGAAGGTCGTCCGTGGAGACGCGCCCGTTGTCATGCGCCATCGCCCGCTCGATGAGCGGCAGCGCCTGGTGCCAGACGCTCGGCGCGGCGGTCGAGTGGATGGCGAATGCCGTCTTCACTTCTTCTTCGCCTTGAGCACGCGCTCGACCTCGGCCCGCGCCTCCGGCGAGAGCGCGCCGAACTGCTTTTCATTGAGCACGCGCTCGCCGGTCTTGGCGCCGATGATCACGTTGTCCGGGCCGGGAGGATCGCCGTCGAGCAGGCCCCTGCGACCGACCTTGCCACCTTTGGCGTAGAGACCGGGCGACTCGCCGACGCTGCCGGCAAGGTCGAGGTTGCTCCCCATCGCCGCCGAGCCGATTTCGTCGGCAACTGCATCGCGGGTACCAAAAGCCGGCATCGCCGGGCCGTAAGCTTCCTTGCCAAGCCCGGTCATGTCGCGAATGGCAGAGCCGAACATGCCGAGGCTGCCGAACTTGCCGGCGATCTCGGACCAGTCGTTCCGAAAATCCGGGTCGCGGATCATCGCGCCGAAGCTCTCGAAGCTCCGCTGATCCCGGCCGGCGCCGCGAGGATCGTTGTTCATCGTCTCGCCGCCGATGGTGCTGTAATCCATCGTCGCCGTGCTCGTGGTCTCATCCGAGACGGGATCGAGAATGCCGCGAGGGCGATATGCACGAGGCTTGCTTGCGTCGATCAGGCCCATCAGGCACCTCCAACGGTGTAGGCAAAAACCCGATCGGTGTAGGTCTGGCTGTCGTGGGTCAGGATGAAAGAGCCCTGCATCCGGGCGGAGACGTAGAGGTTCGCCAGAGCCGAAGCGGCGCGAGCCGTGGTCGGCATCAGCGAGATCACCGACGACACGCCCACCCGTGCATCAATGACGCTCGTGGTCGTGGTGGACGTGGCAAGCGTCGCGGTGCCGAAGGCGTTGTGACGGCCCTCGAGCAGGCCGTTGACGACCAGCGTCGCCTTGTTGACCTGCTGCTTGAGGTCGGGGAAATCCCGAGGGAGCGGCGAGATGCTCATATCGTGCCGCTCGCAATCGCATTGTCCTGCACGCCCACGGCATGCTGGAAACCGCCCGGAATGGTCGCCTGATAGCGGAAGTACCGGGCATCGACGATCATCGGAGCCACACCCACCGCATTCACGGACGAGGCCGTTCCCGTCGTCGCGGCGTCGATGAGCCGGTTCCGCGTGATCGGGGTTATCGACGGCGTGCCGCCGGTGACCTGCAACAGGGGCCGCACTTCCGTGACCAGCGCCCGGCCGCTCGAGATCGGCTGCACCTCGCCCGTGGTCAGCGTCGCGGTCATGGCCGCGCCGTTGAAGTACCCGAAGCGATGCGAGGTATCGAAGGCGCCGAGGATGGCCGCGCCGCCCTGCCAGACGTAGCTGTCGAGACTGTAGGGCAGCGCATCCAGGGACGACGACACCGCATCCAGGCCGTCGAGCGTGTAGCCGAGGGTGTAGGAGATCGAGGCCAGCCATTCGACCGGCTGCTCGATCAGCGACCACCGGCCCGTGGGCGTGTGGAAGCAGATGATCTTGTCCGGTGTACCCGCTCCTGAATTGAGCGAGGCATAGGCCCACATGACGATCTTGTTGACAGGATCGAGGGCCGCGCAGATACGCGGGGAGGTGTTCGGCGCCAGGTCTGCCAGGAACCAGTTGTCGACCTTGTCCGCGCCGATCGGCGTCGACTGGATGCCGTCGAAGCGATAGAAGCCGTCATTCCCAAGGAAGTAGGTATAGCGCCCGTCGCCGATCACCGAACCGGCATAGAGCGAGCCGCGCTCCTTCTCGACCCGCTGAATGTCGAATACCAGCGGCGAGCCGATGTAGTTGATCGTGTAGACCGAACGCTCGCAGACGACGACGCCCGACTGGCCGCCGGTGATGCCCGTGATAGACCCGCCCTCGGCCAGGTCCTGATAGTCCGATTGGGCATTCGCCGCCGCAGTCGATCCTGGCGTCGGCCAGGAGGTGATATTGTTGATTTCCGGCCACCAAAGGCGGTTCGGCTTGAAGCCGTCCGACGCATCCCAGGTATTGCCGGTAATCAGGAAGTCGCGGATCACCGCCATGTGCCGGCACTGCGGGGCAGAGGCCGACAGGTTGGCGAAGGCAGCACCCGCGCCGATGGTCGTGTACTGGATTGGATCGTCGATATTGGCCGCGACGATGTAGTTCCCGAACTTCGCGAACTGCCAAAACTCGACCGCGCCGCAGGAATAGGTGGCGCCGGAGCGATCCGTCCACGTCGAGGATGCCGCCGAGAGCTCGTAGAGCTTCGTCTCGGTGCCCGCATAGTTGTAGGTGATGCCGTCGGCCGCCCGGGCGGAGATGGCGCCCTGCACCCGCGCGGCGAGGGCTGCAATCGCGTTAGCGAAGGACAGCACCTGGCGGTACGAAACGGGGCCGGGGAAAACGTTCTTCGCGACCAAGGCGCCATTGCCGAGGTCGGGAAGGTCCGGTCGCCATTCCGCGAAGGGGATCGTGTCGCCCATTAAGGGTTGCTCGTAGCGTTGCGGATCTGCAGCACGCCGCCGGAGTAGCGGTCGGACTTGTCCGCCTCGTTGAGCGACGCAATCGAGCCCATGAACTGCCCGAGCCAGATCGGGCCCTTGGGATTGCCCGTCATCAGGGACGACGCGTAGAGGTTCCCGAACAGGTAGGTGTTCGGCGAATTGACCAGGAGCCAATTGGTATCGGACCCGGTCGAGAACGGGGCGAAGCGCTGATAGTAGAGGATCGACAGCGCGTCGCTGGTGCTCGGGATCGGGCCGAGGACGATGTTGTCGCCCTCGACGGAGAAAAACTCGGGCGTCCCCGCCGTCGCAAACGGCCGCTCGAAAATGCGCTGTTCGGGCGAGACCGGCGACAGCTTCCGCTTCGGGTTGGTATTGATGTAGATGTTTCGCATCGCGACATAGCGCGTCGGAAGCGCGACCGTGCTCGTCCCGGCGACCATCGATGGCGTCGCCGTGGCTTCCATCGCCCGGATACGAAGCGGCGGGATTTTGACCTGCCCCATGTCGAGGCCATAGGCGATCCAGCCCTCGCACATCGCGTTGAACTCAGGCACGCGATCCGTCAGCGTGGTATCGGCCCGAACAAGCCAATTAGCGACCGCCGCCTGCAGCTCTGTCCAGGTCGTTATCGCCATGGGTTACAAGGTCTCTAGTTCGAGGACGGCCGGCGAGCGTGCCGGCTCGACGTACTCAACGTCTCCCTCGTCAAGCGCCTTGAGATGCGCCTTGGCCTTCGCCTCGTTCGCCGCCTTCACCGCCGCAGCCTCGGCCTCGTATTCGGCCCGGCCGAGGTCGGCAAGCTGGTGCGAGTAGTCGAAATTCCCGGAATGCCGGTTGTGCTGCGAAAGGTCGTGGTCGATCCAGATACGGAAGCCCGCGTCGATCGCGCGGTGGCAGAACCACACATCCTCGCCCTGGTACTCCTGCTGACGGACCAGCCACGGGGTCATAAACCACGGCTGCTCGACCTTCTTAAACACATCGACCTTGATCAGGGCCGTGTGCAGGCCGACGTGATCGTGGACTTCCTCCAGCCCGAAGCTGTCGGGCGAGGTCCAGATCGGCATGCCCGGGCCGTTGGAGCTCGTCGGGGTGCAGGGAAGCGCCCGGCGGACGGCGTTGCAGGCGACGAAATCGAGGTCATGCCCGAGAAGGCGGTCCAGGGTGTCTTTGGAGAACCGCGCGTCGCTGTCGAGCCACAGGGTATGCGTGCAGCCCCACTCGATCGCCTGCTGGGCAAGCATCATGCGGGACTTCGGCAGGACCGAGAGCTGCGTGTTGACGACTTCGATCTGGTGCTCGGACTTCGGATGGATTGTCGCGAAGGTGCCGAGCATGATGGCGAGGTCCAGCCCGAAGCCGGCCTTCCACATGTCGCCAGAGGGGATGCAGACGGCGATTTTCGCCATCACACCACCCCCGGAGCGGTTCGGAGGTACTTCCATTCCGGGCTGTTGAGCTTCCGGCGGATCGCTTCGGCGCAATTCTTGTCGAAGATGTCGATACCCTCCTTCATCCACTGCTCCACCACGGTCAGGGGGATCGAGGCGACGCGGCGCATGTCGCGGGACGGCGAGTAGCCGTCGTTCAGGCTCGCGAGACGCTTGTTCTCATCGAGGATCGCTTCCACGTCCTGCGACCGGCGGATGTGCATGTCGTCGCCATCCAGGAAGGTCTCCTCCAGGATGCCGTTCTCATCGATGCGCCAGTCGCGGAGCATCAGCCGATCTCCACCGCCGTCACGCTGAGGTAGCCGGTCACGTCGTTCAGCACGCCGAGGAAGCCGTAGCCGGCGACCTTGAAGCGGTGCGGGTGGTTGGGGGAAATCATGATGTCGGTGGAGGTCGAGCAAGTGAGGCTCGCCGCCGTGCCGAAGCGGACCCAGGTTGCGACGCTTGCCGCGATCTGGACACACGATGCGGTGACGCCGTCGCGCGTGGTGGGCAGGGAAGCCGTTACCAGGGCATTCCCCGCCACCAGGCGCTTCGAGAACCCCGCCGCAATCGCGTCGTCGGGGAACTTGCTCATGCGACGATGTATCCGATCACCGCGCGTCCAACGAGGCCGGTAGCGGACCCGGAAACCATGATCATGTTGCAGTACTGGTTGGTCGTCAGCTTCGCGCGCTTCTTGCCCGCGACGCCGTCCGAGCCGGCCGAGAGGATGGTGACGGACGAGAGGTCCATCGCCGAGAACAGGATTGCCGAAGACGAGGTCGACAGGCTTCCGACGCCGACGGAGAAGGTACAGGACGCCGTCGAGCCGGTCTGGATATCGATGATGTAGTCGGTGATGTAGACGTCCGCGCCGCCCGGCTCGGTGTTCTTGAACGAGGCGATGGCCGCGCCGACGCCCGCGGTGGCGAGAAGCGGCATGATCGCCCACTTCTGGCCGCGGAAGGCGTAGGTGCCATCGACCGAAGCCGATGCGGAAACTGCGCTGCCAACGGGGACACCGCCGACGCGCCACATTTCCTTACCGTCCAGCTCGTTCTTGAACGAGGCGGAGCCGTCAGGGTTTTGAACGAGATTAGCTGCCATTTCTGGCCTCCTTGAAAGGATGGGGCCGGGCGCGAAGGCCCGGCCCCTATCGGTTACGAGGTGGTCAGATCGGCGACGGCGCCGCTCGCGGCCTCGTTGCGGCTTTCGAGCGTGAACTCCGTCACGATCATCTTCTTCTCGGAGTCGCCGGTCTTGGCGATGCCCTCGATGGTGATCGGACGAAGGACCGACAGCGCCCAGTACTCGGTGTCGAGCACGAAGGCGGTGCGGTCACGCTGGAAGCGGTTCGGGACGACCTTCAGCTCGCCGTAGTCCGACGCATACACGTCGATCGCGGCGTACAGCTTCTTGTCCTCGGACTTGTCCATCCGGGTCGCGTTGCCGGTGAAGGTCGAGACAACCTGCTTGTTGTACGGGCCGACCATGAGCATCGTGGGCTCGCCGCCGGAGGTGAAGCAGTTCTTGAGCACGGTCTTGAGCAGGCTCTCGGTGAAGGCCCGCTGCGTGCCGTCGGTGACGGTCGCGGTGATGCCCGTGGCGGTGACGAAGTTCGTCCCGCCGACCGAGTTGGTGCCGATCCAGTTCTCAAGGGCGCGGAGCTTGCGCGCGGTCGTCGCGGACCCGGCGAAACCCGCCTGGTTCTGCGTGACCGTGTACTCCATGTCGCGCTTGAGTTCCTTGCCGCGCTTGGCGATCTGATAGGCCAGCTCCGACTTGCGGCCGGCCTTGAGGATCGCCTCCATGGTGCCCGAGGAGATGACGCCCTTCGTGCTGATCTGCAGGTAGTTCTGCAAACGCACGGTCGGCGTCGCCGTCATCGAGTTCATGTCGTCGCCTTCGATCTGGGCATTGCTGCCGGCATTCGAGAGGCTGTCCGTCTGCCATTCGTGCAGGGTGGCGGTGGCCTTCGAGCCCTTGCCGATGGCGGAGATGAAGGGGGTCTCGATCGGGCTGATGTTGTAGATCATGTCCGACAGGTCTTCGCGCATGCCGATCGCGACATACGTCTGGGCGGTTGTATTGGGTACGGCCATTGAAAGATCCTCGGGTTACATCCGCGACATGAGGAGCGCTGCGGCATCCTCGACGCGGCCGGTCTTTCGCAGCTTCTGTTCGAGCGAAGTGATCTTCTGGCGGGAGACAGCGTCGCCTTCGACCGCGGCGCCGGGCTTCTGCACTTTCGGCAGGCCGACGACACGCTTGTCGATCTGGGGCTTGGACGACTGGAGCTTGTCGTACTGAGCCGCCTTCCATGCGATCGTCACCGACCGATGGTCAGACAGCCCGGCGATCTGCTCAGGCGTGTAGCCCTTCGACACGAGGTAGGAGCGAAGTTCCGCTTTCGCGGCGTCGCCCTTCTTCGGGTCGGCGAACACAGGGAGAGCCTTGACGAGTAGCTCGCTCTCCCGCTTCAGCGTCTCTGCGGTCTCGCGCTCGGCACGCTGCATCGCCTGCTGGTGCAGCGCGTGCTGCTCCTGGGCGACGGCCTGGCGCTTGTCCTTGAGGTCGCGGAAGTACTCCTTCCACTTCACGTATTCGGCCGGGTCGCGCTGATGGAGCGCATCCCAGTCGATGGTCTTTTCGCTCGGGATCAGGCGGTCTAGCTCGGCTTGGAGCGTGTCCAATCCCTGCTTGAACGCCTGCGCCTGCCGCTGGACGTGGCCGTCGAAGGCCCGTTTCTCCTCGGCAAGCGCCATCGTCTTCTTGGAGTAGTCCGCCTCACGCGAGTACCCGCGCTTCAGCTCGTCAAGCGTAACCTTGGCTTTCTCGCCACCCGGAAGGGTGACTTCGATCTCCGAAGGCGTCTTGTCGGCCGGTGCGGGGTCGGCATCGGCGTCTTCATCCGAAGACGGTTCATCGTCGGCCTCCGCGTCACCCTCTGCCGGCTGCGTGGCGGCGTCGAGTTCGGCTTCGGCATCATCCGGCTCGGGAGCCGGGTCGTCTGACGACGCTGCGCTCTCGGGGGCGGGCTTGCCGGCGGGGGCCGGGCCCAGCAATCCTTCGATACGACGCGCCGCTTCGGCTACGGAGTGCTCAGTTCCCGAGGCGACGGGCGCCTGTCCCGGGGTCGCTGCATCCGACATGCGGATATGTCTCCATCTAAGGGACGGGGCGCCTCACGGCGCTCCTGGAAACCACCGGATTTAGATGCCGGCGGCCTCAATTGCACAAGATAGCACGGTAGTATCGACGTGCATATCCTTATTTTCCCCGTCATTGCAGACCATTCGGCCGTACCATTGACCCGACCACTTAGCAATGTGGCCGAACATATGGTGCTGATAGGATTTTGGCACCATTTCGATGATTTTGGCGCCCTCGGCGGCGAAGATCATGTTCGCGCACCCGGCCCCGTGCGGCATGACGGCGATGGCCGCCTCCCGGAACAGGTCGCGCTGTTCGGCGACCGTCATTCCGGTCAGCATGACCGTCTCAAAGCCCATCTTGCCGAGCATGTCCTGGATTTCAGGGTCGTTCGTGACCCGCCGCTCGGTCGCGTCCGCCCGGGTGACGTAGATCCGGCGCTTCCCGGGCTCGGCCGGGGCCCCGAACCGGCCCCGGAGCCACCGAACCGAGGCGCGGGAGATACCGAACGACGGGACGTAGAGCGTATCGAAGAGGGTATGGTTGTGCGGCAGCGGCTTGACCCGGCCTGGCGCCAGGAGCTCGCCGACCTCGCGCTGCCAGCGGTTCGGGGTATCCCAGACGACGGGCAGGTCGTTCAGCGTGTCCGCGTTTTCGACCGGCCAGAAGCGGGCCGCCGTTTCGAGGAGCGTGTGCGCGTAGTTCTCGGCCCAGAAATGCGAGATGAGGATGGCCGGCTGCTTGACCCGGGCATCCACGGGGGCGCTGTCCATGACGTTGAGGGTCAGCTCCGGGCCGCTTTCCAGCCCCAGGCGCACGGTCTCGCCGATGTGCGGGCCGAGCCAATGGCCGTCATGGTAGCTATCCCGGGCGCAGACCCCTTCGTCTAGGATGATGTGGTAGCGGTTGCGGCCAAGGGACCGCCTGAGAACCGAAGCGCCCGTCAGCTTGACCACGGCGGGCTTGGGCGTGACCAGCCGGCGGTCCTGGTGCAACCACCCGAACTGGTCGTAACCATCCGTGTGAGGCTTGGCCTCGGGTCCGGCGGGGTCCCAGAGGTAATCGGGGGCAATCGACGGGCTCAGCCGATCGGCCTTCTGGCCCTGCCAGACCTCGGGGCCGAAGCGGGCGACGGGCTGATAGGCGAAGCCCTTGAGGGAGACCCGTGCGGCGGAGCCGTCCATCAACCCCAGACCTTCCACCCGCGCTTCCGGGCCTCTAGCTGCGTCAGCTCGTGCTCGGCGAGCTGGCCGCCGTCCATGACCGTCTGGAGGTGGCCCTTCACCTTGTCGAGGGTGCGGACCATCAGCCAGATCTGCTCGCGGCCCTCGTGGTCACGCACGGGGGTCTTCTCCCATGCGGCGAGGTATTCGGCCCGTGTCTCTGCGAAGGCTTCCATGAGCAGGGGGTTTTCGAGCAGCTGGCGTGCGTTGACGCCGCGCTGGCGGTCGAGTTCCTTTTGGTCGGTCATGCGGGCGCGTTCATCTGCTGCATCAGCTTCGCCATCTCCACCTGGAACTTCTGACGCGCGAGCTGGCGGTCCATCTCAAGCTGTTCCATCTCCGCCTGTGCCTTCGCGTCGTCGACGGCCGCGCGGCGTTGCATCGCTTGCTGATCGCTCTGCGCCTTCATCATCGCGGCTTGCGACTGGATTTGCTCAGGCGAGGGGGGCGGAGGCTCGGGAGACTGGCCCGGGGGCTGTCCGGGAGGTTGACCGGCCGACTGCTGGCCGACCTTCTCCGGGTCGTTCAGGTACGGGTCAATCGTCTTCAGCCCCATGTTCTCGACCACCTTCTCGGCGGTGTTGTAGAGCTTCTTCGGGTCCACCATGCCGCCCGGATTGCCGGACATCGCCAGCTTTTCCTGGATCTGCATCAGGGTCATCAGGTGCCCGAGCATCTGGTCCTTGGAACCTGTGCCGAGGCCGACGTTCGTCACCATGTCCATCGAGGTGTTCCACTCGCGCGGGTCCATGGCGACCCACTCCTGCCGAAGGCGAATGACCCGTTCCTTCTGCTGGTGCTTCGCGACAAGGCGGAGCATGCCCCGGAACAGGTCTTTCACGCCCGTCTCGGCGAAGATGCGCGCGATCAGCTCGATGCGCTCCATCGCCGCGGTCATGATCATGCGCGAGCCGGCGGCGGTCTTGTTAAGGCTCTCCGCGTCGAGGCCCTGGTTGTACCGGGTGACGCCCGTCCGGGTCTCACGGACGCCGTTCATGTACTCCAGAGCCTGCAGGGTGGCAGGGAGCACGTTCGGCGTGGTCAGCGGCTTGAGGGCATCCAGGGACTTGGTGCGGATCACACCACCCGCCCGACGGGTCAGGAGGTCGTCGAGGTTGACCTGGCCGTCAACGATCGCGGTCTGAGGCGCGTTGACGTTGTACATGTTGTCCAGCGCGCCGCGGAGAAGCGTGGACTGGATCAACTGGATATCCATCACCAGATCCGCAACCGAGCGGCCGATCAGGACGTGCGGGACACGGATGGGCGAGAGGAAGAAGAACGGGCGCTGATCGACGGGTTCGTTCTCGAGGATATCCCCGCCATCCCCCGCCCCGCCCAGGGTGATCTTGCGGAGCTCGGTCTTGCCGTCTCCGTCATAGTCCACCCGGATGTAGCATTCGGTGCGCCACACGTAGTCGGCTGCAGGGTCGAGGCCGTCCCCGCTGTCGTTCCAGAACTCCTGGTCCGCCCAACGCGCCGCAGCCTCCCCGGTGTCGTCGATCTCGTCATAGGCCGGGATTGCGTCCACGAGCTTCTTGTCGAAGCCTTCCTCGATCAGCGCGGATCGCGTGGTGCGGCGGCGGTGCGCCATGAGGATGCAGGACTCGTCATCCCGCGTGCCCGGTGAGAGCAGGAACTCCTCCGGGGGAACGGCGGCGAGCTTGACGCGGCCGATCTTCTTGACGCGCTTGACCTTCACGTCATGCAGCATCGGCGGAGGGCCGCCGTTGTGGCCCGCCATGGGGTCGGAGGGCATCCCCGCCGCGGCATCCGTGAAGGGCGGAGCCGCAGGCGGGGGCGCGCCAGCGGGATGGGATCCCGGCGCTACCGGAGGGGGCGCCTCCGGGTTCATCATCTGCATCCCCGCCATCGGGTCGGGGCGCTGCGTGTGCTCGATCGGCTCGATCTCTTCGTCGGCCAGAAGCTGCGCGAACTCGTCGTCCGTCAGGTTCTCGTAGGTCTCTTCGGACTCGTCCTCGCGCTCGTCCCACCAGATCTTCACCACGCCCATCTTCTGGAGAAGGGCGTCCTTCATCCAGTCGTAGAGGATGGTGAAGCCGGGGTTGTCGCGGTTGAAGATCCAGTTGCAGTAATCGGTCGCCTGCTGGGCAACCTTTTCGTCTTCCGGTCCCTGGGGCTCGAACTTCACCACCGTGTCGCCCGAGGTGAATATCTTGAGCAGGCTCGGGAGGATGCTCTCGATCACGTCGGCAACGTCGGTCGAGACGACGGACGAACGCCCCTCGATCTCGTTGCCGAACGGCCGGCCGAGGTAGTAGTCGAGGGCCTTCTCGCGCTCGAATGCGATAGTCCCGCCCATATAGCCGATGGAGCGGCGGACCTCGGCGGAGACGATGGCCTTGAGGGTGGCGGGGTCCATTTTAGGCATCGGTTAGGGCCTTTTCAGCGGCCTCTAGGTCATTGATCAAGTCAATGATTGAGGCTGCCAAGCCGCTGTTGCAGCGGAGAGCGTCAATCAACTTAACTTCGGCCGCCCGGACACGGGCCTTCGCAGCCTGATAAGGCTCGCTGAAGGTTTGCCTAGCCACTTCGTCAAGAATTGCGTCGATGTCAGCCACGGGCGGCGCCCTTCTTCGTGGGAGAGGTGGCGGCTTCCTCGAGCTGGGCAAGGCGCGCCTCTGCTTCGATCAGGCGCGTCAGAACAGCCGCCATCTCGCGCGTCAGTGTGGCGCACGCCTCTGTAGCTGCGGCGATCTGCTCGCGCTCGGCGAAGGTCATGCTGCGAGCCGCCATGGCGCCATGTCTTCTGCTGGGCAGCCTATGAGCGGGTCAGCCCAAACGATCAGTGATTGGGCCTTGTCCTCTGGTGCGAAGCGCCACAGACGGCCATCAGGCATTTCCCAAGTGCCATCACCGAGATCCGACCGCTTCAGCCAGCCGAGTTGATGCGGCTTATAGCAATAGATCCTTACTTCATCGCTCATACGTAAGCCCTCGTGTCCTTGTACTTGAGCGGGGTCGTCCACCCGGTCACGGGAGCAGCGACAACCGCACCCGTGCGGGCCGCGTCCGCGCCGTGGCTCGCCCAGTTGTGCAGGGGATGCGAGCGGAAGACCTTCAGCTTGTCGTCCCAGTCGCGCCGGTACTGCTTCAGCGCCTCGACGCCCTGCTTGCACTTCTCGGCATCGAACCACGCCCGAGGGAGGAGCATCCGCACGGCCTGAATGCCGTCGTCGATCGGCAGCTTCGGCGCCACCGCAATGTTGTGCAGCCCGAGGCCGGCAAGCATCTCTTTGCGGCTCTTGCCCGTGCCCAGTTCCCGGACCTCGACGTCATGCGGCAGGACGTGGCGGGAGTAGAGGTAGGGCCGCTCCCGCATGGCCTTGACGTAGAACGGCAGGCCCTCGCCCGATGCCTCGATGTAGTCGATGAACCGGATCTCGGCATTGACCCGCTGGACGAACCAGATGGCAGTCGAGTCACCGATGCCAAGGTCCCACCAAGTCTCGACCTCGATGGAGGGATCGTAGGGAACGCGGGCGACGCGACCGGAGCGCTCGGCCTCGGCCATCTCCCGGCCGTAGTAGGCGCCGATGATCGCGGCATCGAACGAGCACTCGAACTCCTGCGCGTACTGTTCCTCGGTCATCATGCGCCTGGCGTCGTCCAGCTCCTCCTTCGGGAGGATGCCCGTCTCGCTGGCTTTCAGCATGGACCGATACCAGGCGTCAGGCTCGGAGCCGGCGCGATTCCAGATTTCCCAGAAGGCGTTCTTTCCCTTCGGCGTGCCGATGAACAGGGCCCAGCCCTTCCGGTCGGCCAGCATCGGGCGAATCACCTCGGACCATGCCCGGGGGTCCATGTCGGCGTATTCATCCATGATGACGCCGTCGAGATACCCGCCGCGGAGCCGGTCGTAGTTGTCGGCCCCGTACAGTCGCAGCCGCCGGCCGCCGGGCAAGTCAAGGCGTAGCTCGCTCTCGTGCGCCTCGGCGCCAGGGATGGTCAGGCCGTACCGCTTGACGTAGCTCCAGGCCACGTCCTTTGCCTGGGTATAGAGCGGGGCGATATAGGCGAAGCGCGGGTCCGGCTTGGCACACCGCAGCGTGTCGTCCAGGAGGTCGTTTATGCAAGCCACGGTCTTGCCCGCCCGCCGGTGCGCGACCGTGACGCCCCATCGCTGCTTTCGCATGTGCAGCGGGACGAACTGAGGGCGTGCGACATAGCCGGTTTCAACCCGCACGGGGAACGCCGGTCACGACGCTAACCTGCATTGCCCCGCCGTCAGCGCCGGTCACCTCGCGCCTGTCGCGCCAATCGGCCGGGCGGCGGTTCTTCAGCCAGAAGATTGCGGCGGTGGTGTCCGGTGCGACGTGCTCACGGTAGGGCACGATCACGGGAGCGCCGTCATGCTGGAAAATCTTGACCGCGTCGTAAGTGTAGCCGGTAGCCCGGGCGAACAAACTGCGCTCAACCCGTTCATCTGCCTCAGCTTTACCTACCTTTAGGGCATTGCAAAACTCTGGGTGCGCTTGAGACCAGCGCCAAATTGTCTCGCGGCTGACCTCGAAAAAGTCGCCCAGTTCCAAGTCTGTAGCGCCGAGCCGGCACAGTTTCGCGGCCTGCCCCACATACTCGGGATCGTACTTGGTTGGACGGCCGCCGCTCACGCTGCCTCCGCGACGCTGCTGCCGTACTCGGACGGCCAGCCCTTGTGGG
Organism: uncultured Phycisphaeraceae bacterium; assembly: GCA_964426135.1. GTDB lineage: Bacteria > Planctomycetota > Phycisphaerae > Phycisphaerales > Phycisphaeraceae > CAYRPN01. The sequence goes on along the minus strand of CAYRPN010000049.1, from coordinate 9,661 downwards.
CTAGGTCAATGGCACGGTCGCGGACGGCGGCCGGGTCGAGCCCCGCATAGTCGCATACCTTGGCGAAGTCGGCCCCGCCTCGCAGGAGCCATTCCCGGGCTCTGGATTGCTCGCGTTTCACCTCATCGATGCGGTCGAGGCGGGCGGCGTCTCGTTCGGCTCTGAGGCGGAAGACCTCGTCCGGTGACAGGTGACCGGGGATAGGCTTGCGCTTGCCAATGCGGGTGGACATGGGCGCGGTGGCGTCCAAGATCGCCTGGGTTATGACGGATCGCCATAGGAGCTGCTCGCTCATCAGGCAGCCGCCTTCTCGGGGAAGCGGGCGCGGACCCTGTCGACGACGGGGCGGAGGTCGGTTCCCTGCCACTTGTAGAACGCGGCCTGGTCCGGGACGTAGGTCTCGCGGAAGCGGTAGGTATCGTCCATCTCGGCCTTGGGGCGGCCGTGCTCGTCATTGGCGAGCGGGTGCATATGTTCCAGCTTGACCTCGGGGAGGTAGGCGAGGCGCTTGGCACGGCTGGCGATGACGAAAAGGGCCGTGTCCACGAAGCTGTGAAGGACGGTCGGGAGCACAAGCCAGCCGATTGCGCGGGCGAGGTCGCCGCCGATCACGGGATGCGTGGCCAGCTCGGCTCCCCACTTGCCGTCATCGCCATAGGCGAGGCGAGAAGATCCGGCGGCTTCGATCAGGTGGGCATCCCAGCGGTCGGTGCGGGGGATCAGGTCGTCGGCCATCAGGCCGTAGACGGGCTCGTCCGGGAAGGTGGCGTACATCTCGGCAACACAGCCGTTGCAGCGGTTTTCGAGGCGCGGGCCTACGGTTTTCAGCCAGTGGTCGGGGAGGGTGATGGCGTCGTATTCGGCGAGCGCAGGGTCGTCGCGGTCGAGGCGCAGCCACATGGGCGCGGTCGCCCGGGTGTCCTCGTAGGCGGCGAGAAAGCGGCGGAGATTATGGGGTCGCCCCCTGGTCGGAAGGGAGAACAAGCGGCGTCTCTCCGTGCGTTGCGGCCAACCACAGAATAATCCTGCGGTTTGTGCGCGTCAATGCCGGATGCGCTAGATCGTGTGGCGAGGCCGGTCGGATTTTCGGTGAAACTGCAATTGTAGTTCGGGGCTGGGAAGGCCGTTGGGAAGGCGCGGACGGGTGGGCTGGGGCATTTGGCGTCCAGAGGGGCCGGACGCGTCTGGCGGCCTCCTGACGGGCAATGCGGCCACTTCGGCGAGGGTCCGCTGGGAGCGCGCCCAGTCCCAGGTCGGGGGAGCGGGGCGGGCGGTCATGCGCCAACAGCCTTCGCCCATTCGGCGAGCTGTTCCGCGCTTGGCGGGTGGACGACGGCGGACGGCTTCTCGATCGCGGGCTCGCGCTTCGGCCGGTCGGGGGCGGCGCCAGGCATGGGCCGGATCGCGGCGCTGACCACGGCGGCGGTGCGCGGGGGCTCGGAACGGGGCGCCTCGGCAACGGCCCGAAGCCGGCCGTGCCGGGTTTTCAGCGCCTTGGCCTGGCGGTCGAGGATTTCGGCCAGCTCGGCGTAGCTCGGGAACCACTTGCACGCCTTCGCCACCTTCCGGCGGGTTTCGTCCGTGAAAACCCCCTCGGGGTACTCGGCGCAGAGGTCGCTCGCCAGCGCCTGAACCTTGGCCTGCGCCTCGTCCTGGCCGAGCGCCCCGGCGGATGCGATGCCCAGCCGGACGAGCCACGGGACGATGGTCCGGAGCGCCGCCGGGGCCATCAGCCGGTCATAGCCCGCCAAGGCAATCACGGCCTCGGCCCGCACGGCGGCGGTGACGGTCGGCGGGGACCAATACCCCTCGCGCACGTCGAATTGGCCGTCAGGGCCGGTGAAGCCCTGCTTAGGCGCGGTCAGCGCGTCGGTGAGCTGCGCTGATAGCGATGGCAGCAAAACCATTGCGGACGGGTTGATGGTTGTTAGCTCGGCCATAGCTGCGGTTCCTTGTTTTCAGGGCTGCCTCGATCCACGCGACGGGACCGATAACCGGCGGGGATTGGCTCCGAGCCTCGCCGAGCACGGCGAGAACGTGGCCGTCGCCATAGACCTTGCACCAGCGGCCGACCATCGACCGGAGCGGTCCGGCGGCCTTGCCTTCAGCCGATGCGAGCCACGTCAGGCCATCCCCCCAGACAAGATCGCTTTCGGTCGGCGGCGGCGCGTCAGCGCCAGTAGCGTTAGCTACTGAATCTTCCTCTTTCTGTGAAGGTGAAGGTGACGAGTTGAGCTTCCGTTGAGGCTCCGTTGCCGGTCCCGTTGCAACGGACGTTGAACGTCCGTTGGATTCCCGTTGCAACGTCCGTTGCCTCGCCGATGCCTTCCCCGCTGTCTCTTTTTGAGCACGGTTAGCCATCGCCCGTTCGATTTCCACCTCGATGCGCCTGTGGCACCACATGCCGTCTATCACATTGAAAAATGGCGCAATTTTCGGGCGCATCCGCTGCCAATCCTTGACCGGCTGGCGGGTGATGGCAGCTAGATCGTCGTCGTCGTCAGCGAGCGCCTCGCCGGCTCGCCAGTAGGCCATAATCAAGAGGAGATAAGCCCCATGCTGAGCCGTCGTCAGACGGGTCGTGTCAGCGAGGTAATCGGCGACGTAGAGCGGCATCCATGTATCGGGGCGCGTGGCGCTCATGCGAGGTATTCTCCGATCTGAATGGCGAGAAGATTATCCCTGCCGGGCGGGTCGCACAATTCAGCGCCCGAAAAAGTTATACACAGGCTGAGCGTAAGTGCCGGTTACGCCGTGCGCCAAACCCTGACGCCACCCTCTACCGACCGGGTCACGAAGACATGGCCGAAGGTATCGGTAGCCCGCCTGGCATTCGTCGCCAGCCGCGCCTGGATCACCGGCCTAAACTCAGGCACCGCGACGGGGACCAGGACGCTGTCTCCCGGCCTCATCGCCTTCCATGCCACTCTGTCCGGCGCTCCCTTCGGCCGACCACCGCTCCGGCGCGCACCGATAGGCGGGACCGGGATGCCGCGCTCGATCGGCAGTAGGCTCACCTCTCCCCCCGCATCGGCGCCACGGTCGGCGCCAGCGCGATGGTCCCGGCCCGCTGCGCCTGCGGGGGCGCCTTCGACTTCCACGCATCCGCCAGGGGCAGCAACTGGATGCCCGGCGACTTCTCCACCGTCTCGCGTGGCCGGTAGACCTTCGCCCGATGCTCGGTGCACCAGCTCTCGCCGGGGGCGCTCACAGGCGCGTCGCACCACTTGGTCGCCCATCCCGCCACGTCGCCATGGATGAAACGGCAGCCGGTCGGCGGGAGCGGCTTGGAGAAGTCGGGCTTGGCCGGCGGCGCGGGGCGGTCGGTGCGAGCCGCGAGGGCCGGATGCACGCCAAGCCCCAGCCGGCGGGCTCGGCCGAGGATGGCGTTCTTCGATATCTGGTGCTCGGGCGTCCAGAGCATGCGGGCGATCTGGCGGGCTGACGTGCCTTTCGTCCACTCGGCGGTCAGCGTCGCGTCTTCGGCGGCGGTCCATGTGGGAGATGCGATCATGTGGGGGTCCTCCGTTTCATGTACTCGCCGCAGCAATAGTCGGCGTCATTCACCACCGGCTGCGGCATCCGATGGCAGCGGCGGCGGGGGATGGGCGGCCGTTCCCAGGTCCGTTCGCCTGGCGCTTCCGGCCTATCGTCCATCCGGGCCGGCGCTGGGATCGACCAGCGGCATGTGGCGCAGGTTTCGGTCATGCGGCCTCCTTGACCCTCGGCCCGATCGGCAGCCCGTTGACGAGGTTCGAGCGGATGATCTCGACCTTCTTGACGATGGTGTTCCCCGTCAGAGGGCACTTGCCGCGCGCTTCGCGGGTGTCAATCCAGGCGCGCACCTGCGGATAGCCGCACTCGCGCCACTTCTTCTCGATGGTTCGGCAGAGGTCGTGGTTAGACCTCTCGGGACCGATGTAGCGGGTCTGGAATAGTGGGGGATATGCGGGGGTCATGATGCCTTTCTCCGTTCGGTCTGCTCGACTGCGGCGATCCGTTCGCCAATCCACTTCATCACGGGGACCGCCATCGAATTGCCGATGGCCCTGTACCGGGGGCCGTCCGCAGCGGGCTTGCCGCGGTAGGGAACGAGGGTCCAGCCCGGCGGAAATCCCTGGAGTTTTTCACACTCCGCCGGCGTCAATCGGCGAACCGAACTTCCCTGCATCATCGCGGGATAGCCTTGGCCGGGCTTGCTGCCGCCGGCGCCGGCGCCGACGCTGGCCGTGTCGCTCGTCGTGAGCTCATGTCGCTGGTTCTCGTGGAATGCCACCGCCACCTGCCCGCCCGCGTTCGCGTGGCTGCCGGCATGCCCCATCGCACGCAGGGTCGGTGGCACCGACCCTGCGTCGGCGCCATGATCTTTCGAAGAAAAGGCGATTGCCTGGGAGTGCCCATTGCAGTCGAGCGGTCCCGCTCGACTGCCGTACTGGATCACGTCGCTCTGGCGAGCGTCGAAGGCGTGCGCGACGAAGGTTTCGGATTCGAAGTCGCAGCGCCCATGGGGTCCCCCATGGGCGCTGCGCGCGGTTGCGACGTCGATCGGGCCGGCGGTGTTGTTGCCGCCGAAGGCGAGCGGGATCAGGTCGTCTGCGCGGTCGGCATCGAGTCGATAGCCGCTGCTGCGCGGAGAGCTGCCAGCAACTGGCTGGGCAGCTCTTTGCCCCGCTTCTCGGCGCGGCGCAGTATCCCCCGACAGGCTCGCGCGCTCAAAAAGAACCGCTGCGGCACGTCGCCAGTCTCCAAGATATCCGACAACGAACACGCGACGGCGCCGCTGTGGAACTCCGAAGTGCTGAGCGTCCAGGACCCGGTAGGCCCACCCGTACCCGAGTTCCGCCAGCCCTCCGAGGAAGGTGCCAAAGTCCCGTCCTCCGCTCGACGACAGGACGCCGGGGACGTTCTCCCAAAGCACCCAGCGGGCGCCCGTTCGGCGAGCAAGCGCAAGAAACTGAAGGGCCAGGTTGCCACGGTCGTCTGCCAGTCCCTTTCGGAGGCCGGCGACGCTGAAGGACTGGCACGGCGTCCCCCCGACGAGAAGGTCAACAGGTCCATATTCGCCGCCCTCGATCGTGGTGAAGTCGCCGTGAACCGGCACGGACGGGAACCGATACTCGAGCACGGCGCGCGGGAACGCCTCGATCTCCGAGAATGCAACCGGCGTCCAGCCGAGCGGATGCCATGCGACCGTCGCCGCCTCGATGCCGGAACATACCGAAAGGTAACGCATCATGCGTTCCTCTCTGTCCATTCGCCGCAGTAGTACGAAGGCGGGGTTGTCACCTGTTGGGGAAAGCGGGTGCAGACGATGGCGGGGTACGTGATGCCCTCAAGCGGGGCGGCGGTCGGCGTCAGCTCGCGAGACCAGCGACAGGTGGCGCAGGATTCGGTCATGCGGCGCCCGACAGAAGATCGGATTGCCGATCAACGCCTTCGAGGTTCTTCACCGCCTGCCGGAAATAGGCTTCCTTCAGCTCGACGCCAACAAACCTGCGGCCGAGTTTGAGCGACTGATAGCCCTCACTGCCGATGCCCATGAACGGGCTCAGCACCACGTCGCCGGGGTTGCTCCAGAGCACGACGGCGCGCTCGATCACGTCAAGCTGCAGCGGGCACAGGTGGCGCTCGTCCTTCGATTCCTTCGCGTGATCTGGCCGGAGAAGTCCTTGATCCCGACCACACCATCCCGCCACTTGGTAAGCGGCAGGTCAGAGCAATGAACGGCGGTCAAACGCCCGGGCTTGGTCGCGCGGAACTTCTCAGCGACGAGAAACCGATAGTGCGATTCGAACTCGCCATCGGTCGCGCTATTCCCCATGTCGGCGGCGCTCTCCGAGTAGACGAATAACGACCCGAACGGAGGGCTGTAGATGCTGAAATCAATGCTAGCATCTGGGAGTTGGCGGATCACGTCCACACAATCCCCGTGATAGGCGGCGAACCTCTCGCCGATCGCGTCGTTCAGGCAGCGGATAGCCACGATGGCAGTCTCCCGTTATGCGTTGGCCGATACGGAATCTTGGTCTCTGTCGTCTTCCCTTGCGCTCGCACCATCGCCTGGCGCATGGCAGTCTTCATCGACGCGTGACCGGACGCCTTTCGGTCGATCACGCGGCCGATTTCGGCCTCGCCTTCCGCGACGATGATATGAACATCGACGGGTCGCTTCTGCCCGAACCGCCAGCAACGCCGCACGGACTGGTAATAGGTCTCGTAGCTGAACGAGCGCCCGACGTATGCGACGCGGGCGCAATGCTGCCAGTTGAGGCCGAAGCCTGTGAGCGATGGCTTGGTTATCAGGTGCCGCGCCTCTCCGGTCGCGAACGCCGCCAGCGTCGTTTCCTTCGTCTCGATGGATTGCGAGCCGCGCACCTCTATGGCCGAAGGGATGGCCGCCTTGGCCGCGTCGGCCTCATAGTCGGTATCGACCCAGATGACCCACGTTTCGTCCGGCTCGGCTGCGATCAATCCCGCTAAAATGGCGGCCCTCGCGCCGATGGTCTGGCGCTTTACCTCGTGCATCCGAGTCGCAGACATCTCGACGGTTGCGAATAGCCCGTCGCCGCCCCGAAGATCGGTTTCTTTCGCGCGGTGCCTGGAGACGTTCAGCGGGGGCAGATCGAACGAGACTGAGTTGTCGCCGAGGTCGGCCGGCTTCTCCGCCATCCGCGCCCACGACGCCATCCAGTCCCAGAAGTCAGATTCGGCATGGCCCTTGATCCGCCATTCCTGCGAAGCCGTGGATGTATCGTTGATGAACCATCGAGAAAGCATCTCCTGAGACGACATGATCCCCAAGAACTCGGCATACTGGCCAAGCTCCATGTGGTCGTTCGGCGCGGGCGTCGCGGTCGCGGCGAGACGGTATGTATGATCCTTGAATATGTCGACCAGAGCGCGGGATGTCTTGCCGCTGAAACTCTTGAGGATCGACGCCTCGTCCAAGGCAACGGCGCCAAACATGGCCGGGTCGAGTTTGTCGAGACGGTCATAGTTGCAGATATTGATGCCATCGACGGCCTCGGACTGCTCTCGGATCACGTGGCATTCATAGCCCCAGCGACGCCCCTCTGCCTCGATTTGTCGGGCCACCGCGAGCGGCGTCAGGATCAGCGCTCGGCCCGTCGTTGACTCGGCCGCCACGCGGCACCACTCCAATTCGACTGCAGTCTTCCCGAGGCCGGTATCGAGGAATATCCCGGCGGAGCCGCACCGGAGCGCAAACTCAACGCAATGCCGCTGAAATGGGAAAAGGTGATCCTTGAGCGGGGGGATTAAAGACATCCCTCGATCTCGGGCGCGGGCCGATTTCCCGTTAAGAAACGCTTGGTATTCAGGTGTCATATTCCCCTGCTCGCCAGCCAGTATCCCGCCGCCCCGTGATGCCCGACCATCGGCGAGCACGTCCAGCCGTCGCGTTCATAGGCACGCACCTCGGCCGCGTGAATGAAGCGGAATGTCATGCCGGCCTCGCCGCCGCCAGCCGCGCGACCGCCAGCTTGTGCGCCCGCTGCGCCTTCGGGAGCACGCCCTTGACGCGGGACGACTTGGCGCGGCGCAGATCCTGCTCGGCACGCGAGACGCGCTGCTCAAGATAGGCGACGGTTGCTCGCGATTTCATGCGGATAGCCCCGCTCTAAGTGAGATTGACCATGCCTCGCACGCCTGCGCCACGTCCGCCAGACTGCGGCAGATGGCGACCAGACAGCCGCAGGCGAGTAGCGCTTGGTGGCAGTCGGCCTGCGCTTGCGACACGCGCCCCGCCTTCCCGGCCTTCAGCTCGATAAAGAACGCCCGCCCGCCCGGCCGCTCAGCCTCTTCTGCCTGACGCTGGCGTTCGCGGGCGTCTTGCTCCGGCGTCGGCTTCATGCTGTCGGGCATCGGCACTTCTTCGTTGTGGCTCATGGCGCATCCTCAGAAAGGCGAAGGCTGTCGATATGCGTGCCGCAGCGGCCACATACCTTCGGGTCGTTCTCCGATGCGATGTGGCCCGGACAGGCTTCTTCGGTCGTCGTCACGACCGAATGGCCCGCCCGCAGTGCCTCGACAGTCTCCAGCGCCTCGCACGTAGCGACCGAGTAATCGACGGGACCGGGGCCGACATACCCGCCGCGCACCAAGCACGCGCGAGTTGAGCACTTGCCGTGCGTCAGCTTCATGCAGTCGGCCGTGTGGTGCTTGATCAGTGCCTCTACATCGTAGGTCATGTCTCAATCCCTAGCGGCTGTGGGTGTCAACCGGATAAGCATGGAACCACGCGACGTGCGATTGCAAGGCGCGCTCGGGCTGGCGGCGGCGAGCGGTCATGCCGGGATCGGCGAATAAGAAGCCCGGAGGCAGAAGCGCCCCCGGGGATGTTGCGCCGGCAGAGCTGCGGTTGGGTCCGCCCACTGAGGAGCTGGCATCGGCGCTGGGAAAGTCATGCGGCCTTCTTCTTGAGGAAGTCGGCGACAATGCGACGGATGGCGTCGAGGGTGAAGCGGCCAGGCGCCCTGTGCCCGCCCTCCCATCTCGACACCGCAGAGACGGAAACCCCGGCCAGGGACGCAAAGTCCGTCAGGTTAAGGCCGGTCTTGCGTCGGAGCGCGGCTATCTCTTTGGACATGGTCGGCAGGATAGGCATGGGCCGTTGCCGGTGTCAAGAGAGAATGGAGCGAATTATTCTGTTGACAGTGGCAATGGGCGGGCATACGGTGCGTCCATAGCAAGCGCCGCCGCTGGCGGACAGGAGGGGAAGATGACGAAGCATACGCCGGGGCCTTGGGCCACTTACGCGACCAGCACCCCGGAAATCAGCATCATCGCGGAGAAGCGGACGGTTGCCTTTGCGTGTCCGGACGACGATGAGGCTGACGGCGAAACGGAAGCGAACGCCGCGCTGATCGCCGCCACGCCGGACATGCAAGCGGCCCTGCGCGATCTGGTCATCGCCGCCGAGGCCGCCGGTTGGGACGTAGACCGGGATAACGCGCCGATCTTGAACGCCGCCCGCGCCGCGCTCGCCAAGGCGGAGGGCCGCTGAGATGCAATTCCAGATCGAGGCCGCCCACCAGGGGCGGCGGATAAAGGGAGGTAAAGATGGCGGTCACTGTTGAAGATGTCGTCGCTCGGTGGACCAACGCCGCCACGCGCCCGAAGCTGTGGAAGGGCAAGCTCATCGGCGGCAACGGCTCACCCGATGATCCGATCTGCCGATGCGCTCAAGGCGACGTGCTGCACTTCGCCGGCTGGTCTGACGAAGACCTCCGCACTATCGGTCAGGCAGAGGCAGACGCAGCGGTAGCGAAGATGCTCGGCATCAGCATCGCGCACTCGGTCCTTCTCCGGAACGTCAACGATCAGCAAGACGGCTGCCCGGAGGACGTGCTGCGCGCGCCGGAGAAGATCCTGGGATCGAAGGCGCAAGGCGTGCTCGCCTTCTGGCGGCACCTTGATCGCATGACGGACGAAGACTGGCGATCTTTCATGAAGCGAAGGGCTGCCGCGGGGGCTGCCGCGTGGGCTGCCGCGGGGGCTGCCGCGGGGGCTGCCGCGGGGGCTGCCGCGAGGGCTGCCGCGTGGGACGCCGCGTGGGCTGCCGCGTGGGCTGCCGCGGGGGCTGCCGCGAGGGCTGCCGCGTGGGACGCCGCGTGGGCTGCCGCGTGGGCTGCCGCGGGGG
>CAYRPN010000048.1:0-41202 GCA_964426135.1 uncultured Phycisphaeraceae bacterium | reverse complement strand
GAAGCCCCGGCGGAACAAGGTGCAGGGTCATCCGGGCCGGGGCTTACGCGGACTCTAGCCCCAGCCACCCAATTCCCCGACTCCCCAATTCGATCCCTCTATTGTGAAACGTTGTACTTAGTCTGAGCCCGGTGTCTGCGTTCACTCGCCGTGGACCGGTTCCATCTGCGAGACATGCAGCTTGCGGAGCATGGTGCGTTTTTTCTGCTGGTGCGCCTGCATGCGTTCGAGGACGCCGGAGAGAAATCGCACGGCTTCGACGACGTGGGGGCCTTTGTTGAGCATGACGCCCTCGGCGGGCAAGCCCGCCGGCTAAATGGGGGACCGCCAATTCGCGAACTTACGTCGGTCCCGCTCCTCAAGTGACCGTCAATAAACAGGTCGCCTCGTGGGCTGAGTCCCGCGCCAAGGCGCCAATCTCGCCAAGGCGGCGGATTTCTTCGCGACCTTGGCGCGAGATTCAATCGTTCAGGCCATTCGAGCGCGGCACGGTGAAGGGCGCGACATCGTCGCGGGTTCAGGCGGATTCTTTCTTCGGCACGCGAATCTCGCCCAGGCTGCGGCGACGATCGACCGCGTTGCCGTCGATCACGTAGCGCTGTCCGACGTTGTGCTCCTCGGGCAGTTCGTAGAGCAGTTCGAGCATCAGTTCTTCCATCACCGCTCGCAGGGCGCGGGCGCCGGTGTTGCGCGCCATGGCCTTGCGGGCGATGGCGGTCAGCGCGGCGGGCGTGAACTCCAGTTCGCTGTTCTCCATCGAGAACAGGTGCTGGTACTGGCGCACCATGGCGTTCTTCGGCTCGGTGAGAATCGAGACCATCGACTCTTCCGTCAGCGGCATGAGCGGCGCGAGGATGGGCAGGCGGCCGACGAACTCAGGGATCATGCCGAAGTGGATCAGGTCGTCGGGGATGACCTGCTGGAGCAGCCAGCCCTTGTCATCGATGTGATGCGTTTCGTCGGTCTCGCTGGCGAAACCGATGCAGCTTTTGCCGAGGCGGCGGCGGATGATGTCGTCGAGTCCGACGAAGGTTCCGCCGCAGATGAACAGGATGTGGGTCGTGTCCATCTGGATGTACTGCTGCTCGGGGTGCTTGCGTCCGCCCTGCGGCGGGACGTTGGCACTGGTGCCTTCGAGCATTTTCAAAAGCGCCTGCTGCACGCCTTCGCCGGAGACATCGCGGGTGATGGAGACGTTCTGGGTGGTCTTGCCGATCTTGTCGATTTCATCGATGTAGATGATGCCTCGCTGGGCGGCCTCGAGGTCGTAGTCGGCGTTCTGCAGGAGGCGAAGGAGGAGGTTCTCCACGTCTTCGCCGACGTAGCCTGCTTCGGTGAGCGTGGTGGCGTCGCCGATGGCGAAGGGCACGTTCAGCACGCGGGCCAGGGTGCGCGCCAGCAGGGTCTTGCCGCTGCCGGTGGGGCCGATGAGGAGGATGTTGGACTTGTCGATTTCGACGGGGTTGTCTTTGTTCTCGTTGGCGATGAGGCGCTTGTAGTGGTTGTGGACACAGACGGACAGCGCCTTCTTGGCGGCGTCCTGGCCGATGACGTACTGATCGAGGCTTTCCTTCAGCGTGCGCGGCGAGGGCACGGTGGTGAATGAGGTCTTGCCCGCCTGTACCCGGCGTCGTTCCTGCTTGAAGATGTTCTGGCACAGGTCGGTGCAGTTGGCGCAGATGTAGACATCGTTGGGGCCTTCGACCATGGGGCCGACCTCGCGCGACGTCTTGCCGCAGAAGGAACAGGTGGTGACCCGCCTGCCCTTGAAGCCGCTGTCGCCGGTGCCGGTGCCGCCTGTGGTTTGGTCGCCCATGCCTTTGCCTCCGCCGGGTCCGCCCTTTCCAGTTCGTCCATTCGACATGCGATGTTCCTATCCGCCGCTTGACCCTGGTGGAACCTTGCGGCTGCGAAGCCTCTGCTTACAGGAAAGAGGCGGTGTATCTAATCGTTGATCGACAAAACAACTCGCAGCCTTGATGGCTGCTCCTACTGGCGTCCCATGAACCGTGAGGGAATCATGAGCGTGAACCAGATACATCTTATCACATGCGCAAGCCTAACGACTCCAATCTTTGGCTCCAAATGCGTTATATGGGCTGTCGGCGGGTGATTTCGCGGTTACCGGATGTGCGAGATCGGGAGAAATGATGAATCTGGCTGGAGTGGCGGGGCCTGCTGGAGTGCCAATTCGATGGGGCAGGAATGGAATGCCGTAGTGGCTGGCGAGAGCAGCATCGGTCGGGCGGAGCCCGTGGCTGATGGCATGCGTAGAGCGCCGCACCGGCCACCCCGGATTGTTAAGGGACTCCGAAGGAGCCGCGCACGAAGTAAGCGGGATCTCAGGTGTTCCTGGACGAACTGAACCACCTCATACATCCACGCAGCATGCTTGACGCGAAAGTACATGAGCGGCGCCGATCCAGGCTGGGGCACCGCTTACTTCGTGCGCGGCTCCTTTCCAGGCTGGGGCACCGCTTACTTCGTGCGCGGCTCCTTTCCAGGCTGGGGAACCGCTTACTTCGTGCGCGGCTCTTCTCCAGGCTGGGGAACCGCTTACTTCGTGCGCGGCTCCTTTCCAGGCTGGGGCACCGCTTACTTCGTGCGCGGCTCCTTTCCAGGCTGGAGAACCGCTTAGCTCTTGCGCGGCTCCGTCGGAGTCCGTGAATAGTCCGGGTTAGAAGATCTCCAACTCGTCCATCATCCGCATCATGCCGGCAATGAGCGCGGCCGATCGGTCGGTGCGAGGATCGCTCGCATCCAGCCATTGCGTGATCATCTCGTGATCGTTGCGCCGGCGGATCAGATCAGCGAGGGCGGCGAGCCTGTTGAATCGCACAGGCGACTCATGCTGCGTCAGGTCGCACAACCGGGCCTGGTTGGGGAGCAGGCGCAGACGCCTGGCGTGGCGAAGGAGGTAACGCAACCTGCCTGGTGTCTGGCGTCGCAGGGCGGCATAGTCGCCGGGTGGCAGGAATCGCAGCACCGGCGAATCGAACGGCTTGACCCCGGCCTTGCCCAAAGCACGCAGCAGTCGAAGAACATTTTCCACGTGTGCTCGATCCACGCTGCCGTCGTCCGTTTCGGGTGGCTCGACGGTCGCAGGGGATGCGGGCTGTCGGCTTGGGGGTGAGGTGATGTTTCGTTTGCGGCCAATGGCAAGAATCGCCGCGCTGCTGTGGTGCGACGACTCTGCCCCGGGACGACCGCTGGGAGACGCCCTCACCGACTGACCCTCGTGAAGCCACGCGCTGATCGCCGGCAGATCTTCCCGCTGGAGAATCGCGTGATAAGCCTCTGCCAGCGAACGCCAGGCCACGGCGTCGCGCTCCAGGACGGGAGGCCGGGCCCAGTGCCGCCAGTCGGGTCCATACCGGGCCGCCACATCGTTCAAGTACATCAGCGATGCGGTGAACCTGCCATTCATAGAGGCACTCCTGTAAATCAGCCCGATCCGATCGGCCGTCCATTCATATCGCCCCGATTGCCCCGGTCGCCCGCGTCGAATCAGGCCGGCGAGGGTCACTCGCGGCACCCGATCCTGACCTTTGCATCATCGGGTCCGGCGCAGTGAAAACAAGAGGACGCAACCGCATCGGTGACAGACATATGTCACCGTCGGGAATGGCATGGTTCGTTAAACGGTTGTTTGGTTTTCGCTGGATGCGACAGGGTCGATCGACGAGCCTGGTTCGGTGCGCGGTGGTGCGGCTCGGCGAAGATCCGGAACGAAAGACCGGGGTTGCTCGTTCCGGCGCTTCCGCGGACCGCGGCCCCGGCCGCCCATCGGTCAAGCGCGGTCGGCGACCGGCGTCAGTCGCGCGCGCCCGCCGCATTGAGGTGATTGAAAATGACGTCGTAGATTTCCGCCTTCTCGTTGCCGCGCTGCTTTTGTTCCACGAGCGTGATCAACGGCGTGGTGCCCAGTCGGACATTCACGTCGGCCTTGGCGTTGATCAGGAGCAGGACCATGTCGCTGTCGCCGTTGCGGGCGGCATCGATCAGGGCGGTGGGCGTGTTGATGTTCTTGCGGAAGTTGACGTCCGCCTTGGCGTCGATCAGCATCCGGGCGATCGCCAGTTGGCGCTGGCCGGCGGCGAACAGCAGCGGCGTGCCCTCGACGCCTTTGACCTCGCACAGCACGTTCACATCCGCGCCGGCGGCCAGCAGCAGTTCAACGATCTTCACGTGGCCGCCGACGACGGCGAAGTAAAGCGCCGGAGCCTTGGCCCCTTGAACGGCCACCATCAGGTTCGCATCCGCCTTCGCCTCCAGCAGCGCGCCGAGGACTTCCGTGCGCCCGTTGCGGGTTGCCAGATAGAGCGGTGTTTCACCGCCGTCGGGCCGGGAACGCGCGTTGACCGGAGCGCCCTTCTCCAAAAGGACGCGGACGATCTCCAGGTTCCCTTCGCGCGCCGCCAGATGCAGCGGCGTCAACTCGCGCTTGGTCTGCGTCACCAGCGTCGCGTCGCGCTCCAGTTCCTTCTTCACCCGCGTCGTATCGCCCAGCGCGATGGCGGAGAAAACATCCACGGGTGTTCCCGCGTTCAGCAGATCTTCAGACACCGTCTTGTGCCCGTTGCCCAGCGCCATTTCCAGCGGCGTTTCGCGGAAGCGGTTGGTCAGGCTCGGATTCGCCTGCTTGGCCAGCAGCTTTTTCACGGCGTAGACGTGTCCCTGTGAAGCCGCCAGGTGCAGAGCCGTGTTGCCGTCCGCATCCGTGGCGTTCACATCCGCGCGGTAGTCGAGCAGGAGCTCGACGATCTTGCTGTGGCCCGCCTCGGCCGCGACGATCAGCGGCGGATAATCCTGCGAGATCACTTTCGCGCCGTGCCGAAGCAGGCGGTGCACGATCAGTTCCTTGCCCAGTTTGGCCGCGTTGTACAGCAGCGTCGCGCCGGGGGGATTCAGGTTCGGATCGGCGCCGTTGTCGAGCAGCGTCGCCGCCACCTCGGCGTGTCCCTGCGTCACGGCATGAAACAGCGCTGTACGACCGAGATTGTCAGGCAGATTCACCTCGGCCTGTTCGTCGATCAGCAGTTTCACGACTTCGACGTGGCCGTTCATGGAAGCGCCGATCAGCGCGGTGCCTTTGAATGACTCGTTCCTGTTGTCGACCAGGTCCACAACCTCATTGACATTCACACCCATCGCGATGGCCCGTTGCACTTCCTCGACCATGCCGTTTTCGGCGGCGATGACGAGATTGGCGCCCACCGGCCACCAGAGATAGATCGCGAACGCCGCCCCCACCGCCGGATTCAGCAGCAGCCCCGCCGAAGCGAGAAGCGTGCCGCGGCGTTTGCTGGTGATGCCGACAACCGCCGAAACCACGCCGATGATCACCAGGCTCGTCACGCAGCAGAGGAGCACGATGAAGATCGCAGCCGCCGCGAATCCCTGGGCGCTCTTGGCGGGCACGGCGATCAGCGAGAGCAGTGCCGCCGTCAGCGCCATGCCGCAGGACACCCATCCCATCGTGGATTGCTTGTGGCTGTGGCTTCGGCCGCCGCTGCCGTTCCCACGCTTGCGTCCGCCACCGCCACGAGATGGCGCGGGCGAATCGAGTTCGCCTGGGGCGTGGGTTGGCTTCACCAGCTTGGTCAGATCAATCATGGGGCTTATCTCACACTATCGACGCAAGGCGGGTGCAAGTTCGGTTCGCCGTCGCCCAACTTGACTTCACACTTATCGGCGTCCGACCTCTCGATTCTATCGGACTGGTGTCGACGCACCGCGTGGAAGCACCGAACGCGAACACAACTCGCCGTCGTAAGTGTAGACAGCGTCACTCGCGCTGTCTGACTGCGGACCTGCCGATCCGCTTTGTGCGGATGGGATTTCCCAGTCTCCACGTCTCTGTGAAACGGACAAGGTGTGCCACAATTGCCAGGGTCTGTGGTTGCCCCTCTGCCTCCAGGAGCCTGAGAACTTTTTCCGGGTGGCCGGGGCTGGAGTCCGCGGAAGCCCCGGAACGCGCGCGAGGAAGCTCGCCAATTCCGGGACAAGCGCGATTCGTCAGAGCAAGGTGAACCGGTTCCGGGGCATCCGCCGAGCCTCCTGCCCCGGCCACCCGAAAAGTGCTCAGACTCGAGGAGAGGGCGGCCGAGTCTTCGAGGCCGGGTGAGGGTCGGGACGAACAGATTGTTGCGGCATCCGTCATGCGATGGTGGCGATTGCAAACTTGCGCGTCTCGACCCTCACCCCAGCCCTCTCCCTAGGAGGGAGAGGGGGCCGGGATCCAAGCCCCCGGAATGTTGGCACACCCAACGGACAACTTGCCGACAATCGCGTTTGACATTTCGCCGATAAAAAAGGTAAATGCCGCGATCGAAATGCGTCCGCCGCCAGCCGGGCAAGGCATCGTTGATTGCCTGGCGTTCTCCAACGTCTATCCTTCCTTGCCATGGCCGAATCCACGCAGACCAACGTTGACTCCCTGATCGGCCGCCTCGTCGTCGAGCATGGGCTGGCGACCTCGGACGAAGTGAAGGCCGCGATGGAGCGTGCCAGGAGTCTGACGACGCGGGAGAATCCGAACCAGGCAAGCCTCGCGGACATTCTCGTCGCCGAGGGCATCGTCACGGAGAAGCAGCTTCGCCGGGTCAAGCCGCAGATCGAAGCCAGCAAGGACAACCAGCAGATTCCCGGGTACCAGCTCATCAAGAAGCTCGGCGCCGGCGCGATGGCCACGGTGTACCTGGGCAAGCAGGTGAGCCTTGACCGGCTGGTGGCGATCAAGGTGCTTCCCAAGAAGTTCATGACCAATCGGGAGTTCGTCGAGCGCTTCTACGCCGAGGGCCGCGCCGCCGCCCAGCTCAATCATGCGAACATCGTGCAGGCGTTCGACGTCGGCAAAGCGGGCGAGTTCATTTATTTCGTCATGGAGTACGTGGACGGCAAAACCGTGTTCGACGATCTGGAGGCGGGCCACGTCTACGACGAGAAGGACGCACTGGAGATCATGATCCAGATCGCCCGCGCGCTGGAGCACGCACACAAGAAGGGCTTCATCCACCGCGACGTCAAGCCCAAGAACATCATGATCACCAAGGCGGGCGTGGCGAAACTCGCCGACATGGGCCTGGCCCGCGCCGTCAGCGACAAGGACGCCGCCGAGGCCGAGCAGGGCAAGGCCTACGGCACGCCTTACTACATTTCGCCCGAGCAGATTCGCGGCTCGCTCGATGTCGACTTTCGCTGCGACATTTACGGCTTCGGCGCGACGTTCTATCACCTGGTCACCGGGCGCGTGCCGTTCGATGCGCCCAATCCGTCCGCGGTGATGCACAGGCATTTGAAGGACAAACTCACGCCGCCCGATCATGTGAACCCGAAGCTGAGCACGGGCATCGGCGAAGTGATCGAAGTCTGCATGGCCAAGAACGCCAACGAGCGGTATCAGACCACCAGCGACCTGCTTTACGACCTGGAATGCGTGGCCCGCGGCGAACCGCCGGTGCAGGCGCGGAAGAAGTTCGACATCGGCAAGTTGGCGGACCTGGAAAAGCCGGCGAACAATCACAACCAGGACACGGTGGACGTGGACGGCCCGGAGACGGTCGCCATCACGTCGCAGCCGTTGTTCTGGGCGGCGATCGCGGGCTGGGCGGCGGCGCTCTTGATGGCGGCGCTGTATTTCATGAAGTGAGTTTTGTAGGGTGCGTCAAGTCCGCGCGGACGCACCTCATCGCGTCTCCGTTAGGAATGGGGCCGAAGCAATTTCCCGAATATCAGGAACCAGAGTTCCTATTAGGAAAGCAGGAAAGAACGAAATGAGGAACAGAGAAGAGAGCGTGAAAATAGCCTGAATTATGTCCGTTCCTGCTTTCCTCGTTTCCTGATTTCCTAAGAAAATCAGGCTCCATCTGTTAGATGAAACCCATGAGGTGATTTCGGTCGCGTTCCTTAACCGTGGTGCGTCCGCGCCGAGCCTTGACGCACCCTACGCACAAGCCATGCGAACTCTCTTCACATTCTCTCGACTGCGTCATTCGCGCGGCAGCGTCCCGCCCTGGCTGATTCTTTTTCTGGTCGCGGCGGCGGCGGCGACGCCGTTTCTGATGGCGCGCGGCAAGGGCAGCGATCTCGTCAAGTGGCGCAACGATTTCGATGCGGCCAAGGCGGAGGCGAAGAGCACGGGCCGGCCGATTTTCATCGATTTCACCGCGGACTGGTGCCCGCCCTGCAAGGCGATGAAGCGCGAGGTGTTCGCGAAGGAGAACGTTGCCGGCACGCTCAACGAAAAGTGCATCCCGGTCAAGATCGATCTGACCGACCGCGCCAGCCCGGGCGGCGTCGTGGCCAGGCAGTACAACGTGTCAGCGATTCCCACGCTCATTCTCGCCGATGCCGAGGGCAAAGTGCTGCGCACGCACGTCGGCGGCATCGGGCCTGATCTGTTTCTACAGTGGCTGGCGGAAACGAAGTGACCGCCGTTCAATCGATCACTGACGCGCTCCTGGCCGACCTGGCGCGAGACCTGGCTGGACGTGCCGCGTCCACATCGCGCCGCACGATCCTCGGCATCGCCGGCATCGGTGGGGCGGGCAAGAGTACGCTGGCGGCGCGGCTGCTGGCGGCGGTGAATGATGACTCGATTCGCGGCCGCAGGACCCTTGGGGTGGACGGGGCTGAAGGCTCTGCGCAAGCCCCGGAACGATCGGCGAGGGATGTTGGTTCCGGGGCTCCCGCGGACTCCAGCCCCGGCCACCCGAAAATGTTCTCAGGCTCTGGACGAGAGCAGGGGATGGAGATCGCTGTGCTCGTGCCGATGGATGGGTTTCATTTTTCCAACGCGATGCTGGAGCAGTTGAATCGCCGGCAGCGCAAGGGCGCGCCCGATACGTTCGACGTCGAGGGGTATCTATCGCTGTTGCGGCGAGTACGCGAAGAACCTCAGAGCGAGCACGGCAACCGCGATGTTTCAATTCCATTTCCCGTTTACGACCGTGATCTACACGAGCCTGTGCTGCGGCCGGGGCAGAACGCGGTGGCGCCACATCATCGCATCGTCATCACGGAGGGAAACTATCTCCTGCTCGACGAATCGCCATGGTCGCAGCTTGCTGATCTGCTCGATGAGTGCTGGTTCCTGGACACGCCGGCGCCGCAGTCGCGCGAGTGGATTCTGGCCCGCCACATCCGCGGCGGCCGATCGGCGCAGGACGCGGCGGCGCACTACGAGCGCTGCGACCTGGCCAACGCCCTGCTCGTTCAAGCGAAGATGCGCCGCCCGGATCGCGTGCTGCGGTGGTGATGAGGAAATCGCACCCCCTCAATATCGAGGAGAAAAGTCGTTTCGGACTTCGTCAAACGGATCATTCCTATCGTCGAACAGTCGGAGTAGACCGTCACCCATGCAATATTCGACAATGAACTCGGGAAACGACTCTGCTAGCTTCACCGTCGTGTCCATGGATCGAGAAACCGAATAGATTGCGTACTCCGCGGCGCGCTTCCCGTCTCGCTTCGTCACCTCACGCCTATCCCATCCATATTCATCGCCCGACCAGAATTTGCCAAATACGACCAAGTGCCGCGATCGCTTATCAGGTTTCGAGGATTGACGTACAAAGCCCTGATGATTCAGGTTTCGATGAAACATGTCCCAGGTTTCGCTCATTCCCTGTGCACATGAAAAGAACTCGCACCACCCTGACAATTCACCAGCACCAACCCGCCGTGTGAACTGTTGGTACGTGGGTGGAAGGCGAATGTCAAAGTAAAAGCCGAAACTGGCCAATCGGTCATCCGTGGGCACCGACTTGTGCCATCCTCGGTGCCTTTTGATGCTTTTCAAGGCTCGATTCCAGCTCGTTTCCGTAATTGGTTCTTTTGACATTGCAGTTCCTTCACAGGGGTCACTGAATGTTGCCGCCGTGAAACGATCTCACATCGGCCGCCGCGTCGGGTTCAACAGCAGATTGTCGTGCCCCGGAATGATCACATCCGCGATCTCGATGGCCTCAACGAAACTTTCGCGGGCCTGCTCCAGATCGTATGCGTTCTTCAAGACCTGCCCGTGCTCCAGGTGCTCCATCGTCGGCACCGCATCGCCGGCGATGAGGGTGGTCGAGTTCAATTTCAAGAGCAGCAGTCCGCAGGTCCCGGGCGTGTAACCGGAGAGAGGAAAAAGATCGACCTGTTCCGCCAGGCGATCGGGCGCCGGCTTGAACCGGCGCAGCGTGGCGATGTCCTCGCGCAGCACGTTCGCCAGTTCCTCCTGGTTCTGTGCCTCGGCGGCTTGAAGCTGCTCGACCAGCGTGCGGCCGACGCCTTCGCGCTCCATCTCGGCGATCCACCAGTCCGCGTTTTCGAAGGCGGGCAGCCCCCAGCGATGGGCCGGTCGAAAGTTGGTCAGGAACACATCGGTGATCTGCTCCGGACCGATGCCCGCGCGCTCCTTCAGCCGAGCCGCCACCACCTGGGGCGGCAGGCCCGGGTCCACCAGAATCATCCGGCCGTTGGTTTGGATGAGCGTGGTCGTGGCGTGCGGCGTCCGCTGCGGCGACTTCTCGCCCCAGAACTCGTTCTGGCTGAGCGTTCCGATGCTGATGATGCGGTAGTTCATGGGGGAAGGGCTGGGGGAGGAAGGGCCGAGGGAAGAGGGCCAAGGGCCAAGGGAAGAGGGCCAAGGGAAGAAGGTCAAGGCCAAGAGGCCCGGTGAGATCGGCGTCGGTTCCGTCCCTTGGCCCTAGGCCCTAGGCCCTTTGCCTTGGCCCCTCGCCCTTTCTATTCCGTAAACCCATCCTTTCGCAGTTTCAAAAACTGGTCGCCCAGTTCCGCCTTTTTTCGCTTCAGGGCGTCGAGCACGACCGGCGGCAACAGGCGGTGCAGGCGGTTGATGTCGCCGCCGGCGGCGATCTGCTTGATGAGCGAGGAACTGGTGAATCCCTGCGATTCGTCCGCCATCATGAACACCGTTTCGATGTCCGCCACGGCGCGATTGGTCAGGGCGAGCTGGATTTCGAAGTTGAGGTCGGCCACGTTCCGCAGCCCGCGCAGGATCGCCGTGGCGCCGATGGATTTGGCGTAGTCCACGGTCAGGCCCTGGTAAGTGGAGACTTCGATGCTCGGGCCGATCTCGCGGACGATGCGCTCGATCATGTCCCGCCGTTCCGCCAGGGTGAACAGTTCCGACTTCGACGGATTCTTGGCGATTGCCACGATCAGGCGGTCGAACAGGATGCGCCCCCGGCTGATGACATCGACGTGCCCGCTGGTGATCGGGTCGAACGTGCCCGGGAACAGTCCGATGCGCGGTGCGGAAGACATGCGGGCAATATAGCAGCGGGCGTGTAGGTGAGGGGGTGGGTGTGGGGGAGTGGGTGAGCGGGTGAGTGGGTGAGCGGGTGAGTGGGTGAGTGGGTGAGTGGGTGAGTGGGTGAGTGGGTGAGTGGGTGAGTGGGTGAATGGGTGAGTGGTGAGCGGGTGAGTGGGTGAATGGGTGAATGAGTGAATGAGCGTGGAGTGGCCCGCCAACATCCGGTGTCGGCCCTTAAGGGCCGACACCGGATGTCCGCGCTCACCTGGGCACGCCCTCAGCTACACATCATCCCCCCAGCCGTCACAGACGGACGCGCCTCCTCGAAGCCTGGCGAATTCCGGGCGGGGAACTGGTCGCGGCGCGGTTCGTATGTCATTCTTCACGTGCTGACATGCGGAAAGGATGGCGAGTGCTCGCCCGCGTGTCCGCCGGTTCGGCTCGGAGGCTCTGTCGTGCCTGCGACCGGCAAACCGACCAACCCAGCCCTGGATGGGGTCTCGCACCGGTCGCCTCCCCGGTCGAGACCCTTTTTCATTTCTAAGCCCGATGCTGTGATATAACCCTATATTTTGCAAGATATAGCGTGTCGTCTTGGCCGTGACGCGAAACGGTGCTCAGCTTGATTGACCCGAATTTCACCCTTTTAAAACGACAGCGCTAGGAGCCCGAAACCCACGCGGAATTCGGGTTTCAAGTTGCGCTGTCGTTCCGATAGCGGCCAATGGATCGGCGTAGCGCCTGGATGAACGGGGTTGGGGCTGATGGAGGTGCCGCCGACGTTCTCGCGCTGTAGGGGCGGTGCGTGGCGTGTCGCGGAGGAAGGGTGGCCGCGTCAATTTCTCGGCGACGAATCACCGCCTGCGCGCGGCCGCCTTCGCGCTGCGCAGAATGCCGGTGGTGCTCAGGCCCGCGACCAGCGGCACAAGGACGACACGCCCGCCGGCGGCTTTGACCTGCGAGGCGCCCACGACTTGCGTTTCACGGTAGTCGGCCCCCTTGACCAGCACGTCGGGCTTGACCGCTTCGATCACCCGGATGGGCGTGTCTTCCTCGAACAGGACGATGTAATCCACGCTCTCCAGTTCGCTGAGGTTGGCGATCCGGGTGGCTTGAGAATTCGCCGGGCGATCGGGTCCTTTGATTCGGCGGATCGAGGCGTCGCTGTTGAGCGCGACGACCAGCACGTCGCCCAGGCGGCGGGCCTCGCGCAGAAGCGAGACGTGGCCCGCGTGCAGGATGTCGAAGCAGCCGTTGGCGAATGCGATTCGTCGGCCGGCCTGGCGATGGGCGACGATCCGCGTCAGGAGTTCGTCGAGGGAGTGAAGTTTGTCGCGGGCTCCGACCTGGCGCCGATGCAGGGCGGTGAGAACGTCATTGAGTGGAATGGGGACGGCTCCGAAGCGTTCGACCTTCAGGCCGGCGACGCAATTGGCGAATTGCACCGCCGGCGCCCAGTCGATGCCGTTGCCCCGGGCGCAGGCCAGAGCGGCGACGAATGCGTCGCCGGCGCCGGTCACGTCGTAAACCTCCCGCGCATGGGTCGCCATCCAAGCGGCTGGGCGGGCCGGCTGAAGGAGAAGCGCGCCGTCTTTGTCGAGCGTCATCACCAGGGCTTTGAGATTCAGTGCGCGTCGCAGCCGGCGCCCCGCGCGGACCAGGGCCGCGCGGTCGTGGAGATTCCCGTCCGCATTGGAAGCCGCCATCGCTTCCATGCGATTGGGAGTGATGGCGGTGGCGCCGGCATACTTGCGGTAGTTCCGGATGGATGCCGGATCGACGATCACCGGGATGCGCTTCGACCGCGCCCAGCGGATCAGCGCGGCGCACAGCGAGGCGGTCAGCACACCCTTGTTGTAATCCTGTAGACAAAGCAGGTCGATGGTTCCCCATGCCGCGGTGACTGCCTTGAGCAGTCGTCTCTCCATATTCGGCGTCAACTCCTCCGTCTGTTCGTAATCGATTCGAATCATCTTCTGGGAATGTCGGTGCTGCGCCAGGCCGACGACGCTTTGTTTGACCGTCGTTTGCCGGTCGGGAAATCGCAGCACGCCGGCGGTATCGCATCCGGCTTCGTTCAGCCGCCGGGTCAGTTCGTCACCGGCGTGGTCGGCGCCGACGACGCCGGCGCAGCTCGCTTCACAACCGAGGGCTCGGACGCACAGGGCCACATGGGAGGCCCCGCCTGGCCTGGCCTCCTCTCGAACGACGCGCAGGGCGGGCACCGGGGCGTCGGGGCTGAGCCGGTCGGCATGTCCGAAGGTGTAGCGATCGAGCATGAAGTCGCCCACGACCGCGACTCGGCATGGGCGCCAGCGGCCAAGAGCGCGGAGGATGCGGTCGGCTGAATCGTCGCGTTGTTCCAGGTGCGCACGCATGGATGGGTCATTGTCCGCCGGCCAGGTCCTGACTCGCCGTCGGCGCGGTGGAGCAAGAGGCGTCCTGAATCAGTTCTCCGCATTCCACATGGGCATAGCACACCATGTGCAGGACGTTCATATGCACGTCCTCCACGCGGCCGTAATGAGTGTCGCCGACGGCAACCACCAACTCGGCCAGCTCCGACAGCCGCCCGCGATTGCCGCCCACCAGCGCCGCGGTTCGGAGGCCCTGACTCCTGGCCCACTCGACGGCTCTGAGGATGTTGGGCGAATTGCCGCTGACGCTCAGACCGATCAAGAGATCGCCTCGGGACGCCACGTTCCGCAATTGCCGGACGAACACGTCGTCGTACGAGCAGTCATTGCCCACCGCCGTGATCCACGGCACGCTGTCGGTCAAAGCCAGCACCCGCGCCGAACGGCCGACGGCGTCGGCCGCCGCCTTGCCCAGATCGACGGCGAAATGGGATGCGCTGGCCGCGCTGCCTCCGTTCCCGATCACCACAATCAATCGCCCCTCGCGCCAGGCCTGTCGGACCAGACCCATCAGCGCATGAACATCCCGCGGGGGCACCGCCGCGAGCGCAGCCTGTTGCCTGGCTATGTAGTCCCGAATCCAGACGGCGGCGGCATCCATGGCTCAACTCCTGGCGAATCGCTCCGCAGGGGATTGGCAGGTGTTTTCTTTCGTTTGCCAGGCCGTGATCCCGATCCGGACGGCCCTCTCTTCAGGCATTGGCCTGTTAACATAACATGGTTATCGATGTATTGCTATTCCCATCGGTATTCGGGGGGGTGGCAAGGAAAGCCGGCAATGTAGCCGCGGCACACCGTGACAAGAACGGCCTATCCCGGTTTATTCACGAGATCGCCCAGGAGCCGCGCACGAAGTAAGCGAGATTCGCTGCGGATACGCAATGCTCATGAGGGCACGATGCATCGCGGGGTGTCGCGTCGATCCGGCTCGCATCGATGCGCACAGGGCCCCTGAAACCCGCTTGCTGCGTGCGCGGCTCTCCTGGTGCCGCATGAATCATCCGGCCTATGTCATGACACATCCATGCAATGTCGGCCCCGCCGGCGCCACGTGCCGGGTTGGCTGTCGTCGACACTCGCTGCATCGTTTGGTGCGAAGCGGCGACTGGTTGGGCTTCAGTCACCTTCGCATCCGGTAGATCACGTGGTCGACGAACTCGACGGGCAATCGCTTGGCGAGCTCGATGTAGAACGCTCCATCGCCGCCGACGAAGTTGGGCCATTCTGGAAACGGAGGTCGGTTCGGAATGACCCCGCAGGCCGTGTCGACATTGCCGATGGCGACCGTCCTGTTTCCCCAGACGATCAATCCAGGTTGCACGTCGACGCGGAACAGATAAAGCCTGTTCCAATCGCCGGTCTGCGATATGACCCTGCGGATGGCGTCGAAGGAACCCTCCATGTACGAGTTGTCGTCGTCGGCGTGCATCACGAAATCGCCGGCCAGATTGTTCTGGTGGAGCGTGCGGGAAGGATGGCCCCAACTGCCCATGCGGGCGGGATTGCGCCGGTGCTGGACGCGGCACGCGAAGCGGCTGTCGGCGAGAGTTGCCGCGACGAAGTCATGTTCATCGTCCGAAGCCACGGTGAGATGGTCCCACTCCATCAACTGAGGGCATAGGCTGTCCAGCAACCGCCGGAGCGTGGGGCGGCCGATGGTGGCGACCAGGACGTTGAAGGCGGGAATCATGAATGTGCTCGCTTACATGTGAAATGGTTGGCGCCCCGGAGGAACAGGCGCTTGAATGATCCTGGTCGCAACCGAGCGCTTCGGCCACAGTGCCGGCCTGGTGCGCTTCGTCCGGCACTGGGCGCGAATCCCGCGCCACGGAGTGCGTGGCCGATCCTGTTGAAGCGGAGTCAGGGTCGGTTAGGAGCAGCAATGTTGAGACTGCACGAACCGGGCACCTGGCTTACCCCTGACCCGATCGGCATGGGAACGGACAGCGACAGACGAAAAATTGCCAGCAAGCTGACGCGGCGGGTTCTCTCGACGACGGCAAGCATCACAATAACATATAATCTAACATGTGAAACTGGCTTTAGCACATGACACTGGAGTGGTTGGCCACTGTTGAGTTCGAGCCCGTCCAGGAGCAACCCATGGAGCACGACAGCAGAATTGTTCTTGAGCACGGCGTGCGGATCGACGCCGATCGCGGGTACTGGATTGGTCCCTGCGAACAAGCGCACGCCTTCGATTCCAGCCTGTGTGCGGCGCTGATCGCCTTTTTTCTCCGAGAGGGCGGATCGGTCGGTGATTTTGGAGCCGGCCTGGCGCATTACGTCAGGGCGATGCGGGAGGCCGGGATCGATTGCGAAGGGTTCGACGGAAATCCGGCGACGCCCGAGCTTTCGAACGGCGTTGCGTCGGCCCTCGACTTGTCGCAGCCCGCCGATCTTCCGCGGCGATTCGATTGGGCCCTGAGCCTGGAAGTCGGCGAACCCATTCCCAGGCCCTTCGAACGCGCATTCATCGACAATCTTCATAGGCATAACCGCCGAGGAATGGTGATCAGTTGGGCCGTGCCCGGACAGGTCGGCACGGGACATTTCAACAACAGGAGCAACGACGAGGTGCGTGCGTTGATCCACGAGTTGGGTTATGGAAGCGACCTGACATCGCAGTCGGTGCTGCGGGCGTCTTCGACGGCGTCCTGGTTTCGGAACACGATCATGGTGTTCCGGCGAATCTGAGGCCGCGACGCGCCGGCGTCAATCACGGAAGCGCCGCCTGTTTCCGCATTGGCGAACTCTCGAGTCAGAGTCGAACGCCGGCCAACTACCGATCCCAATCGCGGGCCTCGATGGAGTCTCCCGGATCAGGCCACCAGCGGTGATCTCGGGTCGGATCGTTGTACGGATGGCGAAAAGTCTCCTGCCCGGCGTCGCCACCCCATTTCGCCCGATAGTGGTTGAGATTCCAGTTGAAGTGCGTGTCGCGGTTTCTTGCCGCGTACACGGGGTTGCTGTGGATGGTGGCGGATCCGACGTGGTCGGCTCCGGCGCCGGGGACTGTCACGACCCGGACGCCGGCCAGGCCGCAGCGGTACAGGTAATCCTGATCCTCCTTGTAAGCGGGATAGAAGTTCTCGTCGAAGTATCCGACGCGGGCAATCGTTTCCTCATTGATGAGGAAGAAGTTGACGATGTGCAGACACCACACGGCGGCATCCGGTTCCTTGCTCATGCCCACCGCCGCCGCGAGGCTGCCCGGATGAAGGAAGGTGTCGTTGGACCCGATGAAATACCACCGATGACCCGCCTGCCGCGCCGTGCGCACGATGAGATTCCACGACGCGGCCACTCCCAGATTGCGGCGCTGGTCGAGCACCCGGAACCGGTACGAGGATGACAGGTTGTGAAGTTCCGCGCGAAATCCGGCGTCCACGGCGTTGTTGTTGACGATCACCCCCTCGGCCGGGAAATCGATCGCCGCCAGGCATCGGGCCAATAGATCGAGGCGGTTGAGGATTGGGATGCCGATGAAGATGCGGCCATGGCTGGTCGGCGAATGGTTTGTGAGCGGCTGGGGGTCAGGCGAGGGAATCGTTTGTGGTAACGGCATGTTCGAGAGATCCTTGATTCTGGTGGCGATGGCTGTTCTGGGGATCCTGCGGCCGGCTCAAACCCGGGCGAACCACAGCGTGCTTTCGACCCCGAACTTCAACCCTGTCTCGTCGACGGCCCTGACGACCCCGGGCCAGCCGCTCGTATAGTCGTGTCCGAGGATTGCTCCACCAGGCTTCACTTTCGGCAACCAGGCGGCAATATCCGCCCTGACCGCCTCGTAGGTGTGACTAGCGTCGATCATGACAGCGGCCAACGATCTGGGAACGAAACGATCGGCGGCGGGGACGCTGGAGCAGCGGATTGGATGCACTACATCATCGATGCCCATTCGATGTGCGTTGTAAAGAAAAACCTGAAAGGGATCCGTCAGTCTCGCTTGATCGGCAAGTTCCGGTCCCCCCTCCCAGTTGTCCACGCAGCGGAGGCGACGCCGCTGTGCTCGGCAGACAGGTCCGACGAATGCGGCGCTTCTGCCATACCACGTCCCCACTTCGACGACGTCCCCTGGCGGCGACATGGCAATGACTTCTGAGTACGCGGCGCCTTCCCGGTGGTCGAACCAGCCGGCCGGCATGCCGTCGGGCGCGATGGCGGCACGGGTCACGATCGGATTCGCCAAGACAACCCCGCTTTCCACGGCCTGCCGGTAACGCTGAAGTTCCGCGCGCTTCTGGGCGCTCGTCTTGCAACACACCATGGCCACGCCGGGACCCAGGTTGCCGACGCCATCGCTCTCTCTTGCGGGCGAAGGCTCTGCGTGTATTTGAATGGGCACGCGTGCGTCGGCGAAGAGGCGGCAGCAGGGCCGGTCCTCAATCACCTGATGATCGATCATCGACACGCGCCGCATTCGCACGAACCGATCAGTGGACTGAAGCACTCGGGGAACCGCGGAGATCGCTTCATCGGTCAATCGCTCGTCGATGTCCAGGAGGAGCACCCAGGGGCCGCGTGCCGCGGCAATCCCCGCCGGGCGACTCATCTCGCAAAAACCGTAACCCGGATGTTCGATGGTAATGTCGGCCAGTGACCTGGCGACGGACAGCGTGTGGTCGCGGCTCGCCTGGACGACGCACACGACTTCACCCGCGTACCGACGCGCATGGGCGATGGCCGCCGGCAGGCGATCCCCTTGTTCACAGGCGACAAAGACGACGGTCAGCATGGTTGGAATCCCATTGACGAGTGATTCTGGCGGCGTTGATGCGGATCGGGTTGCGAATGGAATCGGCCGCTTTCCCGATCACGTCGTCGCGCCAGCCCAGCCGGAGTCAACCGATGCCTGGTTGCCCGGCGTCGCCCCCGACGCGCGGGCCCGGTCGAGCAGTTCCCGCGTCGCCTGTGAGGACCGCAGTTTCAGCGACTGCTCCAAGGCGGCGACGGCAAGATCGCCACGAGCCATTCGCAGGTGCAGCGCTCCGATGTTGTGATAAACGGAGCCGTCGGCGGGGCAGAGCAGGGCCAACCGGCCCAGAGCGCCGATGGCTTCATCGGGGTCGCCGCTTACGAACAAGTGCTCGCACCAGGCGCGCTGGACGGCTTCCTCGCCGGGTCGCTCTTGGACCAGAGCGCGGAGAAGCGCGTCGGCGCGGCCGATGTGCCCTTGTGCCGCCGCCGCGCCGGCCAATCCCACGGTTCCCTCGGTTTTCCACCCCCGGGCCATCATCTGCCCGGCGAGGTCGTCGGCATCGCGGTGGTTGCCTTGCCGGAGCAGGGCTTCGTGCAACCCAAGCCAGGCAGGCAGGAACGAAGGATAGGCCGCGATCACCCATCGCCAGTTCGTCTGGGCCTCGTCGGTGCGCCCCAGCCGTTGCTGCGCCAAGGCTTGGTTGTGGCGAACCTTGTAGGTGAAAAGGGACTGATCGACGCTGCTGAAGTGGCGAGGATCGCGGTTGTCGATGACCTTTTGAAAGCACGACACCGCCAGGGCGTCGTCGTTCAGGTCGTACGCCGCGACGCCGCGGTGAAACAGCAGTTCGGCGTCGAGCGGGAACTCATCCAGCGCCGCCTGGCACGCCTGTGCCGCCTCGTCCTTGCGGTTCAACCGGGCCAGCGATTCCACCAGAAGCGCGTGAGCCTTGCGCAGGTGCGACTCCCCGGGACCCGCGGCCGCAATGGATCGTCGAAGCCAGGTGACGGCTTCGGCGTATCGTTCCGCGTCGACGCAGGTCATGCCCAGGTTGAACAAGACGAACGGGTGGTCGGGCCGGTCGAGCAGGTCCAACTCCAGCAGCCGCAGGTCGCGGGCCTGCTTGATCCGGCGGCCCTGCGGCGACGGATCGGATCCGGAATGAACCACGAAGACGTCGGTGAAGGCGACATCGGCGCCGATGCGCCGGATCGAAGGAAGCACCTGCTCGTGAATCCGGCCCTCAAATCGGATGCCCGGGTGATTGAGAATGAGTTTGATGTGATCGACGGCGGTGACCGACGAATGAGGCTCGCGGCCGCCGGGGCAATGAACCTGAAGCACGTAGCCCATGAGCGATGGCGGAGCGGACTGCAACGACAGATCGCGCAGGCGCCGGCCGTTCTCGGCGCTGATAGTGTCGTCGGAATCCATCCAGAAAATCCATCGTCCTCTGGCGTGGCGCAGCGATTCGTTGCGGGCCGCGGAAAAGTCGTCGCACCAGGGAAACTCGTACACGCGGGCTCCGTAGCGTCGGGCGATGTCCCGGGTGCCGTCGCGCGAGCCGGTGTCCACCACGACCAGTTCATCCACCCATGGGTAAATGCTGGATAAGCAGGGCTCGAGGACCTCGGCGTTGTCGCGCACGATCATGCACAGCGACAGATGGGGCCGCCGGTCGGTCAGCAATACCCCCGCCGAGGTCGTCGTCGGCTCCCACGACGGCTCAAACCCGGCGGCGGCCAGGTCCCACTTCTCCCGATAGAGCTCTTCATTGCGGCGCAGGAGCTGGGCGTAGTCCACGCCCATGGCCGCGAAAGTGCGTGAGCCGAAGTGATGCACGAAGCAGGCCCGCGCGATGACCGAAGCGTATCCCTGCTGCATCGCCCGCCGGCACAAGTCATCGTCCTCGAAGTTGCCGATGCCGAAACGCTCGTCGAGCAAGCCGACCTTTGCAAACACCGCCTTGCGGACCATCAGGCAGAACCCCACCAGCCGATCCACCGGCGTCCGCTGGCCGCGATGGAGCGTGGCCCACTGGCGGGCGAAGGCGGGGAGTTCGGCGGCGGTGGCGTACGATGACGCGACGCGCTGAGGCCCGCTGACCTCGTTGGAGCAGGGGCCGGCGAGCCCGACCCGATCATCGGCCGACATGGCCTCGAGCAGGTGTTCGAGCCAGTGGGGCGTCACGATCGTGTCGTTGTTCAGAAGCACCACGAAATCCCCCTTGGATTCGTTGATGCCCTGGTTCGCCGCCGCCGGGAATCCGAGGTTGGCGGCGTTGCTGACGAGCGTCTTTTCCTGAAAGGGGATTCCTCGCAGGTACTCGAGCGTGCCGTCCTGTGACCCGTTGTCGACGAAGATCAGTTCGTAAGGCTCGGTGGTGTGTTCGAGAATCGAATCGACGCAAAGCCGGGTGTACTCGAGCTGATTGCAGGTGACGATGACGATCGAAACGACCGCGTCGGTGCGTGGCGGCGGCGCGTTCCCTCGTTCGACCCACTGCCGCCAGTGCGCCGGCCGGGGTTGCGCGTCGTTGCGAACGATGGCCCCCCGCTGGCGCTGAGCGAGGAAATGGGCGCGATTGGCCGCGGCGCTCCGGCGGTCGATCGGGCGGGGGTGCCACTGATGCAGGAGCGCCGCCCCGGAGGATTCGCGGACGCCGATGGATTGGGCCGCGCGGGAGCGAAGGTCCGAATCGTCGAACCCCCAGCCGCGCAGGGACAGGTCGTAGCCTCCCACGCGCTCGAACCAGTCGCGCGGAAACGCATGGAAGCCGTCGCTCTCCATGATCTCCAGAGGTTTCAGGCTTGCCAGCAGGGTGTCGAAGTCCGCCGACTCCGCCGGCGTCGAGGGCCAGGGTGTGGCATCCGTGGTGGTGAGAATGTTGGTGAACACGCACAGGCGATCCCGTCCCAGGCGCAGCGCCAGATCGAGCAGCCCCGGCCCCACCAGCACATCCACGTCGCACTTGAACACCACATCGACCCGGCGGTCCAACAGCCCCACCGCGAGGTTGTACGCCAGAGCCAGGTTCCACTCATCGATCGGCGGGTTGATGCGCACGAAGCGCCAGCCGTGACGCCCGCAGATGCTCTCGTAAACCGCCGCCAATGCGGGCTGGCTTCCAAAATCCAGCACCAGCCGGTCGAGCGGCTGCCGTTCCTGCGATGCGTAGGACCGCAGCGTCCAGTCCAGGATGTCGGCTGGACGGTCGCGAATCGCCAGCACGCAGCCCAGATGCCTGCCGCCTGGGCTTGGCGGCCCGGCGGGGGATCGGCCCGGCTGGGCGCCCGGGTCCAGACTTTGAAGCAGGAACTTCATGCGATGGTGGTAGGTGTGATGCTCCAGGACCGCCCGCCGGCCCGCCAGAGCGATGGCGCGGCGCGCGGCGTCGTCCGCCAGATGCGAATGCATCAGGCGCAGCAGTTCCTCCTCGTCCGCATACCAGTCGAAATGCACGCCGGGCTTGAACAGGTCTTCGAGTCCGCTGTGCTCGATGCGGTTGGTCAGCAGCATCGATCCGGCCGCCATGGCCTCGAAGACCCGCATGTTCAGGTCGTCGGCGACGGAGCAGTTGAAGCCGATCTTCGCGCGGGAGTAGACGCCGGCCATGTCCTCGAACCAGGCGCGGCCGACCAGCCCGTTGGGCCTGGCTTTTTGCAATGCCTGGAGCAGGTCGGCCCTCCGCTCGTGGCCCAGATGACCGACGAATGCCCAGTCCAGTTTTCGGGCGACACCCCGGTCCCCGTGGATCGCCGCGTCCGCCGCCAACGGCAGCCATTGAACATGGGGAATGCCCTGGCTCTCCAGCAGCCGGCATCCCTGTCGCTGGGCCGCGAACACGCGATCCGCCTGCCGGGCCCGTTCGAGAATCCGTCGCGGCGCGATGTGGGTGTCGATCGCCCACAGCGCCCAGGGGCGCAGGCGATCCTGCAGCGCGTAGTCGAGGCCGTCGTCGATGCTCAGCGCGACGTCGAAATCCTTCCGCTGGATCAGATCCTGCTCCTGGGGCAGGAAGTGTACGACGCTCGCCAGATCGCGCAGGGCGCGCAGGCAGTAAATGCCGGTGGTGTCCGGCCGAATGAGGTTGTCGAACACGATGGCGATGCGTGGATGGGA
This sequence comes from uncultured Phycisphaeraceae bacterium, assembly GCA_964426135.1. Taxonomy (GTDB): domain Bacteria; phylum Planctomycetota; class Phycisphaerae; order Phycisphaerales; family Phycisphaeraceae; genus CAYRPN01. The sequence continues at coordinate 18,695 of CAYRPN010000048.1, read as the reverse complement.
CATGGCGGCGACTTTCCTCGGCCCAGGATCGAACACCGTCGATCAGCACGCAGCAGCCGCGACGTACCGGTCGGCCGGGTAGGGATTCAGATAATGATCCACTCCGGACCAATGCAGACAGGCGGCGCGCATGCCCTCATGGGCCCCGATCCAGCATTCCGTCTTATGGCGATCGTCGTGCCTGAAGACATCCTTGGACATCCGTCCCAGTTCGACGCCATCGACCGCCGGCAAGCGCGCCACGTGCCGCGACGTCGCCCACCAGAAGTTCCCGGAGAAGTGGGGCCAGGGGTGATCGAGCCAGTTGACGCCGCAGACGTCGTGATGGGCCAGCAGCGCGAGACAATCGGCGTGCCGGTCGATGATGAAATACTCCATCATTCGCCGCCAGTCATTCACGCTGGACAACGGGTTGGTGACGCCCTTGGTATGGATGTAATAGACCAGGCATGGCGTGCGCCGGCAGAAATCGTGGAGGCATCGAATGATGGGAAACTCCGCCGTCTCCAGGTTGTCTTCCGCGTGGATGATTTCGATGCCTTGATCCACAAAGCGGCATTGCCGGGCCTGCGGCCCGGCGAGGGATACGAACAGTCGGCGCGTCTTGTCCCACAGGCCCGAATCGCGCATGCGCTGGAACTGTTCGGAGACGATCTGATCCCAGTGGTTCACGGTGGCTATGTGCATGAATCCGTAGACGGGTAATCGGGTCACATCGACGGGCGATGGCGGGCGTACGGGCCGGTCGCCGGCGCGCGCCGACAACCAGCGCTCGTTCAGGGCGGCCGCCGCGGAGCAGAGCCGGCGTCCCTCGGCAAAGGCCGCGCGGGCCGCCGGCAGATCGCCCGCCAGGGCGCTGCGAACCGCGCAATCGAGGATCAGCGACGCATCGAGTGAATCCACGGAGACGCAACCGGCGCCGGGAGCCGCCGGTACCGGTGCGCTCCTGGGGGGCGTTTGGGGCACGCCCTGGTCCCGTGCGCCGGCCTGCGAGCCGGACACGATGGGCGGAGGCGAAGTCTCCGTTGTGTTTCTTGTTTCACTCATGGCGCAACTTTTTCGAATGGCTCGGCCTTCGCCAGCGGCGCGTTCTCCGCCGGCGCCTCCTTCTCGACGCGAGGTCCCTCGAGCACCGGCTCTAGAACCACATCCATCCGCTCGTGGATCATCCACTTGCCGACCCAACGATTGCCGGCGTCGACCAGCGTGCAGGTCACGCCTTCGCGGCCGAGAATCCATAACTCCAGGTTGCCGCCGGTGTCGAACACCGTCCAGTCCGTCTCCATCCGGGCCTTGCCCGCGACAATGCCGCCGTCGCAGCTCAATTGGATCGTGCGCTCGTCGAAACCGACCCGGACGTAGCGCCACGGGTTCCGGCTGATCCGCTTCATGGCGTCGCGTTCCTTGTCGCTGAGGGTCCGGCGGACGCCGCGGCCGGTGACCATCTCCACCAACGCACGATCGCCCACGTCGTACCTCCCGGCCCATCGATCGCCGCCGACCTGCTTCAGGGTGCAGACGCGACCGGCGACGCCCGCCAGGTCCAACGTCCACACACCGCCTTCATCCCAGTGGAGGTCCCACAGTTCCTGCTGGTCGTCGCCGCCGTGCCGCAGGGAGCCGTCGAGTCCGAACTCCAGCGACCGGCTATCGGAGCCCACTCGTCGAAACGACCACCCCCGGCCGCACAGCGACCGCGCCGCCGCGCGGGCATCGGGGCTTGCGGCCCGGTCGTCGTAGCGCAGGTTCACGGCGGGGTTGGCGGGGTCGACCAACTCCACGGGCATGCCCTCGTGAATCATCCACCGGCCGACCCAGCCCTGGTCGTGTTTTTCCGTCAGGGCGCAGGTCAGGCCGTCACGACCGAAGATGAGCAGCTCGATGCCTCGTTCCGACTCGCGCAGCGACCAGGCCTGCTCCAGGTCCGCCTCGCCTTCAGCGATCAGGCCGTCCATGCTCAGGCGGAGCCGGCGCTCGTCCCACCCCGCCCGGCGATAAACCCAGCGCACGGCCACCAGGCGGGCGGCGGCGTCGCGCAGCGTTTTGGTTGCGCCGGCAGCGTTGAAGGGTTGGGCCGGCGGCTCCTCCCGCGGGATCAACTCCACCGGCATCCGCTCGTGAATCAGCCATCGTCCGCTCCACTTGTCGCCGCTGCGGGTCAGGCGGGCGGTGTTTCCGTCCTTGCCTCCCAGCATCAGCACGCTCGCGTCGCCTTGCCGGATCAGGTTCCAGGTGCGCTCGCAATCGGCGACGCCCTCCTGCACGCGCCCGTTGATCGCCAGGGCGATGATGCGCTCATCCCGGTCCAGCCGGCGGTAGTTCCATCGCCGGCTGCACAATTCCAGGGCCTGGGCGCGAAGTTCTTCGTCGGCTTCCTTCTCGCTGAAGGGCTTGCCCGGCCAGTGCCGCCAGAGTTTGTGCAGCAGCTTCATGGCGTCGTGGCATTCGCTTTCCCACTGGAAGCCCTGCACCCTGGGGTTGGCCCGGTCCATGCGCCACTTGTGCATGTTGCGATGCTGGAAGATGCGCTTGCCGTCGAAATCATGCTGGCACATCACGCCCCAGAGCGTGTGAATGTGCCGCGACGGCATGGCGTAGTCCCGGCCCACGATTCTCCAGGAGAAGTGGAACGTGTCCTTGTCGCCGTAGATGTGGCGGTACCAGAAATCGCTGTGCTCGTTCATCCACAGGGTCAGGCACAGCGCGTCCCAGCAGCGCTTCTTGTCCACCACGACCTGACCGCTTTCGAACTCAGCCTCGTCGCGGTAGGGGACTCCGGTCAGCCGCCAGATGTCGCGGCCGGGTCCGAGCCTGCTGTAATCGGGCCAGAAGATGGCGCCGTGCTCACGATAAGGCGTCGTGTCGAACAGGTACGTCGGATCCGCCACGGGCATGTTGTCGGCATCCAGCATCAGGACTTCCTGAAACCGGCTGTGCATGATGGCGTAGGGCTTCAGTTCCCATCCCGCCAGCCTTCGCACGGGATGCGTTCGGGAGACTTCCAGGGCGTCGACGCAGGTCACGCCGAAGGGCGCGACCAGGGCTCGCATGTCGTCGTCCATTTCCTGCGGGCCCAGGTGCCACAATTCGATGGGCAAGGCGCATCCAGCCCGCCGAAGCATCTGGATGCAAACCCAGGCGCTGGGAAAGTAGCGGTGGCCGCCGCCGGGGATGACGATCCCGCGCCCCTCGTGTCCGCCGGGATAGGGGGGGAGTTGAGAAACGCGCTGCTCGACGACGGCTCTTGCGTTGGCGTCCGTCAGCGCCATGGGGATGATCCGGGGATTGACCTGAAAGCGCTCGACCGCGCGGCAGACATCGGCGACGGTGACCAGCGTCATGCAGGCCGCCACCGGGGCGCCTGCGGTTTCGGTCGGCAGCAGGCACAGGTTCTGGTCGCGGTCGCGGTCGCCGTCGCCCAGTGGAACGACGCGGGCTTTCCAGCAACCGCCGGTGCGGCAGCAGGGCAACTGCCCGATGGTGTGCAGGAACTGGTGCCCCGGGTACATCTCCCAGTGCGGCGGTTCGCGTCCCGCGGCGATCACCACGCAAGGCTTGTCGAACGCCGCCGCCAGGTGCATGCCGCTGGTCACGGGGCAGACCACGCCGTCACTGTGGTAGATCAGGCTGACCAGATCGCGCAGGCGCGTCCGGCCCACGACGTTGATGACCTTGTCCAACGGGGGATGGTGGTCCGATCCGGCGCCCGCCTGGACAAAGGTGATCCTGCCCTGGAAGTGGTCCACCACTTCCTGGTACCACGCCGATGGCCACCACTTGGTGGTCAGATCGCGCTTGCCGCCGGCCATCATCACCCAGTACGGCTTGCTCAGTCCCAGCGGCGGGTTCAGCTTCTCCGTTTCGCTCAGGTGCAGGTCCGGTGCGAAGCGACCGATCGGAACCGGGCAACCGAGACGTTGGGCCAGCAGGTCGTGAATCGACTGGATGTAATGCCCCGGCTGGCTGTTGCAGCGGTCCAGCATGGGAGGGTGGTGGCACTCGATGCGGATCGCGCCGGCGGTTGGGGCGGGCAGCGGCGTCACGTAGGGATTGCCCAGCCACAGGTCGGGGCAGCAGGTGTCGACGGAGATCTGGAACCTGTCCGCATGCGCCCGGTGAAGGTCGCGCACCGCGGCGGTGAGCATCAGCACGTCGCCGGGGCTGCATCGGTTGGCCAGCACCACACGTTGTTTTTCAGGTTCCGTCGGCATGTCGGGGCTTGTCCGTTTCGGGTTGCGAGTCGATGAAGGTCACGCGGCAACCGCCTTCCGATTCGCCGGGATCGACCGAAACCAACTCGCAGCCGCGATAGCGCTGCGGGTCGCGGTCGATGGCCTCCTGGATCGCGGCGTCCACCTGATCCGCCAGCAGTTTGCGAATGAGCCGGCCGCCCTCCTTGCCCTTGGCGGTCTCGTTCCGCTCGTGAGCCAGGTCGGCCAGTCGGGACAGGATGCGTTCGTCGATTTGCAGAACCTTGCCGCGCCGGCTGAGCCAGTCTTTCCGCATGTCCTGCGCCAGCCGGCGGGCGATGCCGTGCATGGCCTTGCGATCCAGCGAGCGAAAAACGACCACGCGCCGGATGCGGGCGAGGAACTCGGCGGTGAAGACCGGCCGGCTGGACTTCATGTGGCGAATCTGCGAGAGCAGTTCCTTGACGCGGGCCGTGATTTCGGCGGTCGACTTGCCTTCGCCGCACATGTCGCCGATCTGACGCTGGGCGACGTTGGTGGTCAGAATGAATATGGCCCGGCCGGCGTTGGCTTTCAGGCCGCGCTGGTCGTAGATCCATCCCTCGTCGAACAGATTCAGGAACGGCTGCATCACGTCGGGATGAGCCTTGTCCGCCTCGTCCAGAAGGAACACGCTGTAGGGGTCGGCGTTCAGATCGTTGATCAGCCGCCCGCCGCGATCATGCCCCACGTAGCCGGCGGGAACTCCGATGATGCCCGATACGCTGTGCGGCTCGCTGAAGTTTCCCAGCGTGAATGTCTTGAGCCGGCCTGACGGGGAGTAAAACCGCGCCAGGGCCTTGGCCATCTCGGTTTTCCCCGTGCCGGTCTGGCCCACGAAAAGCATGACGGACGCCGGCTTGCCCGAATCGACCAGCCCGGCCTTGATCAGGCGCAGCTCCCGGGCCACTTCGTCAACCGCGTCTTCCTGCCCCAGGATCAATTCGCCTAGTTCGCGCCGGTAATCGGTCTGGTCGGTCACCCCTTCGAGCGTGTGGGAAGGGACACCGGTGATCGACGACACCATGCGCAGGACGCGATTCTCGGTGACGGCACCCCCGGCGCCCCCGGTGCCCCCGGTGCCGCGGCTCTGATACTGCTCGAATCGCACTTCCTCGCAGGCGGCCTCGAGCACTTTCAGGGCTACATTGGGCAGCCGTTCGTGCAGGATGTAGGCGTGCGTCAGTTGTGCCGCCCGATCGATGGCGGCCGGTTCGATGGTGACGCCGAAGTGGCGTTCCATGCCTGCCGCGAAATGCCGCAGCAACCGGGCGGCACAGGCGGGATCGGGTTCGGGTATTTCCACGATCGAGAACATCTCGCTTAATTCCGGGTCGTGGCCGGTCAGGTCCTCCAGTTCGTCGGGGCGAACCACGCCGATGATCCGGCACCGGGCCTGGGTCAACGCGGATTTCAGATGGGAGCGATTGCCTTCGCCGGCCTCCGTGCGGACCAGGGACGCCAATCCATCGATGCAAGCCACCAGCGGTTCGACGTGCCCGATGCGCGAGAACAGGGCGGCGAGCGTGGCCCGACTTTCGTCGCCGGCGACGCAGCGGCATTGGACCGTCAGCAGTTGCCGGCGCCGCAGGAACGTGTAATCCCCCCGCGCCGAGCGCCAGGCCAGTTCGGTCAGCAGCGTGCTTTGCGCCAGGCCCCGTTCACCGACCATGAGGAGGTGGCGGGGGGTCTGGCGGTAAAGGCCACGCGCCATCGACTCAAAGAAACCCGCGTAGACCGGCTCCCGGTCGAACGGGAAACGTTGGGTGTCGCCGGCAAGCAGAACGCGGCGGGTCAGGTTGTCGCTGGGGACGAGGCCGGCGGGCAACGCGAAATACTCCACCTTCGACGCATGGGTGGGGCGGCTCCAGTTCTTTTCGAGCGTGGCCGACAGTTCGTCCAGACGCAGCGGCTCCCACTGCCGCCGATCCTGAGCCGACAAGGCGCGCAGGACGCCGGCCAGAAGAAGTTCAACCCCGCCACCGGGCGGCGCCGTCGCTTCCATCCGGCGAAAGTCCGTCAGAGCGTCGATCGCCGAGGGCGCCAGTTTCGGCTCATGGCCGACGGCCCTGGACTCCTGCGATGTCAGATGCTCGTGGATGGGCGTCAATTGATCCAGCGAGTAACCCGGCGGCATGGCGCGATCGAGGATCGCGTCGATTCGCGCATTGCGGCTGAGGATGATCTGAACCAGCACATCGCCGGCCTCGATATGGCCCCTGGCGCCGGTGGCGGCGGCCACCAAGGCGCGCACCTGCGGATCATCGATCTCGTCCAGGATCAAGGCGGTCGCGTCGGTGGTCATTGCGATGCTCCGGATTCTCAATTCCATGCGTCGCCGCCGCCGGCGACCGATCGCCATCAATGCCCGATCGTGGCGGACCAGACGTCATCGTCGCTCAACTCATGCGAAAGCCCCCGAGCCTGGCAGCACCGCTGCACGGCCTGGGCCACACGGAACGCCTGGGGGTTGTAGCCGTAGTCGTGGCCGCAAAGAATTCCGCCCGGCCGCACTTTGGCGATCCACGTTTCAAACGCCCTGGACGTGCCCTCCAGGCTGTGGTCCGCATCCAGAAAGACGATGTCGAGCGATCGGTCGGGAATGAGGCGCGCGGCCTCCGCTTCGTCGGCTTTGATGATTCGCCGGCGAGCCCGCCAGCGTTCGGTGCTTCGCACGGCGGCGAGAAACGCCTGCTCGGCCTGCTCGTCGGAACGCCCGGCCAAAGGATCGTTCGTCTTCCCATACTCGCTGTCGGAAGGTGTCGAGGCCCAGTGGTCCACCATCCACAATCGCGCCGCCGGGCACTGCTGGAGGACGGTGGCGGACGTTTCACCGTCGTTGACGCCGATCTCGGCGATATCGCACGGGCCGTCCCCCGCCAGTCGATGGGCGAAATCGGCGATGACCTGGCCCCGGTGTCGGTAGACGCGCACGGGCATGCGTTCGTGTCGGCGCCACTGGCCCGCCCATGCCTGGCCGCCGGCGCCAGTCAACTCGCAGGTGATCTGGCTGTGGTTGCCGATCACCATGACCGGTGCGCCGCCCGGCTTGGGCTTGAGGACGAACCAGTGCGTTTCCAGGTCGGCGGCGCCGCGGCCGAAGGTGCCGTCGGCGCGAAGCTCGATCCGCCGCCGGTCGTAGCCGACGCGCTCGTAGATGTAGAACCGTCCGGCGAGTCTGGCGGCGGCTTCATCGTCGCAGTCCGCGCCGGTCGAACGGTCGGACTGCCGCAGTTCATCCAGCAGCAACTGCTTGGCTTCGGGTGCGCCCGCCGCGTGAATCAGGACGGCCGGCGTCGCCGCCGCCATTTCGTCGCCGGGCCGCCACTGCAGGTAGTTGAACCGCCGGTCGACGAAGCGCGGTTCGACGCGGCAATCTCGGGCGGCCAGGTTCAGGTACGTCTGCTCGAAAAAAGCCGGCTCGGCTTCATCGGATGCCGCCATGCGCCGGCGGGCTGCCGCGAACAAGGAGCCGTGGGCTTCCCGGCCGGCGATGAAGAACCCCGAATTGAAATAGGAGTCCGGCGTCAGGCCCATGCGGGCGCATTCGTCGCGGATGTGTTCCGAGGTGTGCAGATCGCGGGTGCAGACGAAATCGCGGGCCGTACCCAGCGATTCGGGGCGCCAAGGCCGACAGGCGAAAGCGTCGGCGTCGAAATAAAGGATGCGATCGGCCTCGAACACCTCGAACAGCCTGAACTTCAGCAGCATGCTGGCGCGGGGGCCCCAGCGGACGACATCCTGGGGGGAAATCCAGCGAATCATGTCCGCCTCGTTGAGCACGTGGACGGGCAGGCCGGTGAAGCGCCGCATCCGCTCGGCCGCATGGGCCGCCAGATTTCGGTAAGCGTCGCCGACGGCGATGGTGACGGCGATCATGGCGTGCCCTCCGGCATCAGGCCGTGCGCCGCGACGAGTTCGACGGGCAGTTGCTCGTGAATCAGCCACCGTCCGCGCCACAGGTCGTCGGCGTTCCGGTGTAGCACCGCGGTGACGCCGTCGCGGCCGCAAATCTCCAGCACCGGCTCGGCGTCCGACGCGCGAAACCGCCAGAAGCGCTCCAGTTCGGCTTCGCCTTCCACCACGACGCCGTCGAGGCTCAAGCGCATCGGGCGCATGTCCCGTCCCACGCGACGGTAAATCCAGGCGCTTCCGCACAGCAGTTCAGCGGCTTGCCGATGGCTCCTGCAGGCGGTTTCCTGGTCGTGTCCTCCGTTGGTGCGCACTTCGATGGCTTGCAGGTCCACCGCCGATTCCCCAGGCAGGTTCGATCGGCCGGTCCAACGACCGGGTCCTTCGAGTTCGAGTGTGCAGGTGCGCTCGTACTCGCTGAACAGGTGCAGACGTGCGATCGAATCCATCGTGACATTCCAATATCGCTCGCCGGCGGCGGCGCCTTCGTAGATGCGCCCGTCCACTTCCAGCGCGATGGCCCGGTCCACGGTCGAGCCGCGACGGTATCGCCAGCGATGGCGCACCAGCTCCCGGGCGACGGGGCGCGCGGGCGCATCGCCCCGCTCCCAGCGCAGCCGATGGCGCTGTGCGAACGATTCGCCCTGCTCCACCAGTTCCACCGGCATTTTCTCGTAAATGAGCCACTGCCCGCTCCACCTGCCTGTGCCTTGAGGGATCAGGACGCAGGTCAACCCTTGTTGTCCGCCGATCCAGAGCGAATCGCCGCGATCGTCGCAGGTGAGGTTCCACCAGATTTCCAATGCAGCCTGGCCGGCTCCGATGACGCCGTTGTCGGCGAATTGCAGGTCGCGCTCGTCGAACCCCACGCGGCGATAGCGCCACCTGGCCGCGCACAGGCGGTCTGCGGCGCGCTGTTGCCGGGGACTGGCCAGGTCCCGATGGAAGGGGATCCGAGGCGCGCCCCTCGTCGCGGTCAACTTGACCCCGGGGCGTTCGTGAATCAACCAATTGCCGCGCCAGGCCTGGTCGGAATCGCAGCGCAGTTCGCAGGTGACGCCGTCCTTTCCCGACAGGCGCAAGCGCCGATCGCCATGGACTTCGGTGAAATTCCACGATTGCTCGCATCCGGCGGCGCCTTCGTGAATCCGTCCGTCCAGCCCGAACGCCATGGGGCGACCTTCGTCGTCGCCGTCGCGGCAGTACGACCATCGCGACCGGCACAGGTCGCGGGCCGCCGCGCGGACGGCGGCGTCGGCCCGGTGATCGTCGTAGGGCATGGTCGGGCGGGTGATCCAGCGGCGCTCCAGTTCGGCGATGGCCTGATGGCAGAATTCCTCGTGGATGAAGCCCCGGAGTCGTGGATTGGGACTGTCCACCAGCCACTTATGAAAGTGCCGGTGCTGAAACAGCCGGCTTCCTTCGAAGTCGTACTGGCAGATCACCCCCCAGATGGGATCTTCGCCGCGGGAGGGCATCGAATAGCTGCGATCCAGAAACCGCCAGGCCATGTGGAAGGTGTCTTTGTCGCCGTAAACGTGGCGGTACCAGAAATCGCTGTGCTCGTTCATCCACATGGTCAGCGCCAGGGGTTCCCAGCATCGTCCCTTGTCGACGATCATCTGGCCGCTTTCGAACATGGGTTCCCAGCGATAGGGGACGCCGGTCAGTCGCCAGATGGCGCGGTCCTGCTCCAGCCCCGTGTAGTCCGGCCAGAACGTGGCGCCGTGCCGTTGGAATTGCGCGTGTTCAAACAAATATGCGGGGTCCAATACCGGAACGTTGTCGGCATCCAGCAGCAGCACCTCTTTGAAGCCGCTATGGAGCATGGCATAGGGTTTGAGTTCCCACCCGGCGAGGCGGCGGACCGGATGGGTCCGGCGAACCTCCAGGGCGTCGATGCAGGTGACGCCCAGGGGCGCCACCAGATCGCGCATCTGCTCGGAGATCTCGTCGGGCCCCAGGTGCCACAGTTCGATGGCCAGGGTGCATCCGACATGCCGCAGCGTCTGAATGCAGACCCAAGCGCTGGGAAAGTATCGAAATCCCCCTGCTGGAATCACGATCCCGCGCCCTTCCAACGCGGTGGGACATCGGGGAAGCGAACGAGAAGCTTCCTGCATCGCCCTTAATGCCGACTGCTCGTTGAGCATGGAATGAGTGCTCCGCTCCGCCCTCGCGTCCGTCGGATAAGGCCATAATAGCGAAACTTAGTTCGAATGCAAAATGACTTTTGCAAACATCGCAGATGGGGACTTCCCCCGCAAGTCAATCGCTTGATGGATTATTGCATGCGCTTCGATCCGCGGCGCGCCTGCGGATTCGGCGGCCGTGGGATTCCCATGCGGCGCCTCAGCGAAATCCGGCTCAATTCAAGCATTATTCGTCGAGCATCGACAGGGGCGCAGAGTCGGCGTCAAGGGTGCTGTCGCGTGCCGGGGGTGCGGGCCTCGGTCGCGAAGCGCCTGACCGAGCAGGTAAAGATAATCAGATTGTGAACTGACATCGCATGTGATGAATCAATCCTGTTGACAATCCGGATGATGGTTTTCATAATGTTGTCTCCTGTCCTCAGCGTTCGATCGGCATGCTTTTGAAACCTCATGCGGAACGGGCGAGGTGATTCATGGGCGACAATGCAGTTATCCTGATCAAGGGCTCGGGCACGATCCTTACTTTTGGAGGCAAAGACGAGAAGGGGTATTACATCCCCGACAAGCACGACCGCAACGCGTTGCGACAGAACGAGGACGGCTCCTGGACTGAAATCCAGCCTGATGGTCTTTGGCTCCACTATTGCACGACGCCTTTGCCTTCGCCCAGCCCTTCTCCCAGTCCTTCGGCCAGCCCTTCGCCGAGTTTGTCCCCCAGTCCGTCAGGAAGCCCTTCGGCATCGTCGGAGCCTTCCAGCAGCGCCGTCCCATCCGAGTCCGCCAGCCCGTTCCCACCTTCGGAGTCGCCCGAGGCGTCGGAGTCGCTGAGTCCGTCGGCGTCGCTGAGTCCGTCGTTGTCGGCGTCGCCGTCGTTGTCGCCTTCGCTGAGTCCGTCGTTGTCGCCGAGCCCCAGTCCGTCGCCATGCCCGGCGTGTTACAAGGAGATCGGATTCACGCGCAACCTGCTGGGCGCGGAATACCTCATTCCCCACTTCGGAGCCCCGGTGGGGGGAGTCGGGCGAGAGGTGTTTGCCGGCCAGACTGATTTATGCACGATTGAGGAACAGTTCTTCGGCGTCAGCCAGCCGATCGGCGGAGTGTTTTATCACTCGCGCGAGCCGGCGAAGCCGCTGTTCGCCTTGGACAGTTCGGATAATCCCATTGATCGTGTTCACCGGATTCTCTCGGACCTTGGCGGCGGCTTCAATCCCAGCGTCCCGGAGCTGGGATACCTGGGTGGCGCCGGCGCGGGGGCATTCGGCGTCAACCTCAGTTCGGGCAATCTGATCGTCAGCATCCGCATCGCCTCGGCTGGGCCGGTGTCGCCCCCGCTGGCGGTCTATTACAACAGCCAGTCGGACGACTGGGCGGAGTTCGGCTTTGGATGGAGTTTCCTGTATCAGCAGCGCATCTACGGTGACTCGTCCATCGGCTCGTTGTGCATCATCGAGACGGCGTGGGCGCAGAGATGGGAAATCAAGCGGCAGTCCACCCACGGACGCATCGAGGAAATCACCGGCCCGGCGGATACGACCACCACGTTTGAGTACGACGACGACGATTACATCAAGTCGATCCAAGATCCCTCCGGGCGAACCACGCAGTTCAACTTCGACGATGGAAATCTGGTGGCGGTCACGGGCTCGGCGACGATGGTTTATGACGACGATCGCCTGCTGCGGGCGTGGGAGGTCGGCGGGCAACGCACGTCTTTCACTTACGACTGCTGCCGGCGAATCAGCGAGATCGAAACGCCTCAGCGGGAGATCACCCGCTTCGAGTACCCGGACGGTTCGACACGGCGGATCATCGACCACCGGGGATTCGTGACGACGGTCACGCTCGACGGCAACCGGAACATCCGCCAGGTGGAGCATCCCGGCGCCGCCATGGGATACACCTACGCCAAGCCCGGCCGACCCATAAGTCGCGTCGACGGCGAGGGGCGCTTGGTAACGCTCACCTACCAGACGCTGGAGGATCATTCCGTCCGGCTGCAATCGGTGATTCGCCCCGCGTGCAATCCCATCACTTTCACGCACGACAAAACCGGCCAACTGCAGTCGATCACCGATGAGTTCGGCACCCAGTCGAATTTGACCTGGAACTCGGATCCCCCGTTGCACCTGCCTGGGCGGCGCACCGGCCTGGCCACGCCGGCGGTGACCGACTACAGCTTCGAGTACGAGTACGACGACTCGAACGGTCTGGGCCAGCTCAGCAAGGTCAAAGCGCCGATGGGCATTGAGACAGCCTGGACTTACGACAGTTCGGGTCGGCGGGAATCGGTTTCCTATTCGGCGCAGGAAATCGTCGACTTCACCTACAACGCTGCGAATCAGGTGCAGACCAGTGAGAACGCGCTGAGCCTGACGACGGACTTCGTTTACGATTCGGTGAATCGGCTGACGTCCACGACCAATCCGGAAGGCGAAGGGACTCAATACGCCTACAGCAACGCGGGAAAGCAGACCGTTCGCATCGATCCTCAGGGCAGGCGGTGGACGACGGTCTACGACAGCGACACGCGGGTCATCGCGCAGGTCGATCCCTTGCGTCAGCGGACGTCGTTCAGCTACGACAGGGCAGGCAATCTGCAGGAGACGCGAAACCCCCTTAACGAGCAGACGACCCAGACGTTCGACGGCGCCAACCGCACGATCGCCGTCATCGATCCTCAGGGCAAGCGCACCTCCCTCGCTTACGACCGTGCCAGCGCGCTGATCGAGACGACCAACCCCAAGGGCGAGGTTTCATCCATCGAATACGACGATGGAGGCAGACAGTGGCTGACCATCAACCCGCTTGGCGACACGACGACGTTTGCATACGACAAGGCTTCCAATCTCGTCAGCACGACGACACCTGAGGGTGAGATTTTCACCACGGTCTACGACAAGCTGCAGCGAATCGCCGTCACCATCAACGCCGAGAACGAAGCGACCACCAACACTTACGACGAAGCTGGACGGATCGCGAAGGTTGAAACCGCTGAGGGGAACGTTACCAGGAACACCTTTGACGCCCGCGGTCGGGTGTTGACCACGACCTCGCCTTTGGGGCTGATCACCACGCACGCTTACGACGATGCCGGGCAATTGAAGCAGACCGTCAATCCGCTGGACGAGTCCACGCACAAGGATTACGACGATGCCGGCCGGGTCAAGGTGACGATCAGCCCGCTGGGTTTCCGCACCACGACGATTTACGACGCGAACGGGCGGGTCGTGGCGGTGATCAACGCGGAAGGTTTCATCACCACGACGGTGTACGACGAAAAGGGCCGGGCGGTGGCGTCGATCAATCCGCTGGGCTACCGCACCACGACGACGTACGACGCGGCGGATCGACCGGTCGCCGTCACCAATCCCAAGCGGGAAACGACGACGACGGTGTACGACGAATCGGGCCGGGCGGTCGCCGTCATCAATCCGATGGGGCAGGTGACGACCACCGCGTACGACGCAGCCGGGCGCGTGATCGCGGTGACCAATCCGATGGGGCAGACGACGTCGACGGTGTACGACCTGGCCGGGCGCGCCATTGCCACGATCAACCCGCTGGGACTGGCCACCACCACGACCTACGACCGCGATGGTCGGCCGGTCCGTGTCGAGAACCCCGAGAACGAAATCAGCCGCACGTTCTACAACAAGCTGGGCCAGGTCAACCGAACCGAGGATCCGCGTCAGGAAGAGACTCGATACAGCTACACCCGGGAAAATCGCCTCACCGAAGTCACCAATGCGGTGGGCGATTTCTCCAGCACCTATTACGACTCCCAGGGACGTGTCGTCGAGGTGAAGGACTGGGACCGTCAGCCGACGCTGACCGCCTACGACCGCGCCAGCCGGCCGATTCAGATCACCAACGCGGAAGGCGAAATCACGACCACCGTCTACGACCTGGGCGGAAGAGCCGTCGCCACCATCGATCCGTTGAAAAGACGGACGACGATGGTGTACGACAGACTCGACCGCGTCGTGGCGGTGATCAATCCCTTGAACGAAACGACCGCCACGGTTTACGACGAGGCGGGGCGGGCGGTGGCGACGGTCAATCCATTGGGCATTTCCACGGTCACGGCTTACGACGAGGCGAACCGTCCCATCGCCGTGACCAACGGCGCGGGAAACCGGATCGAGACGTCCTACGACCCGGCGGGCCGCCCGATTCGCACCGTCGACGACCTGGGCCACATCACCCAGACGCACTACGATCCGGCCGGACGGGTGATCGGGGTGACTGACGGCGAAGGCAATCGCACGGATACCGTCTACGACGCGGCCGGCCGCGTGGTCAGGACCATCGATCCGTTGGGCAACCGGGTCACCACCGTCTATGACGACGCCAACCGCCCCATCAATGTGTTCCGACCGGAAGGGGAGTTCACGGGCACGCAATACAACAAAGCGGGCTATGTTGAGTTCACGGTCGACGCCCAGGGGAACTACACCACTTTCTACTACGACGACATCTATCGAGTGCTGGCCCAGAAGAACGCGGAGAACGAAGTCACCTCGTATTCGTACGACAGGATGAGTCGCGTCACCCAGACGACGAACCCGCTTCTGTTCGACACCTCCACCGATTATGACAGGGTCGGTCGCGTCATTAAAGTCACCGACGCGCAGGGCGCGGTGACCACCACGATCTACGACAAAGCGGGTCGGGCGATTGTCGTGATCAATCCGCTGGGGCTGGCGACGACGACGACGTACGACGACGCCAATCGGCCGGTCGAGGTGCTGAACCCGGCCGGCGAGCGCGCCACAACGGTTTACGACCGGGCGGGCCGGGCGGTGTGCGCCGTCAACGCGCTAGGCCTGCGCGCCAGCACGACGTACGACGCCGCGGATCGGCCGATCGAAGTGACGAATCCGGAATCGGAGACCGTCACCACGACCTACGACGCCGCCGGCCGGGCCGTCGAGTCGATCAGTCCTCTGGGCCTTCGGACGACGACGACATTCGACCGGGCCAACCGCGCCGTGGCGGTGATGAACCCGCTGGGCGAGGCGACCACCACGACCTACGACGGCGCCAGCCGGGCCATCGCCGTCGAAAATCCTCTGGGATTCATCACCACGACGGTTTACGACAACTCGGCGCGGGCCGTCGCGGTCGTGAATCCGCTGGGGCACCGGACGACGACGGTGTACGACACGCTGGACCGCGCCGTCGAATCGATCAATCCGCTGGGGCAAAGCACGCTCACGTCATTCGACCGAGTCGGTCGTGCCGTGCTGGTGGTGAACCCGTTGGGCGAAGCGACGACGACGGTCTACGACGCCGCCGGTCGAGCCGTGGTTTCCGTCAGCCCCATCGGTTTGCGCACCACGACCAGCTACGACAAGGTGAACCGCGTCGTGGCGGTGATGAACCCGTTGCGCGAAGTGGTCTCCACCATTTACGACGCCGCCGGCCGGGCCATCGTATCCGTCAACCCGCTGGCGCTGCGCACGACCACCGCCTACGACGCCGCCAGCCGGCCCATCGCCGTCATCAACCCCATGCGCCAGGCCACGACCACGGTCTACGACGCGGCGGGTCAGGCCGTCGTCGCCGTCAACCCGCTGGCGCTGCGCACCACCACCGTCTACGATCGCGCGGGTCGCGCCGTGGCAGTCACCAATCCCGCTCTGGAAACCGTCACCACGGTCTACGACCACGCCGGCCGCGCCGTCAGCGTCAAGAACGCCCAACTCGAGGTCACCACCTCGGTTTACGACGATGCCGGCCGCGTGGTGGGTGTTGAAAACGCCGAGGCCGAAACCACGACGACCGTCTTCGACCGCGCCGGCCGCGCCGTCCGATCGATCAATCCCCTCCTCGAAGTGACCACCACCAGCTACGACGCGGCCAGCCGGGCGGTGTCGGTCACTAATCCCCAAGGCGAAACCACCACCACGATTTACGACGCGGCGGATCGGGCCATCGGCACGATCAATGCCCGACTGCTTTCATCGTCGACGATTTACGACGCGGCCGGTCGGGCCGTCGCCGCGGTCAACCCGAACCGCGAGGCGGTCACGACCGTCTACGACCGCGCCGGTCGGGCCGTCGTCTCGATCAACCCGCTGGGGCTGCGCACCACGACCGCCTACGACGATGCGGGCCGCGCCGTGGCCGTCATGAACCCGATGCGCGAGACGGTCACGACGGTGTACGACCTGGCCGGTCGGACCATCGCCTCGATGAACCCGCTGCGCCTGAGCACCACGACCTCCTACGACGACGCCAACCGGTCCATCGCGGTGACCAATCCGGAATTGGAAACGACGACGACGGTCTACGACGATGCCGGTCGGGCGATTGTTTCCGTCAATCCGCTGCTGCTTCGGACGACGACGGCCTACGACGACGCGGGCCGCGCCCTCGCCGTCACGAATCCCGCGCGGGAGACGACCACCACGGTGTACGACAAGGCCGGCCGCCCCGTCGTCAGCGTCAGCCCGCTGCTGCTGCGCACCACGACCGCGTACGACCGCGCGGGTCGCGCCGTCGCGGTCACCAATCCGGCAGTTGAAACCACGACCACCGCCTACGACGACGCAGGCCGGCCGATCGAAGTGGTCAATGCCCTGCTGCTGCGCACGACCACGGCGTACGACCGCGCCAGCCGCGCTATCGCCGTGAAGAACCCCGCGCTGGAGATTACCACCACCGTTTACGATCTAGCCGGCAGGGCCATTGTCTCGATAAGCCCGCTGGCGCTGCGCACCACCACGATGTACGACGATGCCAGCCGCGTCGTCGTGGTCACCAACCCGGCCAATGAAACGTTCACCACGGTTTACGACCCCGCGGGCCGCGCCATCGCCGCCGTCAATCCCCTGGGCCTGCGCACAACGACGGTGTACGACGATGCCAACCGTGCCGTGAAGGTGATGAACCCTGCCCGTGAATCCACGACCACGATCTACGACCTCGCCGGCCGCGCCATCGTCGCCGTCAATCCCCTCCTGCTGCGCACCACCACCGCTTACGACGGGGCCAACCGCGCCGTGGCGGTCACCAATCCGCAAGAGGAAACCACCACGACGGTGTACGACCGGGCGGCCCGCGCCATTGCGGTCGTCAACCCGCTTCTCCAGCGGACCACCACGGCCTACGACGACGCCGGCCGCGCCATTGCCGTGACCAATCCCGCGGATGAAACCACGACGACGGCGTACGACCAGGGCGGGCGCGCCGTGTCCGTGACCAATGCCGCGCTGCTGACCACCACCACCGCCTACGACGACGCCGGCCGCGCCGTCGCCGTGACCAATCCCGCCGGCCAGACCGTCACCACGGTTTACGATCGGGCGGGCCGGGCGATCGTGTCGATCGACCCCCAGTGGCTGCGGACCACGACCGCCTACGATGCCGCCGGCCGGGTCGTCGCCGTCACCAACCCCGAATCGGAAACGACCACCACCACGTTCGATCAAGCTGGGCGGGCGATTGCCTCGATCAATCCGCTGCTGGCCCGCACCACCACGACGTACGACAATGCCGCTCGCCCGATCGAAGTCACCGATCCGGTCCTGGCCGTCAGCACGACGATTTACGACGTCGCGGGTCGGACCATCGCCGCGATCGATCCGCTGGGCGCCCGCACATCCACCACCTACGACGACGCCGGCCGCGCCATCGCCGTCACCAACGCCCGCGGCTACGCGACCACCACGGTCTACGACCTGGCGGGCCGCGCCGTGGCCCGCATCGATGCCCTCTCCTATCGCACCACCACGACCTACGACGGGGCCAATCGCCCCGTCGAGGCCATCGACGCTCTGGCCGCCGTCACCACCACCGCTTACGACCGTGCCGGCCGCGCCGTGCTGGTGATCGATCCGCTGCTCTACCGGACCACGACCACCTACGACCCCGCCGCCCGCCCCGTCGAAGTCGCCAACGCCGACGGCTACGTCACGACCACGATCTACGATCCCGCCGGCCGGGCCATTGTCACCATCGATCCCCTGGGCGGCCGCGCCACCACGGTGTACGACCGGGCTTCCCGGCCCATCGTCCGCATCGACGCCGAAAGCAACGCCGCGACCACCGTCTACGACCTTTCAGGCCGCGCTATCGTGCAGATCAACGCGCTGGGCCATCGGGTCACCACCACCTACGATGACGCCGGTCGGCGCACTGCCCTGCGCAATGCCGCGGGCAACGATTTCCTCTTCGAATACGACGATGCCGGCCGCATGACCGCGCAGGTCGATCCGCTCTCCCGCCGCACCACCTACGCCTACGACCCCGCCGGCAACCGAACCTTGCGCGTCGATCCGCGCGGCGTGCGCACCACCTTCGCCTACAACGCGGCCCGCCGGCTGGTGGGCGAGGCGTTCCCCGACCGTCGCCATACCTTCACCTACGACGCCGTGGGCAACCGCCTGCTGGCCCA